>JBNLED010000222.1:0-16145 GCA_050304755.1 Polyangia bacterium | reverse complement strand
CTCCTTCAGGTCGCCGCGGCTCGTCACCCGGATGCCCTTGGCGCCGCAGGCTTCGGCGAACTCGGCGAAGCCCAGGTTGTGGAGGTCGGTCTGCCACACCTCGAGACGGGCGTCCCGCTGCTCCTTGGAGATCTTGCCGAGCTCCCGGTTGTTGAGGAGGATGTGGGTGATGTTCATCCCGTATTTCACCGCGGTGAGGAGCTCCCCCATGTACTGGGCGAAACCCCCGTCGCCGGAGATCGAGATCACCGGCCGGCCGAAGACCGGCGAGCCCTCCTCCTGCGCGGCGGCCCAGGCCCCCATGGCCGCCGGCAGGGCGAAGCCGATGGATCCCAGGTAGCCGGACATAATCACCCGCTGGTCCCGGCACTCGAAGTAGCGGCCGAAGGAGTAGGTGTTGTTGCCCACGTCCACGGCGATGAGGGCGTTCGTTGGCGCCGCCTCTGAGAGTGCCTCGAAGACGGCGGCGGAGGCGAGCCCCCGGCCGGCGTCCTCCCCGGCGCGGCGCGCTTTCTCCGCCCGCCACGCGGCCCACTCCCCGGCCACCGCCGTCCGGGGATCCTCTCCGTCGAGGGGTCTCCCGTCGAGGGCGTCTGTCAACAGCGCCGCGGTCACCCCGATCTCCCCCTGCACCGGCAGCGCCACCGCGTGGAACCGGGCCAGCGCCATGGGGTCGAAGTCCACCTGGATGGTGGGCCTGTCCTTGAGGATGCCCGAGTGCTGGCTGAAGCTCGCGCCGAACACCAGCAGCAGGTCCGCCTCCCCCATGAACCGGGCGGAGACAGGGATCCCGCTCCGCCCCACCACGCCGCACGCCAGAGGGTGCGCGTCCGGAATCTGCCCCTTGGCCTTGAACGTGGTGATGACGGGGCTGTTCAGCCTTTCGGCCAGGGGGATGATGCTATCCATCGCGAACCGGGCGCCGTGGCCGACGATGACCACCGGCCGCTTCGCCGACGCGAGCCGCTCCACCGCCGCCGCCAGGACCGCCGCTGGGGGGGCGATCCGCCGGTCCATCAGGCGCCCCTCGGGGCTCCCGGGAGCGGGATCCGCCGCCTCGAGGGTCTGCACCTCGTCGGGCACGATCAGCTGGGAGACGCCGCGGTTGACGATAGCGCTCTTGAGGGCGAGGCTCATCAGTTCCGCCGGTCTGGACGTTGAGAGCACCATCTGCTGCCACCCGGCCACCTGTCCGAAAGCGGCCCGTAGATCCACCTCCTGGAAGGCGCCGGGACCGAGCACCTGGGTCTGCACCTGGCCCGTGAGGGCGAGCACCGGAGAGCGATCCACGTTGGCGTCCCAAAGCCCCGTGAGCAGGTTGGTGGCGCCGGGGCCTGCGATAGCGAGGCAGGCCGCGGGACGGCCCGTCAGCTTGCCGTAGGCCGAGCAGGCAAAGGAGGCCGCACCCTCGTGACGGATGCCGATGGAGGAGAGCCTTCCCCGGGAGACCTCCTTCCGGATGGCCTCGGCGAGGCCCAGGTTGGAGTGCCCCACCATGCCGAACACCCACCTCACCCCCCAGGCGGTCATGGTGGCGGCGAGAACATCGCTCGTCGTCAGGGCGGTCTTAGTCGGAGACGCCGCCGGAGGCTCGACGGCTTCCTCTACGAACACACTCTTGGGCGCGCCGCACACCGGGCAGACCCAGTCGTCCTCGAGGGCGTCCCACGGCGCTCCTTCCCGGGCTTCTTCATATTTGTACGAACACACCGGGCAGATGTAGATGGCCATTGCGTCGCTCCCTCCCCCAACTGTTTTAATAGTAATAGTTCCTGATAAGCAATAATGGACAAGAGGCGCTGAATGTCAAGGGGGAATGATGGATTTCTCCTATTTCGGATCGGCGGGGGTGATGGCCGCGGCCAGGCCACAAAGGTGGGGATCCGACTCGAGGATCATCGAGAGGGTCTCCTCGAGCTCCCGGCGCAGGTCATCCGGGAGCGCGTCGAGGGAGGAGGAGCCCATGGCGTCCGACAGGATTCGCGCCACGACCTCGCCTTGTTGAATGCCTCCCGCAACCGCCTCCCGGGCGATTCGCGCCACCGAGTCCCCGCCGGCCGCGTCCGTGACCTTATCAACGGTGGCCTCCCCCACTCTCTTTTCCCCGTCCGATATGTCTATCAGGGACTCGCCGGGGGGACTGTTGGTGATTCTGATGCCCATTGTACCTCCTCTCTGACAGAGAACTTTACGACATCTTCTCTATCGACCGCTGCATAGGATTGTTTCCAAAAAAATCGTAATTCTGAAAAAGAACACCCCACTCACCCCTCCGATGCGTCCGGGCGATTCGGATTTTTTTGTGGAAGTACTGAAAAAACCATAGTAAATCGACCCACCGTGGTTGCGTGGCAAACGGAACCTCTGATATCAAGGGTCAACGGCATCCACTTAAAGGAGAGAGACGATGGGTACGAAAATCGCCGACCGGGACCGGAAGACCACCGAAGCGCGGAAGCAGTTCTTCGAGCAGGCGGCCAGGGACTATCTGAGCCCCGGCGTGTTCAAGCGGTACTACAACAAGAGGCTGCGGCAGATCGTGAAGTTCAACGTCCCCGAGGGGTCGTCCGTCCTGGAGCTCGGCTGCGGCACCGGAGATCTCCTGGCCTCCCTCAACCCCTCCCGCGGGGTGGGGGTAGACTTCAGCGAGACCATCATCCGGCACGCCCGGGACCACCATCCGGACCTGGAGTTCAAGGTCGCCGACGTCCACGATCTGGAGCTGAACGAGACCTTCGATATCATCCTCCTCTCCAACCTGGTGGGGGATCTCACCGACGTGCAGCGGGTGCTGGCCCAGCTGGCCGGTCTGTCGCATGATCGGACCCGCATCCTCATCACCCACTACAACTACCTCTGGGGCCCCTTCGTGAAGCTGGCCGAGGCCCTGGGGGTCAAGCCCCGTCAGCGGGAGCAGAACTGGCTCGAGCTCGAGGATCTCGCCAACCTCCTCGACATGGCGGGCATCGACATCGTCAAGAACGGCCGTGACATCCTCGCGCCCCTGCCCATCCCCGGGATCGCGGATCTCATCAACAGCTGGCTCGCCCCAATGCCCGCCGTGCGGCGGCTCAACCTCAACAGCATGGTCGTCGGACGGACGGCGCTGAAGAAACCGCGGAAGAAAAAGGGCTACAAGGTCTCGGTCATCGTGGCGTGCAAGGACGAGCGGGGCAACATCGAGGAGCTCTTCCGCGCGACGCCGAAGATGGGCCTCGGCACCGAGCTCATCTTTGTGGACGGCCACTCGGAGGACGGCACCGTGGAGGAGATCGAGCGGTGCATCGGCGAGCTGAAGGCACTCAACCCCGATCTCGACGCCGCCGCCGTCTACCTCCAACCCGGCAAAGGCAAGGGGGACGCCGTGCGCCTCGGTTTCGAGAAGGCCACCGGAGACATCCTGATGATCCTCGACGCGGACATCACGGTCCGCCCGGAGGATCTGCCCAAGTTCTACGACGCCCTCGTCGAGGGCAAGGGGGAGTTCATCAACGGCTCCCGGCTGGTCTACCCCATGGAGGACCAGGCCATGCGGTTTTTAAACATGCTGGCCAACCACCTCTTCGGCTGGACCTTCTCGTACCTCCTGGACCAGCGCCTCACGGACACCCTCTGCGGCACCAAGGTGCTGTTCAAGCGCGACTACGAGGCCATCAAGAAAGGGCGCACCTTCTTCGGGGACTTCGATCCCTTCGGGGACTTCGACCTCCTGTTCGGGGCCGCCAAGCTCAACCTCAAGATCCGCGAGGTGCCCATCCGGTACCGCAACCGGGAGTACGGCGATATCAAGATCAGCCGCTTCCGCCACGGCCTGCTCCTCGCCAAGATGTCGCTGCTCGCCTTCGAGCGGTTCAAGCTCCACCGGGGCGCGTAAAGGAGATCCACGATGAAAAGGACAGTTGACAAGAACAGGTTCTTCTGGCGCGGGATCGCGCTCTTGTCGACGGTCTGGATGACCGCCGCGTGCACCGAAGACGAGCACGACGAACCGACATACGAGGACACCAACCGCGGGTGGCCCTCCTTCGCGAGCAAGGCCCTGGGCGACTTCTTCGCCAGCCTGCCCTGATCCGGGCCGCCGTCGACCACCATGTGCGGCTCCCCCCCGCTGTCTTACGAGAACCGATTCAAACGGCTGACCGCGCTCCTCAATCGGGAGGAGCAGCTGTGGCGAGAGCGGCCGTTCGTGCAGCTCCCGGTATCGTGGGAGGCGGATCGGCCCGCCCTCTCGGCGGCCCTCCGCGGATTGTCTCCGGAGGCGGTGGACGCCTTCGAGAGCCAACCGACGACCGCTCCTTGCGTGCGCGCGGCGGTGCCAGAGCTCATTCGGGAGCTGGAGGGGGTGTGTCACTGGCCGGCGCTCTCCGCCGCCGAGGCGTTTTCAAGGGGCGCGGCACCGAAGCGGGTAGCGCGACGGAAGTGGCAGCAGGTGGTCTCGTTCGTAGAGACGGTCGCAGCGAGGGTCCCCGACGGGGTTCACCGCTGGGTGGATTGGTGCTCCGGCAAGGGCGGCCTCGGGCGGATGCTGGCGGCGACCTTCGAGCAGTCCGTCACCTGCATCGAGAAGAGGTCGTCTCTCTGCGACACCGGACGACGCGAGGCCGATCTGGCCGGGCTGCCCCTCTCGTTCAATTGTCTCGACGTGCTGGAGGACGGGGCCGGGGATCTGCTCGATGCCGACACCGGCGTGGCGGCACTCCACGCCTGCGGCCACCTGAACACTGCGCTGGTTCGACAGGGAATCGCGCGAGGGGTACCGTTCATGGCCATCGCCCCTTGCTGCTACCAGCGCATCGACGGCATGCGCTATCATCCCCTCTCCGAGGTCGCCTGTCGCTATGACGTCCCCCTGACCCGGCACCAGCTGCGGCTGCCGTCCCTCAACGAAACCATGACCACGGATCGGAAGCGGGCGATGCGGCGGCGGGAGCACGCCTTTCGGCTGGGGGTCGATCTCCTGCAGCGGCAGCAGAGCGGGAAAGACGAGTACCGCGCCCTCGGGCCGGTTAAGCCCGGTTGGTTGAAGCACGACTTCGCGCATTTCGCGACCCGTATCGCTACCGCGCGTGACATTGTCCTCCCGGACCGCATCGACTGGGACGCGGCCGAGCAGCGCGGATGGGAGCGCTTTCACACCGTCAGCGCGCTAGGGCTCGCCCGAGGGCTCTTCCGGCGGGCCATCGAGAGCTGGCTGGTACTCGATCGGGCGCTCTTTCTCGAGGCCAACGGTTACTCGGTTCGCATCGGGACCTTCTGTGATGAGATACTGACCCCCAGAAACCTGGTGATCATCGCGACACGACGCGGGGGGGCCCCCCCCCAGTGATGGGGGGATGCCCGGGAGCCGCAGGAGGGATCACTTTCCATGGCGCTTGGATGGACGCCACCACGGCTTCTTGCGCTCGCCGGAGATGCCGATCAGGAGTTGTGCCGTGGGACCACTGGTGATGAGATCCGGTCCGCCGGAAATCTCGGCGCTCCCGGTGTCCCACCCCGTGGAGTAGGGGGCGAAGAGATACCCCCCCCTGAGCCCCACCGTGAAGAACGAGGATTTGTACTCCGTCTCCCGAACCTTGAACCGGTAGTCGATGCCCAGGGAGGCGTCCAGGAGGAGCCCCCGCTGGGTCATTCGCACATCCCGGGTGGGGGTGTCCAGCACGTCGTCGAAACTCGCGCCGGACTCGGTGGAGACGGTGAACTTGTTCACCCCGGTGCCGATCCCGAGCAGGGGATAGACCCGGAGCCCCCGCCACTTGGCAAGGTCGACCCCGACGCGGAACAGCCAGTACTTGGCTGAGATATCCGCGCGGACATCCCCCCGGGTGGCCTCGGTGCCCACGTTGCGGAGCCACTGCAGCTCCCCCCCCACGATGAGGCGACCGATGCTCATATCGGTGCCGCCTCCCAGTGAGAGCGTCGGAGAATCCAGCTCGGCGTATCCCGCATCGTCGAGTCGGCGATTGAGGCCGTCCAGGTCATGGAACCCGACGCCGCCCAGAAAGTAGAGATTCCCCACCTTCGGAGAGAAGAACGGCGAGACCCACTCTTTGCCGCTCGCCTCATCGGCCGGCGCCTCCTCCGCGTGGGAGACGCCGGACGAGAGCACCAAGGCCGATAACAGGAATGGAAAGGCCCAATGCTTTTGGATAATTTTTAAGTTGTTCATCTCAGTCTCCTTTGTCTATTGAGGGAGCAAGGCCCTCACAAATCGCCTATGAACAGGTTTTAACCGGTTTTTGCCCCCTGTAAACCTGTTCAAAAACTTTTTCGCAAGATTCCGCTCAACGAAGACCGAATGGGGTTCCCTCGATGTGTCTCGAAAGTTGGATTGGGCGCGACCGGTTTAAGCCGTTCAGAGGATTTGGCCCCGAATAGGCGCTCAGCCCCGTGGATCTTTGAGGTGAACGTCCCGCTGGGGAAACGGGATCAGGATGCCCTCCGCCGCGAACCGCTTGTAGACCTGGGTGTTGAGCTCGTCGACGGCTCGTCCGTGGAGCACGGGCTCCGATATCCAAGCCAGCAGCTGGAAGTTGAGGGAGGACTCCCCGAAGGTGCGGAACCGGACCCGCGGCGTGGGCTCGGCGTCGACGTACTGACACGCCTCGGCGACCTCCATGAGGACCCGCTTCACCTTGTCGACGTCGCTGCCGTAGGCCACGCCCACGCTGATCCGGACCCGCCGTTTCGGGTGGCGTCCTCCGGTCTCGTTCACGATTTTGGCGCCGCCGATGGCGGCGTTGGGGATGATGATTTGAATATCGTCACGGGTGAGGATCCGGGTGGACCGGATGCCGATGTCCGTGACCTGTCCCCGCTCGCCGCTGTCGAGGACGATGAAATCGCCGATTTTATAGGGCGCGTCAGCGAGGATGAAGATCCCGGAGAACAGGTTGGCGAGGGTGTCCTTGGAGGCGAAGCCGATGGCGATACCGAGGATTCCGGCGGAGGCGAGCCAGGCGGTGACGTCCACATGCCAGGTGATCAGGATTCCGTAGGCCGCGCCGCCCACGATGAGCGTCTTGACCGTTATCTCGAAGAGCGGCAGCGTACGCTGCTGGACGAGCCCCTTTTCGTCCGCCTTCCGCGCCAACGCCCCGAGGAGGCTCTTGCCGATGCTCATCCCCGCCCGGGTCCAGAAGAGCACGCCGAGGGTCAGCAGGGATCGCCGGAGGATGGAGACCAGGGGCTTGGAGAGCCCGAGCTGGTGGAGGGCCAGCGCCGTCCCCGCGAACACCAGGGAGAGAAACAAGGGCCGCTTGATGGCCTCCACGATTTCGTCGTCCACCGTGGTCCGGGTCTTCCGCGTCAGGTTGAGGAGGATGCGGGTGGTGATGAGCTCCACGAAGAACGCGGCGATGATGGAGCCGAGGACTATCGCGAGGGCATAGAGGTGGGGGTGTGAACGGACATACGCGAGCACTTCTTGCATCAATGCTCCTTTTTCTAACAGCTCAATGGGCCCACAATATCCAACTTATCGAAACTAGGAAACGAATTCTTCAGAAAGTCGGGTCAGCCTGCCCAACGATTCTAAATCGTTATGTAGGGCAGGTCTCCGTGCCTACCTACTCAATTGTCCAGGGTGTCCACCTTGGAGAGCAGCCTTTCATAGGAATCGGGCTCGAGGAAGAGGATGATGTCCCCGTCCGCCGCGAGATCCTCGACGTTGAACCGGGTCCTGATCAGCAGCCCCGATTCGTTTTGGTCGATCAGATCGTCCACCCCCCCTTCGGTGAAACGCGGAACGACATAGTCGAGGCTGAAATCGAGGGCGTTGCTGATGTAACCCATCACGCTGTTGAGCACGATATTGCCGATTTCGGTGTAGATACCGGATCGCACGACGTCGAACTCTTCCCCCTCTGTCCCGTCCCCCTCGAGAGAATCGATGAGCCGGAGCGCGTTCTGCTTTTGAAACACCAGCCCCAGATGTCCCTCCAGGTTCCCCGAGAACGCCATCTGGACGATGGCCAGCAGCTTCTCTCTGACGATGGCCGAATTCCGGACCGCCTCCTCATCAAGCAGCTTGATGAAGGGCACCTCGACGTTCACTTGTGAGCTGAGCATGGTGTTCAGAACGGTCGCGCCGTGGGTGACCCCCTGATTCACGAGCCTGGTGATAGCGTTGATCTGTTTTTCTGTCACCGTCATATCAATTCTCCGATGCTGAAGCCAGCGCTTCACGGATAGCTGAGCAGAGATCGTCTCCCTTCGGGGGCTTGTTGAGCACCCGGAACGCGCCGAGGTTGATGCACTTCTGCTCGGTGCTCGCTTGGATATCCGCCGTCATGACAATTACGGGGAACGATACATTGTCTCTTCGAAGCGTTTCGAGCACCTCGATGCCATCCACGTTCGGCATGAGTAAATCCAGCACCATGCAGTCGGGGGGGCTCGATCGGACCATCTGAAGCGCCTCACCGCCATCCGCGGCCTCCGTGACATCATACCCCTGAGAGGTCAACGCAATGGAGATGAACTTACGCATCATCAGTGAATCATCGACGGTTAGGATACTCGGCATCTGTCTACTCCTGTCGTCCTCGGGGGCTTGCTCAACATCGGGTTCAGGCAGCGAAACGCAGATTGCACCCCGCACAGAAACTGTGCGCCCCATAAAGGAGATACGGCGGAATCAATACAAAAATTAAGGAGTTGGAGCTCTTTTTTTCCGACCGGCGGCCGGCGACACCAAAGTGTCCATTTCAGCAGCACAATTTCCTTGTCGAGGCTCGATTTCGTTCAGGAAATTGCGCCTATTCCCTTATGAGGTCGGACCGCGCCGCCCGGTTGATTGATATCGTCCGGTTCGGCAACACCTTGACGTGGATCACTTCACGAAATCCGAGCTCTCTGTTCTCCAGGACCACGATGTGCCGGCCGGCGGCGGCGGGGATCCGCTTGAGCGGTGTCGCCCCTTTGTCCACGCCGTCAATGGAGACAGTGGCCCACGGCCGCACATTGATGTTCACATACCCGTCGGGTTCAGACGGGGTCGAGGCACTCTTGGTTGGCGGACTCTTCCCCCGATGCCTTCCCGGCTTCGACGGCTGGAGCCTGGTCGGCGCGGCGCCCGCCTCCGGAGGCTCCGACACCGGATCGAGCTTGACTACCGGATTGACCGCTTTCTCCACGGGGGGGCGGGTCTCCCCGTTCCCGACACGGGGAGTGGTGGCCTTCTCGATAGCGCCCCCAGCGCTCAAATCGGCGGGACGGGTGGTCGGCACTTCGATCGACGATCCGGAAACCTTCAAAACCGCGGTGTCCGATTCCGCCAAAGAGCCCTTGGTCGCGACCTCGTAGATGAGGCCGATCAGCAGGGCGGCGCTGGTCACAATCACCGTGATGCGAAGTCGTGATGCGGTCTTCGTTGGCGCGGCCGGCGGCGGCGCGACGGCCGGCGGCAGCGCGGCAGCGACCGACGGCGGCGCGACCTCCGGCGAAAGGGCATTCCCCGGCGGGGGCGACTGAGGAGCGGTGCGCCCGAACTGGCGATTCTCGAGGGGCTTTTCGACCGCAGCGGAAGCTGCGGGAGCGGAGACACGGTTCGGAACAGATTCATCGTCGGGGGAAATCAGCGGAATGACCTGTGTCAGGAACCCACGAGTCTCGGCCGGCGAGAGCGGGGCAATCCCGGTATTCGCGAGGGCGGTCAATGCATCCGTCGCCGATGCCATTCGCTCCTTCGGGTCGGCCGTCAGCAGAGATCCGAGGAGCGCGTTGAGCGAGTCGGAGAGCCAGGGGACCGGTTCGAATCGATATGACGGAATTCCGCCGATCAGTGACTTCTCCACATCGCCGAAGAGTCGGCGGGTGGTCAGGGTCTCGAAGAAGACAAGGCCGGCGCAGAAGAGATCCGACAGTGGGGTTACGGGCTTTCCGGTGGCCTGTTCCGGCGAGAGATAGGCCAGCTTACCTTTCAGCACCGCGCCGCTGGTGGCGTTGGATATCCCCTCCGACTTGGCGATGCCGAAGTCCGTGAGCTTCACGTCCCCTTCCCTGGAAACGAGGATATTGTGCGGGGAGACGTCCCGGTGGATCACCGGCGTCACCTTGCCTTGACGGGTACGGGTGTGGGCGTGCTCCAGCGCCGCGAAGAGCCCCTGCATCACCCGGACGGCGAAGCCCGGCGGCGGCTGCAGCCCGAGCCGTTTGATCCCCTTGAGGATCTGCTTGAGGTTAGGGCCGTCGATCAGCTCCATGGCCAGGAACAGCTGCCCCTGATGACGGTCGAAATCGTGTATCGCCACGATGTTGGCGTGCTGCAGTTGCGAGACGATCCTGGCCTCGGATTCGAACATCTGCACGAACTGGGCGTTGTCGGAGAATCCGGGCAGGATGCGCTTCAGGCACACCGGTTTCACGAACCCCGCCGGTCCCACCTGGTCCGCCTTGAAGACCTCCGCCATGCCCCCCGCCGCGATGCGACCGCGAATCCAGTACTTTCCCCACTGCTCGTCTGTCGTCATTCGTTCTCCCGCCGACCGCAGGAGCTTATCAGCTCGATCGGCAACGGGCAACCCGGCACAGCCCCCGCCTTATGGGACGCCCCCATTTTCGCCGCCCCCATTTGAGGTTCTGCTTGACGGCGTCTCTCTTCCTTTTATAAAACCGCTGTACGTTAAAAATTTTCAACCCAACAAAACGGCAAAAGGAGCATGAAATGACCGTGAAACAAAGGACAACCGCGATTCTTCTCGTTGCAGGACTGTTGTCTATCACTTCCGTAGCCTGCGGTCCCGGGCTCATGATACCCGGCCAGAAGGTCCAGAGCGCCCCGGCGGACAAGGCGCTCATCACATTTGTCCGAGCGACCCGGTACGGCAAGAAGTCGGAGTTTGTTGTATGGGACAGCGACCGGTTCATGGGGCTACTGGAGGGCGGCCAGTATTTCCAGCAGGTCGTGGATCCGGGCGAGCACATGTTCATCGTCCACGCCCAGAACTGGGCCTACATCAAGGCCAACCTGGAGGCCGGAAAGAAGTACTACGTCCTCCTCAACGTGAGCATGGGCTTCACCCATGCCGTGGCGGTCCCGGTTCCCCTCACCAAGGGTCAGGCGGAGTACGGGCAGGCCCAGATCGACGAGTGGATGGCCAAGCTGACCCCGATCACCCCCAACGAGGCGGTGGCCGCGCAGTTCGAGGCGCGGCGCAAGCCCCAGATAACCCAGGCCGTGGAGAACGGCAAGAAGCCGGGCGCCAAGTTCCAGTACCTCAACGCCGAGGACTTCTGGAATTAGACCGCTCCTGACTTGAAATCCCTCCAGTTTCGGGGATACATCTCTCTCATGAAGAAAAAGCTCCTAGTTCGGGCGGCGTTGGGCGAAAGCGTGGAGCGGACGCCGGTGTGGATGATGCGGCAGGCGGGCCGGTATCTCCCGGAGTACCACGAAACCAAACGGCGGGCCGGAGGATTCCTCGGGCTCTGCAAGGTCCCGGAGCACGGGGTGGAGGTGACCCTGCAGCCCATCCGGCGGTTCGGGTTCGACGCGGCCATCCTGTTCTCGGATATCCTGATCCCGGCGGAGGCCATGGGGATAGAGCTCGCCTTCGATCCCGCGCCGATGATCGGCAACCCCGTCCGGACCCTCGCGGACGTGACCGCGCTCCGCGTTCCGGACCCCGAGGAGACGATGCCCTTCGTAATGGAGATCATGAAGGGGCTGAGGGAGGCGCTCCCCGCGGAGACCGCGCTCATCGGATTCGCCGGGGCGCCCTTCACGGTCGCGAGCTATATGGTGGCGAACGCCTCCGACAAGGGACAGTTCCAGACCATGCGTCGGATGGTGTATTGCGCGCCGGAGGTGGTTGCGGCGCTCCTCGAGAAGCTCGAGGAGACGACGGTCCGCTACCTGGAGGCCCAGGTGGCGGCCGGCGCGGAGGTGGTGCAGCTCTTCGACTCCTCCGCGTGGCAACTGCCGCCGGCCCGGTTCCGCGACCTGGCCCTGGCGCCTGCCCGACGCATCATCTCTCGACTCCGGAAGACCGGTGTTCCGATTATCTACTTCGCCCCCGGCGCGATGACGCACCTCGGCGGGATGAGGGATCTAGGGGCCCACGTCATCGGCGTGGACTGGCGGCTCGATCTGAGCCGGGCCCGCGAGGTGCTGGGGGCCGATATCGCAGTGCAGGGCAACCTGGATCCTGCGTGTCTCCTCGGCCCGCCCGAGACTGTACGGACCGAGGTCTCGCGGATCCTCGCCGAGAACGACGGGGCGCCGGGGCACCTCTTCAACCTGGGACACGGGGTGCTGCCGGGCACCCCCATCGAGACCGTCGAGGCGCTGGTCGAGGCGGTCCGAACGGGGGGATGAGATGCCGGAACGCATCGACTGGAACACGCTGACCAAGGATCTGCTCGACAAGTACGGTGGTCAGGCGCCTCGTTATACCAGTTACCCGACCGTTCCGGCCTGGGACGCTTCGTTCGCGGCGCACGACTTCGGGACTGCGCTCGAGGCGTGCCCCGCGGACGGCGAGCTCTCGCTCTACTGCCATATTCCGTTTTGCCGGAAGCGATGCCGGTTCTGCGGCTGTGCCTCGGATGTCTCCACCGACACCGCACAGTTCGACCGATATCTGGACGCCCTGGCGCGGGAGGTGGCGATGGTGAGTGACCGGCTCGGCCCCCGCGCCGTGCGGCAGCTCCACCTGGGGGGCGGTACCCCGACGGTGCTCGATCCCGACCGGCTCACCCGGCTGATGGCGATCCTCACGACGCCGTTCGAGCTCCCCGCACGTGCGGCCGAACCTCCTCCGGAGATCGCTCTGGAGGCGGCGCCCGCTGTCACCACCGAAGCGCAAATCCACGGCCTCGCCGGGCTCGGCTTCAACCGCATCAGCCTGGGGGTCCAGGATTTCACCCGGGAGGTGCAGGAGGCCGTGGACCGGATTCAGGGTGAGGATCACACCCGGCGCCTCATCGAGCTCGCCCGCGGCCATGGCTTCGATATCAACCTCGATCTGATGTACGGCCTGCCCCGGCAGCGCCCGGAGACCTGGCGACGAACCCTCGACACCGTAACCGATCTCCGGCCCAACAGGCTCGCGGTGTTCGGCTATGCCCACGTCCCGTGGATGCGCCCCCACCAGAAGGCGCTGGAGGCGTACCCCCTGCCGGACGCGGATCAGCGGCTCGAGCTCTTCCGGATGGCCCACGACGCGCTGCTCGACGCGGGATATGTCTACATCGGAATGGATCACTTCGCCCTTCCGGAGGACCCCCTCGCCGCGGCCCTGTCGGACGGCTCCCTGTCTCGAAACTTCCAGGGATATACCGTCAAGCAGGCGTCGATGCTCATCGGCTTCGGCGCCACCGCCATCAGCGATCTCGGAGCGGCGTTCGCCCAGAACCGGCCCGTCACCGGGGAGTACACGGACCGTATAGAGACCGGACGGCTGGCCACCTTCCGGGGGATGCGGACCTCGGACGAGGATCGCCTCCGGCGCCACATTATCACCGAGCTGATGTGCAACCTCGTGCTCGACATTCCAGCCACCGAGCGGCGATTCGGCGTCGACTTCACCGAGCACTTCAAGGCCGAGCTGTCCGCGCTTCGTGAGCTGGAAGCGGACGGTCTCGTCAGGGTGGAGGACGCGGCCATCACCGTCACCGGCACGGGCCGCATGTTTGTCCGCCACGTGGGGACCGTCTTTGACGCCTACCTGACTTCGGAATCCGCGAGACCCCGGTTTTCCAGAACGGTCTAGAGCACGGTTTTACTTCTATGGCCCCGGAATAAAACAATCAAAACGTCAGTCCAACAAAAGTGCTCAACCATCGCGGTAAAAATGTGATACTATTTAAGTACGCATGACATGCTGATGAGCTCCCCCCCGATTAGGGGTGGTTTTCAAGGAGTCGACTATGAAGAGACAGATACTGATTGTTGTCATGGGCTTTCTGGCGGGATGTGCGGCCGCACCTGGGGAGTTCATGGGTGAGGACGGCGGCGACAGCTCCCTCAATGACATCAATGGCACGGGAGAGGCCGACGGGGACGCGGATGCCGACGGAGATGCGGACGGCGATAGCGACAGCGACGGCGACGGTGATACCGACGCGGACGGCGACAGCGATGCGGACAGCGACAGCGACGCGGACAGCGACAGCGATACCGACGCGGACGGCGACAGCGACGCGGACGGTGACAGCGACGCGGATGGCGACAGCGACAGCGACAGCGACGCGGATGGCGACAGCGACAGTGACGGGGATACCGACGCTGATGGGGACGGTGACGGCGATACGGACGGGGACAGCGACAGTGACAGTGACAGTGATGGGGATACCGACGCTGATGGGGACGGTGATACCGATTCAGACACCGACGCGGACGGGGACACCGACAGCGATACCGATTCAGACACCGATTCGGACGGGGACACCGACTGCGACACGGATGTGGACACCGACTGCGATACCGATTCAGACACCGATAGCGACACCGACGCGGACCCGGAGTGTCTCCGTGACGAGGACTGCACTCTTGTCAATGACTGCTGTAGCTGCATGGCCCTGCCCTCGGACGAGGATGCGCCGTATTGCGAGGATTCCACGTGCCTGCGCTCCGCGTGTGACAACGCCGAGATGAGGGCCATCGCCGCGACCTGTGTTGCGGGGCGCTGTACGTTGGACCTCGGCTGCAACACAGGCGACGTCCTCTGCGATCGCATCCCCCCCGAATGCGAGGAAGGAACGGTTCCCGCGGTGGACAACACTGGGAACTGCTGGTCTGATATATGCCTTCCTCCCTCCCAGTGCGCAGAGGT
The DNA here is from genome assembly GCA_050304755.1 of Polyangia bacterium. GTDB lineage: Bacteria > Myxococcota_A > Polyangia > JAAYKL01 > JAAYKL01 > CAYWLQ01. The sequence continues at coordinate 1,371 of JBNLED010000222.1, read as the reverse complement.
CACCGGCTGCTTCGACTGTCTGGCGGGACAGGCGTGCGTCGAGTACGTCACGCAAATGGGACCGCAGTATCACTGCGTGGAGGCGCCGGTGGAGTGCGGGGAATGGGGCGACTGCGGCTGCATGGGACGCAACGTCTGCATCGAGCCCTACAACACCTGTGACGTCGGGGACGATGGGCTCGTCTGTTCCTGTATAGACTGTTGACTGTTGCCTCTCCAGAGAAATCAACTTCAATACTGTTCAGGGAGGCGAGCTTCGTCGCAAGGGACTGTAGACGCCGTCGTTATGACTGCAGCTGCTCCGGGGTGACGACAGCGCCGAACGTCTCCTTCAGCGCCGTGAGGCCGGCCTTCTGCGCCTCGAGCACCTCGAAGAGCCTGGCGGGGACGTTCTCCTCCTTGCCGTAGGCCTCGGTCTGGAGGGCGATGCGGCCGAGGATGTTGTCGACGTAGAGAGAGAACTGTTTCTCGTACAGCTCCGCTGTGTACTCCTTATCAATGATATCTTTGAAGAGCTTCTTCAGGTCATCGTACTTGGGCAGCATGCCGATGGGGGTGTCGATGGCCTGAACGTCTCCGTGGACATAGCGCTCGAGCCACCCCATCCAGACCTTCACGTCCCGCTTCTCGCCGAGGAGCTTTTTAGAGGAGCCCCCCCGTGCCTCGTCAGTGAGGAAGTAGTTGAGCCCGGCCAGCACGGGCCGCTTGTCGTCGGCGATCTTGTCGCTCCCCCAGAAGCCGAACTGGGCCTTCATGTAGTCGCCGAGGGAGCCGGGGATGAACGGAGCGTTGGCCCAAGGGGCCCGCTTCACGCCGCTGGCGCCCACCTCCGTGGCAGTGGCGGCGGAGACGATGCACGCGCCGATGGCCACGCCGGCGTCCGAGCTCTTGGCGGCCCAGACCGGCGGCATGGTGTCGGAGTCTCGACCGCTGTAGGTAATGATCTGGGTGACCACCCCCGCGGGATCCTCGGCCACCTCCGCGAAGTTGTCGAGGGCCGAGGAGGCCAGGGTACATCGCGCGTTGGGGTGAGAGAGGGGAATCTCCTTGCCGTTCGCGTCTTTCTTCCCTTTGGACCACTCGCCCTGGAAGTTGACGCCCTTCTCCGGGGACGCTTCACCGTTGCCCACCCAGTGGGGCACTTTTTTATCGTCGATGAGCACGTTGGACCAGATCACCTCGGTGCCCTCTTTCCGGAGCAGCTTCATGAGGTAAGGGTCGCCCTCCCAGTTGACGTCCTCCACGATACCGAAGATGCCGCACTCGGGGTTGATGGAGCGCACGGTGCCGTCCTTCTCGATCCACATCTGGGCGAGGTCGTCGCCGACGAAGTGGTTCCCGGCCATGGCCGTGGTGGTCTTGCCGCAGCCG
>JBNLED010000221.1:0-29628 GCA_050304755.1 Polyangia bacterium | reverse complement strand
ACGCCCATTCCCGATACGGCATGGCTTACAACCGGCGCAACCGACGGCAGGGAAAGGTGGCCTACGACCGCCCGAAGACCAAGGAAATCGACGCCAAAGGCGGGCTCCTGCGGGTGATGTTCTACGGCGACGCCAATCCCGCGGTCGCGGGCATGGTGAGCCATCCGTCGCGGTACCCCCGAGGATGTCGAGGCCAAGATAGCGGCTTCGATCCGCGGTGACCCGATCCCGTTCTGAGCCACAGCTTTCGGAACAGAAAATCAATAACTCTGTCGAGCCAATATCCCGCCGAGAGGCACCGGTGCGCGTCCAACACGCCCTCCCTTCCGGGAGATCGTCCGATGACTCCCTGTGATACGAAGCCGTATGCCAAAAATGGCTGCTGTTCAAACGATCCAAGAGGAAGGATCTCCTGAAACGACATTTGGAAATCCACTTCGCCATCTGTCGGGTCTCACAGCACGCTACCAGCCACTGACGACGCAGAACAGCTCCTCCGTCCCCTCTCCTCTCCCTCTCCTCCTGACGACGCAGAACAGCTCCTCCGTCCTCGCCTAGAGGGGTAGCTTGCGGGCCGGGGCCGACCGGCCCGCGATGGTTACCCCCTTTTCAGCAGCGCCTCCCGGAGGGCGAGGTAGCGCCTCGTGAGGTAGGGCTGGAGCACGGCCTCCCGGTAGTCGAAACCGAAGGCGCGGCGGCAGACGGCGGCCACGGGGGGGGCCATGAGGCGCTTGACGACGCCCATCCCCTTGAAGAGGCGCCACCAGCGCTCGAGGTCCTCGATGAAGGCCCGGGGGTCGGAGAAGAGGGCCTCTATGGGGCGCTCCAGCCCGAGCCGTTCCTTCAGGGTTCCATCGGCGTACCACTCTAGGATCTCCTCGGGAGCGGCCCGGTGCCACTGCTGCATCCACGCCTGGAAAAGCTTGTCGTGGTACCAGTAGACCAACGGGTCGCCGCCGCCGGTCTCGGGGTTCTGGGCGTCGGAGAGCTCGGCGCTCGGGCGCAGGTCGAAGACGCCTTGCGGGATCACCTCCCGCTGGAACACCTCTTGGTTGAGGTGCTCGCCGAGGGCGTAGATCTGGTGCTTCCAGAGGTCCGCGAAGGGCGCCATGAACCCGGCGTGGTCGCCGAGCAGGGTGGCGTACCCAACGGTGGTCTCGGCCTTGTTGGCGTTGGAGGGGAAGACCCCGCCGAAGGCGGCCGCCAGGGCGGCAAGGATGCGGGCGGACCGGTCCCTCGCCTGTACGTTCTCCAGGTGGAAGCCGCTGAGCGTCAGCGTCTGTTGCGCCCCGGGGCGCTCGATGACCAGCCCGTCCATCTGCTGTCGGGTCAGGGCCACGCTCTCGCCGATGGGGATCACCGCGCTCCAGGTCCCCAGGTTTGTCACCAGCTCGGCGGCGAGCCCCTTGGTGGTCTCGGTGTTGAACTCGCTCGGCATGTTGACGAGGAGCACGTTCTCGGGGCCCAGCAGATGGGTGAAGAAGGCGGCGGAGACCGCGGAGTCGATGCCGCCGGAGACCCCCACCGCCACCCGCTCCAGGCCGGACCGCCGCATGAAGGTGCCCACGGTGTTCACGAGGCACTGGTGAATCTTCTCTATCCGGTCGTCCGCCGCCGGGGGGCAGGGCGTGCCCTTGACGGTGAGATCCACGATGGCGAGGGCCTCGGTGAAGTCCGGGGCCTGGAAGAGGGGGATCCCCTCGGCGTCGTACACCGTGGAGTTGCCGTCGAAGGAGAAGAGGGTCTTGGCGTTGTTCTGCATCCCGGCACAGTTGACGTACACCAGGGGCCGGCCGAGGCCCGACGCCTGGGCCGAGAAGACCCGGTGCCGCTTGGACTCCTTGCCCAGGGTGAAGGGGGAGGCGCTCAGGTTGATGAGCACCTCCGCGCCGTGTCTCACCAGCAGCCCGGGCACGTCGAACCGGTAGTCCTCGTGCCATCCGTCCTCGCAGAGGTAGACGCCGAGGCGGAAGGTCCGGCCCCGGAGGGTCACCACCGCCGGCTGCACCGCCTCCTCGGGGGGAATCCCCCGGGCCTGGGCCAGGCGTCTGAGATCGAAGAAGTGGCGGGTCTCCTCGAACTCCCGGTAGTTGGGCAGCAGGCTCTTCGGCCAGAACGACAGGTCGAGCACCGGATGGCGGAGCAGCTTGCCGAAGGCGGAGATCCAGGCACCGTTATACCGCCTGGGGCGCCCGTCCTCTCCCACCGTCCCGGGGGTAACGCCGACATTGCCGAAGCAGGTGACGCCCCCCTCGGACGCCGCGGCCAGCTCCTCCCCCATGGCCACACAGTCCCGGACGAAGCTCTCCTCCTCCCAGAGGTCGCCGATGAGGTAGCCGGAGAGGCAGAGCTCCGGAAAGACCACCACGTCCGCGCCCCCCGAGAGGGCCCGACGCTGGAAGTTGAGGCAGGTCTCGAGGTTGCGGTCGGGGCGTCCGGGGACGACCTCGATCTGGGCGACCGCGATCTTCAGGGGGAGCTTCGAGTTATCGGCATCGGAAATCATTCGGAAATACCTTTCGCATTGCGCCGCCTGTCCATGGGCGGCATCCGTGACGGCCAGTGTACCTTACCGGAACCGGGTTTTGTAGGGTCCTATGCCACCCAAAAGGACCTGTCCTCGTGAATCCGGGTGCAACGGCGGCCGATGCGATATATATTCAAAGATCTCATTGAAAAGGAAAATACGGTGAAATATCTTACAATACTCATCTGGTGCCTGTCCTGCCTGACCGCGTGTTCTTCGAACGAAGGGACCTCCTCGACAGAGGGCGAGTGTCCCAAGGTCTCGAGCCGGTGCCGGGGGGGGACGGCGCAGCGCTGCGAGGCGGGGGTCTGGCGGGACTGGGACGATTGTGCCTTCCGGGAGCTGGCGTGCGTCATGGTGGAGGGGGAGGCGCTGTGTGAGGCGCCGGCGGGGAGCGACGGTGACGGGGACAATGACGGGGACAGTGACGGGGATACCGACGCGGACGGTGACGGGGACAGTGACGGCGACAGTGACGGGGATACCGACGCGGACACCGACACCGACACCGGCGAAGGGGTCGAGCCGGAGCTTGTCTTCACCCAGGACGCGGTGCTGGAGTACCACATCACCATGTCCGAGGCGGACTACGAGCAGATCGAGGAGTACGGCGACGAGGAGGTCTACGTGCCCGCGGCGCTCCGGATCACGGGGGGCGACATCGACGAGGCGTACACGGAGGTGGGGTTCCGGCACAAGGGGGCCTGGTCCCTGCACCACTGTTATGAGGAGGGCTACCGGAGTTATGAGGAGGAGTGCGCCAAGATCTCCTACAAGGTGAAGTTCAGCGAATACGACCCCGACGGGCGGTTCCACGGCTACAAGCGGATCAACCTCCACGCCATGGCCGGCGACAGCACCAAGGTCCGGGAGCAGCTCGCCTACGACATGTTCAACGCCTTCGGGGTCATCGCCCCCCGCACCGCCTACGCGAACCTCTTCATCAACGGCGAGCGGATCGGCCTGTTCGCCCAGGTGGAGCAGATCGACGGCCGCTTCACGGCGTTCCACTTCCCCCATGACAAGGACGGTAACCTGTACAAGGAGAGGTGGCCGAAGCCCGGCATGGACGACGAGCACTATCTCGATGGGCTCCGGACCAACGACAACCCGGAGGACAACCCGGACGTCTCGGACATGCACGCCTTCGGCGAGGCCGTGGACGGCTGCACCGAGGAGACCTTCGTGGAGACCATGGCGGGCTGGGTGGATCTGGACAACCTCCTCCGCTACATGGCGGTGGATCGGGCCGCCAAGAACTGGGACGGCATCGTCACCTTCTACCATTGGACCACCCCCCACAACTTCTACTGGTACCACGAGGCCGCCCCCGGGGGCATCTTCCACCTCGTCCCGTGGGATTTGGACAACACCTTCTGGGAGTTCGACCCCTACATGCACCCGGAGCAGTGGGTCACGGTGGATCCCATCCCGGACTGGAACGTGCTGCCCCTGCACTGCGATCCGCGGCCCCTCTGGGAGCCGGACGGCGACACCACCGCGGTGGCGCCGGGGTGCGACAAGCTCATCAGCCTGCTCGCGATCACGAGCTGGGATCGCTTCGCCGAGCTCGGAGAGGAGCTCCTGGACGGCCCCCTGGACCGCGACGTCATGGCCGAAAAGGTGGCGGGCTGGGTGGCGCGCATCGATGCGTCCGTGGCGGCGGATCCCTTCATCGACTACGATGAGTGGCGGGCCGAGCTGGAGACCTTCGACGATATCCTGGACCGGGCCATCGCCGACTTCACCGCTCACCTGACCGAGGGGTACCGGGTCGAGGAGCCGATCCCGTTGATCCCGGAACCGTCAGATGAGGAGCTCACCGCGGAGATGGACGAGAGCGGGCTCATGGTGGATATCATCAACAATTACGAGTTTACAGGCGGCGCCGCGGACACGGCCCCCGCGGGGACGGAGGCCGCCTCCGAGGAGACGACGGAGACCACCATCGAGTGGAACACCGACGATCCCGTCTACGGCGCCGCCGACCTCAGGTTCGGCTTCGAGTTCCACCGGATCGCCGGGGCGTGGGACGAGTGGGCCAACCTGTTCGTGTACAGCGACGAGTGGCGGGAGTTCGATCTGACGGGCTACGAGGAGATCTCCGTGACCCTGAAGGCGGACCGGGAGCGGACGGTGCGGGTGTCCGTGTTGAGCCCGGTCTATGAGGAGGTGTACGGCGGGGTGTGGCCCGAATTCAGCGTCACCCTCGCCGTCTCCGAGACGCCGCGGATCTTCAAGGTGGACCTCGACGCCCTCACCTACCCGGACTGGGCCAGGGACAACTGGGAGGCGGGCGCGGGCTGGACCGTCAGCGACGAAGAGGCGCGGGCGTCGGTGCTGGCACGGTGGTTCGGCCTCATGTTCGTCCCCGCCGCCACCACCGACGCCGAGGGGGAGATGCTCGATGATGTCGAGGCGGGATTCCTCCAGATAGACAATATCTATTTCAGGTGATGCCCCCGCGGTCGAGCGTCCGTATCGGGGGCGCCGCTCACGGCGCGGTAGTGAGCTCGAAGACCGGGCTCACTGAGCATTCTCAAAGGACTCTTCATAGTGTGACCCTGTCTGTTATTCTATGTGTCTTTTCGGCATATTGACCCGGATGTCAAGGAGATGTTCATCGGATACGGCCGCTTGTTCCGTTCCCGTCGAAGATAATTGAGCCACTGCGGCGTTTCTGATACGGTCCCCCTCACCGAGGTCGAGGTGAGAAGCGCCAACCACTCGGACTTCTTCGAGCTCCGCCGGGAGTCGGACGGCACCCTCAACGACGACGGCGGCTTCGGGGAGGGGGAGTTCACCCTGCGGCTCACCGGCATGGACGGACAGGTCGTCACCGATACCCTCCCCGGCTTCTCCCCGGGGGAGCTCGTCACCTCCGGCCTGCAGTTCGATTGAGGGACGGGCCGAGCCCCGCTTGTCTGGAAAAGATCAGATCGTCTTGGTGACGCGGGTAGCCACCAGGTAGAGCACCGCCACCGAGGCGTAGAAGAGCCCGCCGAGGAGGATGATGCGGGAGAAGCCGAGGTTGGTGATGAAGGTCATGGCCGCGGCGGATCCCAGCACCGACGAGAGGGTGGCGATGGCGTAGGTCGCGGGGATGGCGTCCTTGTATTTAGAGTCCGCGAGCTGGGCGACGCCGAACGGGTAGTACATACCGAGGGCCGTCCCGGCGGGCATCACGCACACCGCCACCGCCAGGATCTTGAGCACCAGCGGTGCGGACAGCAGATAGGTGTTGCAGATCTCGACCGCCAGGACCCCCCACGCCACCGTCACCGCGGTGAAGATGAGCAGCGACTTGAAGCCCCTCATGGGCTGGACCTTGTCCTGCAAGTAGGCGCCGATGCCATTGGAGGTGAGGAAGAACGCCAGGATGACCGCCACCGCGTAGAGGGGGCTGCCGAGGAGCAGCTCGGTCTTGGCCATCATGCCGATCTCCACCCCCATGTATCCGATACCGGAGATGAGGAAGTAGAGCAGCCAGATGAAGGGGAGCCTGCCGCCGGAGCCCCCCAGGAACCGCACCGCCAGCATCACTGCGATGGAGATAACGGCGAAGATGAGGAGCGTCATGATCTTGATCCAGTTGGAGGCGTAGGGCTTGTAGTTCAGGTGCTTCTTCGACGGGAAGAGCTTGAACCCGGCATACTCCACCGGCCAGAGGAAGGGCCTGTCGTCCGTCACCATGACCTCCTCCGCGTGGGACATCGGGAGCCGGAGCTGTCGCTCGATCCGCTGGACCGGCTTGTGGTAGGGGGACGCCAGGATATCTCGGTAGCTCATCTTGATGCCCATTAGGTGCTGGTGCATCTTGTCGATCTGCTGCCGGGTGAACCCGCTCGGCTTGAGCAACAGGCTGTCCAGCAGTGGGATATCCGGATGCCCGAACATGAAGACGGCCTTCTCGAGGTCCCCCATGTCCCGCTCTTTGAAAATCTTCCTGAAGATGGGCAGCTTCTGCTGGTTGGGCTGGCTGGCGAAGATGATGATGCCGTCGTCCGTGAGGTGATCTATGTAGGCCGCCATCGCCTCGTAGGTGTCGAGGTACTTCCGGGTATGGCCGGTGCGGACGGAGTGGGCGGCGCCGTTCGTCGCCACGTGGATGTAGTCGTACTTCTCCGTGTCGTTGTTCAGGAAGTCCCGCCCCTCCCGGATGTAGAGCCGGACGTTCTTCCGGTTGATGAACGCTCTGAGGTTTTGGCTGATCATCGCCGGGTGGTTGACGAAGTGCACCACCGCCGGGTTGATCTCCACCCCGGTGATGTCCGCCTCGCCCTTGGACATCCCGTTGATCAGCACCATGTCCCGGCCGATGCCGGCGAACACCACGAGGACCTTCTTGGGGTTCATGCCGATCTCGAAGGGGAGCACGTGGTGCGGGGTGTACTCCTTGATCCGCTCCGGGGTCTCGTCGGGGATGTACCGCTTCACCACCACGTTGCTGATGCCGTCGTCCTGGATGATGCCGAACTCCTGGAAGCCGGGGGGCTTGAAGGTGCTGCCCATAATCAGGCTGGTCCGGGCGAGGTCGTTCCAGATCACCTCCACCTCCTCCATGCCGCTGTTGAAGTGGGCCCCCATGGTGACCCGGCCGAGCACGTTGGCCAGGGGGCGCTCCTTGAACAGCGTTCCTGAGAAGGCCCCGGTCATCACCAGGCCGAAGACCACCGCGGCAACACAGATGATGGAAACACGGTACCGGGTAATGGATTCGTTGAGCAGCAGCAGGAACCCGCCGAAGATGAGCACGGTGATGACCAGCGGCAGGTTCGTGTAGGTGAAGAGCATGGGCGTGATGAAGCACCCGAGGGCCGCGCCGGTGAGGTCGAAGAAGTAGAGCCTGCCGATCCGCTTGGAGCCGATGGTGAAGTAGGAGGAGAGCATCATGCCGTACAGAAAGTAGGGGAGGATGAACAGACCGGAGTACACGAAGAGGCGTCCCAGGTCCCCCACCGGGTTCTGGTACGCGGCGTGGATGAGGTTGAAGAACTTGTTCGCGATGAAGAAAAACGCGATGAACACCACCACCAGGACCGGGAAGACCAGGGTCGATGCCACGGAGATGAGCTGCCGTTTGTCGCCTTTGTACAGGAAGTGGCAGTAGAGAGATCCGAGGGCCAGGCCGAACAGCGCGACGGGGATCGCCAGGAAGTTGCTGATCACGCCGAGGAAGAAGGAGAGCATCTTGACCTGGACCAGCTCGGTCATGAGGGAGATGACCCCGACGAGGAAGATGCCGAAGAAAAATTGTCTGTCGAGTTTAACGTTGTCTTGCATTACGAGTGTCCCTCCAAAATCGCCCCGGGGCCAGGGCCCGTCCGAGGGATTTTGTGTGTTTCGAATTTTCGGATTGATCCCGAGAAAACCATAGTCAGTTCAATATCATCGCATGAAAAATCAGCTCTCGGCCTTTTCGTCCTTCTGTCGGGCCTTCCACCATTCATACCCGAAGAAGCCCATCATGGCGAGCGCGTAGATGATGAGCAGGATCCCCATCCACGAGATGAGGAAGTACCGGTTCCCCGGGTTGATGTGCTCCGAGGCGTTGCAGAACACCTCGATCGCGAACAGGAGGATCAGGCCGACGAGGTTCCGCGTCTTGGAGAGATCGGCGGCGTGGATGACGACCCCGGTGAGCCGCAACACGTAGTAGTAGTACGACGATGTCGTCAGCATGAAGTAGGGGATCATCCCGAGCCCTATCGCCTCCCAATCCTTGGCCCGGGTCAGGAACAGCGCGAGCACGGCGATGAGGAGCACGCTGACCACCCGGACGGTGGTCTCGATCTTTTCGACGATCTCCTTCTTCTCCCTGTCGATGAGCTTCATCTCGTCCCCCTCGCCCCGGTAGGTGAGGGTGACCGAGAGCCCCTGCCGACGGGAGGAGAGGTTGTGGGGCTGGACGTGGGCCGCCATGTTCTTGAGGCTCTGCTTGTGGGCCGCCGGGCCGTCCCGCACCATGGAGGCGCCCACCAGGACGATGATGGTCATGAAGAAGCCGAAGGCCATCTGCCAGTGTCTCCTGTGGATCCGCTGCCAGATGCGCGTGACGGGGATCTCCCGCCGGGTGATGAGCGCGTGCACGGCCTTGCCGAAGATGCCGAAGAGCCAGAGCCCGGGGAAGTACCGCATCAACGTGGCGTAGGCCAGGAACGCGCCCCCGGTCTTGTATCGCTCCTTCTTGACCATACAGATACCCATCACCATCGTCGTGAGCCAGTCGTAGCGGAGGTAGGCCCAGGGGATTTGGGGCCACCTGAACGAGTAGCAGACGGTTATGAAGATCCACGAGAGGGCGAATGCCTCGGCGCCGAACGCCCAGGCGATGGCCACCAGCATGGCGATGATGAGCAGGGCGTCCAGCCAGGTGCACACCTTGATCCACTCCACCGGGACGGCGGACGCGATGGGCCGCGCGATGAGCACCCAGACCGGCGTCCCGTTAAAGCCGTGGTCCTGGATCAGCATCCGCCACAGGTTGCAGCCGAGCCCGACGCCGGCCTCCCGCTGGAGATAGGAGACGTCGTGGACGAACTGCTTCCAGCGGCCCGCGGTGAAATGCTTCTTGATCTCGTCTTCCCGCGCCAGCGCGTGGCCGACGGGTTTTATCGTGTAGTCGTTCTCGTCCTGGGCGAGGTAGATGGGGGCCTTCCCCGGACACTTCTGGCCGAACTCGTTGTCGGCGATGATGAGGGCCGGCACCAGCCGGAAGTATTCGAGCTCGTCGAAGTACTTGGCGTTGATGTAATAGTGGAGGAGATCGTAGGCGTCCGAGAGCTCCATCGCGGTTCTGGTGTTGTACCGCTGGTAGTTGACGGTGCCGAAGAGGGCGAACACCACGAGGAGCGCGACAAAGGTCTGGAAGGGGTTGAAGGACCAGCGCCAGATGCGGAGGATGGTCGCATTCTTGAAGAACTCGAGCGCCGCCTCGTTCTCTTTTGCCTTCGCCTTGAGGCGTGCCAAGATGAAACCGAAGCCCACGGCCAATATAGCCCCCGCGGCCAATCCGACCTTGACTTGCTCGGTAAGTGGTCTTCCTGCCATGCAATCTCTCCTTTTTATATAAGTACTAAGATAGCAGTACCGTAAAATTTTGGAGAACCATACACTAACTCAAGGAGAATTGCTAGCGACCAAACGTCTTAAAATCTATCGGTATTTAACGATTTTTATCGCGTGGGATTACAGTCGGTTACGGTGGGATCGTTAGTGCCGGGCTACTCGGCCGCGGCTTTTTCTGGAGCGGCTTTTTCTGGAGCGGCTTTCGCCGGAGCTTTGGGACCCTTCTTGGGAGCGGCCTTCTCGGGAGCGGCCTCCGCAGCCTTCTCGGAAGCCGCCTTGCCCATCGCCGCCTTCTCTTCGGGGGTGGGGATCTCCTCGATGGTGCTCTTCCCTTCCTTGTCCCAGGTCGTCCACTTGCCGACCTTCTTTCCGTTCTGGTAGGCGCCCTCCTCCTTGGGCTTGCCGTCTTCATAGAAGACCTTCCATTCGCCCTCGCGCTTACCCTTGGCAAACATCCCCTCGGAGGCCACCTGGCCGTTTTTGTGCCAGAAGGTCCACTTGCCATCCCGCTTGTCGTCTACGAAGCCCCCTTCGTTCTTCTTCTTGTCCTTAGCGAACCAAAACACCCAGTTCCCGACCTTCTTGCCGTCTTTGAACTCGCCCTCCCGCTGGAGGAAGCCCTTGATGTTCCAGGATTTCCACGCGCCGGACCGCTTGCCGAGGGTGTAGGTTCCCTCGGCCTTCTTCTTGCCGCTGTTGTACCAACGGGTCCACTTGCCGTCCTCTTTGCCGTTCTTGTAGAAGCCCTCGGCCTCCTTCTTGCCGTTCTTGTGCCAGAAGGTCCACTTGCCCGTGGCCTCCCCGTTCTTGACCATACCGCTCTTTCTCTTCTTGCCGTTCTTGTGCCAGATGGTGCGCTTCCCGTTCCCCTTGCCCATCTTCACCACTTCGTCCCGGACCTTCATGCCGTTCTTGGCCCAGTGGATCCACCGGCCGTCGATCTCGTCGGCGACGAAGTCACCCTCTTTGCGCTTCTTCCCGTTGCGGTGCCAGAAGAGCCAGTGGCCGGACTTCTTACCGTCCTTGTACTGGCCCTCGGCCCGCTTCTGATTGGGGGTGAACCACATGAGGTAGGGACCGTCCTTTACCGCGATGCCGTCCGCCCCCTTCTTCTCACACCACTGCTCGTCATCGGCGGGCGGCTTGCCACCCAGGAAATCCGATTTATCCGGACACGGACCGTCCTTGCATCCCAGCGCGAATACAAACACAACCGGCAACCATACTGTTCTCCTTGACATATCTCCCACCAGTCTCCTTTCAATCTGAATCTGTAACTTTAAACTCGGTGGGAAATACTAATAGAAAGCGGCACAAAAACAAGGTCAATTGTCGAGAATTTTGGTCGATGGACCGGGAGTCGATACAATCCTTGTTGGACGGGATTTGTGACTTCGAGTAGGTTTTTATTTATAGAAAAAACAACTCATTGAGAAAGAGTTGAGGCGGAAAGGTCGGCGATAGAATCCGTTTTGGGACACTCGGAAAAAGACAGAGAGAGCTTCAAACGCCCTACCTCGGCCGATACGGGGGGCCCCCGGACCCTCGTGTCCCCGGCGGATTCCCTTGTTGTCGTTCTGGCCGACGTGGGGGCCATCGGGCTGCTCTTCGCTCGAACCTTCCGGCGCCTCTTCACCGCCAAGACCGATCCCCGGGATACCCTCCGCCTCGCCCATCGGTACACCAACAAGGCGGCGTTCTTCATCATCGTCGCGATGAGCTTCGTGGGGATGATCATGGTCTACCAGTCCACCGAGCAGCTCTCCCGGGCCATCGGCGACACCCAGCTGGTGGGGCCGGCGTTCATCAAGCTGCTGGTCCGAGTGCTGGGGCCCACCATCATCGGGATGCTCATCGCCTGCCGAGTGGGGGCAGGGATCGCCGCGGAGATCGGCGCCATGGCGGTCACCGAGCAGCTGGACGCCATGCGGATCTGCGCCGCCGATCCCATCGATGTGCTCATGGTCCCCAGGGTCCGCGCGGGGATCGTCGCCGCGCTGGCACTGGTGGTGATCGGCTCCGTCGCCTCCGCCCTCGCCGGGTTCGCCACCAGCGCCGTGCTCTACTCGACAAGCTCGGGCACCTTCTGGAACCTCGGCATGATCTCCATCAGCGACGCGGCGGAGGGGATGATCAAGGCGTTCGCCTACGGGGTGGTCATCCCCGTCATCTCCGGGGCCTTCGGGCTCCGGGCGGTGGGGGGCGCCCGGGGGGTCGGGCAGGCCACCACCAACGCCGTGGTGAGCGCGTCGTTCGCCATTGTGCTCCTCGACTCCGTCATCTCCCTCATCGGGCACATGCTCGGCGGGTGACGCATGATTGAGTACGAGAACGTCGCCATCACCCTCGGGGGCCGCAAGATACTGGAGGATATCACCCTGTCCATTCAGGAGGGGGAGGTCTTCTGCATCATCGGCCGCTCGGGGGTGGGGAAGAGCGTGATGATCAAGCAGCTCGTGGGCCTCCTCAGGCCGGACCGCGGCGCCATCCGGTTCGAGGGGCGGGACGTGACCCGGATGAGCGAGCGGGAGCTCACCGAGGTTCGCCGGCGGTGTGGGATGGTGTTCCAGACCGCCACCCTGTTCGACTCCATGAGCTGCCTCGACAATGTCGCCCTCCCGATCCAGAAGCACTACAAGGTCTCCCCCGTCCAGGCGCGGACCCGGGCGCTGGAGTTCATGGCCCGGCTCGGGGTGGAGCATCTGGCGGAGCGGGATCCCGCCGCGCTGGGCGCCGGGCTCAGGAAGCTCGTCGCCATCGCCCGCACCATGACCCTGGAGCCGAAGGCGATCCTCTACGACGAGCCCACCACCGGCCTCGATCCGCTAGCCGCCCGGAAGTTCGATCAGCTGGTGACCCAGCGGGTGGCGCCGACCCGGGTCACCCAGGTCGTGGTCTCCCATGATGTGCGATCGGTGTTCGACATCGCCACGCGATTGGTCATGCTTCATGAAGGGCGGGTTCGGTTCATCGGGACGGTCCAAGAACTGGCCCAGTTGGACGATCCTGTGCTACGAACATTTATAGAGGGAAGGCCAACCTAGGAGAATCATGAGCTTTCGCGGTAGTGAAGAGAAACACCTGGAGCTGAAGGTCGGCGCGATGATCCTGGTGGCCATCGTCCTGCTCATCACCTTCGTGCTCCTGCTCGGGGACTTCTCCCTCAAAAAAAAGAAGGAGCTCTCGGTCTACTTCCAGAATCCCGGCGGGCTCTCCCCGGGCGCCCCCGTGAAGGTTGCGGGGCGGAAGGCCGGCAACATCACGGCCATGACCTTCCTCGGGCGGAGCGGCCCCAAGGATCCGGTGACGCAGAAGCCGGCCCTCGTCAAAGTCATCATCGAGATAGAGGAGGAGCTCCACGACGCCCTCCGCGCCGACGCCAAGTTCTACATCACCACCAAGGGGATGCTGGGGGATCCCTTCATGGAGATCGACCCGGGGGCCATCGGGGAGAAGCACCGGGCTGACGTGCCCCTTTTCGGGGTGAACCCGCCGCGGCTGGATCTATTTATCGCAGACACCTACGAGCTGATCCGCGGGCTCAACGGGCTCATCGAGCGGAACGCCGCCCACCTGGATCTCCTCCTCGGCGGCAGCGCCAAGCTGGTGGGGGCGTTGGGGGAGGCCGTGGACTCCGACGCCGGGGTGAGCCTCCCGGGGATCAACAAGCTCACCGATAACGTGAACGGGCTGGTGGACGACTCCCGGGATCTCGTGGCCGGTGTGCGGGAGAAATACGTGGACAACCCGGAGATCCTCAGGACCTTCCGGAGCATGAACCTCCTCGCCGCCAAGCTGAACAAGGAGATCACCCCGTTGCTCGCCGACGTCCGGGAGGCCCTCGCGTCCGTCGAGGCGCTCGGCGACACCCTGGGGCCGGAGGACAGGAAGCGGGTCCGGTCCGCCATCCGGAAGCTCGACGCCCTCGCCACCCGGGCCGACAAGATCGCGGCCCGGGCGGACCGCATCATGGCCCGTATCGAGAGCGGGGAGGGCACCGTGGGGCAGATGATGCAGGACGAGGAGATCTACGACGACCTCAAGGAGCTCATCCGGGACATCAAGCGCCATCCCTGGAAGCTCATCTGGGAGGATTGAGGACACCTATTTCGTTGCTATTGACCCCAGAGTTGATTAGATTTTTTCCATTATGACGGATACCCCCCTCAATGTGGAAGAGCTCTACGCGACCCCCGATTCGGCGATGACGAATCCCGTCTCCGAGCCTTCGAGCCCGCCGGCGCCCCGCAGGACCAAGATCCCCTACGGGATCGGGTTGACCTTCATCATCTGCGCGTCCCTGTCGTTGGCGTTCGGTTTCCCCCAGATACTGATGACGGCGTTCGATGTCTCGATTAACGATCTGTTCATCACCGGAGCCGCGGCCCAGAACGACCTCTTCGTCGTCGCCAAGAAGCTTCAACTGGAGACCAAGTGGATCACCCTGGCCTCGAACACCGTCTACCTGGCCCTCTCGATTTATGCGCTGTTCGCCGGCATCTGGCTCAAGCGATATCAGGAGCGGGGACGCCGACACGTGCTCCTCTGGTCCAAGCTCGCCCTGGTCTATCTGGTGGCGGGGCAAATCATCTTCTTCACGCTGCTGCTTCCGCTCTACCAGGAGACCTACCGGTCGATGTCGCTGCCGGACACCACCGGGATGATGATCGTCAGCGGCGTCTTCGGCGCGCTCTTCAGCGCGGCCCTGCCGGTGATCGCGCTGCTCCTCGTCGGCCGACGGTACGTCGCGGACGCGTGCGTCGCGCCGTAGCGGCGCCTTCCCGGGGGTCCTGCGGCTGAGCTATACCAACGGGAAGCGGGCCCGGGAGCTCATCGAGAACGCCCCGGGCGCCATCATCGCCTTCTCCCCCGAGGGCCGGATCGAGGCCTTCAACCGAGCGGCGGAGGCGCTCCTCGAAATCCCCTTCGAGAAGACCGTGGGCGCCGGCTGCTGGAGCAAATCGCCGCGAGGATGAAATCCAAGTGAGGATTTCCCTGTTTCGTCTCGACGGGGTGGGAAGAAATGCCCCCGGAGGCGGTGACGGATAACAAAGAATGGACAAAGCCGCCGGAGACATGATACCCAGCCCGTCGCCATGAGTGCGGATCTGAAAAGACAAATCGAGAAGCGGCGGACCTTCGCCATCATCAGCCACCCGGACGCCGGGAAGACCACCCTCACCGAGAAGCTGCTCCTGTACGGCCGGGCCATCCAGCTGGCGGGCGCGGTCAAGGCCAAGAAGCACCAGCGCTCCGCCACCAGCGATTGGATGGAGATGGAGCAGGAGCGGGGGATCTCCGTGTCCACGGCGGTGATGCGGTTCGACTACGAAGACGTGGCCTTCAACCTGCTCGACACCCCGGGGCACAACGATTTCTCGGAGGACACCTACCGCACCCTGACCGCGGTGGACTCGGTGCTGATGGTCATCGACGGGTCCAAGGGGGTGGAGGCCCAGACCCGGAAGCTGCTGGAGGTGTGCCGCCTCAAGAAGACGCCGGTGGTCACCTTCATGAACAAGTACGATCTCGAGACCCTCGACCCGCTGGAGCTGATCGACAACGTGGAGCAGGACCTGGGCATGGCGTGCGTGCCCATGACCTGGCCCATCGGCAAGGGCAAGGCGTTCCAGGGGGTGTACGATCTGCGGACCGGCGTCATCCACATGAAGGGGGACGCGAAGCGGGCCGAGCGCTTCATCCAGGACGCCTTCGGTCCGGAGGGAGAGGCGGCGGTGGGCCGGGCGGCCCTCGAGAGCCTCAGGGAGGACCTGGATCTGGTGGAGGGGGTGATGCCGGTCTTCGATCCGGTGCGGTTCAACCGCGGCCAGCAGACCCCCGTATTCTTCGGATCGGCGCTGCAGAATTTCGGCGTCAAGACGTTGCTCGACAGCTTCTGCGAGCTGGCGCCGCCGCCCCAGCCCCGGGAGACCGTCACCCGCGTCGTCATGTCCGAGGAGGAGAAGCTCACCGGGTTCGTTTTCAAGATCCAGGCCAACATGGACAAGCACCACCGGGACCGGATCGCCTTCATGCGCATCTGCTCGGGCGTGTTCGAGCGGGGCATGCAGCTGCGGCACGTCCGCACCGGCAAGGACATGGCGGTCCGCAATGCCGTCACCTTCCTCGCGCGGAGCCGGGACATCGTGGACCGGGCCTACCCCGGGGACATCATCGGCATCCCCAACCACGGAACCATCCGCATCGCCGACACCTTCACCGAGGGGGAGCCCCTCTACTTCTCCGGCGTGCCGTCGTTCGCCCCGGAGCTCTTCCGCCGCGCCATCCTGCGGGACCCGCTGAAGTCCAAGGCGCTGCACAAGGGGCTGGTCCAGATCTGCGAGGAGGGCGCCGCCCAGCTCTTCCGGCCGCTCCAGGGGGCCGACTACATCGTCGGCACCATCGGCGAGCTGCAGTTCCAGGTGATCGAGTCGCGGCTCAAGAACGAATATCGCGTGGAGGTCGGCTTCGAGCACGTCCCCTGGAACATCTGCCGGTTCGTGCTCAACGAGGACCCCCAGGTCCGGAAGAAGCTCCGCGAGCAGTTCCCCCGGGATCTCTATTACGACGGGCAGGAGCGCCTCGCCATCGTCGCCGACAGCCGCTACCGCGTCGAGCTCATCGAGAAGATGATCCCGGAGGTGAGGCTCGCCGCCACGGTCGAGATCCAGATGAATTAGTCGACATCGCGTCGACGAATAGCACACCCCCTTCTCTGATATCACTTCACCGTCATGGTCACGCACGAGGCGAAGCCGGTGTACACCAGGAAGAGGAAGGCGTAGGGGCCGGCAGCCGGGCTCGCCACGATCCAGTCCTTGGTGCTGGTGAGCACCAGGATGGCGTCGGCGAATCCCATGACGATGGCCGTCACCACCGAGAACACCCCCAGGCGGAACGCGAGGCTGTAGCTCCGGGCGCGACCGGCGGCGTTGGCCCAGATGACGGCTAGGCCCAGCAGCAGGTAGACACCGGCGTTGACGATGTCGAGGGAGTGATCCCCCCGCCGCGAGGTCATGGAGAAAACGATGAACGCCACACCGATACCCGCGAAGGCGGTGAGGACCGCCCCGGCCGTGGCCCCGGAGCGCTGCCGCCGAATTCGCCGCTCTGTCTCCGTTTCATTTTCGTACATCGACACCTCTCATACGATGTTTGTGCTTGTCGGGCGTTCAGAGCACCCCCAACGCCGCGAGCTGGGCCTCCGCCTGGGGCGCCCACCCCCGGTTGGCGATAGGGCTGGCCGGCGATGGGTGGAGCACCCGCGCCACCTCGAGGTCCGTCCCGTCCAGGGCCCGCCGGCAGGCCGCCTCGGCGAAGCCCCCCACGCCGATCACCATCGGGCTTTTCAGGGCCGTTGCGGTCTCGGCGAGGGCGGCGTCGCAGACGTCGAAGAGGGCCTTCTGCTCCGGGACCTTGAGCTTGTCCGGGGTGATGTTCCGGCCGGTCTCCCCCATGAACACGAGGGGGCAGTAGTTGGCCACGAAGAACCGATCGAAGAAGCGCTCCGGGGTGCCGAACCGCTCCTGGACCCAGCCCCACAACCGGGTGCCGCTCACCTCGCCGCGGGGGCAGTCGAACCCGGTCACCGGCCGCTTGGGGTGCTGCTTGCGGGGGCGCTTCACCGGGCCCTCGATCCCCAGAAACTCCCGGGTGATGCCCACGTCGCCGAAGGGGACCCCGGTCTGGGCCATGCCGAAGGGGCCGGGGTTCATGCCCACCAGCAGCACCTGGCCGGGCCTCGCGTACCGCTCGAGGTACGCCTCGTGGGGCCCGCGGGCGTACTCCAGGGGGTTGTAGACATAGGCCACCGGGGGGGCGAACGCGAGCGCCTTCACCGCTTTCGACAGTTGTCGTGATATCCTGACCAGCGCTTTCATCGGTTATTTCCCTCGCGTCCCATATCCCCCTCGTACAATCATGGTGTTTCTTGCACCTGACGAAATCCCTCTACCTACCTGACTTCAGCGTCTTTTCCAACGACCAAAATCACCAAATGACGGACCGGGGCGCCGACTCCTGAATCGAATCACTCTGACCCCAGACGAGCCCTGCTCCCGTCACCCCTGTCCGGACCTCGACTTGGCGAGCAGGCGGATGGTCCATATGAGGAGCAGGAGGAGGATCGCGGCGGCCGCTATTTGGATGACGCCGGCGTGGCGCTCGGTCCACGGGAGGGTCTTCTCTGCTTCGATTTTCGAGAGGGCGGGGTTGGGCCTCGGCGGTCCCAGGCGGGCCGTTTTGAATTGGGCGGCGCTGCCCTTCGCCACGAGGGCGGCGAGGTCGTACCGGGGGGCGCGGTCCCGCTCCCGGCCCACGAGGAGGGTGAGGGGGCCGGCGGCCCGGGCGCGGAACGCCAGGTGCTTCGCCCGGTAGCGGGCGATCACTTTGGTGATTCCCAGGGGGGCGTTGTCTCCGTTGTCGACGACGAGCCGCCAGTGGGGGCGGGTGGGGTTGGAGACGGAGACCTCGAGGCCTTCGATGACCTCCGGTGTCGACCCCGCCTCCCGGCGGATGCGGTAGATGGCGCCGCCCCCCACGGGGAACCAGGCCTGCCGGTTGGTGGTGGCCTCCACCGTCACCTCCCGGATGAACTCCGGATCACCGGTCTCGACGGCGATGGCGTGGAAGGGGACCTCCCGGGGGATCGCTCCCAATTCGATGACGGTCTTCTTTTTTTCGGTGTAGGGCGGCTTGGCGATGGGGATCTCCACCTCCCGGATCACCAGCGGGACGGACGGCTTCTCCTCCGCCCGGATTCTGGCGGCGGTGATCCGAAGTGGTCTCGCGTCCGCTCCCGGCAGGAGGGTTATCTTCAGATAGCGGGCCGTCGAGGGGGGATACTCCAGCCGGCGCATCACCGCGCGGCGGCTCCCCGCCGGGAGGTCGAAGACGTTCTGATCCCCGGCCAGGGTTCCGAATTCCTCTCCGTCACGGCTGGAGGCCACCCGGGCGGTCCGCAGGTAGTCGGTCCCGTCCACCTCGATCTCCACGGCGACGTGGGGCACCACCTTCTCCCCGAGATCGATGACGGCCTCGGTGGTGTTGTCCTCCAGGGCGACGGCGTCGAACACCCTGGCCCGGATCCCGGGCGCCTCCCGCCGGTCCCGTCCCTCGGTGATGAAGTAGGGCACCTCCCGCCCCTCGGCATCCACGATGCGGACATCCGAGAAGGCGCCCCCCGCGCGGCTGGCGGCGAAGAGCGCCGGATCGATCTCCGCCCGGTAGTCCCCCGGCGCCGCCACCCCGGTGATCTCTCGCGTCTGCTCGTATTGGTCTCGCTCCGCGGCCTGTCCCGGCGAAGCCGCGGAGACGAGGGCGAAGAAGAGGATCCCGCCGGTGAAGGTGTCGGTATCGGATACGATGCCCTTGAGCCGGCTGCCGAACCGGGCGTAGAGGAACCCGCTGAGGAGCAGCAGGAAGGCCACGGCGCCACCGACGATTATCTTGTAGAGGGTCTCGAAGGCCCAGATGTCGAAGAGCCCCAGCTTGACGAGGGTCACGGCGAAGAGCCCGATGCCCAGCCGCCGGTGCCACGCCTCCCGGAGGGCGAACCCCAGGACCAGGAGGAGCACCGCGTAGACCCCCATTACCACCGTGGTCACCGTGGCGAGCCGGGTGGCCTGATCCTCGAGGCCGGCCTGGAAGGCCCGCCAGAGGATGAGCATCTCGTCCTGGGCGAGCCCCCGCGGGATATCGGGGACGTCGGTGAAGATGCCCCGCATCTCGAGGATGAACAGGGAGAGCAGCGCGGTGTGACCCGCGACGATGAGCCCGACGGTGACGCCCCGAAACAGGCCGTGGGCCTTGAGCCGGCGGAGGAAGACCACTGACGCCAGGGCCGAGAGCCCGAGGGCCGATAGTCCGAAGGCGGTCGGGTTGAGGAACGGCGTGGGCATTATTAGTCCCTGCTTTCCGGCGGTGCTCAGAAAGAGCTGCTGCTGCTCCCCGAGCCAGGGAAGATCCGTGGCCATGAGGTGGACGACGGCCGCGACAAAGACCGAGAGGGTGGCGGCCAGCCAGAGGGAATTCCCCTCGCTCCGGGAGCGGGACGTCAGGAAGGCGAGCACCGCCGCCTCCACGGCCCAGGCCACGGTGAGGCTCGGTCCGGCGAGGAGGAACGCCAGCCCCAGCGTGAAGAAGACGAGGGCCATCCCGAGGGGCAGGAGGGATGCTCGTCTATCCGCGCCGGTGCGGATACCAATGACCAAGTAGACCCCCCCCGACGCCAGGGAGAGGAGGGTCCGCAGGGTCTCGGCACTCGCGGGGGTGGACTGCAGGAAGAGCGCGAGGAAGCCGACGCCGGCGCCCGCGAGGGTGAGCTGGTGGACCGCCGTCCACGGGGTCCCGCGGCGGAAGATATCGACCGCGATGACAGCGACGTGCAGGAGAAACCAGGCCGCCGATATCAGGAGGAACCCGGTCTGGATCGCCTCGCACCGGCTCCCGGCGACGAGCATGCCGAGGGCGCTCGCCGCGAGGGCGGTGATCATCATCACCGGGGATCGGAGGGCCACCGCCAGCACCAGGTAGACGGCGGAGAGGGCCAGCACCATGCCGCCCAAAAGCTCGAAGTGATCCGGCATCAGCCAGATCATCGAGAGGAGGAAGAGCCCCCCGCCGGCCCCGCCGATGAGGATCCGGGAGAGGGGGGACTCCAGCCGGCCGGAGGTGACGGCGGTGCGGAGGAACACCGCGAAGTAGAAAGCCGAGAGGGCGCCGGTGATCCCCAGGAGACCGAGGATCTGGTGATCCGCGAGCTTGTGGGAGAGGGCGGCGAGGATGGTGAACGAGATGAGCATCGGAAGGCCGAGCCACTCCGTGCGTTTTTTGGTGACGAAGAGCGCCGAAAAGAGGGCGCCGAGGCCGATCAGCACCCCCCCCAGGACGAGGGGGCGGTCGTACAACAGGGCGGAGTAGGCCCCGTGGGCGGTCATCGCGGCGCTGACGAAGAGGACCGTCGCGGTGGCGGCCCGGCCGCGCTTCTCGAAGAGGTTCCCGAGGATCCCCCACTGAAGGGGGAAGAGGGCGGCGAAGATCAGGGGCACGGCCCGGCCGGAGAGCGGATAGTAGGCCCCCCGGAGCTCTTCGGGGAAGCGGTCGATGACTCCCGGGGGCGGGGGCGGGCTCACGTCGAAGTAGCGGCCGTACCATCCCATGAACATCACCACCACGCCGCCGAAGCCGATCCACGTGGCCACCCGGAACGCGTTCCTGACGGCCACCAAGAGGGCGCCGGAGGTCATCAGCAGCAGGTAGGCGAACAGGGCGAAGGGGCGATCCTGACCGGTGGAGAGCATCACCGGGTTGAGGAACGCCGCGGCCAAAGAGAAGACGAGGATGGGCTCGCTCCGGTGGACATGGGCGAGGGCGCCCCCGAACACGCAGAGCAGCGCGGTGACCGCGAAGGCGCCGGTCACCGGGACCAGGTGGTAGAACCCGAAGCTCGCGTAGGTGGTGATGAGGAGCAGGGCGAGCCCGAGCCCGGACAACCCCTGGTTGAAGAGCGCGTGGGTTTTCCCTCGCCGATAGAGCAGCTCCCCCAGGGCGAGGATCGCCATCCCCACGGCGGCGCCCACGGCGACGCGCCCCCAAGGGCCGATCCAGTCGTTGTCGACCATGTACTTGAAGAACCAGCCGGCCACCACCATCCCCACGGCGGCGCCGATGCGGGTGAACCAGACCACGCCGATCCGTTCCTCGATGCTGGCGGGAGCGGGGCGGGGGGACTCGAATCCGTCATCCACAGGCGGCGGCGACGCCACATCGGATCGTGGCGCCGCTGAATCGGAAGCCTTTCTTCCCGGGCGCTCATCGGTCCCCGGGGACGCCTCCGCGACCGTGTCCTCTGAGCGTGGGGGGTCGTCGGGGGGCTCCCGGACCGCCGAAGAAGGCACCTCGGGGGTCACCGCCGGGGCCTGAGACGCCGGGATATCCGCGACAGATCGAACCTGCTCCGCCGCCTTGGGCTCGTCGAGCCGATGCGTCGTCGGCGAGGGCGCGTCCTCGACGTGACCGGAAACGGGTCGAGAAACCGGCCCGGACGGTGACTTTGACGGCGTCGGTGTTGGTGCTTGCGGTTGCGCCTGCGGCATTCGGGGCGGTGTCGCGCTCTCGGACTGCATCGCCTCTTTCAGCCGGGTAACTTCGCTCTCCAGGTTCCACAGCTGTTCCTCCAGACGGCGGACGGTCTTCTTGGCACCGGAGGATTTGACGAAGGCGATGATGGGCAGTACGAAGGAGCAGATGAACAGCGGCAGCCCGACAAAAACGATAAATAGGATTACTTCTTCCATGGAGACTGCAAATCTATGGCAGTTTGTGGGGTTCGTCCACTGTTTTAAGTAATTCTCAATGTTGCAAAAAAGGCCGGCTCATCTGACAAAATGCCTTGCATCCCGAGATATTCGCGGCTAAATAAGTTAGCAAGTGCTTACTAACAAAGCGAGGGCACGATGAGCAGACCCAGACAAATATCGGACGACGACATCCTGGAGGTGGCGCGGGAGTGCTTTCTCGAGAACGGCGTGGCGGTGTCCGCGCAAGCCATCGCGGATCGGGTGGGCATCTCCCAACCGGCCCTCTTCAAGCGGTTCGGTACCAAGAAGGAGCTGGTGCTCCGGGCGTTGGCGCCCCCCGAGCACTTCCCGGTGCTCGACTGGCTGGAGACCGCGCCGGTGGAGGGGCCGTTCCGTCCGCAGCTCGAGGCGCTGCTCGAGCGGATCTGGGAGACCCTCCAGTGGATCCTCCCGCGGATCGCGGTGCTCACCGCCAGCCACTTCTCACCGGAGACCATCTTCGCCCGGTACGAGAAGCCGCCGCCAGTGCGGCTGATCCTCGGAATCAACGGCTTCCTGGAGCGGGCCCGCGATCTGGGACATATTCGCGCGGATCTGGATCCGGAGATGGTGGCCCTCACGATCTTCGGGGTGCTACAGAGCCGGGCGTTTTTCAGGTTTGTGCTGCGCTCCGGGAATAGTCCGGATGATGCGTTATATATCGAATCAACGATAGATCTGCTCTACCGCGGCATCGTACCGATGGAGAAAGGACAATGATGACTTTCAGAGCGGCGCTCATCCTGGCGCTGACATTGATCACCACGGGGACGTTCGGGGGGGAAGTGATGCTCCCCGCCGATTACGACCACCGGAACGCCGGCGCCCCCGCTGAAACGCCGTACTGGAAGCGGTTCAACGACCCGGTGCTGAACGGGCTGGTGGCGCGGGCCATGCGGGGCAACTTCGACGTGGACGCGGCCCGGCACCGCATCGCCCAGGCGGAGGCCGCCGCCCGGCAGAGCCTCGCCCCCCTGCTGCCGTCGGTGAGCGCCGAGGCGAGCTGGTCCCTCCGTCCGTTCGACACCGTCGGCACCGGCGTGCGCGTGCCCCAGACCTCCCCCCAGGCCGGGGAGCTCCCGGACACGATCCACTCGGTCTCCACCTTGCTCAAGGCGAGCTACCTCGTGGACATCACCGGGCGGGCCTACCGGACGCGCCAGGCCGCGCTCAAGGAGGCGGCGGCCAGCAGGGCGGACGCGGAGACCCTGGCCAGCAACCTGGTGACCCTCATCGCGCAGGCGTACTATGACGTGGTGGCGGCCAACCTCCGGCGGGCCATGGTGGAGGAGCAGATCGCGAACAACGAGGGGCTGCTCAAGCTGGTGGAGGCCCGCTTCCGGACCGGCGCCAGCAACGCCCTCGACGTGCTGCAGCAGCGGCAGCAGCTGGAGGCCACCCGGGCCCAGCTCCCCCTGGTGCGGGCCCTCGCGACCACCACCGAGCAGCAGCTCGCGGCGCTCACCGGAGCGGGATCGGCGGCGGACCTCCCGGAGATCAAGGGCGAGCTCCCCCCCCTCGGCGAGGAGCCGGGGATCGGCAAGCCGGATCGTCTCCTCACCGCCCGGCCGGATCTCCGCGCCGCGGCCAAGCGGCTGGACGCCCTGGCGGATCGCGAGAAGAGCGCGCTGAGGACGCTGCTCCCGAGCCTCGCCCTGAACGGTCAGGTGGGCTACCAGGTGACCTACGCGGACGAGTGGGACAACGGGGAGACGTGGAGCCTCGGCGCGGCGCTCACGGTCCCCCTCTACCAGGGGGGCGCCGCCTGGGCCGGTCTGGACGCCTCCCGCGCCGCCTCCCGCGCCGCCGAGAGCTCTCTGAGGCAGCGCGCCCTAGACGCCCTCCGGCAGGTGGAGTCGGCCCTCGTCAGCGAGCGGGAGCAACGTGAGCGGCTCGGCATCCTCGAAAAGCAGATGGCGGCGGCGAAGAGAACCTTCGAGGAGGCGCGGAAGCGCTATCTCGTGGGGCTCTCGGAGTACCTCAACGTGCTGGCCGCCCTCGGCACCCTGCAGAATATCGAGCTCGGGGTGCTGCAGGCGAAGCGGGACGTGCTCACCGCCCGCATACAGCTTCTCGGCGCCCTCGGCGGCGATTGGACCCGGCGGATTCTGTCCGCCAGTGGAGATGAATGATGTTTAAGATGATCCTGTTGAGAGGGCTGCTGCCGCTGATGGTAGTGGCCTGCGGGGTGGGGGGCGCGGTGTACCTCAAGAAACAGTCCACGTCGGCGAAACACAGGAAACCGCAGGAGCTCGTCACCACCGTGGAGCTCATCACGGCGACTCCGAAGGAGATGGCGGTCCGCCTCCAGGTCACCGGGTCCGTTCGGGCGGCCCGGCAGGTGACCCTCACCCCGGAGGTGAGCGGGCGCGTCGTCAAGCTCTCCAAGAACCTCATCCCGGGCAGCCACTTCAAGAAGGGGCAGCTCATCGCCCGCATCGATCCCAAGGACTACCTCCTGGCCCTCAACCAGCTGGCGGGTCAGGTGGAGCAGGCCGAGCTGAACCTCCGGGTGGAGAAGGGCCGGGGCGCGGTGGCCGAGGAGGAGTGGAAGATGATCGTGGGGGATCTGGGGGAGGGGGAGTCGGTCTCCCAGCTGGCCCTCCGGAAGCCCCACCTCGAGGTGGCTGAGCAGCAGGCGAAGTCCGTTAAAAGTGGCCTCGAGAAGGCCCGGCTCAACCTGAAGCGCACCACCCTCCGCGCCCCCTTCAACGCCATGGTGATCGACAAGAAGGTGGATGTCGGGCAGCTGGTGGGGCCCACCACCCCGGTGGCCACGCTGATGGGCACGGACGAGCTCTGGGTCAACGTGTCGGTGCCGGTGGCCCAGCTCACTGCCATCGACATCCCCGGTATCAACGCCGACAAGGGCTCCCCGGCCGAGGTCTCCCAGCGCATCGGGCCGAACCGGACCATCGTGCGTCAGGGCGAGGTGATCCGGCTCCAGGGGCAGCTCGACAGCCAGAACCGTACCGCCAACCTGCTGGTCTCCATCAAGAATCCGTTCGATTCGGAAAGCGCCGGGCTCCCCCTGCTCGCCGGGGCCTATGTGGAGGTGAGCATCGAGGGCCGGGCCCTGAGTGGGGTCTTCGAGATCCCCCGGGAGGCGCTCCGGGAGGACGCCTACGTGTGGCTGGCCTCGAAAGACGACAAGTTGAAAAAGGCGGAGGTGACGGTCGGCTGGAGCGAGCGGGACAGCGTGATTATTACCCACGGCCTCACCGCCGGGGACCGGATCGTCACCAGCCCCATCTCGTTTCCCATCGAGGGGATGACGGTACGGGCGGCGGGGAAGCCCGATGCGCGGAAGAAGGCGCCCGCGGCGTCCGGAGACACCGGCGCTTCTGATAAAAAAGAGAGCGCAAAGCCATGACCCGGGAGTCCCTGCCGGCGGCCCTGAAGCGGGGGCCCATCGCCTGGATGGCGAGGAACAGCGTCGCGGCCAACCTGGCCATGGCCATCGTCCTGATGGTCGGTCTCTTCGGCGTCTTCAAGACCAAGCAGGAGGTGTTCCCCGAGTTCTCCCTGGACACCATCCTGGTCCAGGTTCCCTACCCGGGGGCCAGCCCGGAGGAGACCGAGCAGGGGATCGTGCTGGCCATCGAGGAGGCGGTACGGGGGCTCGACGGGGTCAAGCGGGTGACCTCCACCGCCAGCGAGGGGATGGGCGCGGTGACGGTGGAGCTGTTGCTCGGGGCCAACGGAGACAAGGTGCTCGCGGACGTCAAGAACGCCGTGGACCGCATCATCTCCTTTCCGGAGAACGCGGAGAAGCCCATCGTCAGCCTGCTGGCCCGGAAGAGCCGCGTCATCTCCCTCATCCTGTCCGGGGACCGGGATCTCCGGGAGCTCCACCGGGTCGCGGAGATGGCCCGGAGCGATCTGCTCGCCATCAAGGCGGAGGACCGGAAGAGCGGTATCCTGGAGAAGATCGTGACCCTCATCAGCGGCACCGAGGGGAAGGGGATCACCCAGGTGGAGATCGAGGGGGTGCCTCCTCTGGAGGTGAGCATCGAGATCCCCCGGGATACCCTGGAGGCCTACGGGCTGACGCTGGAGCAGGTGGCGCGGGAGGTCCGGGCCGCCTCCATCGAGCTCCCCGGGGGCTCGGTGAAGACCAAGGGGGGCGAGGTGCTCGTGCGGGTGGCGGACCGACGGAAATCGGGCTACGAGTTCGGCGATATCATCCTCCGGAGCTCCCTCGACGGATCCCGGATTCGCCTGGGGGATATCGCCACCATCAAGGACGGCTTCGAGGAGACCGATCAGGCCTCCTACTACAACGGCCAGCGGGCGGTCCGGGTGACCGCCTACCGCATCGGAAAGGAGACCCCGGATTCCGTCTCTTCCTTGACCCGGGCCTACGCCGAGGAGCTCGCCCGGAAGCTCCCAAAGGGCATCACGGTGGCCCTCTGGGACGACGACTCGGAGAAGCTCGAGAGCCGCATGAACCTGCTCTTCAAGAACGCCATCCTCGGCTTCGTCCTGGTCTTCCTGCTCCTCGCCATGTTCCTCAACATCCGGCTCGCGGTGTGGGTCTCCCTGGGGATCCCCATCTCTTTCATGGGGGCCTTCGCGGTCATGCCAACGACCGATGTCTCCGTCAACATGATCACCCTCTTCGCTTTCATCGTTACTTTGGGGATGGTGGTGGACGACGCCATCGTGGTGGGGGAGAACATCTTCCAGAAGATGCAGGAGGGGACGCCCAAGCTGAGGGCCGCCGTCGTGGGGTGCAAGGAGATGGCGGTGCCCATCACCTTCTCCATCCTCACCACGATGGTGGCGTTCGCCCCCCTGCTGTTCGTGCCCGGCATTATGGGCAAGATCTTCCGGTTCATCCCCATCATCGTGATCCTGGTGCTCGGGTTCTCCCTGGTGGAGTCCTTCTTCATCCTCCCGGCGCACCTCTCCCACAGCAAGGGCGCGGAAAAGAAGGCGCGCCCCGGTCTCCTCGACCGGTTCCAGGGGCTGGTGGCCCGCCTCCTCGGGCTCTTCACGGAGAAGCTGTATTTCCCGGTGCTGAAGATCCACATCCGCCTCCGCTACATCGTCGTGGCCGTGGCCCTCGCCACCCTGGCGGTGAGCGCCGGGCTCGTGGCCGGAGGGTTCGTGCCGTTCCGGTTCTTCCCCTCCCTGGAGGGGGACGTGGTCAACGTCACCGCGGAGCTGCCCTACGGCACCCCGGTGGAGCGGACCATCAGGGTCCAGAAGATCCTGGAGGCGGCCGCGGACCGGGCGCTGGCATCCTTCGGGGGGAAGCGGCACCTCCGGGGGATGTACGCGGGGGTGGGAACCGGCCCCCGCCAGCGGGGACCCCGGGCGGCCCTTGGCGCCCCCTCCGGCAGCCACCTCGTCACGATCGAGATGAACCTGGTGCCGAGCGATCAGCGGGGGTTCTCCGCCGAGCAGATGCGGGCGGCCTGGGAGAAGGAGACGCCCCCCCTGCCGGGGATGAAATCCCTGGTCTTCTCCTCGACCCTCGGACCGAGCGCCGGGGCGGCGATCGATGTCCAGCTCTCCCACGACGATATCGCAGTCCTTGAGACCGCGGCGGCGGATCTCACAGAGCAGCTCCGGGGGTTCTCCGAGCTGACGGACATCAAGAACGGTTTCTCCGAGGGCAAGCCCCAACTCGACTTCACCCTCCTCCCGGAGGCGCGCACCCTGGGGCTCTCCTCCGCGGAGGTGGCAGGCCAGATCCGGAGCGCCTTCTACGGCCGCGAGGCCATACGGGAGCAGCGGGGCCGCAACGAGCTGAAGATCATGGTGCGGTATCCTAAAAGCGAGCGGCGATCCGAGTACAACATCGAGAAGATGCTCATCCGCACCCCCGCGGGCGGCCAGGTCCCGCTGATGCACGTGGCCGAGGCCAAGCGGAATCGGGCGCCCACCGTCATCGCGCGGGAGGAGGGCAGGCGCACGGTGAACGTCACCGCCGAGCTCCTCCCGGGGGTGCCCTCCTCGGCCAACGTCATCCAGACCCTGGGGGCCGGCATCATGCCGGAGCTCCTCGGGCGATACCCCGGGCTCAAGTGGGAGATGGGGGGCGAGCAGCGGGAGCAGAAGGAGTCCTTCAAGGCCCTCGGGCTCAACTTCGTCATCGCCCTGTTCATCATGTTCACCCTCATCGCCATCCCCTTCAAGAGCTACGTCCAGCCCCTCATCATCATGTCCGCCATCCCCTTCGGGATCGTCGGCGCCGTGACGGGGCACCTGGTGATGGGGTACCACCTCAGCATCATGAGCGTCTTCGGTATCGTGGCCCTCTCCGGCGTGGTGGTGAACGACTCCATCGTGCTCATCGACGCCACCAACCGGGCCCGCGCCGACGGCATGACCGCCATGGAGGCCATCACCTGGGCGGGCCGGCGGCGGCTCCGGCCCATCCTCCTCACCTCCCTGACCACCTTCCTCGGCCTGATGCCCATCATCACCGAGACGTCGGTCCAGGCCCAGTTCCTCATCCCCATGGCCATCAGCCTCGGCTTCGGCGTGCTCTTCGGCACCTTCATCATCCTGCTGCTCGTGCCGTCCCTCTACATTATCCTGGAGGACGTGAAGGGGCTGTTCCGCCGGGGGTGATTCGCGCCTCCCACCGCCGTCCACGCCGACATCCTCTGGCGCGTTCTCGGATACCACGGTCATGGCCTCGGTCGCTTCCTTCCGAGGATTTCGCGCTGTCGGAAAGCCACGTCAACGCGGGCCTAAACAGGCCATATTAAAAAACCAACATCGCGAATGCCCTTCGACGGGCTCCGGATAGAGCTGGAGAACCGGCGCTATCGCAGACGGTGGCGAAAGTGCGTAGAACAGTTACGGGCATCCCTTCGAGGCGTCGGCGCCGTGACGGGGCTCCCTGCACCTTCTGAGCCCGAATAATTCCTGAAGAAACGAAGCTGGATATACGGAATGAACCGGGGATCATTGATATCCCGCTCGAACGAGCGCTCGAGGAAGTCCAATCTCTGGATGGAACCCGAGATTTTTAACGACGCTTCAAAACCGGGGACCGTGGTCGGCAATGCATCCTCCACGGGGTAGAGGCCGTCTGTGTCCGTGTCGGTATCCGCATCCGTGTCGGTGTCCCACGGGGATACACTATCGCTATCCGCTGCTGTATCGGTGTCGGTTCTTTTAAATTAAAATTGCAGTTATAAATCCTTTTTCTGCTACCATTGAACATTACTAGAAGAGCAACACCTGGAAAAAAGGAAAAGTGATGAAAGCAATTATTCTTCTTTGGTCCACTGCGATAGTGGCGGTCGGCGCGGGGTGTTCGGAATCCGGTAAGAGCGCGTATGATTTCGAAGGAGATGATCCGGGGGAGTGCGATGACGACGCGGACAACAACCGGGATGGTCTCGTTGATTGCGACGACCCGGGGTGCGCCGGAAGCGGCGCGTGCACAAATTCGGGTACCGACGGCGACACGGACGGCGACACGGACGGCGATTCGGACGGCGATTCGGACGGCGACACGGACGGCGACACGGATGGCGATGCGGACGGCGACACGGACGGAGATACGGACGGTGACACGGACGGCGACACGGACGCGGACGGCGATTCGGACGCGGACGGCGACACGGACTCGGACGGCGACACGGACTCGGACGGCGATTCGGATACGGACGGCGATTCGGACACGGACGGCGATTCGGACACGGACGGCGATTCGGACACGGACGGCGA
>JBNLED010000220.1:0-15035 GCA_050304755.1 Polyangia bacterium | reverse complement strand
ATCAACAAGACAATCCCAATCGGCGTGGCTTCGCCTCGCCGCACGTGCCTTCGACATCGTGTCCTCCTTCCAGTTTGTACGGGTGATCGTCTACGATACTTGAGGCACGAGGCGCAATGTATAGCCAGCTGTCCGGTTACCTTGCACCGATGGGTGATTAAAAAGTCGCCGACGTTGATTCTGGCACCTGTCAATACGGTATACATCTCTATTCCCTCAGTAAGCGGACACACACTTATACCTCTTTTTTCAGTGCTTTAGAACCTTGAAATCCCCATAGAACGACGGCTCGAAGGAGCTATCGCAAAAGCATGTTGAATGGGCTCATCGGCATCAGACAAGCACCGTCCGTCATCCCCGGTTTAGTACTAAATACTCACCTTTGGGAGGCGGCGGATTCAGATGATTTCGGCGGGAGCCTGTAGACATATAGCCGATAGTAGTCCGACGGGGCGAGGCTTCTCAGTATCTCCCGCAATCCCCGCTCCCGTGCGTTTTCTATCCTCGCGATGGACAGGAGATATTTAACGTCGGAACGGGCCAACGCGGCGATGTTCAGATCGCATGTAATCGATTGGATGCGCTTTTTCAAATGGTCTTGATCGGTCAAATACATGCCGATTTTATCATCGAAGAGATAGGCCCTGGACCCCCAGTATTTGAAATACTGATCGAGCTGCTTGTTTTGTCTGAGCTCGTCCACGATGACCTCGTACACGCGCTGCTTTTCCGTCAGGGGATAGTGTGCCCGGTAGAACCCGAAGGTCTCGAAACCGTTGTAGCTGGCCACGGCGGGGTGAAATCCGATGCATCCCACTTTATCGCCCGGTTCGAGCCGGAGCTTTTGCTTGACGGCCTGGAACTGCCTCGCCGAGACAAAGTCCTCGAAGGTGGGGGTCCGGACCCAGTTTTCATAGGTGTAGTGCTTGAAGTTGATACCCAACTGCCCGACGAGCAGCGCGATGGTGAGCGCGCCGATGACGGTCTTGTGCTTCGACACCAGATAGAGATTCGAGAGAAGGAGCGCCCACATGACGTACCAGATCGCCGGACACAGCAGGTAGAAACGGCTGAAATTGAATCCGAATCCCAGCGTCTCGTACGTGGTCAGGACAGGTTTGTAGTACCACATCCCGCAAATGAACGCCGCCCCCCCCAGGTAGATCCACATCGCTATGATGGGGCGCGTATTTCCAAGGGCTCTTTTAAAGATGAGATAGACGAAGATGAACAATGACGAGGGCAGTATCAGGTACTTGTGATAACTGTGGGCGTGGTATTGGGAGTCCAGAAAACGGTAAAAGGCGATCTCCATGCTGCCCAGGAAGCCGTGAGCGCGAAGCGCGGAGAGTCGCATGGTGGAGCGGGTGCTATGGCCGGCGCCGGTCTCCGTGATGAGCGCCAGAAGGTCGGTGTTGAAGACCAGGTACCCCGCAACCAGGCACCCGAGACCGATCACCACGCGTTTTACCGGCAGTTTTTTGTAGACTAGATACAAAAGGATGAGCGCCAGCACGCCGACGACAAACACGCCGCTGAAGACCAGCGACGCATAGGCGGGAAACAGCAGGAGCGACACCAGTGACACCTTTGTATACCGACCCTGGTACAGATTCACGAAGAGAAGCGCGATGAGGGGAACCCCCGCCACGGAGAGATTTCCCTGGGGCCAGAAGGGCAAGGCCGCGAAGGCGACGGAAACGAGGAAGAGAAAACAGACAGGGTAACGGGAGGTGTCGACGAGCCGCTTGAGCAGAAGGAAGATGCCGAAGAATCCGATAATTCGATACAAGAGCTCGTTGATGATGTATCCGGTAAAATACCCGAACAGGTAGAACAGGAGCCGGTCGGGATGCGGGGAGATGTTCGACACGCGGCCGCCTTCGAGCCCCGGGATGCGGCTCATCTGGTCAAGGTTGTCGTGAACGAGTATAAAAGCGCCCTCGCCCTTGATCAGGTAGGGAAGAATGTATGCCCCGCAAAGAATCACGCCCAAAACCACGAGAGCCGGCCGGGCGCTCAGCAGATGATTCAATTTTTCTAATGTGTTTTTCATTATGTTTTGTAATCATTAAAGGTCGTAAGCATCGAAAGTAAGCGTTTACCTTGACTGGGTCAACAGAAGGCATACCACCGATGCGCCTGTTCAGCCATTTTACTCGCATGGGCGTATGGGCGGGGCGCTTCCGTTATCATCGCGGCGTTCAGCTGAACCGCCCGGGACCCCGACTTTCAGACCGACACCTCTGACATGGAATCCGACACGCGTGAGGCCACCACCGATGGAACGGATTCGACAGCATCTCGGGGGAGATTGAGATCGAGACCGGAGCGGCCCCCCCCGGCCGATCTCGATGCGTTCTTCTGACCCCTCGGTCAGCACGGTATCGATATAACGTCCCGAACGCCGGGGAAGTTGTCGATGCTCGTCTTCAACAATCGGCTTCGCCCCCGTGGAGGAGCTGGAGGCCTACCTCAAGGCGCGGATGGCCCAGGCGGACGCAACGCGATGAAGCGCTCGCCGGAAGACCGGATCCGCCTCTGGGGATTGCGCCTCGCCCCCTCCCAGATCTGGAGGCGGCCGCGCTCAACCAGAGCAGGACCGATCTCATCCTGCGGCTGGAGAAGGCGGGGTTCGGATACCTGATCAAGGAGCACGTCCTCAAGCGGGCGCGGAGCCGAAAGCGGCGGTGAGCCCCGGCCGTGACGATCCTGGGGAGCACGGTCTACGCCCTCCGGGTCCTGGGGCGGAGCGCGACGTAGTTTCCGGCGAGGATGAGGGCGACGCCGGCGAGGGCGGCGGCGGACCAGGTGTACCCCTCGAGCCCCGTGGAGATGGCGAGGGCCACCAGCGGGGTAACCAGGGTGATGTAGGCGGTCCGGTCGGAGCCGATGTTCTTGAGGAGGGTCAGGTAGGCCAGGAAGGCGACCACCGATCCCACCACGCCGAGATAGGCCAGGGAACCGAGATACGCCGGGGAGGCGTCGATCGTAAACCGCGCGCCGGTGATCACCGCCATGGCGCCCATGAGCAGCGTCCCGTAGCCCATCGCAAACAGGGACATCTGAACCGTGGGGATACGCCGTTTGTGGGCCACCTGGGCCGCGGTGTTGCCGAGGGATGCACTCAGGGCGCCGAGGAGGCCGAGGCCGAGGGCCGCAAGGGACTTGTCCCCTAAGGAGAGCGACGTGATCTCCCGGTAGAAGATGAGCCCCAGGCCGCCGAGCCCGATGAGCCCCCCCAGGATGACCTTGGGATCCACGGGCACCCGCAGGAAAATTCGGTTGTTGACGGCGTTCAGGAAGATCATCGTCGAGAACATGATGGCCACGACCCCGCTCGTCAGCAGGGTCTCGGCGGTGTACACCAGCCAGTAGTTGAAACAGAACATAAAGCCGCCGGTGATGAGGAACACCAGGTGATCCCGTACCAAGAAGCGGAGCCTGCGTCGGGTGGTGACGCAGTAGACCAGCAGCACGGAAATGGCGATGAGGAAGCGGTAGAAGATGGAGACCATCGGTTCCACCGCGCCGAGCTGGAGCTTGATGGCCATCCATGTGGAGCCCCAAATGAGAGAGCACGTGATGAAGAGCAGGAGGTTCATGACCGGGGTCTACGCTTCTTCGGACGGGTTTGGCAAGTTCTTCGCCGCCGGAAAAAGGGCGGATCGTCAACGGGGCGTGACAGGGCAACCCAGTCGAGCTATTACTTCGGCGATGCGCGTGGTGCTGATACACCCTTCGGGGTCGAACTGGATACCCGGGAAGCGGGACGTAACCGTGGCGGCGAACCGTATGGTGCCCACCGGCCTCATCTCCATCGCCGCGTACCTCCAGCGGGAGGGACACGAGGTGAGGGTCTACGACTGCCTGGGGCCCGGCGTGCCGCGGGCGGTGGACGCCCGGGTGGGGGAGCTGCTGGCGCTGGAGCCGGAGATCATCGGCTTCTCCACCACCACCTCCGGCTTCCTGGACGCCTACGATATGGCCGCAGCCCTCAAGGCGACCCGCCCGGAGCTCGCGAATGTCTTCGGCGGCGTCCACGTCTCCTCCATCGGCGCCGAGCTCATGGACCGGTTCTCCGCCATCGACTACATGGTTCTCGGCGAGGGCGAGGAGACGATGACGGAGCTGGTGCGCGGGGATCCCCCGGGGGATATCCGCGGGCTCGTCTGGCGGGATCAGGAGGCGGTGGTGACCAACCCGCCGAGGACCAAGATCGCGGATCTGGACACCCTCCCCTTCCCGGCCTACGAGCTCGTGCGCGGCTTCCCCAGGCAGTACCACCTGCCGCCGTTCAGCTACATCAGGACGCCGGGCACCTCCATCAGCACCAGCCGCGGGTGCGTGTACAGGTGCGACTACTGCGATCGCTCCGTATTCCGGAAGGGATTCCGCTGCAACTCCGCCGAGTACACCTACGCGCACTTCAAGTGGCTCAAGGAGCGGTTCGGCATCCGGCATGTCAACATCTACGACGATCTGTTCACCCTGAAGCGACAGCGGGTCATCGCCCTCTGCGAGAAGCTCGCGGACGCCCCCTTGGGAATACAGTTCAACTGCGCCGTCCGCATCGGCCACACGGACGAGGCGCTCCTGGAGGCCCTCAAGGCCGCGGGGTGTCTGATGGTCTCCATCGGCATGGAGTCCGGCGACCCGGAGCTCCTCAAGCAGCTCAAGTCCGGGGTCACCCTCGATCAGGTGCGGGAGACGGTGACCGCCATTCAGAAGAAGGGCCTCCGGGTCAAGGGGCTCTTCATGATGGGGGTCATCGGCGAGACACCGGAGACGGTCCGGCGGACCAGCGATTTCGTCATCAGCCTCGGCCTGGACGACATGAACATGTCCAAGTTCACCCCCTTCCCGGGCGCCCCCTGCTTCCCCACCATCCGCGACCACGGCGTCCTGAACGACGACTGGCGGAAGATGAACGCCCTCAACTTCGTGTTCGTCCCGAACGCGTTCTCCTCCAAAGCCGAGCTGGACCTCCTGTACAATCAGCACGTCAAGCGCTTCTATCACGACCCGGAGTTCCAGCGGAAATTCCGGCGACGGCTGTGGCAGCACCGCCGCACCCTCTGGCACATGCTCCGCCACCTGCCGAGCTTCCTCGCCGCCAAGCGACACTTCGAGCCCGGCAACGTGAGCATCCGTCCCCAGAGCTCCTGAACTTTCCGGTCATTCAGAGGTCTCAACCGTGACGCTGCCGCAACGACAGCTCTCGAGAGGAGGCCATCGAAATGCATCACATCCGGATCACGGGGTTGCTGACAGCGCTGATCATCGCGGGATGCACCCATGCCATCCGCGGGACCGACAGTCCCCGGGACGCACCCCTTCGAAAAACCACCGTCAAGACGAAGCCCCTCGCCGTGCCCGGCGCCCCTGACCCCGAGTCGTTCCTCGAATACCGATACTTCCCCTCCGCCGAAGCGGCGCTCCTCCACGTCATCTCCCACACCACCCCCCGGATCATCGGCTTCGGCGAGTACCACAACCGGAACCGCACCACCGCGCGATCCGCCCTCAGCCGGTTCACGGGCTCGCTGCTCCCCGCCATCTCCCCGGTCACCTCGGACATCGTGGTGGAGGCGCTGGTCCCCGAAGGGGGGTGCGGGGAGGCGGCCGGGGCGGTCAAAGAGGAGGTCACGGCGGAGACCGACCGGCCGGAGGCGACGGCTGACGAGACCGCGGCGCTCTTCAGGGCGGCCCAGTCCCGCCGGGTCTCACCTCATTTCATCACCTTGTCCTGTCGGGACCACGAGGCGATCTACGGAGAGCGAACCGTCGACTACGAAGCCCTCCTGACCCTCATCGGGGTGAAGCTGGCGGACAAGACGAAGTGGGTGATGGGATTCCGCGCCAGCCGGCCGGCCCGTAAAAAACCCCTGATCGTCATCTACGGCGGCGCGGTTCACAACGACCTCCGGCCGGATCCGGTCTGGCGAGCGGTCACCTTCGGACCGACGCTCCAAAGAGAGGTGCCCCCCGGTAAGTATGTGGAGGTGGATCTCATCGTCCCCGAGCTCGTCGAGGACAACCCGTTCGTCCGAGAATCCGCCTGGTATCCCCTCTTCCATGACAAGGTCGACGGGACCAGGACCCTGCTCATCAAGCAGCGCGACTCGGCCTACATCATCGTCTTTCCCAAGAGCGCATGAGGCCTCGCACCGCGGATCGCGACACCGGCGATCAGGAGTGACGCAACGACTTCGTTTTTTTTCAGGATCCCCACCGCCTCGAGAAATTCGAATTCAGATTTTCAGCGGGGTGTTTTTACGTATACTGATACTTCATGGACCACCGATCAATCACGATTGAATTCGAGACGCTCAATGACCTGAAAAAGGAGTTCACGAGTAACCTCATTCACGGCGGCACGTTCGTCCACGGGGTCACCGATGTCAGCGAGCGGGAAGAGGTGGAGCTGGTGATCCGGCATCCCGAGGACGGGGGCGAGATCCAGTTTCCCGCGTCCGTCGTCTGGGTCAAGGAGGGGGAGGGGGTGGGGCTCTCCATCAAGAACTTTGGACCGGATCAACGGGAGGAGATCAGCGGATTCATGCTCCGCAGCCTTCCGTCAAAGCTGAGCCGTCCCCCGGTGGATCTCCCGGAGGGCCATCCTTCCGATGCGGCGGCGCCGGACGCCTTGCCACCGGATCCGACCTCCCCGGAGGACGATTCACCCCGGCGGTCCGGTGAGGCTCCCAAACCGCTGAACCTCCACGAACGGCTCCGCGGCCTGTCCGGACCGGAGCAGCAGAAGATCGCCAAGGGGGTGAACGCGAACGAGCGCATCGTTCTCGAGCGCATCTACGGAAAGATGGTGTGGGAGGCGATCCTCAGAAACCCTCAGGTCACCGTCCCCGAGGTCGCGCGTATCGCCAAAATGGGCGCCCTCCCCAAACACCTCTTCGAGGTCATCGGCGCCAACACCGCATTGCTCCGCGTTCCCCAGGTCCGCCGGGCGCTCCTCGGGAACCCCAAGACGCCCTTGGGGCTGGTGGACAAGGTCCTCAGGCTGGCCCCCCACGCCGAGCTCCGCGTCATCCCGAGACAGCCCGGCTATCCCCAAAGCGTCCGGGAACGCGCCAGAAGGTTGCTGCAAAACACCTGACACCACTCTGGATTTATTGACCCAGTCCGATTACTATTAGTGGAGCTGGAGAACTGAGCCACTTGCTGATCAACCGGTTGAAGAGCTTTTTGGACAAGATCATGGCCATCGGCGTACGGCCGGAGACCCCCGCCGAGGAGACCCGGCTCATCGGCGTGCTCAACCTCTTGTACTTCTTCATGTGCGGGTTCTCCATCTCCATCATCCTCCTCAACCTCCTCGGGGGGCATCTCGGCTATACGCTGATGATGGCGGGGGCGCTCCTCCTGGTCATGGCGAGCTGGCTGGGTCTCGCCCGGGGGGTGAACTACCGCATCATCGGGATGATCTCGCTCATCTCGATGGACGCCCTCGCGCTGTCCATGGTCGTCACCGGCGGCGTCGAGAACAGCTCCTTCGTCTGGATCTTCCTGCTGCCGCTCATCTCGCTCTTCGTCTTCGGCCTCAGGACCGGCCTCATCTCACTGACCGCGCTGTTCTTCTGCCTCATCCTGATCCTCTTCTTTCCGGACGGGGCGCTGCTCATGACGGAATACCCCTCGGCGATTAAAATCCGCATCGTCCTCGCCCTCCTGTCGGTCACCCTGATCACCTCCATCGCGGAGTACTCCAGGAATCGCGCCCACCGGCAGCTGCTCTCGGTCATGGAGGAGGAGCAGCGCGCCGAAACCCACCGGGCGGACCTGGAGAATCAACTGCGCCAGTCACAGAAGATGGAGGCCGTGGGGCAGCTCGCCGGGGGGATCGCCCATGACTTCAACAACCTGCTCACCGGCATCATCAGCCACACCGATTTCGCCTGGGCCGCGTTGCCGAAGACGAGCGAGGTGCGCGCCGATATCGAGGTGGTCCGCGCCACCGCCGAGCGGGCCAGCCGGCTCACCTCACAGCTGTTGGCCTTCAGCCGCAAGCAGCTCATCAAGCCCGAGATCCTGGACCTCAACCATGTCATCGAGCGGATGGAAAAGATCATCCGCTCCACCCTCACCGAGAACGTCCGGATGGACATCCGGGTCACCGACGGGCTCGGAATGATCAAGGCCGACCGGGGACAGGTGGAGCAGGTGCTCATGAACCTGGTGTTGAACGCCCGGGACGCCCTCCAGACCCAGGGGGGCACCATCCGCATCGGGACCGCGAACGCGGAGATCTCCGATCCCCGCATCACCGCCCAGTGGGATGCGGTGCCGGGGGAGTACGTCTCCCTGTCGACACAGGACACCGGCGACGGAATCCACCCGTCCGCGATCGATCACATCTTCGAGCCGTTCTTCACCACCAAAGAGAAGGGACGGGGAACCGGCCTCGGCCTCTCCACCGTGTTCGGCATCGTCAAACAGCATCTGGGCTTCATCGAGGTGACCTCCGAGCCCGGCATGGGCACCCTCATGCGGGTCTTCTGGCCGCGGGTCTACGAGCGGCCCAAGCCCCTGACCATCCCCCCGGAGCGACCGTCCAACCCGCCGATCCCCCATACCGTTCTGATTGTGGAGGACGAGGAGATCGTCCGGCGCAGCGCCCGGCGGATCCTGACCGGCGCGGGGTACCGCGTCCTCGAGGCGGCGAGCGGCGAGGAGGCGTTGGAGATCGTCATGGCGGGGAAGGATCCCATCCACCTGCTGCTCACCGATGTGGTCATGACCGGCATGACCGGCGTGGAGCTGGCCGGACATATCGCGGAGCAGATGCCCCAGATCCCCGTCGTCCTCATGTCCGGTTACACCGAAGACGCCATTGACGCGAAACAGATGTTGGACGGTTCCTGCCGGTTCCTGCCGAAACCCTTCACCAGCACGTCGCTCCTCAGCAACGTGAAGCAGGCGTTGACCCCGGGCCTTAGATCTCCTGATACACCCTGACGTAGTCGACGACGTAGTGGACCGGGAAGTCGGTGTTCGAGGCGTCCCCGCCGCCGGTGCCGCCGATGGCCAGGTTGACGAGGATGTACTGGGGGTTGCGGAAGGGGGCGCTGCCGTCGGGGTTGAGCATATCATCGACATAGGCGCAGTTCATCTCGAGGTCATCGAGGTAGAGGCACATCTCGGTGTCGTCCCAATCCATGCGCCAGACATGGAACTTGGCGTCCCAGTCCTTCACGTCGAAGGAGGAGATTAGCCGGTTGGCGCCGTCCCAACGCGCCACCCACTGCTC
This sequence comes from Polyangia bacterium, assembly GCA_050304755.1. Lineage (GTDB taxonomy): Bacteria > Myxococcota_A > Polyangia > JAAYKL01 > JAAYKL01 > CAYWLQ01. The sequence goes on along the minus strand of JBNLED010000220.1, from coordinate 5,767 downwards.
TTCGGTGCCCACGGCGAAGTTGGCGTGCACCCGGTCGTTGTAGTACTCCATGATGTCGATCTCACCGTTCCACGGCCAGTCCCCGCCGGTGGTGCCGAGGGTCCAGAAGGCGGGCCATAGGCCGGGCTCCGCCACCACCCGGGCCCGCATCTCGAAGCGGCCGTAGGTGAAGGCCTGCTTCGGGGTCCAGTTGTCGTTCATGGTGCGCAGGCTCGATGACGTGTAGTCGTAGCCCCCGTCGTTCCGGCGCCCCTGGATGACCAGGAATCCGGCCCTGACGATGGCGTTGTCCTCCTGGTAGTACTGCCACTCCTCGTTCCGGACGTAGCCGCTCTCGTAGCCCCAGTTGTCGGGGTCGGGGCGCCCCGCCGCGTCGAACTCGTCGGACCAGGCCAGGTGGTAGCCGGCGGGCACCGGGATCGCCTCCGGTCCAGTCTCACACCGCGCCGGGGCCGGCCCGACGCAGGTCACCCGGGCCTCCCCCCAGTCCGCGTGATCGCTGCCGTTGCCCTCCCCCTCGTCCGCGACGATCCGCAGCTCGGCCACGCCGGTAATCTCCACCGACACCGGTACGGGACCATCGGCGCCGGTGAGGGTGTCGCTTCGAAAGAGGCGCTCGCCGTCCCCCCACACCTCGAACACCACCGATCCCGCCCCCTTCATCTCCTCGTCGATCCCCACCTCCGCTTCGAAGGTGCTGCACCGACCCCCCAGGGCGTAGCCGATTTCCGACGGGGCGTGAACGCCGATACCCTTGCTGTAGATGGATCCGGCGATGATGAGCGGCCCCCCGTCCCTCGCCGCCTCCTCGCCGTTGCTCAGATCTTTTTCGACCGGCCCCCAGGCGTTGGTGGCGTCCTCCAGCTCGCAGAGATCGCTGAGGTAGTAGGTGTCGGCGTCCGTGTCGGTATCGCTATCGGCGTCCGTGTCGGCGTCGCTGTCCGCGTCGGTATCGCCGTCCGCATCCGTGTCGCCGTCGGTATCGGTGTCGCCGTCGGTATCGGTGTCGCCGTCGGTATCGGTGTCGCCGTCAGTATCGGTGTCGCCGTCAGTATCACTGTCACCATCGGTATCACTGTCGCTGTCCGTATCGGTATCTGTGTCAACGTCGCTGTCCGCATCGGCGTCACTGTCCGTGTCGGCGTCGCTGTCCGTATCAGCGTCGCTGTCCGCATCGGTGTCGCTGTCCGCATCGGCGTCGCTGTCCGCATCGGCGTCCGTGTCGCTGTCACTGTCGCTATCCGAGTCCGCATCCGCGTCCGAGTCCCCGCCGGCGTCGGAAGAGGTCTTCGATGTATCACCGTCGGCGCAACCGGAGAGCAGCCCGGACAGCGCAACCCAAAGGAGCGACCAGGAGGTCATGGGGTCGCGGCAACCGGTGGCGCAGCCTTCTGGCGTTCCTTGACATCTTTGAGGAGCTTGTCAAAGGCTTCCTCGTACGCCTTCCGGATCTTGGGGATGTCCAGTTCCGCTTGGGACACGAGCTGTTTCGCCTCCTGCTCATAGATATCAATGGCGGACTTGGCGCTCTCGAGCGCCTTGAGGTGCTCGCCGATAATCTTCTTCTCGGCACGCCCCTTCGCCGCCTCCAGGCGGGCCTTCTCGATCGCGATCTCCGCTTCGAGGGTCTTCCGGACGTCCTTGACCTCGTCGAGGCGCCGCTCCACCTCCGAATAGAGCGTCGGCATCTCGATGTACACCACATAGGCCGCGTAGGAGATGGCCGCGGCCTGCTCCTCGAGGGCCGCGGTGTTCTTCTTGCCCAGGGATTTCTCGTTGCGGTCGATGACGGTGAACGCATGGTTGGAGGCCTTCAGCTGCTCCTCGAGGCGCCGCTCCACCGACTCCTTGAGGGCGTAGGAGACCTTGCCGTAGACGTCGAGCTCGCACTTGCACTCGGCCTTCTCCGCGGCGTTCTTCACCGTGCCGTTGACCCGGCGGTTGATATCGTCCTTCTCCCGCTCGAAGAACTCGCCGGCGACACGGGTCTCCTCCACGCTCCGGGCGTAGCCGTACCCGCGCCCCTCGGCGTCCGCCGCCTCGTAGACCTCCGCCACCACCGCCCAGTCCGGCTCGCTCAACGCGTCAGGATACCCCTGGAACCCGCCGAACGAGTCCCTGGCCCGGTTGGCGTCGTCGGTGTATCGGGTCATCTGAGCGCTCAGATCCCCCGGGTACCGCTCGGCGTAGCTCGCGAGATCGGCCGAGGATTCGATCTGCGCCGTGGGTTTCTTGTTCTGACATCCCACCGCCGCGAGGCCGATGGAGACCACTGAAACAATAGAGATGTGTTGGATAGACATAGGCCCATTGAACACGAAATTCTTGTCTATCGTCAAGATCGGGTTCGGGGCTACCACTCCAGGACGTCATGAACGCTCATGAACAGGAGCAGCCCGATGAGCAGGACGAAGCCGACGGTGTTGACGATGACGTCGACCCGGGGAGGAACCCGCCGACGGGAGACGGCCTCGTACAAGAGGAAGGCCGCCCGCCCCCCGTCCAGGGCCGGGAAGGGCAGGAGGTTGAACAGGAACAGCATGAGGCTGAGGAAGGCGAACCGCGAGAAGAACGCGGTGAGCCCCACGTCCAGATCCATCGCCAGAATCTGCACGATCTTGAGGGGCCCGGCGGCCTTGACCCCCCCCTCTCCGGTGAAGAGGCCGCCGATGGCGCCCAGGGTGTCCATGCTCACCTGCACGCATTTCAGGGCCGCGCCGAGGGCCGCCTGGTGAACGGGCAGGGTGACGATTTTCTCCGGCGGGTAGATGCCGAGCTTCCCCTTGCCCTCGGAGTCGTAGGTGGTGAGGGTGACGAGGAAGCCGCTCCCGTCCCGGACCACCTCCAGGGAGACCTCCTTGGCCGGCAGGGGCTCGATGCGCGCCAGCAGGTCCTCCCAGGTCTTCACGGGCTCGCCGTTGACGCTCCGGATCTCGTCGCCGGTCTTGAGCCCGGCCTGCTCCGCCGGTCCCCCGTCCACCAGCCGGCCGACCCGGGACTCGTTCAGGGGCTCCGGGTTGCCGGACGAGGAGAACAGCACGAACAGGACGAGCCACGCCAGGAGGAGATTCGACAGGGGGCCCGCGACGAGCACCATGGCCCGGCGCCAGATGGGCTGGTTCAGGTAGGACTTCGGATCGGTCGTCGCCCCCTTTTCGAAGGGGTTCATCCCCCCAATCTGCACGAAGCCGCCGAGGGGGAGGGCGCCGACCTGATAGACGATGCCGGTCTTCTCCGATCTCCAGGAGAAGATGGGTTTGAAGAAGCCGACGGAGTACCGAAGCACCTGCATGCCCATCTTCCGCGCCACCACCATGTGGCCGAGCTCGTGCAGCGCGATGAGCACCCCCACCGCGAAAATGGTAATAATAATGTTCATTCGGGATTACTCATCAATCCGTTTTACGGGCTTCCCTCCCGCTTGTCGAGCCTCCGCGCCTTTCTGACGGGCAGGCCGCCTTCGGTTGTCGTCAGAATATCTTCCCCGGGTTGAGCAGACCGGCCGGGTCGAAGAGGCGCTTCTGGGCCCGCATCCACGCGATCTGTGACGGGCTTTTCTCCATGGGCAGGTAGGCCTTCTTGGCCAGCCCCACCCCGTGCTCGCCGGTGATGGTCCCCCCGAGGTCCAGGGCGAGCCGGAAGATGTCCACCAGCGCGGGCTCCGGGTCCCACTCCGGGTCATCCCACAACACGTTGACGTGGAAGTTGCCGTCCCCGGCGTGGCCGTAGGAGGCGATGAGCACCCCGTGCTTCTCCCGCAGTCCCCTGAGCTTCTCGAGGAGGGTGCCGGCGGCGCTCCGGGGCACCGCGATATCCTCCGCCACCTTGAACCGGACCCGCTCCTTCACCGCGTCGGTGAGCACCCGCCGGGCCGCCCACAGCTTGTCCCGATCGCCGCCGTGCTTGGCCACCAGCACGTCCCGGGCGCCCGCCTCGTCGGCGATGTCCGCGAACCGATCCAGGTCCGCCTCCACCGCCTCCTCGGTGGCGCCGTCGAGCTCCACCAGCAGGAGCGCACCGGTCCCCTCGGGGACGATGTCCACCCCCTTGTCCCGGATGATCCCCACCAAAGTGGTGTCCAGAAACTCCAGCACCCGGGGCCGGAGCCCCTGCGCCACCACCTGGGCCACGGTTCGGCCGGCCGCGGCCTCATCCTCGAAGAGAACGAGGAGGGTGGTGAGCTCCGCCGGCCGCCGCAGGAGGCTCAGGCGGATCTCGGTGAACACCCCGAGGGTCCCCTCCGAGCCCACGAGCAGCCCGGTGAGGTCGTACCCCGCCACGCTCTTCACGGTCCGCCGTCCGGTGCGGAGCACCTCCCCCCCCATCAGCACCGCCTCGAGGGCCATCACGTAGTTGCGGGTGACCCCGTACTTGAACGCCCGCGGACCGCCGGCGTTGTGGGCGATGTTTCCGCCGAGACAGCAGGTCTCCAGGCTGTTGGGATCCGGCGGATAGAAGAGCCCGAGATCCGCCATCTCCCGCTGGAACTCCCCGGTGATCACCCCCGGCTCCACCACCGCCATCAGGTTCTCCCGGTCCACCGACACGATCCGCTTCATGAAGGAGGTGTCGAGCACCGCGCCGCCGAACACCGGGATGGCGCCCCCGGCCTTCCCCGTGCCCCCGCCCCGGGGGGTCACCGGCACCTCCAGCCGGGCCGCCTCCTCCAAACAGGCCGCCACGTGGTCCGTTGACCGGGCGCGCACCAAAAGATCCGGGCGGCAGGGCGCGCAGTGGGACTCGTCCCCCGCCACCCCATCCAAAAGATCCGCGTCATCAATGACGTTCCGGTCCCCGATCCGCCTCGAGAGCGCCGACGCCAGCCGCTGCGTCCGCTCGCGCACAATGCGGGCCTCGAACGACATCACCCCTCCCGGTGCACCGTCTCCGGCGAAAAGGCCGGGATGCACACCGCCATGTACACCGCGCCCTCCGGCGTGCTGTACCGCACCCGCTCCATGGCGCTCACGATGATCGCCTCCCCCGCCGCCACCACCGTCACCCCGTCGTCCGTCTCCACCCGGAGGGATCCCTCCAGCACCACCGTGTACTCGTCGAACTCCGGCCGCTGGGCCGGCTCCACCCACCCCGGCGGGCTCTTCATCCGCGCGATGCTCACCCCCGGCGTCCCCGAGCTCACCCGCCCGATATACTCCTCGATCCGCTTCGGCTTGTTCCCCGCCGCCTCTATCACCGCGGGCTTCCCGATTTTCGTCGCCATGAGTCTACTCCTTCCCCTTTTATCGGACCCTACACCATTTCCGCCCCCCCAGCCGTCTTAAAATGTGTTTGACACCGAAACCGACCGCTGCTAATACCGCATCGCTCGCGCGGCCACCATCGCGCACGTTCTTTGGGGCTATAGCTCAGCTGGGAGAGCGCATGACTGGCAGTCATGAGGTCAGGGGTTCGATCCCCCTTAGCTCCACTCTTATTATTACAAGGGCTTAGAGGTAACTCTAAGTCCTTTTTTATTGGAGTTAGGACCCTCTTGGGTACCGTATGGGTACCAGCAGCAACAAGCACACCCGATAGTCGATAGTCTCAGAAATTTTTTGGGACTATCACGGAGACTTCTTAAACAAGAGTTAGTTATTGGTCAGGACCAACTACCCATGTCGATGCTTGGTAACCGGACAGCTGAGCACCAGTAGTCTGAGATTGAGGAATTGTTAGAATCAGACAGGGGCGGGGGAAGAAGGACGCCAATTTTGGGGTAGGAGCTCGTCGATTCTCGAAGCGGGGTGGGTCTGAATTCGGATGAGCA
>JBNLED010000219.1:0-17441 GCA_050304755.1 Polyangia bacterium | reverse complement strand
TGCATGATGGCCAGCAACGCCGACGGAGCTCTGTCATAACGGTCGATTATCGCATCAATATTGCTCATATCCATTTGCGCTCCTCCTTAGGTCTGCACACGCGCACGCGGAATAAAACGATATCTTCTCCTCCAGGGCAAGTTAAAATATCTGTCTTTATCTACCTTAAATAAGAATACTCCCGTTTCGGGGGAATCCGGGGGCCGCGGGGCACCGACCGCCGCTCATGGCCCGCGTTATTCCGATATTCTGCGAGCAACCGAAAGAGCGGCGGGGACCCCCGGCTATCTGACGGTCTTCAACCTCGATCAAACCGGGCGGCCCGCCTTGCTGTTTCCCGCGGGGCTTGAAAAAAGTGCCCCGTGAAACCTGCTTTCAAGGCGCCGCTGCCCGACGGCGGAGTGGTCCAGGAAGGCGAGGGCTGCGAGTGGTTCATCGCGGTGTATTCGAACGAGCCCCTGATCCTCGAGAAGGTGTCCAGGACTATCGCAAAATTTGAACACCACTCGAAAGTGCCATATCTAGCTCGATATTATCGGAGCAAGGGCTATTCGCATCCTTCCATTTCTGAGATAGAGTCCGGCTATGACAAAAACCGTCGTCATCGGGATGATGCTCGGATGGGCGCTCAGTCTCCCTGGACCGGCGCGAGCCGTGGCCCTCAGGTACGCACTCATCGTCGGCAACAACGTAGGCGTCGACAGCGACGGACACCAGCCCTTCCCGCCGCTTCACTTCGCGGAGCGGGAGGCCGGCGCCCTCAAGAAGAAGCTCGTCGCGCTCTCCAACTTCGACGCGTCCCAGAAGCGCACCCGGCTGCTCCTCGGCGCCAAACGGCATCAAGTGAAGGCCGCGATCGCGGCGCTGGTTCGCCAGATGAAAAAGGATACGGCACTGGTCGGTAACACGGAGACCCTCTTTCTCTTTTACTTCACAGGGCATGGGTTGGCCGGCGAGCTGCTCCTCGAGGACGGCCCCCTCACCGCCGACGAGGTGGGGGAGATGTTCCGGCAGCTCGACGCGGATTTTTCAGTCGGCGTCTTCGATGCCTGTTACAGCGGCAGCCTGGAGAAGGAGGCGCTCAAGGCCAAGGGGGTTCGATCGACGCCGGGGCTCAACCTGTTCAGGGAGATGCCGGAGGAGATCCTCAGCGCCGAAGGGCGAATCTGGTACGTGTCCAGCGGGCCGGGGCAGGCGAGCTACGAGGATGATCACATCGGGGGGGTCTTCACCCACTTTTTCATCAGAGGTCTCGCGGAGGCCGCTCGGGACGGTCCGGGGATCACGCTGGAACGCATCTGGCATTTCGCCCGAGAGAACACGGTGGAGTACACGGCCAAGCGAAACCGGGAACAGGTGCCGGAGCAGTTCATCGCCCGGCTCAAGGCGAGCGCGCCGATCTATTTCAGCTTTCCCCTCGAGCGCACGGCGACGTTGGTGTTGGCCGACTCGGTGCAGGGACAGTTCGCCCTCTCCTACGCGGACGGTCACCTGACCGAGATCATCAACAAGGCCAAGGGAAAGCCGCGAAAAATCGCCGTCTATCCGGGACGGGCGCGCCTGATGCTCATCGAGGAGGGGCGAAACCGTGCCTTCAAGGAGTTTCACCTCCAAAAGAACGAAGAGGTGGTGATTCATCTCCTTCAAAAAGAAGAGCCGCCGCCGGCCATCGGCACCCGCGCGGTGAATCTCTGGGAGAAAGGAATCGGCCTGGAGATGCCGGTCACCGCATCGACCGTGACGTCCGGCGTGTCCGCTCTCATCGGGGTTTCCTACGATGTGGACCTCTCTTTGGAGGAGGCGCTGCTGCCGGTTCAGCACGGCGCCCTGAACGTACGCCTCGACTACGCCAGGCTGAACCTCGGCGTTCACCTCGGGTACGGATACGACAGCGGCCGCTTCGCCCTCTGGGATTACAAAGCTCACGCGCTCTCCGCTGCCGGGGATGTCGGCGCCGGGTTCGATGTCAAGCGCGTGCGCCTGACCACGGGAGCGTCGTTCCGGTTCGCGCGGATGTGGCAGCGGTTCGGTGATGGTGTGGAGAGAGCCGGCTATGCCCTTCAGCCTGCAGCCTTCCTCAGCGTCACCTGTCCCAACATCGGGAGGGTGGTCGGGGAGCTCTCTCTCCACGGGGGGCCGGTCAGGACCCTCGGTATCGCCATGAACGCGGACTACCTGTGGTCCGTGTCCGGCGGGGCATCGCTGGTGTTCTATTGGCGGATCGGTTGAAACAACGATTGGCCCGGCCGATCGGGAGACCGGGGCGCACACCGGTAGAAGGGGACGTTCGATTGCACGATCACATCATACTCTCGCTGTTTCTCTTGTCGGCGGCGGCAGGGTGCAATACGACGGACGCCGGCTTTTGCAGGACCCATTCGGACTGCGGCCTATGCGCCACATGCGTGAACGGGGCCTGCCTCGATGACCCGCTCGCGTGCCGGGACACGTCGTCCAGTGAGCAAGGAAGACAACCTCTCGATGACGGCAAAGACACCGTCGGCGCCAGGAACCCCGGCGCCCATGAACCGGAGATGATTGAAGACACCGGTTCGTCTGTCGATCTCACGACCGAGACCGACCCGGATCCGCCCTCGGACGGCGACACCGATACCGGGGAAAACGCCGCCGCGGATACAACCGCAGAAATGCCCACGGATACTGAGGTCTCCACCGCGGCCGATACTCGAAGTGAGCGTGACACCGGTCACGAGCGGGGAACGGGAACGGAGGCGCTCGAAGAAACCGACACCCCCGAGGCAACGGATACCGCCGTCGCGACGGACGCGGATACAGATACCATGGACGAGGGGACAGGGGCTGAACCGCGAGACGCCTCGGATTCCGCCGCGAGCGGTGACTTCCCGGACGACTCAACGCCGGAGGAACCGTGCGGTCTGATGCCGTGCGTCACCTCCGTTCAGGTCGCCGATCGCGCGACCGCGGAGATCGCCGAGGGACACACCGGGCGCCTCTATATCCACGGCTTCAACCTCGCGTCTACCGAGAGCGTCACCGTGGACGGCATTATGGCCTGCCAGCTGACCGACGTGCCGTTGAATGAGCTCGTCCAGTGCATCGTCACGGTCCCCCATGGCGCGGCCGAGTACGCTGCGAATCAACAGCAACAGGCGCGACCGGTGGCAGTCACGGTGGCGGCGGGTGGGCAGCTCACCTCCGACGGGGGCGCCTATCTCCGGATCTCCCCCATCGTCGTCGCCGAGACGGGCGACAACACCGGCGATGGAACGACCGCCGCCCCGTATCGCACGATAACCCACGCCCTCGGCACGTCGGGGATAGGCGATACCCTCCTGGTTGACGAAGGCACCTATCTCACAGGAGAGACCTTCCCGCTGACGATCCCCCCGGGGGTCACGGTTCGGGGGGTTGGCGAGGTGTCCGTGATTGTCTCCTCTTCGGAGGTGGACGCGGTCGCCCCCGGGGTCGGGGGGCCGTCAGCCGACCATCCCACCCGCCTCGAAAACCTCTCCCTCACCGGCGGCCGTAACGGCTGGCTCGTCACGGATGGGCATGCGGAGCTGGTCGAGGTGACGCTGAGCGGCAGCGGCTCCTTTGGAATCCAGGCCGCCACGACCGCGCATCTCTATCTCGAGGGGGTCGTCATCATCGGTTTCGGAATTCCGCCGGGGTACGACTATCTGCCAGGGGCGGCCATTTTTGCCACGGACGACAGTGTGGTCGAGGGCGACGGGGTGATCATTACGGCACCCAACGAGTGGGGATGGGGGGTCTTCGCGGATGACCGCGCCAGGCTTGTTTTCAACGGGCTCGAGATCGAGGAACGATATCGCTATGACGGATTTTCAGGGGCGGAGTTTATCGAAGTCGGGGGGCTCTGGTCGATCTTCAGCTCCAGCGTGACCTTGACGAACAGCCACATCAGCCACTGTCTATACGGCGTCCTGATTTGGCATGAGACGAAATTCAACGCCGCCGACACGTTCATGGAGGACAATTACTATTCGGGGCTTTCCGTGGACGCCACCATTTCTCCCGAAAACCGAACGACCCTGGAGGGCGTCAGTATCTCCAATAACGGGGCACACGGCGCTGTCTTTGTGAGAACGAACCTCGTCATGTCCGACACAACGGTTTCGAACAACCGCGGCGCCGGCATGATCGTGTCGGTACGAAGCGATCTGCAGCCCCTCGAGACCCCCATGATTGTGAATATCGACAACACGTCATTCGAATCGAATCTCGACCAGGGCATCTGGATCATCGATACCTATTCGGCGGTGACCCTCGACAGCGTCGATCTGTTGGGCAACCTGGCCCGCGCCCCCGGGCTGCTCGCCGATACAGCGGCGCAACTGGAGCTGCATCCCGATTTCGAGGGACGCGTCAGGGCGACCAACACCACCTTTTCATTTGATGACGAAAACGCCTACTCACCGCCGCTGGGGACCGTCAGCGGCCCCGCCGGATACCTGGACCCTGCCGCCGGACGCTACCACTATTGGGTGGCCCACGAAGCCGCCGCTGTCGAGTTCTATTGACCCCGGCGCCTGTTGAAAAACGGGCCATACGATTTTCGATCAAATCCCCGACGCGACTTTGAAAAAATTCGGGGGGTGGGTTACATTCGAGGGGGAGCCCCGTCTAGTCACTAAAGGAGAAAACGAGGTCGTCCGAGGCGGTCGCCGGCCGGGATCGGTCGAGCGCGACCGATCCCTCGAAAGGGCACGAAGAGTCGGGCAACCGGCTCCTCTATCAACGAGAAAGGAAAAACGCGATGGTATTCAGAAAGACTTTCATACTCTTCTCTCTCCTCTCATCCGCAGCAGCGCTTCTCTCCTGCGAGGAAACGGAAACCGAGGGCCCGCGGGTCCGCGCCGCCGCGGACGCCCTCTCATCCGACGAGATCGAATCCATCGACATTCGTGTCGATCTTCCCTCTGGAGTCGCGCTGGAGGACGTGGCGTTGGCCGCGCACGATACCCTTCGCGTGGCCGACCGCGTGGTGATCGAAGGGGAGGGCCGCGTCCTGGCGAACAGCGGCACGGGCGAGACCGCGGTCGGTGTGGACGCCACCGTAGGGCCCGTGACCGCTCGGGGATCCGTGCTGTTGCAGAATTGGGCGACCGTGCAGGGGGACGTCATCTCCGGACATTCACCCCCACGCCGGGCAGCGCTGGTCCGCTCTCCGGAGTCCTCCAGATCTCGGCGGTGACCGAGCCGTGGACCGAGACGGGCGCCACGTGGAACTGCGCCGACGACAGCGTTCCGGGCAACGCCGTAACCGACTGCACGCGGTTCGAGACGTGGGACCTCGAGACCACCGGCGGGGCGCCGCCGTGGACACAGCCCGCGTCCGCCGAGTACCTGGGCGTGATAGACGGGCGCATGGCCTTCGACGTGACCGCCGATGTGGTGTGCGCGCTGCTGAGGGTCGGGAGCCCCATCTACGGCTGGGTCATCACCACGGAGAGCAGCCGGGTCTACGCCCACTCGCGGGAGACCGACAGCGGTCCGGAGCTGCAGCTGGAGGTGGACGGCACCGAGCTCTCCGGTTGGCGCTTCTCGGTGGATCCGAGCATCACGCCGAGGGCTCCCTCGCTGCCCGGGTACGACGGCGCGCCCGATCGGGAGCTCACCTCCCTGGTCACCGAGGAGGGCGTTCAGATCGACTTCGTGCGCGACGAGCTGATTTTCATCAGCGAGGGGGCGGGCGCGATCGACGCGTTCATTTCCGAGTACAGCGGCGAGGTGCTCCTGACCCAGCCCCTCCAGGACGGACGGCTCATGTCGGTGGTCCGCGTGGACCTGAGCGGCGTCGACGAGAGGGTCCTGCCGTCCCTGTTGTCCGCGCTCACCTTCGTGGGGGATGATCATTACACGACCTCGGATCCGGAGGCGCAGCGACTTCTGGCGGTGGCGGCGCGGGCGGCCGGGGAGGGGTACCTGCTGGGCATCAACTGGCTCTCCGAACGGGCCTCCATTGTCGAAGGCTCGACCATCGAAGGAGAGAACGAGTCGTCGAAAAGCGCGACCCGGGACGCCTTTGATTGGCCCCATCTCAAGCGGGGGGCGCGCACGACACCGGCGTGGTGGATGCCTGGCGGGCCCTCGCGTATTCGGGGAGGCTGACGCCGGGGACGGTTGCCGCCGGCATCATCGACAGCGGTTTCAAGGATGATAGGGCCGACTGGCCGCCGGTGAGCTATATGAACAACATGTACGCGATCGGGGCCCCCATCCTGGACATTCCGGATTTGTATGAAGAGTCGAGGTGGCACGGCAGCTGGGTGACGAGCGCCGGTTTCAGTCTGCCGGACAACAGCCTCGGCGCGGCGGGGCCGGGCGGGCCCGTGGCTGATCTCTCCCTGAGCTTCTCTTTCGGCGATCCCGTCACGATCATGCTCGGCGTGACGACCCTCTCCGAGCGCGTGTCGGTTCTGACCATCGCCGCCGATCTGCCGATGCCGGCGGAGATTTCCTTTCTCGTACTTCCTTTCGAGGCCGAGACCTGGCTCGCGTCCAAGAAGAATGCAATGATATTCGCTTCCTCGGGGAATGACGGCGACAGCGTGGACGAAAAGCGATGCATCGACCTCCTTGTAACCGACGTCTGCTACGAAAAAGTTTGGCACACCCCCTGCGAGAACAAGGGGGTCTATTGCGTCGGCGCGACCGCTTGGAACGCGGACGAAAAGGCCAGCTACTCCAACTACGGCAACAAGGATGTCGACCTATGGGCGCCCGGGACGGTATTCATGACGGAAGGGGATGATTTTGTCGACAGGAGCGGCACCAGCTTCGCCGCGCCGTTCGCGGCGGGGGTCGCGTCCCTGGTGCTCGCGGCGGATCCCTCAATGACGAGGGGGCAGATATGGAGCACGCTGAAGGAGACCGCCCACTCGAGCGGGGATCCCCTCGTAAGGCGCAAGGTCAACGCGTTCGGGGCGGTGAGCTCGGTGTTGGGGGACACCCCGCCCTACATCAGAATTCTCAGCCCTCGCGGTGGAACGGTCTCGCCGGGGCTGGTGGCTGTCAATACTTTCGTAGATGATATGGAGGATATCCATTGTTGCACCGTCCATTGGCATTCCGATATCGACGGGTCGCTCAGCATGATCGGAGATCAGGTGTATATCCCCTCCACCGGCACCCATACCCTCTCCGCGTACACATACGATTCCGCCGGAAACATGACCGTGGACTCCGTCGTCATCGACGTGGTGGATACGGGGCCGCGCGTCGATATTCTCATCCCGACGCCCGCGTCGGACGGCGTCTTCCACGCCGTCGACACCATGGAGTATGCCTTCTATGGTCAGGCGCACTCGTCCACCAGCATCGACGTGCCGTGCGGCGATCTCACCTGGGAGTCGTCCAATCCGGACGATACGTTCGTCGTGGATCGCGGGTGCGAGGTGTTCGCCAAGTTCAGGGGGGGGGTGGGGATCGACAGGACCGTGACCCTTACGGCGACGAGCTCGTCCGGCACCATCGGCACGGACACCATCGTCGTGAGGGTGGAGCCCCAGCCCGACGAGCCGGTGGTCTCCATCGTGAAACCGCTCCCGGGATTCTACTACGATCCCGAGTCGGTCATCGCCGTCAGGGGCGATTTCGCGGACGGGGACGACGGCGTATGGGAATACGAGTGGACCCTCATCGAATCCACCGGAGAGATTCATACGGCGGGAGGTCACACCGAGGATGGAGAGCCGTTCGACGAATGGGATTACGCCTACCTGCCCGGCTTCCTGATGCCGGAGCTCTGCAACCGTCCGCTCATCGTGGAGCTTCGGGCGTGGGACTCCGAGGGCAACATGGGGATGGACAGCATCACCATCTATACGAGCTACAACGACGGGTGTATCACCTGAGCTTGAATAGGGAGGTGGCCCCGAGGACGCCTTCGGAGCGTCTTGCGTGTTCAGCCTCCTGTTTCAAGTGGTGGTGGCACACTGTGACACATCGCGATACAATGTCTTTGGGAATTTAATAAATCATTACATAAGGTTGTTTCCTGGCGACAGGCTGGTTCCCGGTTGGCATGGGGATTGCTGAATATTCTCCGGAAAGATTGACGGGGCGGTTGTTTTGGGACCTACCCTGAATTCACTATCAAGCGGACCTACAAGGAGAATATCAATCATGAATGAAAAATCGTTGGTTCGGGGACTCTGCTTCATCCTGGCCGGATGGCCGGCGGCTGCGTGGGCGAACATCGGCTACGGTCCCTCGATTTACAGCTTGGTGGCGGAGCAGGAGGACCAGGATGTGGTCCTGACCATCAAGGCATCCAAGACAGGGGAATCCAATATCATCACCAGAACGGCCGCGGAGACCGATGAGGTCGTCGTGTTGACCGAAGCGGCCGAATTCGAGCATCTGGGATCCGAGCAACGCAGCACCTGCCGGCCAGCGGAATATGATCACGATTTGGGCGACTATATGGGAACCGATGTCTTGTGCGGCGAGCATCCCGAGGTATGCGTCGACTGCGACGGGGACGAGGTCGCGGAGTGCTATCCGGAATGCGGCGACTGCCTCGAAGAGGTGTTCGTGGGGATAGACTGGGACTCCACCGATACCTGCGACGAGTTTCCCTTCTACTGCACCGACTGTAACGACGACGGGATCCCCTCGTGTCCCATCGGATGCAGTTGGCAACAGATATATGGGTATGTGGATCAGTGCGTTCCCCCCGGAGAGTACACCTACGGGGTGGAGATGCTTCACATCGCGGGGGACGACAGCGAGGAGGCGTCCATCGTCGTCGATGACAGCGGCGACTCCCGGTGTCGTGCGGAGACCGACACCGAAGATACCGGCGGAGAGACCGACGTCGATGCCGGGGGCGATACGGCGATGGACAACGACTCCGATCCCTTGGCGGACGCGGGCGTGGACAGCGGGGCCGATACCGATTTCGGCTCCGACGGAGACGCCGATACGGACGCCGATACGGACGCCGATACGGACGCCGATACAGATGGTGACACCGACAGTGACGCCGACGCAGACAGTGATGCCGATACCGATGGTGACGCGGACGCAGACAGTGATGCCGATGCCGATGGTGACGCGGACGCAGACAGTGATGCCGATACCGATGGTGACGCGGACGCAGATACGGATGCAGACGCGGACGCTGATACGGATGCCGACGCCGACCCGGAGACCGCCCCGGAGGATGACACCGGATCGGAAGCGCCCCCGGTTCCCGGTGATGACGGGGGCGCGAATGCCGCGTCATCGGACGCCGGCTGCGGATGTCACGCCGCGGGGGCGTCGAATCCGGCCGGGGTGATGGCCCTCCTCCGCGCCCTTTTTCAGTGAGCCCCCGCTTATTTTTTTCGCGAGACTTTAGCTAGCTAGCTAGTACTCGACGCCCATCGGGACGATGACGCCGTCCTGGTTGTCATCCGGCGCTTGGTTCACGCAGGGATGGTCCGATCGGGGCGGACGCTCGCTGATCGGGAGCTGTGAGTCGTAGCATGCACAACCCGGCGGCTTGAAGCAGACGGTGCCGATGGGGGCGCAGCCGTCACCACAGGGGAAGGTGCAGTGGTCACAGATCGCGCAGCACTCCTTCGCGCTCTTGAGCGGTTTGGACTGGCTGCGGGCGGTTTGAATAATCGCCGCCGTCACTGCGATTCCCGCCGCCACCCCGGCTTCGGTGTACTCCCGTTGGTTGTGGGGGGCGGTGTTGGAGCCCCCGCAGGCCGTCACGGACAGCACGCCCGCGATTGAGATGAGCCGTTTGAGATTTTTGGAGACTGTCATGGAACTGAATATAGCACTTTGTCGGAGGGAATTATGACCGAATTTCTCGGAATTTAATGCAATTATCAGAACCTTGGGGGGTTATTGACGTCAGACAATATCCATTCGGCCTATTTGATGATAACTGAGAATAAGTTACAGATATCATTTATAGTCCTCTCGAAAGGAAAACCAGCTTGAACGAAGACAGAGCCTCAATGAATGTTCAGACCAAGCCGCGGGGGATCGGCGTGTTGGTCGCGGCGGCGGTGGTCTTTCAGGCCTCGATCGCGATCAACCAGACCTCCGACAACAAAGCGATCGACGCCGAGCTGAAGAAGCTCTCCGCCTCCCCCAAGGCACTGGACGCGGAGGCCCCGGTGATCCGCATCTTCGAGATGTGGGACGCCGCGGGGCCGAAGCGCGTCATCGATGCGCTGACCCGCATCTCCGGGATGAAGGGGGCCTCCCTCAGGGCGCGGGAGCGGGCGGAGTACTTCCTCTCCCTGGCGAAGCTGCGGCGCGGCGACGTGGAGGGGGCCGAAGGGGATTTCACGCGCCGGGGGTTTCTCCGGCGCTGGATCACGACAGGCCCCTTCGGCAACGAGGGGGGCGTCGGCCTGGACACCGCCTATCCCCCCGAGGACGAGATGTCCAAGAAGGCGCTCTCCATCGGACGGCCCCAGAAGAAGGTGACCTGGCGAGCCGTTCCCGAGGAGGCGGTCCACCTCGGCTACGTCGCTTTGGAGGCGCTCCACGAGCCCATCACCAACACCTGTTTCTACGCCCGGACCTCTCTGGACGCCCGGAAAGCAGGGGCCGGCGTCCTGAAGATCGGCTCGGGAGGCGCCTTCAAGGCCTTCTGGAACGGGCGGGAGGCGCTCGACGACGAGAAATACCGCTCCTCCGACCCGGATCGGCTCGCCGCCACCGTGGATGTGAAAAAGGGGATGAACCACCTCCTCCTCAAGGTCTGTACCGAGGAGCGGGGGGACTTCGGATTCTATGCTCGCGTCACTGACAAAACCGGCGCCCCGTGGCCGCTGGAGGCCGCGGCCGATCCCCTGAAGGCGATGACCCTGCCCGTGCCCGCGTCGGCGGCGGCCCGCCCCTTTCCGCAACCCATGGAGAAGCTCGTCGAAAAGGCCCGGAAAGGGACAAAGAGCGCCGCGGCCCAGGCGTCGGCCGCGGAGTACCTGCTGTTGACCTACTCGGCGGATCTCGACTCCCACGAGGCGCGGGATATGGCCAAGCGGGCCTGCGAGCTCTCCCCCGGTAAGGGGAATTGTACGCTCTGGTCAGAGCTCTCCCTCGACCGGAACGAGGCCCGGTTCGCCCTCCAGAAGGCGCGAGACGCCGCCCCGGAGGATCCCGGTATCCTGATGAAGCTGGCCAAGTGGGAGATGTCCGGTCCGGAGCCCGCGAGGGCGTTGCCGCTCCTCAAGGCGGTGCTCGAGAAGCAGCCGGACAACCTCGAGGCGAAGATACTGGAGATCGACGTCGCCAGCCGGCGGGGCTTCCCCTCGCGGGCGTTCAAAGCGGCGGAGGCGCTGATGAAGGCCCACCCCGGCATCCCCATGCTGATCGACTTCGCCGCCTCGCTGGCCGGCTCGGCCGGGCGGACCGCGGCGGTCTACCCCCTGACCGAGGCCTCCCTCGCGCACAACTTCGATGACGTGGAGAGCCACGAGCTCCTGGCCCGGGCCGCCTTTGCCAGAGGGGACAAGGACGCCGCCCTTCGACACCTCGACCACCTGACCGCCGTGGCCCCCTCGGACAGCACCACCTACCGCTATGTCGCCAACCTCATGGAGGGCGCGGGGGAGCTCCGGCGGGCGGAGGCGGCGCACCTCAAACGGACCGGGCTCGCCCCCGGGAGCGCCGACGCCTGGAAGGAGCTCGGGCTGTTCCTGATGCGTATCGGCCGGCGTGCGAACGGGATTACGGCGCTCCAGCGCGCCCTCGCCATCATGCCCCAGGACGCCTGGCTGACCGAGTACCTGGCGCACCTCGGCTCCCTCCAGCGATACGAGGAGCCCTTCATCGTCCCTCAGGAGATCTTCCTCGCCATGCGGACCGGCGCCGAGGAGCGGGTGGAGTCCCGCTACCTGGTGGACCAGGAGGTGGTGCGGGTCTACGAGTCCGGCCTCTCCTCCAGCTTCACCCAGACCGTGTTCGAGATCGGCAACCGGGACGACGCCAAGGCGTGGCGCACCCGGTTCATCCAGTTCTCCTCGACGAGCCAGCGGGTCAAGGTGCTGGTCGCCAGGGTGTTCCATCCGGACGGCACCATCGAGGAGGTGGCGCGGCGGGGCGTGGTGCCGGTGTCGGAACCCTGGTACCGGCTCTACTACGACGTCTCCGCGGAGGTGCTGGAGTTCCCCAAGCTCTCCGAGGGGGACGTGGTGGAGTTCCGTTATCGCGTCGAGGACACCTCCTCGCGGAACATGTTCGATGACTACTTCGGTGACTTCGTATTCATCGAGGATATCCACCCGAAGGGGCTCTGGCGGTACGCCCTGATCGCCCCGAAGCAGCGGGAGTTCCAGTTCAACAAACCCAAATTCAAGGACCTGGAGCACCGCGTGGAGGAGGACGGGGACACCCTGCAGTACACCTTCGAGTCCCAGAACGTACCGGGGATCATCCGCGAGGGGGATATGCCCGGCCTCTCGGAGATCGCGGCCTACCTCCACGTGTCCACCTACAAGAGCTGGGCGGAGCTCGGCCGCTGGTACCAGGGGCTGGTGCGCCACCAGATGGTGCCGGACGAGCGGATCCGGCGGCAGGTGGCGACCCTCATCAAAGGCAAGCGAACCCGCCTCGAGAAGGTCCAGGCCATCTACGACTGGGTGGTGACCGCCACCCGGTACGTGGGGCTGGAGTTCGGTATCCACGGATACAAGCCGTACCGGGCGCCCCTCGTCGTCTCCCGCGGCTTCGGGGACTGCAAGGACAAGGCGTCGCTGCTCGTCACCATGCTGACGGAGGCGGGGATCGAGGCGGAGTTCGTCCTGATCCGCACCAGCGACCTCGGCCGGCTGGCGCCGGATCCCCCCTCCCTCTCCGTCTTCAACCACGCCATCATCCACGTACCGTCCCTCAACCTCTGGCTCGACGGCACCGCGGAGCACCACGGGGTCTTCGAGCTCCCGTTTCCGGATCAGGCCGCGACGGTGGTGGTCCTCGGCAAAGACGGCGCGCGGTTCACCACCACCCCGACGGCCCCGGCGGATCGGAACGCCCTGGCCCTCGAGACCCGGGTCACCCTGGATCCCGACGGCGACGCCGACCTCAAGTCCGGCGCGGTGGTCAAGGGGCGCTCCGCGGCCCAGCTCCGCCAGCTCCTGGAGGCCCCGGGGACCCAGCGGGAGCGCTTCGAGGCCTCCCTCGCGGCGAGCTATCCGGGGGCGCAGCTCAAGGACCTGGAGCTCTCCGATCTGACCGATCTGACCCAGCCGCTCAAGTATGAGTTCACCGCGTTCATCCCCGCCTACGGGACGAAGAAGGACGGCCTCCTGGAGGTTCCGGTGGACGACGGGCTCGATCTGACGGCCCAGTACGCCCGGCTGCCGGTCCGAAGCCACGACCTCGTGCTCGGACCGAAGGCCCTGCTGGAGCGGGAGATGACCCTCGAGATCCCGGACGGGTTCGAGGTCGCCGAGCTGCCGTCTTCCACCAATATTTTTACCAAATTCGGGAAGCTCGAGTTCAGTGTGAAACAGGAGAAGGGGACGATCCGCATCTCCCGACGGTTCGAGCTCATGGTGCATCGGGTCACCGCGACGGACTACCAGGACTTCGTCGAGTTCTGCAGAAAAGTGGACAGCACGCTGGGCGGACAGATCAGCTTGAGGAGGTCGAAATGAGGGCGGTCGTTTTCATCACGGGACTTTTGTTACTTTCCTGCGGTGCGGTGAAGCCGAGGCCGGAGAGGGTGCCGTCGGATGAGGAGAGGGGCGCCCGGGCCTACCTCGTGGAAGGGGACGGCGAGACCGCGGCGCGGTTGCTGAAGACCGCCGCCGAGGACACCGGCTCCCCCGGCGCGGCGTTTCTCCTGGCGGACCTGCTGGATGTCACGGGGAGACCCGCGGAGGCCCTGCCCTACTATTTCAAGGTCCTCTCCACCGCGCACGAAAAGGGCGGGAATCCGGACGCCGCCGTGGCCGCGGCCATGGGGGTGGTCACCATCCGGGAGCGGGTGGAGCGCTTCAACGAACAGTTCGAGGCGTTTTACAAGGGCCTGGGCGGCGGCAAGGGAGAGCTCCCCGCGGAGGCGTGGTATCAGCTCACCAACCTCAGGTTCGGCCTGCTCCGTCGGGAGGGGCGTGTCGAGGCGGCAGCGGCCCTCTCGACAATGGGGTGCCCCCGCGTGTGGCAGACCGTCGGGCCCTTCGGCCCATGGATATGGTCCGCGTTCGACGGGCGGAACGAGGCGGTGGAGCAGCAGAGCGTCTGGCCGGACGCGCTCGATCTGGGTCAGGGCAGGGGGACCTCCGCGCCCCAGACCGTGGAGGGGGAGTCCTGCTATGTGGAGCTCTTCAACCCGGAGCTGCCCCTCTCCGGGGTGACCTGGGCCAAGACCGTGCTGAGCGGCACCCGTGCCGGCAAGGTCTCCGTGCGACTCCAGACGTCCGCCGCGGTCTCCGTGCGCTTCAACGGCGAGGAGGTCTTCAGGCGGGACACCCGGGAGGCGTTCGTGCCCTCGGTCTCCTGGTTCGAGGCGGACCTGCCGAGGGGGGAGGTGGAGATCATGGTGAAGCTCGCCACCCGCGGACTCCCCTCCTTCTCCATGGTCCTGCAGAAGCGGGACGGGGCTCCGGCGTTCCAGTCGGCGTCGCCCCTGACGGAGGCCCGCTTCAAGCGACCGAAGTTTCCCGTCGATCCGCGGAAGGCGGCTCAGGCCGCCGCGGAGGCGAGAGAGGCGGAGCAGGAGGAGCGGCCCCCCGAGACACGGCCGGCTATCCAGGTGGCGTCCCTGACCGAGGCCTATGCCCGGCTCAAGGTGGCGCTCTTCTGGGACGACATCACCCTCGCGCGGGAGCTGATGGATGCCATGGCGACCCGGTGGAAGCGTCTGGGCCCCGTTCTCCTGCAGTCGATGGCGGAGGCCGCGGCGGCGGACGCAGCCCTCCCCGGGGACGTCGCCTACGAGCGGGCCAGGCGGCTCCATTCGGCCGCGCTCAAATCGGCCCCGGCGCTCTGGCAGTCCCGGATCGCGCTCGCCGATCGGGATCTCGATGAGGATCGCATCCAGAAGGCCCTCGCCCTCCTCCAGGAGGGACTCGAGGTCAGCCCCGGTGAGCCCCAGCTGCTCCGGCGCCTCTCCCAGACCTTCCTGAGCTATCAGTGGTTCGCCGAGGCGAGCGAGAGCATCGGGCGGTTGGCGAAGCTGCTGCCCACCGCGTGTAACACCTACGCGTGGCAGCTCTCCCTGGCGCGGCAGCGCTCCGGGTTCGGGGAGATGCATCGCCTCGCGGAGAAGATACGCGGGTGTGATGCCTTCTCCAAGACCCTGCAGGACGATCACATCCTCGCGCAGCGGTGGAAGGCGGCGCTGACGGAGGCCGAGCGGCTCGCCGCGCAGAGCCCCCGGAACGCGGCGACATGCCTGGATCTGGTGGGGGCCGCCACGTCCGCCGGCGATGACGCGGCGACGATCCGGGCCGCGAAGCGGGCCCTCGCCCTCGCCCCGGTGAACCCCTCCGTGGTGCTCTCCCTCGCCGACGCCACCGCGGCGAGCGGAGACGACACCCGAGCCCGCGCGGTCCTCGAGGAGGGCCTCGCCTACGTCCTGGCGCGGAAGCCGACCCTCCTCGATTCCATGTCGGCCCTCGACGGGCGGCGCGTGCTCATGGCCTATCGCGTCGACGGCCCGGATATCGTGCGGGAGTACCAGGCGGCGATGCCCGAGTACGACAGCGCTGCGGTCTACGTGCTCGACCGGGCGGTCTACCGGATAGGGGCCGACGGCTCCGTGCTGATGGTGGTGCACACCATCGCCCACCTCAAGACCGATGAGGCGGTGGAGAAGCACGGTGAGCTCCACCTGCCCGGCGGGGCGAGCCTCCTGACCGCCAGGACCATCAAGGCGGACGGCCGGGTGCTGGAGCCGGAGGAGGTCGCGGGGAAACCGAGCCTCTCGATGCCGGATCTGGAGCCGGGCGACTTTGTAGAGTCAGAGTACATCCTCTACTTCCTGCCCAACCAGATCTTCCCGGGCGGGTTCGATACGGAGCGGTTCTACTTCAAGGACTTCGAGACCGCCTTCCACCGCTCGGAGATCGTCGTCATCACCCCCGTGGGGATGGATGTCGCCCTCGATCCGCGGGGTCCCTGTCCCGCCCCCACCGAGGAGGTGACGGGCGGCCTTCGGGTGCTCACCTGGCGGGCCGTGGACGCGGCGCCCCACCCGGAGGAGCCCCTCTCCCCGAACGCCACGGAGTACCTCCCCTCCATCCGCGTCACCGCCGAGGCCACCTGGGAGAACGTGTTCCGGCGGGTCGAGGATACCCTGGCGGACAAGGGCCGCCTCAGCTGGGTCGTTGAGGAGGCGGTGGCCCAGGCCACCCGCGGTCTCTCTCCGGAGGCCCATGAGCGGCGTCGGCGGGCGATCTACTACTGGGTGCTCGACAACATCGAGCCCGGCGGGGACATGTTCGAGGAGGCGAGCCACATCATCGCGAGCAAGCGGGGGGACCGATCCCGGGCGTTCACGGCCATGCTGAAGGCGGCGGGGTACAAGTCCCGCCTGGCGTTGGTCCACCCGAGCGGCGGGGACGACACCGAGGACGCCCTGCCGTCCCTCAAGCTGTTCGACGAGCTCATCGTCCAGGTGGCCAACGACGGTATGATCCACCTCGGCCAGGAGTACGCCTCCTACGGGTATCTGCCGCCGCAGCTTCGATCCCGTCCCGTGGTCTTCATCGATACAGTGCAGCAGACCCGGATCGGTACGGGCACCATCTCCCACGACTCCCAGTTCGTCGATATCGCCCTCTCCCTCGGTCCGGACGGGACCGCCTCCGGCAGCGTGCGGGAGACCCTCCAGGGGGCAACCGCGGTTCAGTGGCGGCAGGGGCTGGAGTCCAACGACGCGTCGGAGCTCCAGCGGATGTTCCAGGGGGCCTACCTGGCCACGGCCATTCCCGGCGCCGTGCTCACCGATTTGAGGATCCTCGAGAAGGAGAACCGCAATGTTCCCCTGGTCATCGAGTATGATGTCGTTATCCCCGGCTTCGCCAAGAAGAGCGGCAACCTGCTGCGGGTGGAGGCGCCGTTCAAGACCGAGCTGAGGAAGCGGACCGGCGGTCTGCCCATGCGGACCACCCCCCTCGTGCTCGCCATGCACGCCGACAAGTCCGTGGATCTCCGGCTCACCCTTCCCGAGGGGATGGCGGTGGTGCTCGGGGACGACTTCACCGAGGCGGTCTCCAGCGCCTGGGGCGAAGCACGCCGGGAGCACGCGGTGTCCGAGGGCCGGGCGCGGCTCAAGTACCGGACGTTGCTGGACGTGGATCGGGTCTCCCCGGCTCAGTACGTCAAGTTCCTCCTGTTCGCGCGGAAGGTGGACCGGATCTCCAACCTGGATTTCAAGCTGAGCGCCACCGACTCCGGGGAGGCCGAAACGGTCGAGTCCCTCGGCCCCGAGGCGGCGGGTGAATAGAGCGGCGCCGAGCCCGGAGAACCGCTTCCTC
>JBNLED010000218.1:0-87387 GCA_050304755.1 Polyangia bacterium | reverse complement strand
GACCATGCTCAACCGGTTGAACAGCGATGAGAACCGCGCGAACTGTTTCGAGAAGTGCGTCACCGAATCGGGGATCGAGGGGAGCGGGGTCGCGAGGGAATTCATCGAGGAGCAGTTCGGCGACCTCGACGAGCTGATCGCCACCCTCTGCGTGGCACTATAGGGCGCGGACCCTTCACGCGCTCATCCCTCTCTCCCGCTGATCTACTGCTGCCGAAATCCTTCGCAAAAAAACAGGAAATCATCCTGTCTGTTGTAGGTCGTGTCCCGCAATTCACTCACTCGTATTGTCATTCCCGGTTCTATGGCCCCCTTTGGGCTCACGAAAAAAAGGTTAGGTTCCTAACCGTCCCCTATTGCTGCCCTTGTCCCGGGCTTTGACCCTTTCGTGGATCATTTGTTGAACTCGTTTCATATCGAGTGGTTTTTCGAGACAACGGTTTCGCATCTGTTCTGCAAAAGCTCTACTGGACGGAGTGAAGGCTCCACCGGTATAAAAGATCATTTTTTCAGCTATGTGAGGTATCCGTTGCTTTACTTTGCTGTAGAGTTCCATCCCTGTCATTCCCGGCATCATGAGATCGCACAGAACGACGTCATAATCCTCCCCGCCCAGGAACTGCTTCAAGGCCTGCTGCGCAGTACCAACCGAGGTCACCTCATGGACATGACCGAGCAGTCGGACCAGACTGCGGCCGACATCCGGTTCGTCATCGACAATTAGAATACGCGCTTTCTTGGTCTCTTCAATGGTAGAGGAGTGCGTCGATTGGCAACTGGTTTCGGTCTCCTTTTCAGAGCATCGAGGCAAAAGAACTCGAAAAGTGCTTCCCTTTCCCGGTTCGCTCTCTACTTCTATATCGCCGCCGTGATCTTGTACGATATGTTGACATATATAGAGACCGAGGCCGGTACCTTGGCCAACGGGTTTGGTTGTGAAGAACGGTTCGAAGAGACGCGGTATATGCTTGGATTCGATTCCTCTACCGGTGTCAATGAACTCGATTCGCACTTCATCGGCGACATTCTTTGTACGCACGAGGATGCTGTGGACCTCGGTTGTGCCTTCTGGAATAGAATGGGCGGCATTGACCAACAGATTGAGAAACACTTGACTTAGTCGTGAAGGATTTCCGATGATTATCGATGTTTCTTCAAAATCTCGCACGAGTTTGGCGCGATGCCGTATTTCGTTGTAGGCCATGTTCACCGCTGATTCCAGAACCGGTCTCAGCGTCAGTTTCTCTTTCGTATGGTTGTGAGAACGCGAGAATGTCTTGAGATCTGTAACAATCTCTCGCACGCGTTCCGCGCCAGTGCGAGCCTCGGAAAGTGCTTGGGACAGTTCGCCGAGATCGGTAAGGCCGTTGTCAGAGCCGGATTGCGATTTTACTTGACCCAATGCATAGTCGAGGTTCCAGATGATGTAGGCAAGGGGGTTATTGATTTCGTGGCCCACACCTGCGGCAAGTGTCCCCACTGCGATCATTCGGTCGAGCTCCATCATCTTTGCGGTGAGTTCTTTGCGAGCCGAAACGTCCCGAACCGTGGTTAGGACCGCTGAACTCCCATTGAAGACTATCGGGATGGAAGCGACTTCCACGTGAAGCGTTTTTCCATCACAACGTACCATACGGCCTTCCCGGGTCGCCGGAGGTGAACCATCACCCGGAATATCAGCCAAGCGGTGTGCAGCGCCATTGTCATCATCAAAGCCGAACAACAGGTCAACTCGTTTTCCGATTAGGTCCGCTGTATCCGGGTAATCCAGAAGCGATAATATAGATCGATTGACATAGACTAGTCGATCATCCCGATGGACCAAAATAGCGTCCGGAGAGCATTCTATCAGCGTCCGGAAACAGCTCTCCGAGCGCCGCAGTGCTGTCATGGAGGCAGACAACTCTTCGGCGAGCATGTTGAGTCCTTCCGCAACGCCGTCGAGAGGATCATCGGCCCCGATAGGCTCGACTCGGGCGTTCAGGTTGCCGCCCGCCAACTGGAGCACCTCCTGCAATATGCGATCGATTCGAGTGGTGTCGTTCATCCCAAAAACCCCCGCAACCAAGCCAACGCGGATGCTTCATCCGTAAAAAGTCGCAGAGGATAGAGCGGTTTGTTGAGACCGACAAAAAAATTACTGATGACCCGGCTAATCGGTGAGCCAATCAGTAGGGCTGATTGCGCCGCCAATTGGGTATAGTCATCAGACGCGAAAAACGCTCGTGCTTCCCTCGTTACGCGTCGAACAGCTCCCATGTGGACGAGCACAGGTACGGGATGGTCTACCAGGCGTCTGCCATAGGTCAATATCAACCGGGCTGCGTCCAGATCGATCATCAAATTCGGCCGCGGATGATAGACGAGGATGCCATCGGCCCGGAGCAAAATCTCAGCTATCTGTGACTCATGCTTGTTAACTATCAGACTCGGTTCCATGGTGAGAACGCTCCCTCTTTCTATTCGTCGCAAGACTGAACAACGTCTATTAATATACGCTTGACAGAGCTACAGCAAGTGGAGTCAAATAGTAGCGAGTTTTCAATATAACTGCAAAGGTGTGTTCAGTGTCGACATATAAATATACGCCACCTCACTTGTTCTGGGAAATTTACGATCGCTGGATTTCACCCGGCGTGGTTCCTGCACTCAATGACGACCTCCATGGACGGTTGATACCTTCCGTTTCTTCCGGAGCCCACCTGCTGGATGTAGGGTCCGGGGGGGGGCAGCATGCGGTACGGATCGCTACCGAACGTCCTGATCTAAAGGTGACGGGTATCGATCACGAACCCATAATGGTCAAGCGGGCTCGACGCTTGGCAAATGCTGCCGGCGTCAGCGATCGAGTTAGGGTTATAGAAGGAAACGCGCTGAATCTACCGTTTGAAGATGTCACTTTTGACCATGTGTATTGCGCGGGTCCCGTCAAACAGGTAGAAGACAAAATCCGCGTTTTCGATGAGTGTTTACGAGTCCTGAAGCCTTCAGGCCGATTGTTGGTTATGGATGTGGACAGAGGTTGCCGCCTGGAGGACGTTATCGCAATGTGTGATCGAACGCCTTTAAACCGGGTACTCAAAGCCATATTGCGATTCTATTTTATAGGTTGGGTTGCCGCGACGTCTATTGATTTGGATGAAATGCGCGAGCTGTGGGAACCTCTCGAGTTGCTCGACTGCGATGGTCCACGTCGAATAGCGGGTTTTCCCGCTCTAATCGCGGTGGGCACCAAACCGTAGCCTGGATCAGCCGACCCGCATCCAGGATTTGATGCCATCTGTTGGACTGAAAACGCTGCTCAATAGTCCGAGAAATAGCCGGCCAGAAACACGAGGGGCGCCATCATGTCTACCGAGACCTCAGTGCACGAATAGGCCCATCTGGAGTCCACGTAGCACTTGGCGGGCGGCGGGCTCTCCGATGCCTTGAACGCGGTGAGCGCGGTGTCGCCGGGATCCGGCGTGGCGTTGGGCCCGCCAGGTACGAAACCCGGGACCGGATCGTCGATGCCGTCGTGGGGGCTCATGCCCTGGTGCGGGTCCATGATGCGGTGGCCTCGGCGTAATTCTCGATATCGCTCAAAAATCCCCACCCGGGTTAAAATGTTCACGTCGCCATTCTGCGTCCCAGCCGATTCTTTTGCGAGCTCTCGATCAGCCGATTCCCGATGGTCGCAGGTCGGATTTCGGATGATTCGCCAGCCAAGTAGCCGATATGGGATGCAACACACTGCGTTGAATCGCTCCCAGCGCTTCGACCGGGGCCACGGGGGATTCGGTCAGGGGGAAATAGGGGTGTGGACCAGCTCGGGTAACACAATCACCGAGCCCGGCGTCGCGTTGTCGAGAATGACATCATCGTATCAATCGATGGTGCGATCCGCGTCACCCCGCCACCGTCTTTGAACCCACACCAGCTTGATTTCTCGCAAAAGTGTCGTTCCCTCAGCCGGTCCAAGCCGACAGCAGTCCTTTCAGCAGACGCGCCTCGGAAGGGGAGAGAAAAATGCACCGCCATACAGCATCCAAGCGCAGTTCCGTCACTAGCACGGAGGGGGCGGAGTGTGCTATCTTTACGAAAAGTTGCGTCGAAAGAGCGTTCGACCACTGTGTAAGGAGCTTAGATGATTATTCGGATTGGTATGATTCTTGTGGGTGTTGTAATTCCAGCGCTCGAAGGATGCGCAGAGCCGATCGAGCCCTTCAGCTTTGCATCGACGGATCCGACATCCGATACGGACGCAGATACGGATATCGACACCTATACGGATACCGACTCGGACAGTGATACGGATACCGACACCGATGCCGACAGTGACATGGATTCAGATGTCGACAGTGACACTGACACCGATTCCGATGGGGACGCCGATACGGATATGGACACCGACACGGATACGGACACCGACACGGATACGGATACGGACACCGACACGGATACAGATACGGACACCGACACGGATACGGATACGGACACCGACACGGATACGGAGGCCGATACCGACGCCGATACCGACGAGGACACCGACAGGGACAGTGACACGGATTCGGGCCCCGATACGGATTCGGACACGGAAACAGACACCGATTCCGACTCTGATACGAATTCCTCCTCACAAGGGGATACGGAGACGGATTCGGATACCGAGCCCCTCGTCGACGGTGTCGTGTACGCGTTTCGCCCCGGAGGAGAAATCGTCGTGGACGGCGTCCTGGACGAGGTCGGCTGGAATCCCAACATCCCAATAGAAAAAGTATTCGAGGGGACCCCCAATGATACCGTCACATTCGACGTTCTCTGGGATGAGACGGCCCTCTACATCGGGCTCATCTCGGATGACGACAGCATTCGGACGAACTCGGACGAGTTTTGGCAGGACGATACCGTTGAAATGGGCTTTGACGGAAATCACAACGGCGGCACCGCGCTGGATGCTTTCGACGACCACTGTCAGTTCACCTACGGCGACGACTCGGCCCACTGCAGACGGAGCGATTACAGCGATGAAGTCCCCCGCATCAGCGTGGCCTGGCACAAGCTCGACGGCCCCGGTTACTCGCTGGAGATCGCCATCAAATGGGAGTATCTGAGCGTCACACCGGAGGACAACCGCACCATCGGGTTCGACATCGGCGTGGACGACGACGACGGCGGCCGACCGGACAGCAGCCTCGAACGAGACAGTCTCGTGCGATGGTACGCCATCAGCGACCTGTGGTGGGTCCCCTCCCAGTTCGGCGACATCATCCTTCGCGACGAGTTTCTCGACTGACGTCTACAGCATTGAATAGAGGGCGGCGTCTCCGCCGAGAAGGCTGTGTAACCGTCACCACCCAATGGATAGATATAGTCATTACAGTCGGTTACAGACCTTTTTGAAGTAAAGCATCCTGAAATGGAAACTATTTGGGCAATGTGTCCGAGAAGGGCAGGGTCTTTCTGGTCTGTTTCGTAATAGGCTTCCATGAACGCTAGAGAAAACCAATGAAAAGGCCGTCTGTCGTAAAGTTCATATTGCAACACATTACAACATACCGTTTTTATACTATTTATCCGTTGCCTGGTGAGGGTTGCTCGGAGGGTTGCTCGCGGGGCGCGTAACGTTCGCGCCCGATCCGCCAAATGACCGTCACATGTCTGCCAAATGACCGACCACGCGGTTTTCAGGGGGTCTTGTTAGAAATAGAGCGCCGTTCCCAGGTGGAGGAACACCTGATGAAACAGGACATCGGTCAGGACCACCTCTCCAAAGCTCTCCGAATCGAACGCCAGGGATCCCACCTGACCGATTTCGAACGAGTAGATCACGGCCAGGGTAGTGGTCCATTCGAGAGAGGTATCGCCCCCCTCCTTCTTGACGGTGACCGGGGTACGGTTCTCGAGGCCAAGGCTTATACCGTACCGATCCGTGCTCTCCTCCAGAAAGTAGGTCGGCTCCAGCCCCTTTGACCGGTCGGTGAAGACGCCCGCGCCCATATTAATGGTTTTCGTCACTTGAAACCGGCTTCCGAGGCTGGCGTTCCAGAGCCAGTCCTCGTACTCATTGGCCGGTGGACGAAAGGCGGCCTCTGCCGCGATCCAGAATTTATCAGTTTTATACGCCAGGCCGATTTGCGTCTCCATGTCCGGGCCCGAATCGAAATCCCACTCGCTGATCGCTTCCTGGTCCCCGAATGATTCGTCTTCGAAATCTTCGTCAATGGTGAGGTCGTACACAATCTCATTTTCGCTGTAGTGAAAGTTCATGGTCGGGGAGCGCAGCACCAGGGCCGCGTGCCAGTTCTCGACAAACTCCCACTGGAGCCCCGCCTGAATCATGAATCCGATTGATGCGGCATCGTAGTAGAGGCTCCAGAGATACGAATAATCGGTTTGTCCCGACGAATCCGAGACCGAGAGCGACAAGAACTCCTGCTGATTCTGTGTATACGAATCGTAGATGACGAAAAGCGAGGCGCCGACCCTGAGCCGGGGTGTTATCTGCCATCCGATGGCCGGGCCGATATGATAGGTAACGGCCACCTCGTGGTCCTCGATGCCGAGCCCCCAGCGCCCCACCGACAAC
Organism: Polyangia bacterium; assembly: GCA_050304755.1. Lineage (GTDB taxonomy): Bacteria > Myxococcota_A > Polyangia > JAAYKL01 > JAAYKL01 > CAYWLQ01. Next base: position 80,819 of record JBNLED010000218.1, on the reverse strand, counting down.
GATTCGTCAATCTCGATACGAACCGATTGAGACAGGTTGCCGGTCTGATATATCGCCAGGCCGTAGCTGATGTCTTCGTTGAGGTTTCTCACGAACACCACGGAGGTGGGGACCGCGCCGAAGGAGTTGACGCTCATGTCTTTGTGCAAGGTGCCGCCGGGCAGATCCGCGACGATAAAATCCTCGATCCTTCTTATCTTGAGCTTGTAAGCGGTGGCGGTGAGCTCCATGCGGCCGAAGTGCAGCCCGCCCAGCCCCGCGGGATTGTACCAGATGGAACCGGAGTCCCGCGAGACCGCCACGCCGGCTCCGCCCGTCATCGCGGCTTCGTCGCCGAGGAAGAAGGCGCGACTGTTTCCGGCCTCCCCGGCTTCTGGCAGACAACAAACCACTGCCGCGAATAGAATGCCGAGCGCCTGCACCGTTAGCCATTTGCTTCGATTCATGGACCCCATGCCCCTCCGTGGTTGCGAAACAGAGCCATTCGATAAGCTCCCCCATTTATGCGATAGATCTCCCGGCGCGTCTACGGTTCTCTTTGGAAGTCCCAGCGGACCATCCTATTTTTTCTTTGCCGTAGCCCTGGTTTCCCAATAGGATAACCGGGTCCACGGGAAGGTAACCATGCTCAACAAGGCCATATCTATTCTCCTCTTTTTGGCATCGACGCTCGCGGCGGCGTGCACGGACGATGCCTATTTTGTCGAAAACAAAAAGACGGACGTCATTTCCGGGTGCCTCATCTGGAGTGATATGATGGACGAGCACAACTCCGACTACGTCTGCGTCGACGCGACCCAATGGGTCTGCGATTTTCGGTTTGGAGAACGGGTGGAGGAGCGGTGCGAAACAGCGGGATTCGTCGACTGCGAGGACGGCACCTGGACCGACTACAAATGCCTGGACGAGCCCGCCGGAGCCTGCGTGTGGACCATGGACGGTTCAGCCGCCTGCTACAACGCCTTCCGAGGGGAGTGTCTCTATGAGATGGACGATGCCGAGTGGTCTGCAGCAGGCTGCGCGGACGCCGGGTATCTCTTCTATTGCGATCTGCTCGACATGTGGACGCAAGATGAAGCGGCGTGCCTGTCTTTATAGAGCACCGAACAGTTTGAACGCTAATACAATCGCGCACTTCCACGCAGCTTGCGGCGTACGTCCTCGCGACCTCGGTCAGCGTAGATCCAGCACTTGGACATCATAATGTCGAATCCCCGCGGCAATCAAGCAGTCGCTGCACGGTTTCATGCAATAATTCTGATTTATGGAGAGCCAGTGCACAACGAAAGGTGCACACTGGGTTCGGAAGAGGGGGCACCAGAGACCGCTGGTTGAAAAAAAAATCAGTATGGCGCTGGTGTCCCTACTCTTACTCTTTGAGTGCACCGTCGTGTGACGAGGTACGTGGTGTTTGGCAATACTTGTTTTGGCAGTGTCATGCCCTCCCTATCGGACGAAGAGGACCAAAGGTTTCCAATAAAGTTGGATCTCCTTGAAATTAAAAGATAAAGGATAACCTGGGTGGGGATCTCCAAAAGATAAAGGATAACCCGGGTATAGCCTCAATCCATGGGGCGGGGTAGAGCTGACTGACCTCGATAACGTGCTATACAAGTACATAAAACGAAACCACCCGCGAGAGAAGGTAGCATGGCGACATTGAGAATCTCAATAGTGTCAATACACATGGTGATGTTGCTCCACTGTGGCGGCGCCGCTGTCGCCGCTGAGACCGGCGCCGCCTCGGACGGCCTGCCCGGTGCGCCGGAGGTATCGATGGTGCCTGCGACGCCTCGGGCCGAGGAGCGGGCGGGTATCCCGTCAGGTGAGCTGTGTGTATTCGACTACGACCTCACCCTTTCGAGTCACGCATGCCCACAGATTCCGGATGAAGATAAAACAGCGTTTCATTGTCGAACCAACAGGTGCGGCACCTACAGTTGGAATGATCAGTGCCTCGGCATCGCGGCACGGGAAGCCGTGGCCGAGTGTGTCCGAAGGGGGGCGTTCATCGGAATCGCCAGCCATGCAGACGTTGACGGATGCTGGGACGACAAGGTGGTCCCCATCGTGTCGGAGGATCAGTTCCCCGAGCTGACCGGCTCCGAGCGCTACGGGCGAGAGGGCGGTGCGTTTTCCTATCCGGAAATAGACAGCCGGGCAAACTGGAACTGCCCCGGGTGCGCCTATCAGATGGCGCCCGCCCTCTCGAAACCCCGGGCCATCAAGCGGATCATGGTTCACTATGGAATGATCCCCGACCGCGCCGAAGACCGCGCCCGGGTCATCTTCTGGGACGACTCCGGGACCAACATCAACGCCGTGGAACAAGAGATGCCGGAGGTCCGGACCGTTCGTGTTCCGCGCAACCAAAAGCACGGCAACGACGGGGGATGCGGTATCACCAAGCCACAGATCAAGGCGGCTTGGATATCACAATAGCGCCTTAGCGGATACACACGATCGCCTTATTCTGCGGGCCGAGTGGAACGACAAGTCCATGCTGCGCAACTACCTCGGTCTGGAGCTGTTCCGAAACGCGTCGTGGATTCCTACGCCGCAGGCCGAGATGGTCCACTTGAGAATCAACGGGCAGTATTACGGCGTCATGTGGCATCTGGAGCGAATCGGCGGGGACTTTCTGAGAGTGAGGGGGTTGAACAACGAGACCGGCAGCATGTACGAGGCCGATCCCGACAGCAGTTGCTGGTCGCCGGGGGGTGATATGACGCCGGTGGATTCTCTCGACACCTACGATTGCATCTACAACCATAAAAAGGGCGATATCCCACATGACGACCTCATCGAGAACCCCTTCAGCTTCCCGAAGACGATTTCGAGGTCGCCATCAATGAGGTATTGGATGTCAACGAGTATCTCGTCCATATGGCCGTCATGGCCGTCATTCAGAACCACGATCACATCAAGAAGAACTACTACCTCTACAGGGACCCCGAGTCTCCGGATGACAGATGGGTGGTCTTCCCCTGGGGCCTCGAGTTGACGTTCGGCCATCTCTGGTCAGAGGAGAACGGCGTTCTCGATGAAGCGATTATCACCGACGCGTCCCTTGATGAAGGGATCTGTCCCGGCTTCTGCAATCACCTGATGACGAGGTTGTACGACATCCCCGAATACCAGGATCGGTTCTGCGAGTTGGTGGAACACGTCCTCTCCACGACGTTCAACAGGGAGTTCATCGACGGCCGCATCGATAATCTCCTCTGCCGCGCCGCACCGGATCTGATGGCCGACGGCAGGAAACGGGCCGACAATTCCGAATACCTGAGCCGCGTGGACGAGATCCGTAACTTCGTCGATGGGAGACGCGCGTTCATCCTCGGCGAGTAACTCGATGACGACCTTCAAACAGAGGATGTTCTACGAGGCCGTAAAGGTAATACCTGAATCATCTTGTGCTCGACTCATCGATATTTCGCAACCGAAATATCCGCTTCCCCTCTTGTGGTGAGGGTGACCTCATTGGGTTCCCCTTTTCCAAAGGTTGCGGTATCGCCGAAAGTACCGATAACCCAGGCCGAGCCGCCGGACTCCGCCGTGATCTCCTGGCTGGCGCCAGTCTCTTTGACAAATGCCAATGTCCCGTTGTCCCGGTACTTGGCGATGAATCGGCTGTATCCACCGGTGCTCGCGGTCAACGGGGTTTCATTCACTCCGCCTTCCCCGAACACGACAGTGTTCTGAAACATACCGGTGATCCAAAAGGTATCGTCCTCTGAGACGGCGATCCGGCTGTACTCATCCCATCCGGTCCCGGCGATTCGCGACGCAGAAACAAGGGCGCCATCGGGCTGATACCTGGCCAAATAGAGATCGAACTGGCCGCTTGAAGCCAAGGGACTTTCGTTTGGACCGCCCGGGTCGAGAGTGGTGTTGCCGTAGTACATGCCCGTCACCCACAACGAGCCGTCCGCGAGTGCGGCGACCCTCGGCTCCCATCCCCACTCCGTTCCCAGCAGCGTTTGGGCCTGCGCCAGCGTGCCGTCGGCATTGTACTTGGCGATGAAGACGTTGTTATTGATCGATGTCAACACGGTTTCGTTGACCTCGCCCCGGCCGAATATCACGTCGCCCCAGTACACTCCGGATATCCAAACCGCCCCGTCCTCCTGCACCGACAGGGAGTATCCCACATCCTCGCCGGCATCGCCACCCACCCGCTTGGCAGCGTTTAGAGAACCATCGGCATTGTACTTGGCGATGAAAAGGTCGACCCCCCCGGCAGATTCCAATGTGGTTTCATTGGGCTCGTCAGCGCCCAGTACGGCGGTTCCCTCAAACCGTCCCAACACCCAAATCGTGCCGTCATCCGCGACTGAAATACGCGCCGGCACCTGGTGTCCGGAGCTGCCGGTGCGATCCACATAGGTGACGAAGCTTAGTGCACCGTCAAAATGATATCTCGCGATGAAGATATCGGACCAATCCGTAGCGATGAGGGTCGTTTCACTCGGCTCGCCTTGTTCGAATTCGGCGGTGCCTGAAAACTCGCCGACAACCCAGATCGCCCCATCAGGCGCTGCTGCGACGGACTGGACATCGGTCTCGCCGCCGCCGGCCACGGGTTTTACAAAATCCAACGTGCCGTCTGCATGGTATTTGGCGAGATAGCCGGTTTGTTCATTCGTTGCGGACAATACGGTCTCGCTGGGATCGTCTTCGCCGAAAACCGCGCCGTCCGCATATCGTCCGACAATCCAGAACGATTCGTCCTGCAGTGGCACGATCGCCGAAACGCCGTCGTCGAGGGGGCCCCCTGCCTGAATCACCCAGACAAGCTTCCCGTTGCTTTCTTGTATGGTGTCCGTGTCCCGAATGGGTTGGGTGTCAATAGACCCGCCTCTTTCCGAGTCGGAGCTGTCCGTATCTCCGTCAGTATCTGTGTCGGTGTCCCCTTCCGTGGATGAATCCGTATCCGTATCGACATCCCCGTCACTATCCCCCTTCGGCGACGAATCCGTATCTACATAAACCTCCGCGTCTGTGTCCGCGTCCGAGTCGGCATCACCATCAGCGTCGCTCGTGCCGCGGGTCGATGAATTCGAATCCTGTTCTTCCGCCGAGGTCTTGTAACAACCCGATTGGCTATAGAAGAGCAGGGCCGTCAAATAGCATAGTGCTTTTGTTTTCATGAGGCCCCCCCGCTGTACGGGTACGACAAATGAGCGCCCTCTTCGTTTGCACATGAGCGTTCAAATCCAAGATCCGATCATCTCCGCTTTCTTCTGAATCCCCAAAAATCTGACCTTCCACCGCAAACCTCATTCACTTTTACCGACTGTTCTTTTCCCCAAAGGTTATGATAGTAGCAAGACTCCCGCAATATTATATATCAAAAGGATAAACTGGTGCGTTGACTTCGCCATCTGGTGAGTCCATTCCCGTCGGTATTCGAAGTCGGTATTCGAAGTCGCGACAGCGGGGGTTCACCGCGCTCTTTCACCACATCACCATTGAGCTTCTACGGGAGTCGTATTATTCGCTCAAGCGAAAGGCGGCGGCCGGAGTGGACGGCGTGAATAATTTTCCCTGAAGGTAAAAAGACATCGGAGATCGGGCGAGGTCGATCGGGCCGCGGGAAGGGTCGATCGGGCCGCGGGGAGGGTCGAGGTGGCACAATCCTGTTTTTGGCACAATCTATTATATCTCGTAATTATTATAGATATGTGTCGTCCAGGCATTGGCACATTCTTCGCACATCTCCACCTTTGGAATGGACTATCAGACAAATCAAATCGGTTACTTCCATCCCAATACACCCCAAAGGAGGCGGTTTCTCATGACCCACTCGAGCGCGGTTCGACTACTACCCGGTCTGTGCGTTTTGTTCTTCTCCTGCTCGGACACGAGCAACGGACCGGCCGGGTCATATGTTGCACGCGATACCTCGACCATGGACGGCTTCCCCGACACCGGTTCTGACGCGGACAGTAGCAGCAGCGACGAGGAGACCGGTCCGGATATCGCCGTGGGGATCCTTGAGAAGGAGGTCGTCCTCGAAAACCAGACCGTCACCAAGACCCTCCAGACCGTGCTGGGGCACACCATCCTGATCGACGACCTATACGCCCTGACGGAGGGATGGTAAATCCGGCGCTCTTCAGATGCGTCGAGAAAAGAGGGAGACTACAATGAATCGGAATGCGCTCTTACACATGATCATCTGCACGCTCTTTGCGGCGAGCGGCTGCGACGACGCCGACGAGACAAACGACATCGCGCCGGGCGATACGGCCGATGCCGGTCCGGAGGGCGATTCGGAGTCGGGCGCCGTTCCCGAGACCAGCCAGGCGACAATCGCGTATGATGGATACGAGGATCTGTACATCCTGACCAACAGCGACGATCCCGCCGACGTATGCCGCGTGCGGTATCCGCTCACCGCGGTGGCGGATCCCTCGATCCCGTGCGATTTCTGCGAATGGAGTGTCGTAGTGGAGAAGGGCGATCCGGAGGTGGTGCTCGACGAGCACGGCGCCTGCGCCAACAGCGACCTGTCCCTGACCGAGGCGGAGATGGCGGCGGCCGTGGGAGAGCGGATCGCCTACGGGTTCGCGCGGGAGTACGTCGGGCACACCAGCATCCTCATGCGCTACAACGAGGACGCCGGCCAGTGGGGGGGCTCGGCCACCGCCAACTGGGATCCGGAGACCGGCGAGCTGAGCTACGACCACCGGGACGGGGTATGCTCCTACGTGGGGGACACTGAGCCCTCGACCTCGGGGATCTGCGGCCTCTCCGGGGCTGCCACCGTGTCGATCTGCAAAAATCCCCACCCGGGTTGACTTGTCGACGTCGACGAGGCCCGCCTTCGCCTAAACGGCTTCGGTGGCTCCTGAGGCGACGGAGAAATCATCATAGAACTGGAGGTCGAGCTGGATGCGGAAGCGACGCCGGGACGGGACGTCGAGACGCAGATGAGCGTGGCCGCCAAGGGAGCGAGAGGCGTGTTCCGCCCCGACGCCCGATTGGCGGTCGAGATCGCGGGCCGAAAGGGCACAGTCACCCACGATTGACGAACCTTTTTCCGACAGGCGACTAACGTTGCATTTACAGTTTGGCGGGTTATCTACCTAACAGAACGGGGCCCTTTGGCTATACGAGTGCGTTTTCGATTGAAATCATGAGGCCGCCGTCTCCGGTATTTCCGGAGTAGACAATTGGAGGAGAGTCAAATGAAAATTGTACTGCTCGGCGCCAGCGGCGCCACGGGTCGTCATGTTGCCGATATGTTGCTCAGTCGCGGCCATGAGGTGACGATAGTCGTTCGTTCGCCGGAAAAACTGCCGGAGTTTCTCAAAAATCGAGAGAAGCTTACGACAATCGGCGGCAGTGTATCGGATCTAAGCGATGCGGAGATAGAATCGTACGTGCAGGGGTGTGATGTCGTGGCATCCTGTTTGGGGCACAACATTTCGTTTAAAGGGATGTACGGTCATCCGCGAAGACTTGTTGCTGAGGCGGAACGTCGGTTTTGCGAAGCGATTCGAAAAACTTCTTCGGTAGGAAACCGCGTGAAGTTTGTGCTGATGAGCTCCTCGGGTGTTGTCAATAAGGATGAAGATGAGCGCATTTCCGCCGCCCAACGCTTCGTGGTCGGATTGATTCGACTGCTGGTGCCTCCGCATAAGGACAATGAATCGGCAGCAGACTATTTGCGCACACAAATAGGCCCGAACGATAGTATGATTGAATGGAGCGCGGTTCGACCCGACGGGTTGATCGATGAAGATACGGTGTCTGAATATGAGGCGTTTGTTTCCCCAACGCGCAGTGCGATTTTTAATGCCGGTAAGATAAGCCGCATCAACGTCGCGCATTTTATGACAGAACTGATCAGCGACGATGACTTGTGGCAAAAATGGAAAGGAAGAATGCCCGTCTTGTACGGGGCGTCTTCAAATTCGAGTGCTTCCCTCGAAAGTTGACGACGTCGGAAAACAGGTGAGGGGCAGCGCCCTCGAGAAGATGTGGACAAAATTGAAAATTGTCTTCGTGCTCCTCGTGGTGTCCTACCCGTGCGGACAGGTATCGCGGTCAAGTTCCAATGTTTGTCCTGAGTTCCGTGCTTCTATTTCAGGTCAAATCCCAACTGTAGATGGTCGTGGACGTGAGGATCGGCAGCGACTGGGGTTTCTTCAGGACGGGCTTCTCCTCGGCAGTGACCATGACCTCAAAATTCGTCATGTGGGTGGATGACACAAGCCTGCCGAAGCGATCTCCCTCCAGCTTCAGGTTGCCAAGGCGAGTGATAGTGTTACCGTTCTTGGCCCAGGCGGTGTAGTAGAGCGGATCCTTGGTCTCTTCCGTCGGGGTGAGATACTGCGCATCGACTTCGACCACTGTCTCGTCCATGCTGCCCTCCCACGCGGACACCGACCCTTCGGCCGCCGGCAATGCGGCAGTGGCTTTCATCTTGTAGACCTTCTCTCCGGTACACCCGACAAGCGCGAGGCTGCACAGAATGGCGGCGACACCCACGCTCGTCACTTTTCGAAGCATCTTCCGTGGCATTTGACACCTCCTTGTGGCTAAAATACCTTCGTATGTAGTAACATTTCTCAACCCCAGTTGTTCCATCGCAAGCCTGAACCCTACCCCAAACTCTCGCTCCAGACATCGAACACAGACGCTGATAGGGTGAGGGATCTCTTAAAGATAAAGGATACCCCGGGTGGGGATCTTACACGGGTGGGGATTCTGAATGACAACCCGGTGGGGATCTTACTCGTGGGGATCTTACTGTGAGATCTCAGGAGGGAATGACGGACAGTCCACGGCGGCGTATTCGGTTGCGCACGCGGCGTCCGGGTTCGTCGGATCCTCGCTGAATTTCAGGGCCTCGTCACACGACTGGTGCAACATACAGTCAAGCAGCGAGAAAGCCGAATCCGCGCAATCGCCGCCCTCGGCGAAAACGTCCAGGAGCGCGGTCTCACAGGTTTGGACTCCCAATGGGTCGCCGACCTCAGCGAAGTGACACCCGTCGTACATCTTATTGTACAGATCGCAGAGCTCATCGGCCTGGATGGCGGGCCAGTCGTTCTGCCGCGCGGTGCCGTAATGAAAGAACCCCTCCTCCCCGACGATGTGGACATCGTCGCCGGACAGACCGAACACGTCATAGAGGGGGCGCGTCGAGTCGACATCCAGAATCTCCCATTCGCCGCCCGAAAGCCTCAGGGCGACACTGCTCGGCGCGCCGTCCTTGTCGTAGGCGCCCCCCACCGCGTACACCGTTTTCGAATCGGCCGCCCAGACTTTGTTCAAGGGGATGTCCGTCGGAAGGTCGTATCGAATCCATTTCCCCTTTCTGCGTTGAAAGATCACACCGTTGGTGCTGCGCTCATCGTTGCCGCCCACCACGAAGAGGTTGTCCCCCGAGACGCCGTGGATCGATTTGAGGGTTACTCCGGAAACGTTGAGCTCCAGCTCGCAGGCGCTGTCGTTGCAGTGGTACACATTCCCTGTCACTCGGGGACATGCCGTTTGGAGCTCGTTGCCAACGGCAAAAAAGTCGGCGATCGAGTTGCCGAAGACATCCATGAAGGGGATATCCGGTACATAGGTCAAGCCCCTATCCATATGAGCTCCCTCGTCATCTGCATACTCGTACAGAGAAATCCCTCCCCCCGCCTTGAAGAACCGTTCGGAAACGAACTCATCACTCTTTGTCACATCATTGCCTTCCACAGAGAAAAATTCCGGCGGATAATAAAGCCTTATGCGTGTTTCCAGATACGCGTACCGGGACGTGCCCCAAACCGCCGTTCCGTAAGTAAACTTTGCATCGTCGCTGCTCCAACCCTCGTCCACAGCGAAAAGCCCGAAATCCAGGGTGTTGATATAGTTTCGGTTGTAAACTCCAATCCCGGCAACGTTTAACTCGAGGATTTCCCCCAATCCTTCCGGGTACCAAATGTCGACACACCTGTTCCCTCGGGGATAGTCCCCCTCCGCCCCATTCGGGATAATCCCCGGCTGGGCATACCGATATATCAGCGAATAGTTGGGTCGCCAGGCTTCGCCGTCAAATGTGTAGGTTCGGCAGTCGTCCGCCTTGGCGAGCAACTCACCGTCCAGCCCGGTCGTCACCTGGGTGATCCCTTTTCGGTCGCGTATGGGATAAACCAGCGTCTCCCCGGGCTCGCACCCTTCGTCGAGATTGACCACCATCGGGTCGTCACCTGCTCCCACCAATCCGACTGTCGGGGTAAACTCGACATCCACCGGCACGTCGCACTGCAGCACGCACAAACCGCACACGATAACCCCTGTCACCAACACTGTTTTCCTCATCGCTCTTCCTCCTTATTCATGCCATCGGGACGATGTCCTACAACGTACGTTTGAGCTCTTCCGCACGCTGTTTCAAGGACTCGTCGAACGGGCCCTCGAGGATCTCCTCGAGCGCTTTTATTGCCTTGTCGGTTTTCTTCTGCGCTTGCCGGACGCGCGCCAGCTTCAAGAGCACTGTGCCGCGGAGCCGCCCCCCGTCTCCGCGCTCGAGACATCGCTCGTATGCCGCCGCCGCGCGGTCCAGCTCTCCCAGCTCGTCCTGATAGACCTCGCCCATCAGAACCGCCGCCCGCCGGGCGCCCACGCCGCTGCCGTATCGCAACACCTGCTCATAGGCCGAGACGGCACCCCGCCAGTCGCTGGCCTTTCGCCGGCAATCCCCGAGCATCGACCAGACATCGGCGTTTCGACTGTCCCGAGCGAGGTAGGCGGTCATCTCGTCCTCTGCCTCGGCGTAGCGCCCCGAGAGCACCATTTTGCGCCAAGCGTCGAGGGGCGGCGCAGGGCCCTGAACCGAAAGCCGGCCCTTGCTCGTGGCGACCGCCGGAGGCCGAAGGAGCGCTTCGTCAGACGCCGAATCACCGAGCATTTCGTCAAGGCGTGCCGCCGCGGTGTCATCCACCGAGAGCGCCATAAAGCCGTCCTCCGGCACGATCGTCAGCGACTGCTCGGCCTCGATCCGTACCGGGACATCACCGAACCCGTCCACGCTCACCCGTCCGCGCGCCACCGTGACATCCAGACCTCGCGCGGGGTCGTACCGTACCTCGAAGGTAGTGCCGATATCGGAGATGACATAGGGACCGGCATATATCGTCAACGACGGTGCGTCCGGCACAGTGTGCACGACCACACTCCCGGATTCGATGTCGAGAAGCGCGGCATCGTCCGAAACTGCAAAGACGCGACTCTCCGGCCCGGTCCATATTCGATGCGGTCGCTCGGTAATCCCCTCGGGCAACAGCACCCCGCCCCGAGCCTCACCGCCCTCGACGCGTGTCGATGGGATAAGTGACCGCTGGTTGAAGGAGGCGCCCGTCGCAACACCGCCGGTGTGCTCAGCGCCATACCCCGCGAAAAGTGCTCCGACCGCCAGGAACAGCGTTATCGACGCGACCGCCAACCAGACACGGCGGTAGCGGCGACGGGCGACCTCGCGGTCCTGCTCGAGTGTGGCCTGCTCCAAAAGCGTCGAGACCGCCGGTGCATCGGGCGCGCCGACCGTCAGTCCCCACCGCGCCGTGCCCACTTCTCGCGCGAGATCCAAAAAGGCGAGGTCATCACTGCAAGCGGGACAGTTATCTAGATGCGACATGAATTGCACCGCATCGTCACACGTGAGCTCTCCGTCCAAATATCGATGAATATTGTCACAGTACCTCATGACATCCTCTTTTTGGGTGCAAGCCGATGGGCATCCCTTTTCCGGGGCTGTCGCGATTTGCCGAGCAGCGTATTTCGAATTCGATGGAGCCTTGTCCATACCGCTCCCTCTTTGAGCCCCACCATCTCTCCTATCTCCCGCGCGGAAAACCCGTCCACCTCCGAGAGGACGAACAGCCGCTGGTCCTCCGATGACAGCGTATCGAGGATCCGCTCGACCAGCTCCCGATTTGCCACAGCGGCTTCGGGCGAATTGTCCACCACCAGGCTGAGCCCGACCGACTTTTCGCGATGCGCCGCGAGCAGCGTCGCCCGCTTCGCCCCCTTCTTCTTCCAATTGCCGGCGGTATTGGCCGCGATGCCGAAGATCCACGCCGAACATTTCTCGAGGGCCGTGTAATTTCGAGAGAGGCGCCTTACCTTCAGGAAGACATCCTGGACCAGATCCCTTACCTCATCATCAGAGATATGGGGGGCAAACCGGCGAATCGCCCGCGCTGTCATGGCGCCGTGCCGCTCGAACAGAACGCCGAGGGCGTCGATGTCCCCTTGTTTAAGGCGGGCCATGAGCGAGTCGTCGGTTTGTATTTCCTGAATGCTCATCAAATCTCCTCGCCCGCTGATTTCCCCGGCGTTCGCATTCTTTACGGCTTTTTTTCGAACGGCAGAAAAACGACCGCCCAAGCAGAGGCCTTCCATACCCAGGTGGTCGATGCAAAGAGTTCTTCGCCGGTCCGCGCGTTGTTGTAGTGGTATTTGAGAAGGCGTCCGTACCCTCCCGCGTCCAGGCCGACCCGGACCCGGGCGCCGACCGGTACCGCGAGATGAACCCCTGCGCCGACCTCGGGCGTCCACTTGTTGGCGGTCACCGGCGCCATCCCGGTGTCCTCGTGCTCGAGCCGAACGCGGTTGAGCACGACGCCGGCGGAGAGATAACCGCCGATGAAGAGATGCGTCCCGACCTTGGACCTCAGGAACAATGAAAGCGCCGCCGCCCCCCAATGTTGATGGATGACGACCTCTTCTGTGGTGCGAGACGCCCCGGAGCCGCCGGTGATCGTCCACCGAAGGGCCAAAATTTTCCACGGCGCGACATGAACGGTTATGCCGCCCCCCGCAAACCAATCCCCCGCGCTCTTTCCCCCTTGGAGACCGCTCCCCCCTTCCCCGAGTAAGCCCACTCCGAGCAGGGTCGGCGACGGCGTCCGAGGCGCTTCAGCCGGTTCATCCCACGGAGTTTCCGCATCAGCGGCCTGGCTTTTCGGCACGGGATTCTGAGCGTCATCCGGTAGCGCCTCCGCTTCCGAAACAGCCCCCCGCCCGATGAGAAAATCCCGGGTGAGGAGCGCCACCGACGGCAACGCGTCGGCCTCTATATAGTGGACAGACGGCGGGCCGGGCGCCGCAACGTCTTCGACAACGGCCAGGCGATAGGTCGCCGCTCCATCGAGCCATATGGCCGCTGCGGCCGCCGGCGACACCTCGCGGATGAGCCGAAGCTTTTCCGACAGATCGGCGGTATCGAATGTTGCCGGTACTTGAACGACCTCGATGGACACCAGGGTGGTGACCAACGAAAGCTCATCGACCAGTTGCAGAGTCGGCGATGAATCGGTGCCTTCCATCAGAACCACGGTCCAAACAGGGCCGGGACTCGACGGCATCGTAGAAACCGCGCTCTCTTGTGCAGACGCGCCAGGCGGGGCAATCGAGATCAGAATAAAAATAAATGCAATGACGAAAGAGCGGCGCAATGAAATCCTTCTGTTCGAGTTTTTTCAAAGGATAATTTCCCCAGCGAGAGCATCCCTTACAAGAAATGAAGGCGCTAGACCACGAAGGTTATACCTTGAAATCCCAATAGATCGGCAAGGAAAAACGCGGCAAGGTGCGTCAGCAGTGGTCGCACGGAGCCTTTGACATCAGGAGCTGAACTGGACTGTTCATGAGAGCCCAATCCCTACCGGGTCAAGGCGGAGCAGTCGTGCTCCCAGGCGACGGCCTACGTGGAGCAACGCCGGCGTCTGGTGGCCGCCATGAAGCGGTCTGTGCGACATGACTGGAAACGTGTCAGAATGGTCGATCTCGCATTGGGATGACGAGGGCGTCTATCCGATGCTGCATGGCGGCGGATGGAACACTATTTATTCCGACGAACTTGTTAGGTTCTCACACTGGGATTTGCCCACGTTCTGGAACAACGGCCTCGGGTTTCGGTGTGCTCGTTCGCCCCGCTAAAATCCGAAAAATACCGAAAAATCCCCACCCGGGTTAAAATGTTGACGTCGCCATTCTGCGTCCTAGCCGATTCTTTTGCGAGCTCTCGATCAGCCTATACCCGATGGTCGCCGGTCGGATTTCGGATGATTTGTCGCCAAAACGACACGCTATCCTGGCGGGAGTTGCGCGGTGGACAAACGTCTCCGTTGGCATCGCGGGAATGCGAAGAGAAAAATCTTCTGTTTTGTTTTGGCAGTGTCATGCCCTCCCTTATCGGACGGAGAGGACCAAAGGTTTCCAAGAAAGTTGGATCTCCTAGAAATCAAAAGATAAAGGATAACCCGGGTGGGGATCTCCTATTGCTCTTCCGGCAACGCGATCACATGGTTTTCGAAACCGTCGGCATCGCCGAACGACAAATTGATGAGAAGTGACTTGCCGCTCAACGAACGACAGGCACCGGCGAGCCTAGGATAGGCGGCGGACAGGTTCGATGCTTCTCCGGAAACGTATCCCATCAACTGTGTCCATGCCGCTGCTGTTTGGACCCGATGCGGAGACACCAACAATAAGAGAAGGTGTGTGGGCACAGGGGGCGCCTCGGTGGGAGAGGCTTCCATGAGCATTTCAATTTGCTTCTCAAGGACCGCGGGGTCGGCATCGGTTACCAGCACCAGCTGCGGGTCGTCCCGCTCACGTTCCTTTTCCGGATACATGTCGTAGTTGCCCGAAACCGGTTGGCCCGGGTTTGGATCAACGGTTCCGGTTGCGTGACGGCGAGCACATTTGTGCCTCGGATCGAGCGTGTACGGATGCCCGCCCCACGGCTCAAACACCGCTCGATCGCCGTCCCAGCCCAAGAAGGTCTCATCGGGATGCGCGTCCTCGCTGCCGTCGAAACCCCATTGTGTTACGACCCGGCACGGCGTCGATTTTGCGCGCAGTATACTCTTCGGTGTGTGCTCGGCCGGCGCTGCCATGAGGTAGTCGAACTCCGGATCCCCGTCCCCCGGGTCTCCGGCGGATTCCGATGCGGTCACCGCCAAGATCGTCGCGCCGTCCACTGACGGTGCCCAGCCGAACTCCGGATCGTGCTCCAAATGCACCCCGTCGCCGCTGACCGACAGGGTTTGGGATAGGGAGACGTTGCCGCAATGATAAGTTCGTCTATCCTGCGCGATCGCAACACTCTCGTCGAGCAGCTCAGCGGCCCCGTCGACCGGGATGACCCGCAGCAGGTAACGCCGTACGGATGAATATAGTGTATCCGATGCTTCAATCAAAAGAATTCGATGCCGCGCGAGCTCAAGTGTATCGGCTTTCGGGGTGGGCATCAACTCGCTCGGTACGTCGCTTATCGTCTCGACCACAGTTCGCCCGTCAACGCTGCGCACTGCCAGAACGGAACGTGTCTCGCAATCGAGGGAATTGTCCGTCGTCTGTATGAAGCAGTCCTCGCGCTTGACGACCGCGGTGGAGCCGACCCATCCGAGCAACGAAGCCCGGCTTTCGCAGCGACAGCGATTGGTGACCTGTGAAACCGATGACGACGATTCGCTGCGTGTGCTCGGGACATTCCAGGGAGCGTCGACTACGGTATCGGCAGTCACAGTCCCCGAAGGAGTGGCGGTTCTTCGATCGCCCGGTGCGCCGGAGCAGCACATGAGCAGCGCCGTGAGTCCCGACAGGACTGCGACTGCCCAACACGGGAAACCGACTAAGGCGTTATAAGGCCCACCGCCGCCCGTGCTCAAACGGCAAAACAATTTGGGATTCAAAGTAGCATTCTCCCGATAATGCGTAACATCCTATATATTCACTATCAGAAAATCCCCACCCGGGTTGAGAAAATCCCCACCCGGGTTGAAATGTTGACGTCGCCTTTCTGAGTCCCGGCCGATTCTTTTGCGAGCCCTCGATCAGCCTATTCCCGATGGTCGCAGGTCGGATTTTGTCGGTGTGGCGTTACATCACGGCCCTTGTTTTGGCAGTGTCATGCCCTCCCTATCGGACGAAGAGGACCAAAAGTTTTCTAGAAAGTTATAACTCCTTTAAATTAAAAGATAAAGGATAACTCGGGTGAGGATCTCTGCTGGGGATCTCGGGATTAGTGTGACGTTGTTCTCAGAACCGCCCTGGCGGCGGCGCGGATCTGCGCGTCCGGATCATCGGACAATTCATGAAGGATCCCCCTGTAGTGCTCGGGATACTCTCTCATCCGCGCCCCGGCGATATCGACCACCGCTCGGCGGACCTCGCGATTCGAATCGGCGGCGAGGTGGGCCGCCGCGATGTCGGCGCCGAGGCAGAAGAAGTCATGGGCCAGCGCTCTGGCGACGGTGGTCCGTCTGGCATCGGACAGGGACAACGCCCACTCCGAGATCACCCGCGTTCGGGTGATTCCGCCGCTCGCCTTCAGCGCCGCGACCAAGATCCGCTCAACGCCCTCGAGGGATTCAGGGGCTTCATCGGCCACCATCATCAGGAGCGTCTCCAGGTTCTCCCAGGGGAGTGAGCGGCGCGCGTGGGTCAGGATATCCAGATCCGGGTTGATGGCGGGAACGGTCGAGGCCGCCCACTCGCGATCCCGCAGGAGATCTCCGTCGGTGTCGCCGCCGCCGATAAGCTCCTCCGGCACCTCGGTCAGACTGTTCTGTGCCGCCTCCGTCCCCCCGGACGACACGGTTAGGGTCGCGCCGGCGAGGCACGCCAGCAGCTTGTTCTTGGAGTTATTCATATATTTCCCCTTTCACTCCGGAAGGCGGGGCTTGGCCCCCTTCCTGTCATTGTTCAGATCCTTTGCTGCATCAATGAGTGAGGGGGCGCCGGGGGGCTCTGCTTGGGCGCGACGGCAATCGCATCAGTAAAGCGGAAGGCTCGGCGGGGGCCGGGGGGCGCGGACCACATGACCGGCTCGAAAGAGCACAGGAACCTGCCCCCCGTGTCCATCCCGACGGCGACGCTGTCGACGAAGGGGGGCTCCTCCTCCACAGGGAGGACGGCGCCGGTGACGGCGACGGGGGTGCTCCGGAGGCGTCCGTTGGCGGCGTCTTGTGATTCCGATCCCTGACGCCATCCGCAGGACAGAACCCCCATCAGCCCCGTCATCGCCAGGAACGGCGTGTAGAATGTACACTTCTGGGATTCGGGGTAAATCACGAGTCACTCTCCGTGGAGGAAACCCGCGCGCCACCGTCCCTATTCCACCAAAACCGGTTTTTCTCATCTTTTCCTCGATGGCGCGGAATGAATTCGGCACCTCAGGGGTTCCCCCCTCCGAAGGGGAAGCGAGATGATGCGATTTGCTTGGACAACCTGGAGCCTGTTGATGACCGTCGGGGTTCTGCTTACGACCGAAGGCGCCTCAGGGAAGGAATCGCGGGACACCCCCCGTAAACAGCTTCGCCGCGGCTTCGACGGTCATCCCGCCAGCCCGTCATATCGTGACCACCGGCTCGCCGTTTCGGCGGAGACCTCCGACGACGAGGCTCAGCGCTTCAGTCCATCTGTCGACTCCCCCCCCGCTGATGACCGTTGCTGCGTTGTGCCGAATGCGGATTGCGCCGTTTCCGCGGCCGGCGCGAGACCGCGGCGTTCCCCGCTCCTGACCGCCCCGAAGCACAGTCCTCCGACCCCCGTGTCTGTCTGACGAGAGAGACACATCAATGGACGAAGCGCCGCCCAGCGACCTCGTCCGCTATCCGGCGCCCAAATGCGTCAACGGAGGTATGAAAATGAGAAGAAATATTGCCACTCACTTTCGGCACATCAGCTCTCCCAACCCCCTCCTCGAAATCATCGACGAGGAGACCGGACGGATACAGAGACGGCATCCCGGTATCGAGGGGTTCAAGATCCAACTCGACGTCCCGAACCTGCGACGTCAGCGCGGCAATCAGGTCCGCGCGCAGGTGAGCGTCTTCGCCCCGGACCTCGACATCATCGTCACCAAGGCGGTGGACGGCATGGAAGAGGACGACAACGCCATCGTCGCCCTCCGCCGGGCGTTCCACGCGGCGAGCCTTGCGGTGGATCAGCACCTCCAAAAGAACCGGGGCAGGGCTCTCATGAAAGTCCCTTTACGGCTTGCAGAGGTATCGGTAGTCCAGTAAGTCGGTAGGGGACAGATCACACCAAACCGTCGGAGGCTTGAATGTTTTTGCCGTGGCTTCACAAGAAAACCGACATCGGGGACCTCGTTCCCGGGAGCACCCGTACAATCAGAGGGGTGGTTCAGTGCGACCGCTGCCTCAAGATCCCGCCGACCGGAATGGGGTGCGTGTTTTACTCGCTGATGGAGGAGCGCTTCAAGAAAGGGGCGCGCGGACAGGGGCGGCCGCTCTGGTTTCCCGAGACCTTCGAGGTTCGCTGTGCCGAGTTCACCATCGCGGACGACACGGGATGCATTCAGGTCACCGCCTCCGGCGAGCAGGTCAAGCCCAAGGGGCTGCACCAGGATTCGGGGCTGGTCAAGGGGAACAAGAAGCGGAGATTCTTCGTGGCGTATCTCCGTCCCGGTGACGTGGTCATAGCCCGCGGTCAGATAACGGGAACCCCGACGGACAAGACGCTCCTGCTCGGCGCCCCCCCGTCCCCCCTCAAGATCGCGGTGGTGGGGCAAGGAGAGATCCCGGCCACCCGGGGGGTGCCGACGGTCGCGTCGACGGTCGAGCACTGAGCCCGTCGTGACTTTTCAAAGTCGAACAAGTGGATGCAGCGGAACCCATCCCATGACCACCGTTATATTCCTGATATATTGATGGGAATTTCTTTACGACAGGGGCGGTTCGGTCACTGCGAGAGATCGGAGAGGGACGGAGGCCGGAGGGTTGAGGAGGGTTGAGGAGGGTTGGAGGGACGGAGGTCCCCAAGAGATCGAGATCGGAGGGACGGAGGTCCCAAGAGATCGAAGATCGGAAATCGGAGGGACGGAGGTCCCAGAGATCGGAGCAGGGTTGGAGAAGATCGGAGGGACGGAGGTCCCAAGGGTGGCGACGGATTGGCCCTCTGGCGGTGTAGCACTGTTCTCGTCGCCGCCCTTTTCAGCGATTTATCGGCTAACTCTCTGTAATGTCACGAATCGACTTTTGGCAGGCTTCTTGCTCCTCATCCTCCGCATGAGACGGGCCCGACGCGATACCATCCGTACCACCGGCATCTTTCACAAGATGTGGCGGGGACATAATCGCGAGAGGGTCCTCGAATCCAGCGAGGACAAAAACGCCTACCTGGCCAGCCTCCAAAAAACCCTGACCCCCGGTATACTGCAGTTCGTGCGCTTCTTCTCCTTCTGCATCATGAGCAACCACCCCCATGAGACCGGACAGCTCGACTACGCCAATCACCCCCTCGAGGATTGCCTGAAGGCCTTCGGCAACTGGATGCGAAACGCCCATTCTCGGTTCGGCGCCGGATACAACCGCCGACACCGAAGACAGGGCAAGGTGGCCTATGACCGCCCCAAAACAAAAGAGATCGATGCCAAGGGGAGGCTGCTCGAGGTGATGTTCTACGGTGACGCCAATCCCGTCCGCGCCGGGATGGTGAGCCATCCGTCGCGCTACGCCTACTCCACGTACCAGTTCTACGCCAACGGCAAGAAGTCGTGGTTCACTGGGATGCTCACGATGCCGCGGGAATACCTCTCCCTCGGAAAGAGCGCTGCAGAAAGACAGAAGCGGTACCGCGAGCTCTGCGACGAGTATCTCAGGAAGAACGGCCTGATCGACGACCGACCATCGGAACGGGGCGAGACGCCTCTGGGCGCCACAATTGAAACTGACGGCTTGTCGGTCCTCCCCTGTTCCCGAGGGGATCCGGACGCCGGGGTCTCCAAGAAGTGATAAGTCAACTGCTGTAACCTGATCACGGTCGCTGGCGCCGCCTGCGTTCCAGGTGTCCCTCGCTTTTCGTCAACCCGTTTTGACCCTGAAAAGCCGGCCGGGCCGCCACTGCGTTTTCGCCGCTCTGAACGGGTGTCCTCTCTCCCCTGACAGGGTACCGTCGTTACGGTACTCAGCGAAAAATGCATCAGGATCCCCGGCTCGCCGGGAAAGCTGTCGGCATAGAGCACCGTCTCCCCGGGCTCGCCACGACCGAAGATGTCCCCCGGATGCGCCTGACCGGAGACGACAAAGGCGCCGTCCTCGAGGCACGGGGCATTCCCCCGTCCCCATCCGTATTGATGGGGATTTCTTTACGACAGGGGCGGTTCGGTCACTGCGGATCGGCTTCCGGGGGGAAGACCACCAGGTGGACGTTGTAGTCGTTGAAGCGGATGAAGCGGGTGGACTCCAGCAGGCGGTAGGGCTTGTCGGCGTCGTAGCGCCTCGAGGGGCCGCTGTCGAAGTGACACTCCCTGAGGTCCGTCCCCTGGGTGATCCAGGTGTGGATCCCCCCCTCGCTGAAGCCCCAGCCGAAGGGATGTCGGCGGAGCAGCGCCTCGATGGCCGAGTCGTCCCTGCCCGCGATGAAGTACCCCGCGATGGGGATGTTGGGCTGCCGCCACACCGGGTATTCGTTCCGGTTCTCGAAGAAGCTCGTGTAGTAGGCGTAGTCCGGCGCCTCCGGATCGATGACGGCGTAGGCCCGCCAGCCGAACTTCTCGGTGAGGAGGTACCCGACGCTCCAGCCCGAGAACCCGTCATCCTTCCATATCTTGTGGTGCTCCCGCCAGAGCCGCCGGTAGTCCCGCCGGTGGAGCCCCGCCTTGAGGATCTCCTTGGCGTATAGGGTGCAGTCTAGCCGCTCCGGGGAGAGCCCCGCGGCCGCCAGGGCCTCGGTGTAGTGTCTCCAGACCGTCGTTCCGGTATCCCCGAAGGTCTGCTTCGTCGCGTACTCATCCTTCCAGATCCGGCCGTAATAGGGGCACAGCCCCGCGTCGTAGTTCGGATAGAACGCGTCGGCGATCTCCCGAATCCGGGCGGCGGCGCGGTTGTCGTCGAACGTCCCGGGGAGGGGTTCCGACGACGCCGGTACGGGGCTCAACATCATCAGCGCCAGGACCGATATGACCGAACGGCGGCTTGCTCTCATCATTGCGCTGTCCTCCTTTCGTCTCCATTCGGATGCAACGGAGACACCAGGAGGCGCCGGCGCCGGCATCAACACCAAATGACTCGGATCTTCGTTGCTCCGGCGGGCAGAAGCAGCCCGTCTTTGATGAAACGACGGCTTACGTTGTGTAAACCGCCTTGACACCCGGTGGGGTTACTGCGGCTTGGACGGGGACGGGAATGTAGGGACGGAGGCCATGGAGAGCCCCGGAGGTGGCGACGGATTGATCGCATCCATCAGACGACGCAATCGGACCCTGCCGGCCCAAAGTTCTGGTCCAGCTGTCTCCGTCCCTAAAGTTCCCAGCGGCCTCCGTCCCAAAAGTTCCCCAAAGTTCCGCAGTTCGCTGCCTCCGTCCCCAAAGTTCCTCTTGTAGTCCTTGAAGCGGATGAAGCAGCTGTCTCCGTCCCTAAAGTTCTTGCCGGACGGGCACAGCAATTGCCAGATTGGAAGCTATATTTTGACCCGAGACTCTAGTTACAGGTGATGTTCAGCGTGACGCCCCTGTCGCTCAGCGTGTCGATATCATCGCGGAGGGCCGGAGCCGTGCAGTCGAGGGGCCGGCTGTAGATGTATACCGTGTCGCCGGCGTCGATGCCTGGGTGGGCGACGAGCACGTCGAGGTCGGTGAGGGGGACGTTGAGCGCGAAGATGAACAGGGTCCCGAGTTCGGGGAGATCGTTCAGGAACGCCAGGCCGCCGATGAGGTTGTCCGTGGACAGCTCTTCGAGGGCCGCGAAGGGCGACATGTCTTCGATTTCGACAAAGTCGTTACTGTTGATATCGAGGCGACGAAGCCGGGTCAGGGTGTAGAAGGCCGACAGATCCCGGAGACGGTTCCCGGCGATATCGAGCGTCGTCAGGTGCTCGAAGCCGTCGAGATCCGGGGACTCGGACAGCCGGTTGCCGCCGACGCCGAGGATCTCGAGCCCGGCGAGCGACGAGAGGGGGGTGATATCGGCGATGTCATTGTAGCTCAGGTCGAGCTCCCTCAAGTGTTCGAGCGCGTCGAGGTCGGGGAGGTCGGTGATCCGGTTCTGGTAGAGGTTGACCTCTTCGAGGCCGACCAGGCGCGCGAGGCCGGAGATATCGCTCAGCTGGTTGTCACTCAAATCGAGGGTGGCGAGGGCGTCGAGTCCGGTCCACGGGGGCAGCTCGACCAGGCCGCAGCTCATCGCCGAGAGGCGGGTCAGGCGCTCCATTCCGGAGACCGGGGAGAGATCCTCGATCTGGGTGGCGTCGAGGACGAGCTCCGTCAGGTCGTCCAGGCCGTCGAGGCTCGGCAGGGTGGTCCGCGGGTTGTTGGAGAGATCCAGGGTCACCAGGGCGGTCATGGACGCGATGGAGGCGGGATCGTGGAGCGCGTTGAAGCTGAAGTCGAGGAATTCGAGTTGCTCCGGCGCCGCCAGATCCGGCGGCGCCTCGAGCCGGTTGTGGGAGAGGTCGAGGTGCGCCAATTCCGGGAGCTCGGTGAGCCCCGAGGTGTCCGTCAGAACGTTTTCGGAGAGGCTCAGGACGGCCAGCCGGTCGAGCCCCGAGAGATCCGGCGCGGTGGCGATCCGGTTGTGCGCCAGGCTCAGCTCCGCGAGGGATGTCATGGCGGCGAGGTTCGACAGTGTCTCGCCGTCTTCGAGCGCGTTGTTGCTCAGATCGAGAGTCTCTACCTGGGTGAGCCCCTCGAGGGAGGGGAGCTCGGTGAGGTCGCCGAGATCGCACGCGAGGTGTCGAAGATCCGCCGCCCCGTCGAGGGCCGACAGGTTCTCGAGAGCCGGGGCGCGAAGGCTCAGGGTGACGAGCGCGTCGAGGCCCGCGAGCGCGCCCCCGTCGATGACGGTCCTGGAGCAGAGGCTCAGATCGGTCAGTCGCGTCAGGTCCCTGAGCGGGGCGTAGTCGGTGATTCCGTTCCGGCAGTCCGTGGCGACGGACGCGTAATCGTTTTCGTTCTGGTTCCACAGGGGATGACACGTCGCCGACAGCCGCGTCAGGTTCTCGAACGCGGAGATGAAGCCGATATCATCAATCGGGTTCCCCGAGATGTCGAGCGCGGTCAGATTGGAGAGCGCGGCGAGGGGGCTGTAGTCCTGGACGCCGTTGTAGGAGATGTCGAGGGTCTCGAGGAGGAGCATCCCGGCGAAGAAGGAGATGTCCGGGAGGTTGTTCCCGGTGAGGACGAGATGCCTGAGCCCGGTCAGGGCCTTGAGCGGGGTGGCGTCGTTGAGGATCCGAAACTCCGTGTAGAGCTCGTGGTTGTCGATGACGAGCGTCTCGAGGTGGGTCAGGCACTCGATGCCGGTGAGATCGGAAACGGCGAATCCCCGGGCGCCGCTCTCGAGGTTCTCGCTGTTGTCAATCCGAAGCTCCGTCAGATCGATCACATCGTCGATAGTGATATTCCCGACGGTCTTACCGACGGCCTTGGCCACATGTCGCTGAAGGACCTTGTCCGGAAAACCGATGACGCCGTCGCAGGTGATCGGGGTGACGGTGAGGGTAACGGGGGGGGAGACGATATCATCGAAGGTGGCGACGATCTCAGTCACGCCGATCGCTTTGAGGTCGAACCTGCCCTCGAAAAGCGATGTCGGGGCGGCGATCTCCTCGGACGACGAGGACCACTGAACCCCCTCCTGGGTGCAGGGCACCACCGTGCCGCTCGAGAGGGTGCAGTCCGCGTGGAATCGGGCATCTGCGCTGTTGAGGGGCACGGTCAACGTCTCCGGGGTGACCTGGACGCCGATCACCTCGAGGACGGATATGGTGAGCTCGTCGGACGCGTGGCCGAGGGTCGCGCTGATCGTCGCCGTGCCGAGGGACCAGGTATAAACCT
This sequence comes from Polyangia bacterium, assembly GCA_050304755.1. Classification (GTDB taxonomy): domain Bacteria; phylum Myxococcota_A; class Polyangia; order JAAYKL01; family JAAYKL01; genus CAYWLQ01. The sequence continues at coordinate 57,013 of JBNLED010000218.1, read as the reverse complement.
CTCCGCCGAACTGTGGTTCGGCGATCTCCTCGTCCGAGCTCTGCCAGGTCACCTCATCCGTGCACTCCCGCTGGACTTCCTGCGTTCCGTCGAGGGTGGTGCAAACGGCGAAGAAGCTGAGATAGCGGTAGGCGTATGTCTCGGTTCCGGCCAGCGGGACGATGGAGAGGGTCATCGCATCGGTGGTGTCCGTCTCCCAGGTTGACGCGGTCTCGGTTTCCGTATCCTCCCCAGTGCCTGCGGGCTCTGTGTCCTCCCCGGTGCCCCGGTCCGTGTCCTCCCCTGTGCCTCGGGGTTCCGTATCCTCCCCGGTGTCCGCGGTCGACGTGTCCGACTCCGGCCAGGTGTCGGACGCCGAGTCGCGCCCCCATGAAGAGGGGGTGTCGGAATCGGACGGGAGGTCGGTCGGCGCTTCGGTGGCCGAGTCACGGTCGTCGGTGGGGGGCGCGTCTTCGGTGCCGTCGCCCGTTCCCGGCGCGCCCGTCTCGGTCTCCGAGTCCGTCTGAGTGTCCTCGTCCGCGTGAGTCACCGTTTTGCATGAAATACAGCTTTGGGACACGACAAGGATTCCCAATATAAGGCCGATTAAGCGCATCGATTTTCCCTTTTATGTAAAAGCACAGTTTATACATGATACCCGGAACGGCGACAACCGTGTCGACAAATTGACGAAGTGCGATTTTCGAAGACATCCACTTCGGCTTTCAGATATGGAACGGCGGCGCAGGGGGGGCTGGCGGTGGACGAGTTCGCGTGCCGTGTCGAATGACTGACCGGCCATGTCGGTCTTTCCGAAGGGATAATTGATGGAAGTATGGAACTATAGTACCATCCATTATCCAGATGAGGGAGGTGCTCTCGCGATGCGTTTTCTCTGTTGTACCAGCTTATTGACGATCCTGATCACCATGGCGACCGCGGGTCGGGCCGATGACAATCTCAAGGATCTGGAATAGGGGCCGCTAGGGGCCGCTAACGGGGCCACAACCAAGAACGTCATCGCGCGAACGGCTGAAGCCCCTACCGTCGAGTGACCACGCTTCAGCAGGATGGAGGGCGCATGTCAACGGCTCATCGGTGTGTGTCTTGGCCGACCTTTCTCTCTCTCATCGTGCTGCTCGGCTGCGGCGATCGGCCGCGACCGGTGACGCCCGCGGCGCCCCCCTCCGAGCCCGGCCCCGGCCCGATCGCGCCCCCCGGGGGCCCCCGTATGCCGCCGGTCTGCGTCGCCCCCCCGATCGCCGTCGACCTCCCGGAGAACGCAGTGTTCTTCTGTGATCAGGTCATCCCGAAGGACGCAGTGGAGGTGGTCTGCCGGGACATCGACCTGGACGATCTGAGCCCCCTCAGAGGGCTCTCGGCGCTGCAACGGCTCGAGGTCCGGGGGATCGGCGTGACCGATCTCTCCCCTGTCGAAAGGCTCACGGCGCTCCGGGAGCTGGAGCTCTGGGAGACCAACGTGTCGAGCCTGGAGCCCCTCCGCCGCCTCGACAAGCTCACGCGGCTGGTGGTCTTCGGCGTCGGCAACGAGACCGGTCCCGACCAGGATCCGCCGGATGGGCTGGACCTCCGCGCCGTCGCAGCCCTGCCCCTGCTCGAGGAGCTCAACCTCAACGAGTCCCCGGTGGATGATTTGAGCCCCCTCAAAGGGCTCTCCCGCCTGCGGGCGCTCTTCCTGGGGGCCACCCTCGTGGAGGACCTCTCTCCCCTCGCGGCGCTTGGCGATCTCGAGCGCCTCGACCTCCACGAAACGAACGTCACGGACCTCTCTCCCCTGGTCGGCCTGACCCGCCTCGAGGCCCTCGACCTCCGGGGGACGCCGGTGGCGGATCTCGCGCCCATCAAGGGGCTCCGATCCCTGCGCGCCCTCGGCCTGAGCGACACCGGCGTGACCGATCTCTCCCCCGTCCGAGGGCTGAAGCGCCTCACCCGGCTGACCCTCCGGAACGTCACCCCGAAGAGCTTCCGGCCCCTCGCCGCCCTCCGGGAGCTGCGCTCCCTCACGCTGAGTGACGCGGCGAAAGGGGTCCCCCTCGGGCGCCTGCGCCGCCTGGACTCGGTGTGCGGAGAGTACGGCGGGGCGTATCCCGACCAGCCGTCGCCGAAGGTGCCCTGCCGGCGCGCCGACGAGATCATCGTTGAATTCGAGGACAAGACCCGGCGGATCCCGTTCTGCGGACAGACCCTCGCGAGCGACGAGAGCAGCGTGACCTGCCGTTCGCCGGAGGTGACCGACCTCTCCCCCCTCAACGCCCTCCGGGAGATCGACAGCCTCGATCTCAGCGGCACCGGCGTCGAGAGTCTCGCCCTCCTCAAGCGCACCGGCAAGGTGCGGGCCCTCCTGCTCACCAACGCCCCCATCGAGGACATCGGGGCGCTTTGCCGCTTCACCTCGCTGGTCTCCCTCTCGTTGAACGGCACCGCCGTCCGGGATCTGACGCCGCTACGATTCCTGACCGACCTCGAATGGCACCTGGACCTCTCCGCCACCCCCATCGCCGATATCGTCCCCCTGGCCGATCTGACCAAGCTCGAGCACCTCAACCTGGGGGAGACGAAGATAACCTCCGTCGCGGCCCTCGCCGGGCTGGGCGAGCTCAAGTGGCTGAGCCTCGCCGGCACCCGGGTGACCGACCTCGGTCCCCTCGCCACCCTGAAGCACCTGACCTTCCTGGGTATCGAGCACGCGAGCGTCGAGGACTTCAGCCCCCTGACGTCGCTCCCGGCGCTGCGGACGCTCGTCGTCGACGACGCCCAGCTGGCGCGCCTGCCCAAGGTGTTGAGGGACAAGGCCGAGGTCTACCGGGAGCGGTGCCAGGCGCCGACCCCCCTGGCCAAGGGCCTCGCGTTCAGCGTACGGGGTCGCCGCACCCTGGAAATCCTCCGGTCCGGAGAGCTCCGCCACGCCCTCCCGTTCGACCGGCGGATCATCGATGTCCGCCCCAACCCGGCGGTCCCCCTGGTCATGGTCGCCGTCGGCCAGGCCACCTCCAGCGACATCGCGGACTGCCTGGAGTGCTGCATCGAAGCGCTGTTCGTCGTCGACGCGGAGGCCGGGACCGCCACCCCGTGGTTCATCCCCTTCGGCCCGGAGGTCTCCGGCATCCAGTGGTCCCCCTCCGGAAAATACGCCGCGGCGATCTCTCCGGACCGGGAGCGCTATCTCATCTACACCGCCGAGCAGATGACCGCGGGGGTCACCGAGAAGACCGTTCCCCATCGGCAGGTGACGGGCGGCCTTCATGAAGACGAGGGATTCCTCTCGTTCCTGAGATGGGAAACGGACGACGATCTCAGATTCACCGCCGGGTGCTGCGGCGATGAGTACGAATACCGCTACAACCTCGAAACAGACCGACAGGAGCGGGTGGGCTGCTACAAGGGGTACTGCATGGAGAAGGAGGCGCGGTGAACGTCACTGCGTCCCGCGCGGCGTTGTAAATAGTCGAGCCCCTCGCAGAGAGCTGCTACGCCATCATCGTCACTTTACCGTGTTTCGCCGGAATGGAGATCTGCCCGGATTTCATCATCGCGGATTAAGTTGCGCGGACACTCCGGACACCCGGGGGCAGCGGGGATACCCGTCGAAGTGGGGGGTGTCGTCCTTCGTGGCCAGGTTGACGGTAGTGTACCCGGCCTTCCGGGCGGTGAGCAGCACGCGGTGTAGGGTCTGGATTCGGGTGCTTCGGTCCATCGCCAGGAGGAACTCGTTGTTGACCGCGCTCTCGCCGAGGCCCTGGTACCGCCGTCTCTCCTCCCGCAGCCCGTCGTAGAGCGCGGGCAGGAGCGGCGCGCGGTCGGAGGCGTTATTGACGATCCGTCCGTCCCGGATCCCGCTCAGCTTTCTCCCGTTGAAGAGGAGATGTTTCTTCGTTACGACGACCGTCGTGACATCCCATAGGCGGCCGTCGGCGGTGCTCTCGGGGAGGTCGAGAGCCTCCGCCACGACGAGCCCGTCGAGGTCGTCCAGTAAGTGCATGGGGGTCGCGAGGGTCCGGCGCTGGAGGAGCAGGATCCACTCGTCCAGGTTGTCACAGCGCTCGTCCCGGGAAGGCTCGGGGAGCGCGTTCAGCCGGGCGCCGAGGAGCGCGTCCGGGGCGACGAGCAACCCCGCCACCAGCAGGGGAAGCCCCAGCGCCCACCGCCGGGCGGTCATCCGCCACAGCGCATAGATCGACAAGGAGACCCCGGCCGCGACGAGGCACCAGTAGACCGGCGTGAGCCAGAGGTAGGCGGTCTCCGTCAGCGTCCTGATGAAGAAGGGACCTGCGAGGACGTCTTGGGTCGTGTCCGGATACAGCGGCAGCAGGCGTCCGGCGATCTGAGCGCCGAGCATCCCCGAGAGCAGCAACGCCGCGGAGAGGACGGCGATGAGCATCGCCGGCGCGCTGAGAACGGCCGGTTGGAACCGCGCCCCCTCGACGACGGGGCCCTGGTGGAGCCGGAGGAGCGCGATGACGTTCAGCTGCAGGAAGCACGAGAGCAGCAGGACCAGCAGCAGCAAATAGGAGACGAGGGTTCTGCTCCCGACGACTTCGCCGAGCACCACGGCGACGGCGCGGCCGAAGGGATAGGACGTTGTGTGGTAATAGATCGCCGTCCCGAGGAGCAGGAGCGGGGGCAGGAGCGCGAGCCCCTCCAAGAGAACGAGCCGCCGGATCGGTGTCTTACTCGGCGGCCCGTCTTCGAGCGTCGCTCGGCCGGCCAGGGCGAATAGGGCGAGGGCGGCGGTGACGCCGATCCAGAGGTGACCGTGGAGCCCCGTGACAAAGAAGCCGAAGGCGACGCCGGTCAGCTGGAGGCGGGCGCGGTGATGGGCCGCGAGGGCGTCGGCGCCAGGGGGCGCCGCGAGGGCGCGGTAGAGATCGGCGAGGACGGGGCCAGATAGCGCGACGTGAACGACGGAGGCGACGGCGCCGAGTAGTGGGAACAGCAGCAGCCAGTGATCTCGGCGCCGGAGCCATCCGGGGAAGGTGAGCGCCGTGAGGCCGGCGAGTGCGCCCGCGACGCCGATCGCAGTGAACGACAGCGCCTCGGGCCCGCCGGCGATCCGGAACAGCCGTGCGGAGAGGACACCACCGAAGGCCAGGGTGACGAGTGAGAATGCGAGAAAGGGAGCCCGTCCGCGTTGTTTTGACCGATGCCGCACAGGTGAAGAATACCACAACCGGAAGAATTCGATCGGCCCGGAGGGACATTCCGCGGTTCGGCGATGTTGCCGGACGGCGCCTACCTGTCGAGGATCTTCCGGACGCGCTGAAGCAGGCCCCGGGGGGTGAACGGTGATCAGGTTGTTGAAATCGTGCGCCACCCCGCCCGCCAGCCGGCCGACGGCGCCTGCCGGCTGACCGGAACCTGTCGCTTTTCGTTTCAGGATCGGCGCGGGACGCGGTACACCTTCCGGAGCATGGAGCGATTGATCATCACTGCGTTGACACGCCCCGCGGGGCCGCTATGAAACCCTGGATCCGCCTCGACCACGGTCGCACGCCGGACGGGACCCTGATCGAGTTGTATCAGCGGGACGGGGAGCTCGTGATCCGCACCGACGGCCAGGTCCTGATGGGGACGCGGGCCATGCGCTCGGAGACCGCCCTCGCCGGGCTGGCCATCGACGCTCTGGGCGCCCGCCGCGGCGCGCGGGTGCTGATCGGGGGATTGGGGTGCGGGTACACGCTGCGCGCGGCGCTGGACCGGCTCCCGCCGACGGCGTCGGTCACCGTGTCCGAGCTGGTCGAGGCGGTGGTAGAGTGGAATCGCGGTCCCCTCGGGGAGCACGCGGGGCATCCGCTGTCGGATCCACGGGTCACGGTGATCGTGGGCGATATCATCGATCTGCTGCGCAATCCGTCATCCCGGTATGATCTCGTGCTGCTGGATGTGGACAACGGCCCCGAGGGGCTCACTCAGGAGAGCAACGAATGGCTCTATTCCGCGGCGGGGCTCTCCCGCGTCGCCCGGGTGCTCGGACGAGGCGGCGTCGTCGCCGTGTGGTCCGCCGGCGAAGACACGGGGTTCGGCGATCGTCTGAAGCGCGCCGGCTTCGCGGTGGTGTGCCACCGGGTCAGGTCCCATACGACACGCAAGGGTTCGCACCACGTCATCTGGGTGGGGCGGCGGACGAAATCATGACGCCGCCCTCAATGAATTGCCGTTAGGATCGGGATAACGTAGAGTGATCCGAACGATTCAGAAGGAGGAGAACGCGACCATGCATATCGATCATATCGGAATCGCGGTGAAGGACATCGAGGAGGCCATCCGCTACTGGGAGACCGTGTTCGACTATCGTCAGGCGACGGAGGTCGTCCTCAACACCCGCCAGAAGGTCTATGTCGCCTTCATGGAGAAGGACGATTCCCTCACGGTCAAGCTCATCCAGCCGAGCGAGGCGTCTTCGACCGTTACGAGATTTCTAAAGAAAGGCGGAACCCTCCATCACCTGTGCTTCAAGACCGAGGACCTCGACAGCGGCGTGGTCGAGCTGAAGGAGCGAGGCCTGCGATCCATCGTCCCACCGCAACCCGGGGAGGCGTTCGGCGACCACCCGATCGCCTTCTTCTTCGGGAAGGGGCTGAACATCGAGGTCATCGACACCGATTGCCGGGCCAAGCGGATCGACGCGTCCTCTCCCGAGTAGACCGCTTCGGACACCTGCAAAGTCTGACCTCTTTACCTCGATCTCGATGGGGCTGATGCGCTGGCCGCCGTGTCCGCGAGGTCGCGCCGTCCGACGGGTACGGGTCAGGGGCTGGGATGATAGAGGTCGATCCGGCCGGCGCGGTGCGCCGATTCCTGGGTGTCCACCGCCTCAAAGTGATAGAGGATCTCCCCGTCCTCGGCGACCTCGATAACGTGGGGGTTGTACGGGTTGATCCGCATGTGCAGCTGCTCCGCGCCGTTGGAGATCATCATGCGATTCCCCGTGGTCCCCAACTGCGCCACGCCGGACGCGAACCCGCCGTACCAGTCGTGCTCCCCCTCGCCGAAGCTCCACTTCTGCCGGACCGTCATGGCGATCTCGTCCACCTCGTACTCGATGATCATGCTGTAGGGCGCCTCGGCGCGGTCGTTGCTCAGGTCCCCCTCGAAGGTGAGCCCGGCGCCGTTGTCCACCGTCCCCTCGCCGTCGAAGATGAAGGAGGCCTGGTTGTTGAAGGTGAGAATTGAGAGCCGGCCCTCGCCGCGCTCGGTGATCTCGAGGCCGTGCTGCCCCACCGGCCAGTGGAACGGTTCCTCCCCCGGCTCCGGCGCCGCGAGGTTGTCCTGGACCGCCTGGGCGTAAGGCGTTCCGTTCGAATCCACCGCGGTGAGCAGGTAGTCGTTGGGATCGATATCCCCCGCGCCGTCCGGCCCCGCCAGGCCCCAGTCCAGGTGGGGGGCCAAGATCCACACCAGCGCCTTGCCCGCGTTGGCCGTCTCCCCCCGGATCCCCCCCCGGGTGACCTTCACGATGCCCTGGAAGCGCCCCGAGACCAGGAGCGCGTCGTCCTGCTCGTCGTAGGCCAGGGTGTTCATGTGAAACCAGTCGTCCCCGAGGCTCGCCACGGTGCCCCGGTTCACGTCCAGGAACTCCCGCATGTCCCACGCGTTCCGGATCTCGCCCGCCGGGTCCAGCTCGACGATGTAGTCCTCGACGCTCGTGATCTTGTCTCCGAAGGCGTCCACCACCGTGGTCTCCTGGTTGTTGATACAGGCCACGATGTTTCCGTTCGGCAGATCGACGGCGTCGTGGTGGAAGCCCAGGTGGCCCGGCAGGCTCCGGTTGTTGACGTTCCGTCCGAGCCAGTTGCGCTCGTCGATCCCGGAGAGGATGTTGCCGTTGTCGAGGAGGTGGAAGATCTTGCGGCCCATCCACCGGCAGTTGCCCTGGTGATCGTAGACCCGGCCGTTCAGGTAGGTCCACCCCGGCGCCATCCGTTCGGGCGCGATGAGGTCGACGGTCACGCTCTCCTCGTCGAGCTCGGGGATCGGCTCCACCGGGATGTCGACTCGACCCTCGTACCACGTCTCCTCGACGCGGAGCCCGATCGCCACCTCGTTCACGAGGCCCGCGAACAGCCCGAGGATTGGGACGCCCACCTCCCCGTCGGCCAGCTGATCGTCCATGCCGAAGTGGGCTTCGAAGGCCGCCGATCGGGGATCGAGCATCGCTGTGAGGTTCTCCGCCCCCCGCTGACCGGTGACGGTGATGCGCATCTCGTCCACCGCCTCGGGGGAGACGTCGGGGTGGCGGACGACGGCGATGGCCGCGAGCTTCGCGCTGTCGTAGGGGTTCAGCAGGACCTCGACGCTCTCCTCCGGAAGGGGGGTGGCGGCCTCGACCTCGACCTCTCCGGTGTCACTCCCGATCGACTCGAGAAGGATGACGGGATCGGAATCGGGGATCGGTACGGTGTCCCCCTCCTCCTCCAAAGGGCGGAAGGGGGCGTGATCGCCGCACGCCGCTCCAAAGAAGAGAAGGCCGACAATACTCAAATGCCCTAAAGTAACTATCATCTCGGATCAGCGGCTCGGTTCATCGGTTCGACCGCGGCGCCAGTCGCTCCGGGTGGTAGAGATCGATGCGCCCGCCGCGCATGGCGGAGAAGGTCGCGTTCTCGATCTCCAGGTGATACAGCTCCTCCCCCTCCAGGGTCATCTCGATGACGTGGGGGTGGGGCGGCCTGTCCTCGTGCCAGTCCGCGCCGTTGGTGGTCATCATCCGGTTCCGGGTAACGGGCAATACGCACACGTCCGAGTTGTAGGCGCCGTAGAGCTCGCTGCGATACTCGCCGAAGCTCCACTTCTGCCGGACCGTCATGGCGACCTCGTCCACCTCGTACTCGATGATCTGGCTGAAGGGCTCCTCGGCGCGGTCGTTGCTCAGGTCTCCCTGCTTGGCGGTCGTCACCCCGTTGTCGATGGTGTCCTCGCCGTCGAAGATAAAGGACGCCTGGTTGTTGAAGGTGAGAAAGGCGATCTTCCCCTCCTCCCGATCAGTGATCTCGATGCCGTGCTGCCCTATGGGCCAGTAGAACGCCTCCCGGTCCGCCGAAGGGGGCGCCAGGTTGTTCTGGACCTCCTCCGGATAGGGGCGACCTTCGGAGTCCACCGCGGTGAGCAGGTAGTCGTTGGGATCGATATCCCCCTCGCCGTCCGGCCCTGACGGCCCCCAGCCCATGTGGGGGGCCAGAATCCAGACGAGGGACTTGCCCGCGTTCGGGGCCTCCCCGTGGACGCCGTCCCGGGTCATCTTGACGATCCCCTGGTACCGTCCGGAGAACAGCAGGGCATCATCCGCGGCGCTGTAGGTCACGGTGTTCATGTGAAACCAGTCCGCCCCTTGGTAGTTCAGGGAGACCGTGTGCCGGTCCACGTCCAGCACCCCCCTCATGTCCCACACATTGACCATCTCCCGGGTCTCCCCGTCCACCTCCACGGCTTGGTCCTCTTCGGTGACGAGCTCGCCGAAGGCGTTGACGATGGTCGTCTCGGGGTCGTTGACACAGACCACGTAGTTGCCGTTCCCGAGCCCGATGGCGTCGTGATGGAACTCGAACTGCCTCGACAGGCTCCGATCCCTGACGCGCCGGCCGAGCCAGTTGTATTCGTCGATGGCGATGAGGATGTTGCCATTCTCGAGGATGTGGTAGAGCCGCGGACCGATCCAGCGGCAGCGCCCCTGGTGGTCGTAGACCCGCTTGTCGATATAGGTCCACCCGGGCTCGATGCGATCCGGATCGAGGACCTGGACGCGGGCCGTCTCCCCCTCGAGCTCCGGGATGACGTCGGTGGTGATCACCACCTCCCCGCGAAAAGTCGCATCAGGGGTGCCGACCTCGAGCCCGATCCGGTTGTCCGACTCCGGATAGAGCCCCAGCACGGGAATCCCCAACTCCCCCGCGAACACCTGATCGCCCATGTCGAAGCTCGTCCTGTACGCCTCCGATCGGGGGTCGAGCTCGGCGACCAGATCCTCCGGCGGATCCCCTTGGCCCTCGACGGTCACCCGGATCGATCTCACCTCCTCCGGCACCAGGAGCGGGTGGGTCACCTTGATGATCGCCGTGAGGGGAGCCCGTCCGTACGGATTGAGCAGCACTTCGATATTCTCGAGCGTCACCGGCGTTTCTTCAACGGAGGCGGTGTCGCCCCGGGCGGAGGCGGTGTCGCCCCCGGCGGTCGCGGTGTCACCCTCGACCGTCGCGGTATCCGCGAGGAGCGTGACGCCGCCGTGTCGGGTATCCGTATCGACGCCGGCGGTCACGGGGGCGCGATCTCCGCAGGCCAGAACTACCAGCCCCGCGGCAATCGCGAGGCAAATCCCTTGTCCCCTCATCGGTCCGTCGCTCCTATTTGATGTTCCCGAACGCCTTGATGTACTGGGCCCGTTCGTAGTCGAATTGATGAGGACTGTTCTTCCGCGACAGCCGGCCCCGGATATCGTCGACCGATGCGATGCGGTGGGTATCCAGCCACTCGTTGATGTCGTCGATGACCTTACGGATATACTTGAAGCCGTTCTTGTAGATCGCGGAGCAGAGCTGGACCACGTCCGTCCCCACCATGAGGTGCTTGATGGCGGCCTCGGCGTCGTGGATTCCCGTGCTGGCGGCGATATCGCACTCGTAATAGCCCGAGACGATGGAGCTCATTCTAAGGGAGAAGGCGAGCTCCTCCGGCGCGCTGATAACGCTGCGTACGGCCACCCGCTGTTTTTCGATGTCCACATCGAAGGGCACAGGGCGGTTGTAGAGCACGAGCCCCTTGACGCCGTGGTCCACCAGCCGGCGGATGAAGCGGCCCGGCGTGGTGATGTAGGGGGGCACCTTCAACACCACCGGGATGCTGATGAGAGACTTCAGCTCGTTGAAGATATCGATATAAGTCTTCTCAATCTCCTCTGAGGTCTTCTGGACATCGCTCGGGATGACGAAGACGTTCAGCTCCATCCCGTCGACGCCGGTCGCCTCCAGCCGCCGGACGAAGTCGGTCCACCCCCCCTTGGAGACGCAGTTCACGCTGCCGAACACGGGAATCGAGGCGGCCTTCTTGGCCTTCTCGATCTCCGACAGGTATTGCTTCAGGCTGTCCTCCTTGCCGAACGCCCCGAGGTAGTCCTGCCACTCCGGGTGGTCCTGGGGGGATTGATCCGCCAGGGCGTCCACCTCGGCGTTGATCTGCTCCTCGAAGACCGACTTCATCACCACGGCGCCGGCCCCCGCGTCCTCGGCCTTCCGCACTCCGGTCGCGGTCTCCGTGAGCCCACAGCTCGCCACCATCACTGGGTTTTTCAGCGTCATCCCCAAATACCGGGTCGTCAAATCAGCCATGATCTCTCCTTCTCGAACCAAGACAATTACAATTCGTTATAGAGAAATTGGAGACAAATACAACCATGTCCGGCGTTCACTTTCGGCGGCCGAGGTTCACTCGCTTCTACGGCCTGCATATTTGAGACCTCCTGTTCATTGCGTGAGGGCAGGTCGCCCGGCCCGCGGCGACCGCCTTCTATATCACTACCTGCTCCCAGAGCTCCGTTTGGTCATTCCAGACCGCCCGCTTCGTTACGCCGTTGTCGGGCCTTTTCGGTGTCGGCATGGCATCTCCGATTTTTTGTCCGTGGGGTGAGTGTACCAGAAATCGGAGGTTTCAACCCTCCCGAAAATCCGCCCGCCTGTCGTCCGCCGCGTGTGTTTTAGATAGGTCTTCGAGGACACCGCGAATTCCGTCGGTCGATTATCGATACCTTTAACGGAGAGGCTTCTTTTGAAGTTTGCAGGAAGCGGATCCATTCTATACAATTCCAATTCGAGGCAATAAACACTCGCGAGGAGAGCAAAACATCAGCGCCATGAGAAACCGCAGCGCCATGAGAAACCGCGGATTGAGGAATGCCGCCGAAGCGGGGGTGCTGCTCGCCATCGCGGCGATGGGGCCGGCGTGCAACGTGACGTCCCCCTACGCGGTGCCGCGGGAGGACGGATCCCGGATGTCGACCACCGAGGTGTGCGACCGCATCGATAACGATCTGGACGAGCTCGTGGACGAGGACTTCCGAAACGACGCGGGGGTCTATGTGCATGACGCGCACTGCGGGAGATGCGGCGCCCCCTGCGTGCCGGACGAGGTCACCGAGGCGGCGGAGTGCCGATCGACGGAGGCCGGCGCGGCCTGCGTGGCGACGCGGTGCATCGAGGGGTATGTGCCGAGCGGATCCGCCACCTGCCTCCCGTGGGACGGATGGCTCTGCGCTCCGTGCCTCGACCGGGGCGAGTGCGGGGGCTTCGACGGGGCCCGCTGCGAGGATATCGCCGGCGAGCTCCGGTGCACCGTGGCCTGCGAGGACGGGGGCTGTCCGGGGGGATACGCGTGTGACGGGGATCGCTGCATCCCCCCCTCCGGGAGCTGCAACTGCGGTCCGGAGGACGACTTCACGGTGTCGTGCACCATCGATGTGAACGGCGCGGAGTGCTTCGGCACGTCCCGCTGCGAGGACGGGAGGCTCTCCCCCTGCGCGGGCAGCGAGGAGGTGTGCGACCGGGTGGACAACGACTGCGACGGCGAGACCGACGAGCCCTTCGTGGACTCGGAGGGCCGCTACACCACCGACCTGCACAACTGCGGGGCCTGCGGGGTGGACTGCACCCTCAACCAGGTGGCGAACTTCGAGATCACCTGCGGCGGCCACTCCCTCCGGCCGGTGTGCGCCATCTTCTGCGAGGACACCTTCGACGGCGTCGATGTCGGGGATTTCGTCGACGCCGATCTCGATCCGGAGAACGGCTGCGAGTGCGAGATGCTGCGCCTGGAGGACCACCCCGGCGCCGACTCGCCGGAGCACCCGGCGCTCCTCGACGCCAACTGCGACGGCGCGGACGGCGTGGTGGAGGAGGGGGTCTATGTCGTCCTCACGGGCGATGACGGCGCTTCGGGAACGCCGGCGGATCCCCTCGCCACCCTCCAGGGGGCAGTGGACGCGGCCGCCCGATCCCTCACCACCAATCACCCGAGACCCCACGTCTACGTGGCGGCAGGGGTCTACAATGAGGTGCTCCGGGTGAGGGACGGCGTCCACATCCACGGGGGCTACCGGCCCGACTTCCTCGAGCGGGATCCCCAGGCCTACGCCACGGAGATCCACGCCCCGGACTGGGAGGGCAGCCCCGGCGGCGCCGCCCTGGTGGCCGAGGCGGGAGCGGCGCGTTCGCCCACCGTCATCGACGGTCTCGTATTCCGCGGCGCCTCGGCCCCCCTCGGGGAGCGATACGCCTTCGGCGCCTTTCTGGACACCCCCGGGGGCGGCTTCACGATGACGGGCTGCACCGTCCGGACCGGCGACGGATCGGACGGCGAGAACGGCCCGGACGGAGACGTCGGTGAATCCGCCGCTTCCGGCGCCGCGGGCAGCCCCCAGCGAATCGCCGTGGAGGACGAGGGCTATTCCTGCGTCGACGGCGAGGAGAACATCAACCAGGGGGGCGACGGGGGGCGCTTCTCCTGCGGCGGCGTCGAGGTCAGCGGCGGCCAGGGCGGGGACAGCACCTGCGCCGTGAGCTACGAGCATATCCAGCCCGCCGGGGAGGACGGCCAGAGCGTCGAGGGGGCTTCCGGCGGCGTCGGCGGGAGCGGCGGCTGGGACGCCCTCGGGCCCATCACGATCAATGGCACGGTCTACTGCGGCCTCGCGGACTTCACGGTGTCGGGCTCCCATGAGATGGCGGGGGACGGCGCCGCCGGGGCGAACGGCGCCGCCGGCGTCGGCGGCGGTGGGTGCGTAGACGCGCTTGGGGCTATCGCGGGCGGCATCTGGAGCGGCGCGGAGGCGTCTAACGGCACGAACGGTAGCCCGGGCGCGGGCGGCGGTGGGGGCGGCGCGGGCGGCAGCGCGGGCATCAACGGCGCCCTCTGCCCCTACGCGGACGGCATCGGCGGCGGCGGCGGTGGGGGCGGCGCGGGCGGCTGCGGGGGGCAAGGCGGCGCCCCCGGGATCTCCGGCGGTCCCGCCGTGGGGATCGTCCTGATCCTGGAGCGGCCCGAGGAGGCCCCCGCCATAACGGATGTTTCCATTGTCACCGGTGACGGCGGCGACGGCGGCGCCGGGGGGCACGGCGGCGATGGGGGCCAGGGCGGCCAGGGCGGCCAGGGCGGCGAGCTGCGCCCCACCGAGCGGACTATCCCGTCCCTGTCGGGGCCGGACGGCGGCGGCCACGGGGGGGCCGGCGGCGCAGGGGGCCGGGGCGGCGGGGGCGGCGGGGGCTGTGGGGGCTCCACCGTCGGTGTCTGGTTGGCCCTCGGCGGCGGCGCGGCCCCGGAGGTGAGCGCCCGGTTGACCGAGCAGAATCGCTTCGATCTGGGGCGTCCGGGGGAGGGGGGGAACAACGGCGTGGGCGGCGCGGGGGGCGTTCCGGGTCAGGATGGAGGCACTTTCGATGTCGTCGTTCGTTAAATTCGGAGCAATCCTCCTGATCGCTCTCGGGGCCGTCGCCTGCTTCGAGACGAGTATCGGCGAGGATGAAATCTGCAACTTCGAGGACGATAACTGGAACGGCATTGTTGACGAATACTTCGTAAACGAACTCGGGGAGTACCACCTCGTGGAACACTGCGGCGGCTGCGGCATCGACTGCAACGAGGTCTTCCCCACCGCCGAGACCGTCGCCTGCGAGCCCTCGGATCTCGGGTTCGCCTGCAAGATCGTCCAGTGTCCGGAGGGGACCCACCTGGTGGGGGAGGCGGCCTGCGTTCCAGACCGGAACATCACCTGCCTCTCCTGCACCTTCGAGGAGGACTGCACCGCGGTGGACCCGTCCGCGACCTGCGTCCCGCTGCCCTTCGGCGATCGGCGCTGCCTCGTTCCCTGTGACGACGGTCGCTGCGACACGGGGTTCACCTGCACCCCCTTCGGGGAGCGGGAGCTCTGCGTGCCGGTGAGCGGCCACTGCGCCTGCACCCCGGACCAGGCGGGCGCCGTATTCGGCTGCTGGCTCCAGAGCCCCCGTGGGGACCGGCTCTGTTACGGCACCCAGGCGTGTGACGGCGAGGCCCTCTCCCTCTGCGGGCCCGTCCACGAAGAGCAGTGCGACGGCGAGGACAACAACTGCAACGGCCGGATCGACGAGGACTTCACCCGCGACGGCCTCTACCTCACGGACGATCACTGCGGCGCCTGCAACCACCCGTGCGACGAGCTCGCCCCCAACACCGTGGCCTCCTGCCGCAACATCGGCGGGCAGCCCACCTGCGTGCGGGAGTGCGCGGACAACCACGTGGACCTCGACGGGCTCAGCCTGAACGGGTGCGAGTGCTTCAAGGTGAACTCGGTGTGGCCCCCCCTCTCCTTCGGCGGGGACATGGACTGCGACGGAACGGTGGACACCACCGAGGCGTTCATCTTCGTCTCCAAGACCGGCGACGATAGCAACCCCGGCACCCTCGAGTTCCCCGTGGCGACGATCAACCGGGGGATCGCGCTGGCGACCCCCCGCCTCCTCACCGTGGTCGTGGCCCAGGGGAGCTATGATCAGACCGTGGTGCTCCGGGCGGGGGTGTCGGTGTTCGGGGGGTACCGGTCGGATTTCGGAGACCACGACCCGGAGGTGTTCGAGGTGAAGGTGGAGCGCCCGACGGAGCGCCAAGGGCTCCCGGTGCTGGAGGGGGATGGGATCCGATCTCCCACGGAGATCTCGGGGCTGACGCTGGTGGGGTCGAACGGCGAGTCTCCGGGGACCGGCTCCACCGCGGCGTTTTTGTCGGACTCGGACGAGAACCTCTACTTTCACGATATCCGGATTATCGCGGGGCAGGGGGTGGACGGCGGGGACGGGAGCTCCTCCTCCGAGGTGCTGGAAGCGCTTACCGGCGGCGGCCTCTCGACCCTCGACGGGTTCTCCGGCGGGGAGGGGGCCGAGGGGTTCGACGCGAACACGAACCTCTGCGAGGGGCAGTCGGCGCCCGGCGGTGACGGCGGCCTGAAGACCTGCCCCGCGACCGGAGCGGACATCAGCGGCGGCCTCGGCGGGAGCTCCTCCTGCCCGGACACCGGCTGTCTGGAGGGGGAGCCCTGCCCCAACGCCGGTTGTACGGACTTCATGCTCGGCGACGCGTGCGACTACGAGACCATGCAGGCGGCGGCCGTCTCCAATCCCTCCGCGGAGGCGGGTCACGGGGCCGGCGGTGGGGCGGCCGGGCCGGTGACCTACGACGCGCCCACCACGCGGGCGGGCAGCAACTACTGCGCCGATGATCCGTCACTTCAGCGGGTGGGGGGCAACGGCGAGCCGGGAAGAGACGGCGCGGACGGAGCGGGGGGGGATGGGTGCCGGACGGCCCTCGGGACCTTCGACCTCGCCACCGGGCTATGGACCACCTCACCGGGGATCGCCGGCGGGGACGGCACGGACGGCGGCGGCGGCGGCGGCGGAACCCAGGGCAACGGCTACGACGTGCTCCAATGGAACAGCATCTCCTCG
The DNA here is from genome assembly GCA_050304755.1 of Polyangia bacterium. Lineage (GTDB taxonomy): Bacteria > Myxococcota_A > Polyangia > JAAYKL01 > JAAYKL01 > CAYWLQ01. The sequence goes on along the minus strand of JBNLED010000218.1, from coordinate 40,559 downwards.
AGCTACACCGATCGGATCGGCGGCGCGGGCGGCGGCGGCGGTTCCGGCGGTTGCGGCGCCGTGGGCGCGGCGGCGGGCACCGGGGGGGGCAGCTCCATCGGTCTCGCCATCGTCCTCACGTCGGACGGCGGCGGCCCGCTCGTCGAGAAAGTCCGGGTGATTCCGGCCCGGGCCGGTGACGGCGGAGACGGCGGGCTCGGCGCCGCGGGAGGGGCCCCCGGCACCGGTGGAGACGGCGGGGACGGCAACTACTGGTGCGGCCGGCGGGGCGGTCGGGGCGGAGACGGCGGGGCCGGCGGCGCGGGCGGCGGCGGCGGCGGCGGTTGCGGCGGCTCCGTCTCCGGCTTCCATGTGGTACAGCCCGCGACAGTCGACGGCGCACCCTATGTGGAGACGCTACGGGCGCTCAACCACGTGGACCCGCTCCCCGCGCCGGGGGGCGCCGGCAACGGCGGCTTCTCCCCGGGCACCCCGGGCCTGGACGGCCTCCCCGGCACCGCCGAGGCGTTCCGGCTCTATCCCGTTCAGTAGGCGATCGATCGCAGCCCTTGACCGCCTTCCGGCATCGGGATTATCTTCGGGTCTTCGTTATCAACGCGACCTCGGAAAGGTTTGAATGATGATAAGCACAAGAGATACCGGTCGGGTCCTGAGAATTGCGGCGCTCCTGCTCTCGCTGGGGTTGGCCGCCGCATGCGGCAAGGCCGAGGAGGAGGACAAGGGCCTCGAAAGGCCGCCGGACGTGACCCAGGAGGGCGCCAACCTGATCTGGCAGCGGTGCCCCGTGGGGATGACTTGGGACGGCTGGGACTGCACCGGCGCGATGAAGCGGTTCCGACACGCCGACGTGGGGGCGGCCTGTCCGCCCGGATACCGGCTGCCCGCGAGAGAAGAGCTGGTCTCACTGCTCGTGGGCTGCGACGGGGAAGTCAAGGCCGGCAAGGCCGGCAAGTGCAAGCGCTGCTCCGACAGTGAGCTCTGCAAGTCGATGTTCGACACCTACACGGACTACAGCTGGACCACGGACGAGAACGACGCCGAGACCATCTGGGGCGTCTGCTTCGACTGCGGCACCGTGATCCCCATCCGGAAGGAAGACCGCCACGGGGTCCGCTGCGTCAAGTCCGACGCATAGCCTTATCTTGCCGTCCGATTGGACTTCTCAGTTTATTGAAGGGATAACTTTTTTTTAGGGAGGTGACTCATGCGACTCTCTGGATTATTGCTGACCTTATGCGCTGTCTGGGCGAACGCGCTCGCGTCGGGCTGCTCCGATAGCAATGAAAACGCGGTAGACGCCGGCGGTCAGGATACCGGCATGGGCGGAGATGCGGATACCGACGCGGACGCGGATACCGACGCCGATGCAGATACCGACACGGACACGGACACGGACACAGATACAGACTCAGATGCCGACGGGGATACAGATGCGGATACGGATGCGGATACCGATGCAGACACGGACGCGGATACGGACGCGGACACCGATGTCTGCGGTGGCGGGACCCCGTCGGGCGGTGATGTGGTGATTCAGCTCTCCGGTGAACAGCAGCGGATCGCCGGATTCGGCGCCTCCACCGCGTGGGGATCCAGCATGAGCGAGTCGGACGCGGACCTGCTCTGGTCCACCGAGAGCGGGGCGGGGCTCTCCCTACATCGCATCCGGATCGCGCCGGACGGCGGCACCTCCGAGACCAATATCGCCAAGATGGCCGTCGCCCGCGGCGCCCTTGTCTGGGCGACCCCCTGGACCCCCACGCCGTCTTTCAAGTCGAACAACAGCGACGTCGGGGGGACGCTTACCGACGGCGCGGGATGGGCCACTACCCTCGCCGCCTTCGTGAGCACCATGCAGTCGAACGGCGTGGACCTCTATGCCGTGTCCGTGCAAAACGAGCCGGACGCCACGGTGGACTACGAGTCGTGCGATTACACCGGACCGCAGATGGCCGATTTCGTCGCCGACCACCTCGGCCCCGCGCTGGAGGGAACCGGGGTGCGGATCATGGCGGGGGAGAGCCAGAACTGGTGCGGGTTCGGTCAGTACGTCGACGCGATCCTCGGCAACGGGACGGCCGCGTCCTATACCGACATCCTCGCCACCCACGAATACGGGTGCAGGGATCAGACCTGGAAGGTCCCCTACCCGGAAATCGCGGCGGCCGGGATGGAGTTCTGGCAGACCGAGATCTATGACCAGGAATCGAACGTCGCGGACACGGGGATGGACAGCGCCCTCCGAGTCGTCGCGATGATGCACGACTCGTTGACCCGTATCAACATGAGCGCGTGGCACTTCTGGTGGGTCTATCCCTGTTGCGATGACAACGGGGCCCTCTGGGATCTCAACACCAATCAGCCCACCAAGCGGCTCTGGGTCATGGGGAACTACAGCCGCTTCGCGAGACCCGACTTCCTCCGGGTGGTCACCTCGGGCAGCGTGCCCGCGGGGGTGCTCCTGTCGGCCTACAAGGACCCGGGCGACGGCACCGTCGTCGTGGTGGCCGCCAACAACAACAACAGCGCCACCGCGCTCTCGGTCTTCATCGAGGACGCCGCGCCGTGCGCCATGATCCCCTGGGTGACCTCGTCCAGCGACGACCTGGCCGCCAAAACCGCTGTGTCCGTCAGCGAGTCCCGCTTCACCTATGAGCTGCCCGCTCGCAGCGTGACCACGTTCGCAGGGACGCCGTAAATCAATCGACGCCTCGAGCGCCGCGGATGTGATACCATGGCGCTCGGGAGACCATCATGAAGCTGATCGTACTTACTATTCTTGTAGGGATGTGGGGGGCATCCGGATGCCGCAGAGTTACGGGAGGGGATGAGGCCACGGTGGGCGAGGGAGACCGTTCGACCGACGGTGATACGGACGTGGTTACGGATACGGACTCAAAGTTCTTCGCAGACACTGAAGTCGACACCGCCGCCGGGACGGAAAGTGATATGACTGTGCCTCAAGGATGCCGCGGTCCGATTGACTTTCCGGATGAGTATTTGTTGGAACGGGTGAGGGATGCGATTGGAAAGTCGAGCGGGGACATTTACTATGATGATGTCGACGATCTGCGTGAATTGTCCGCGAACGGAGGGGAGATCTCAGAGTTGACCGGCATCCAGTGTCTGACCGGCCTGAGGTCTCTTAACCTGGAGGCGGATGTCTATCGCTTCTTTTCCGGCATCACCGACATCTCGCCTCTGGCCGGCCTGACCCACCTCCGCGAACTCAACCTCAATTTAAACATTTTCATCGTCGACATCTCGCCCTTGGCCGGCCTGACCGACCTGAGGGATCTCTCCCTCTACCGCAACCAAATCCGCGATATCTCGCCCTTGGCCGGCATGACCCTGCTGACGATCCTCAACCTTTCCAGCAACCAAATCAGCGACCTGACGCCCTTGGCCGGCATGACCGACATGACGGTCCTCTACATCAGCTCCAACGACCTCCGCGACGTCTCGCCCCTGGCCGGCCTGACCCAGCTGAAAGAGCTCTACCTCTACTCGAATGACCTCAGCGACATCTCGTCCCTGGCCGACCTGACCGACCTGACGGTCCTCTACCTCTGGGGCAACCGCATCAGCGATATCTCCTCCCTGGCCGGTATGGGCGACCTGACACTCCTTTTCCTCAGCGAAAACAGCGTCAGCGACCTCTCGCCCCTGGCCGGCTTGGCCGACCTGGTTGATCTCCTCCTCGACGACAACAACATCACCGACCTCTCGGCGCTCGTGAGCAACCCCGGCGTTGGGAATGGCGACAGGGTGCGTATCGACGACAACCCTCTCGACTGCGACGATCCCGTCACTCAGGGAGATATCGCGGCCCTCGAGGATCGCGGGGTCGAGCTCAACCACGACTGTCAGTGAACGCGAGGCAAGGCGCCTGGCGCCTTGGTGGACGTTGCGAATGGCGAAGCGGGTTATTCCGGTCGGACGTAGGCCGTGATCTTCCGCACCATCTCCTCCGGATCCGTAGTGGGGGTCGAGCAGGCGTGATCGACGCAGACATAAGCGGTGGCCCGGTCGTCTCTTTGGGGCTGATGGGCGACGAAGGGGGCGATCGCCTCGAGGGCCGGGAGGCACTGCTCGTCTCGGAGGAGGACGACCTTGTTCGGCAGGAAACGGCGTTCGAGGGCGCGCACCATCTCCCGGGTGTCCTCCGCCTCCCGCTTGCCCGCGATGACCACCTCTACGGACGGCCCGACGGCGAAGTCGAGCCCGCAGAGAAACATGGTGTGGCCGATAGGGCGCTGGCCGGCGTCCCGGGCGAACCCCGCCGCGATGTGACGGGCGGCCCGCTCGAGCGCCGGGCGTCCGGTCATCTGATGGAGGCGGAGCAGGTTGCCGAGGGCCACGGAGTTGCCGGCGGGCAGGGCGCCGTCATAGAGCTCCTTGGCGCGGACGAGGATCGTTTCGGCGTCGTCGGAGGTGAGGAAAAGGGCGCCCCCTTCGGCGTCGGCGAAGTGCTCGAGCATCACCCCGGTCAGCCGGAGGGCCTCCGCGAGATAGGCGGGATCGAAGGTGGCCTCGTAGAGCTCGAGGAGCCCGAAGGCCACGAAGGCGTAGTCGTCCAGGTGGGCCGGCAGCCCGGCGTTTCCGTCCCTGAAGCGGTGGAGGAGGCGGCCGTCCGCCCCGGTGAGCCGTTCCCGGATGAAGGCCGCGTTCCGCCGGGCCGCCGCGACGAGGTCGGCGTCTCCGAGCACCCGTCCGGCCCGGGCCAGGGCCCCCATCATCAGGCCGTTCCAGTCGGTGAGCACCTTGTCGTCCTTGAGCGGATGGATTCGCCCCTCCCGGGTCTCGAAGAGCACCCGCCGGGCGGTCTCGGACCGCCGGGCGGTCTCCTCCGGTGACAGACCGAGCCTTCCGGCGACGGTCTCGAGGGGCGCCCTCGCGATGAGCACGTTTCGGCCCGCGCTCATTTCCTCGCCGTCATCGAAATTCCCCTCCTCCCGCAGATCGAACCGTTCCGCCACCAAGTCGAAGGCGGCGCTGTCCAGGCTCTGCCGGAGCGCCTCGGTGGTCCACGTGTAGAACCTGCCCTCCACCCCCTCCGAGTCCGCGTCCTCCGCGGAGTAGAAACCGCCGAGGGGGGAGGTCATGTCCCGCAGCACGTAGGTGGCGATCTCCCGGGCGGTCTCTTTGTAGGCGGGCTTCCCGGTGGCCTGGTACCCCTCGAGGTAGGCGATGAGGAGCAGCGCTTGGTCATAGAGCATCTTCTCGAAGTGGGGCACCCGCCACTCTGGATCCGTCGAATAGCGGTGGAACCCGAAGCCGATGTGGTCGTAGATTCCCCCCTGGCGCATGGCGGTGAGGGTCTTCTCCACCATGTCGAGGGCCGCGGGGGTCCGGGTCCTCGCGTAATAGCGGAGGAGGAACATGAGCTGGTGAGGCGTGGGGAACTTCATCCCGGTCCCGAAGCCGCCGTTCCGGGCATCGAAGCCGGCCTTCAGCTGACGGTACCCGAGCGCCATGGCCACCTCGCCGGGGGGCTTGATATCCCCCGGTGTTCCGGTGTGCCCCGCTCGGGCGAGGGCGGCCGAGATTTCGTCCGCCGAGCGGCGAATGTCCCCGCGGTTCTCGTTCCACACCCGCCGGATCGCCGGGATCAGCTCCGTCATCCCCTTGCGACCGAACCGGGCGGTCTTGGGGATATAGGTGGCCGCGAAGAACGGCCGTTTGTCCGGCGTCATGACAATCGTCAGGGGCCAGCCCCCTCCGCCGGTCATCAGCTGACAGACGGTCATGTAGATGTGGTCGATGTCCGGCCGCTCCTCTCGGTCCACCTTGATGGAGACGAACGTCTCGTTCATGAGGGCGGCGACTTCCGCGTCCTCGAAGGATTCTCGCTCCATCACGTGGCACCAGTGACAGGTCGCGTAACCGATGGAGAGGAACACCGGCTTGTCCTCCGCCGCGGCCCGCTCGAACGCCTCCTCCCCCCACGAATACCAGTCGACCGGGTTGTCGGCGTGTTGTAGGAGGTAGGGGCTGGATTCCCCCGAAAGGCGATTCTGCCGTTTCTCTATTGCTCTGGCCTTTTCCATTGTTATATTCCTCGATTTTTCGGCAGCCCCATCTCGCTGCGACCGACACTCCGAGCGCCACCCTCGGGAGCCGCGCCTGAATCTGTCTCAATGCCTCCACGACCCGTCGATTGATGCAAAACGGCGGCCATTCCCTGACAACCCCCTCTTGTTATGGTATGATTCTTGCTCATTTTTCCTATTATGAGCGCGGTGCAAAAACAGATTGTCAGAGATTTGCTTCAACGTCGGGATTTCGAGCCCCTCAAGTCATGGGTCGCCGCCAACCGGAGAGCGCTGGCCACGCTCTACTCCCTGACGTTCGAGGCGGACGCGCTGATCAAGTGGCGGGCCATCGAGGCCGTCGGAATCGCGGCGAGGGTCAAGGCCGATCAGGACCTGGAGAAGGTGCGGGATTTCATTCGGCGGTGTATCTGGCTCATGAACGACGAATCCGGAGGGTTGGGCTGGCACTCTCCCGAAGTTATTGGCGAAATCCTCGTCAACGTTCCGGAGCTAATCCCTGAATACGGGGGGCTTCTGCCCCACTATTTCCATGAGGAGCCCTTCGAGGCCGGCGCCGTCCTGGCCCTCTCCCGGGTAGGGCGATTCGCCCCCTCCCTCATTGAGGAGAACGCCGATGCGTTGCTGGCGCTGGCCGGCGCCCCCAAGGCGAGCATCCGCTATCATGCCGTGAAGGCGCTCCAGACCATCGATACCGTGTTGCCCGAGGAGGTCACCGAGCAGCTGGCGTCGGATTCAGCGTCCGCTCCCGTTTATGACTTCGAGACCGGTGAACTGTGGATCGTTTCTGTCGGAGATTGTCTCTCCACTCATTAATGAGACACCTCTCGAGACACTTTCTGTCCGTCATCGGAAAGCCCTTGACACCCCCCCCATATCGCGTTCCAAACAGTGAGATGAACGCCCGGAGACGAATAAGGAAGATGGGGATTGTCGGCGCGGCGCTGGCGCTAGTCCTGCTGATCCCCTTCCTGGTGCTGGACAAGGAGCATGCCGCGCTGGACGCGGCGGCCCGTTCCGCCCTGCCCGGGCAGTATATCTCGCTGCAACAGGGCGAGGTGCGCTATGAGCTGGAGGGGCCGGCAAAGGGCCCCCTCGTGGTGCTGGTGCACGGCTTCTCGGTGCCGAGCCACATCTGGGATCCCACCTTCGAGGCGTTGACCGGGGCGGGGTTCCGGGTGCTGCGGTACGATCTCTTCGGGCGCGGATTCTCCGATCGCCCGGATGTGGTGTACGACCTGGATCTCTTCGTCTCCCAGCTGGATCAGCTGGTGGGGGCGCTGAAGATCGATGCGCCGTTCCACATCGTCGGGCTCTCCATGGGGGGGCCCATCGCGGCGGCCTTCGCCAACCGGTTCCCCGCCAGGGTGCGTACGGTCACGCTCATCGATCCCCTGACCGAGGCGCTGACCTTGCAGGAGGTCTTCCCCACCAACGTCCCCCTCATCGGAGAGTACGTCATGGCGGTCTACGCGATCCCGTTCCTGTTCCCGGCCTCGCAGAAGAAGGACTTCTACCGGCCCGAGCGCTTCCCCGACTGGGTGGCGCGGTACCAGGTCCAGATGCGGTATAAAGGGTACCGCCGGGCGATCCTCTCCACCCTCCGGAACCTCATGCGGGATGTCGATCCGCTGGTCGAGTACCGGGCCCTCGGCCGGGCCGGGCGGCGGGTGCTGCTCTTTCGGGGGGCAGCGGATCGCACCATCACCCAAGAGAACATCGACGCCATCCAATCCGCGATCCCCGGTGTTCGTTTTCACGAGATCAAAGAGGCGGGGCACGTCCCCCACTACGAACAGGCCGCCGTGGTCAATCCGATCATCATTGGGTTCCTGAGGGAAGACGCCTCACGGTAGACGCGTCGGCGGTAGGTGCATCAGCGAAACGATCCTAACTAAGGCTCCACGGCCCCCGCGGCGCAGCTGCCGGTGTCCCTGGGCTCACCCCGCTGATCCGTCGCCGGGCAGTCGCTGCCCACGTCCCGGATCGGCCCGGCCGGGAGGAAGGTCGGGGTCGCCCCCCCATTGTCGCCGATGTCGCCGATCTCGGGATCCGCGAAGGTGGTGCCGTCGGCGCAGGCGTCCCCCTCGGGCCATTGGAGGTTGTTGGTTCCCCCGAGACCGCCGCCGCAGGACATGTCGACGAGGAGGCTGTTGCTCACGGTGAAGTCGCCGTCGAGCCGGCTGTCCACGATGGTGGCGTTGCGGATCGCGCCGGCCCCATCCACGGTCAGCCCCGACGGCTGGTTGTTATAGAAGGTGCAGTTCTCCACGTCCATGCTCCCCTCGTTGACCCAGAGACCGCCGATGGCGCCACCGACGTCGTTCCCCTCGATGTCGATGCCCGCCCGGTTGTTCATGAACGTGCTGCGACGCACCACCAGATCGTTCTGTTTGATGAACGTGGCCCCGCCGAGGAGGGCGGTGTTGCCGTCGAAGACGCACCGGTCGATCAGCATCTCCCGCATCTCCACGTTGGGGGTCCTGAAGATGGCGCCCCCGATCTCGTTGGCCCGGTTGTTCCTGAAGGTGGTGCCGCAGATGGTGTAGACCCTGCCGTCATCGTTCATTCCGTCGAAGTAGAGCGCGCCGCTGTTGCCCCCGGCGCCGGTCTGCTCCTCGTGGCCCAGGCCTTCGCATGCGGCGTCACAGCAGCCGTTCTGTCCCGTCCCCTCCGCGGTGTTGTTCTCGAAGAGCGAGTTGTAAATCTGAGGATCGCCGGCGAAGAGCATCCCCACCCCGCCGCCGTTGGAGCCCCGGTTTCCGGTGAAGACGCTGCCCGAGATGATGATCTCCGGAACCCCGACGACGTAGACCGCGCCCCCGCCCACGTCCGGGCCGATGAGGGCCGCCCGGTTGTCGCGGAATTCGCAGTCGATGATGTGGACGACCCCGTTTCGGACATAGAGGGCCCCCCCCGACCCCTCGGCGTATCCCCACGCGCATTGAGGGTTGTCCGCGTCCTGGGGCACGAGCTCGCCCGCCGGAGCCTCGCCGCGGGTGAGGGTCAGCCGTTGGAGCACCACGCCGTTCGGGTTGTTCATCCAGTCCGGATGGTCGAAGAGAAAGTGCCTCGTCCGGTACCCCGCGTCCAGCGTGATCAGGCCCCCTCCGTCGATGACGGTCGTCTCGTCAACCGGCAGCGTGAGGGTCTCGGTAATATCGATGGTGGTCGGATCCGGCCCGCAGTCGAATACGATGACGCCGCCGCTCCCCACGGCGTCCCGGAGATCCGCTTCATTACAGCTTTCGGGGGCGCCGTCCCCGATGACCGCCGCCGGACTGCCGATGTCGTACAACTCGATGGTGGGGGCGCAGACCTCTGGCGGATCCGTGTCGGAGTCCGTATCCCCGTCGGCGTCTGTGTCGCCATCCGTGTCGCCATCCCCGTCGGTGTCCGTGTCGCCATCCCCGTCGGCGTCCGTGTCGCCATCCCCGTCAGCGTCCGTGTCGCTGTCGGCGTCCGTGTCGCCGTCCCCGTCGGTGTCCGTGTCGCCGTCCCCGTCGGCGTCCGTGTCGCCATCCCCGTCAGCGTCCGTGTCCCCGTCGGCGTCCGTGTCGCCATCCCCGTCGGCGTCCGTGTCGCTGTCGGCGTCCGTGTCGCCATCCCCGTCAGCGTCTGTGTCCCCGTCACCATCCGAGTCCCCATCTCCGTCCGCATCGGTGCCCGTGTCACCGTCATTGCCGGTATCGCTTGTCGTGTCTCCGGTCTCCTCCGCGCTGTCGTTACATCCTGTCAGGAGCCCCAGGCATAGCCCCGCTAGCCACCCTATCGCCAGTCTTGTCATGCTCACCTCCAGTCAGCAATTCTACTGGAAAAATTCAGTTTGTGTTGGTGAAAATGGGGGCTTGGTCGCAGTTGACCGGGGAGTTATCCGTAGAGCCGCGTCATGAGCCAGGCCATGTTCTCGCCGAGCAGCCGCAGCGTCGCCTGACCTTCCGCGTCCCACTCCACATCCCCCTTATCGTGTCCGATGCCGACGTTCCAGTAGTCGGAGCCCGGAATGATCATCTGGTTGATGGTGAAGAACTGGTTGATGGCGTTGAACGCCTGGGTGCTCCCTGCCCGCCGGACCGCGATCACCGCGGCGCCGACCTTCCGCCGGAGCATGTCTCCGTTGACCTTGGCGACGAGCCCCGCTCTGTCGATGAGGGCCTTCACCTCCGCGGTCACGTTGCTGAAGTAGGTGGGGGAGGCGATGATCATCCCCTCGCAGGCGAGCATCTTCTCGATAAGCGCGTTCGCCGCGTCCTCGGTCTCCGCGCACCGTCGGTCCCGGTTGGCGGCACACTGATAGCACGCCCTGCACCCGTGAATGGCCTGACCGCCGAGCTGGACAATCTCGGTCCGGATGCCGGCGCCCTCGAGCGTTCCGAGGACGAGGCGAATCAATTGAAAGGTGTTGCCGTCCTCGCGGGGGCTTCCGTTGAATGCCACGACTCTCATTCTCTCCTCCTTCACCTCGTGTCGTGAAACGCGCGGGCTAAACGATCGGCTTCTTCGTGACGATCTGGACGCTCATGCCGAAGACCTCGGCGAAGCTGTCCACGACGAGCTTGCGGGCTTCCTTCAGGGGAGGGGCCGAGCCCTTGACGGCTTTGATGGAGGTGATATCGGACGGGCTCCCCCCGCAGGGTTTGATGTACCGGTAGTGATCCAGGTTGGGGTCCAGGTTCAGGGAGAACCCGTGATAGGTCACCCCGCGCGTGACCCGCACCCCGATGGAGCCGACCTTCCCCCGGGAGGTGTAGACCCCCGGGCTCCCCGCGACGCGGTGGGCCTCCACCCTCAGCTTCTCGCACGCTCGGATCATCGACTCCTCAACCTTGGTGATGAAGTCCTCGACCCGGATCTTCAAAGCCAGAAGGTCGAAGATGGTGTATCCCACGATCTGCCCCGGGCCGTGATAGGTCACCTTCCCGCCCCGTTCCGTCTTGTGGACGGCGATGTTCTTCATCTTGAGCACGACAGGCTTGACCGTGATGTCCGACTCCTTGGCGTTGTGTCCCAGCGTGATGACCGCCGGATGCTCCAGCATGATGAGCGTGTCCGGGATGTCATCCGCCACGCGGCTCGAGACCTTTCCCCGTTGCAAGGTGTGCGCTTCCTCGTACAGCGTGAGCCCATCGAGCATGATAACGTGCAGTGTCTTATTCGACATATCCACTCCGTAGTCCATTCCTGATGGGGTGTAACCCACCGGTTTTCCTTAAATAAACTAACACAAGTTCGACTAAATTCAACTTGAATACGTCAGGGTCGCGGTCCGCCCGCTCACCTCGAGGTCGACGTCCTTGCCGTGGATGAACGGCGCGTTGCGAGGGCCATGGGCCGCGGGATAGTTGTACGCAACGGGGATGCCGAGGGGGACGAGATGGCGCGCCACTGCGTCGAAGGGGGTCACCCCGTCCGATCCATGGGGGCACGCCGTGAGCTCGCCGATCACCACACCGGCCAAATGATCCAGAAGCCCGGCTCGCCTGAGCTGGACCAGACAGCGATCCAGGCGGTAGGGGTGCTCTCCGACGTCCTCGAGGAAGAGCACGGCGCCGTCGGCCCTCTCGAGGTTCGGGGTCCCCGCCAGGTGCGCCAGGATGGTGAGGTTGCCGCCGATGAACGGGCCCCGGGCGACGCCGTCGGACAACCCCGTCAGGCAGGGGAGGGGGCTGCCGCGTCCTTCGAGGAGGCTGAACAGGGTCTCCACATCGCTCGATTCCGTTCTGTGGAACCCCGCCGCCATGGGGCCGTGGATGGAGAGGCAGCGGTGCGACGTGAAGAGATGGATGAGCAGCGCCGTGATATCCGAGCTCCCGACGATCCACTTCGGAGACGCCGTGAACGCGCTGAAATCCAGGCGATCGATGATGTCCGTGATGCCGAAGCCCCCCCGGGCCGAGATGATGCCCCGGACGGTCTCGTCATCGAGGGCGCCCTGGAGCTCCGCCAGTCGCCGGTGGGCATCGCCGGCGAAGTAGCCCCTGCGGGTGAGGATGTCGCCTCGGATGACCGGCCGGTAGCGGCGGGACAGTTGGCGCACGCCAACGTCGAGGTGCCCTTCGTCAATCGGTCCCGCGGGGGCGACCACCGCGACGGCGTCGCCGGGGGTTATCCGCGGGGGGAGGATGAGAGGCCTCACCCCCATGATGCGCCGCCGCCTTGATTGTGAGGGGAACCCATCATCGAGATCGGGATCAGGAGGGATCACCGCAGGTCTCGAGGACGCTGATGACGAAGTCCTCGACGATGGCCGCGAGCTTCGGATCCTCGGTGACGGTGTTCAGGTGTTTGCCGATGATGGCCCCCGCTCCCGGCGCGGAGGAGAGGCGCTCCAGGGTGGTGAAGAGCTCCCGGTCCACGGTATCGATGGCCAGGACGCCCTCCATGGCCTGCCGGATGGCCGCGTCCCCCTTTTCGAACGCGGCGGCTTCGTACACCTTCGTGAGGGCCTGGTTCACGGCCTTGTCATCCACGAGCCGTACCGCCAGGTCGGCCAGCTCCTTTTTGGTCCGGGGATGTGCCAGGACATCGACGGCGACCCCCGCGGCGGCCGTCTGGAGGGACTCGAGGTTGCCCACCTGGGCGACCAGGGTTTCCATCTTCGAGTCGACGTCGCTCTCGCACTCCTTGATCCAGGCGTCCACACTGTCCGCCATGTCCGGGTTCGCCCCGGTGGAGGAGAGGCGCAGCGCGATGCCCACGATCTTCTTGGTCGCTTTCGGGGAGAGGTTCTCCTGAAGCGCCAAGGCGGCCATCTGTCCCTGGAGCTTGAGGACCGGTGTGAATTCCTTGAGCAGCGCGGCGGTCCGCTCGTCCTTGAGGAGGTTCTCCTTGAGGTACACGGACATGACCTCCATCGCCACCCGCTGGGCGTCCGCGGCGACCTTCTTCTTGAAGTTGTCGAGGCCGCCGGACTTGATGGCCTTCCACCCGAGGCTGAGCTTCTTCCCGAACCCTGCGGTGGCCCGGTCCTCGATGGCCTTGAGCTTCGGCTTGACCGCCCCGTCCTTGAAGATCGCGCCGCTCAGCGCCTTGGCCTTGCTGATGACCTCCGGATTCTTGGCGAGCTTCACCCCCACGTCCTTGCCGATGGCCTTGCCCATCTCGGACATCTTCTTCGCGAGATCCGTGCTGAGCCATGTCCTGATCTTCTTCTCCGCCTCTCCCGCCCTCTCGTCCCCCTTCGACTCCTCGGTCGTCGCCTCCTTATCGGGCGTCGTGGCGTCTTTCTTTTTGCCGCCGCAAGCGGTGAGCAGCGCGATGGCGACGAATACAAACACTGGCTTCCAGGATTTCATCCATTCCTCCTTAGGCACATGACGATAGCGTCCTCTCCGTTGTCGGAGTAGTAGTTCTGCCGGATGGCGACCGGTTTGAATCCGAACTCCCAGTAGAGCTTCTGCGCCGCCTTGTTGGAGACGCGGACCTCCAGAAAGAGGGTGGTCAGATAGTTCTCCTCCGCGAGCTCCGCCAGATACCTCACCATCGCCCTGCCGATGCCGCGTCGGCGCCACTTGGGATGCACCGCCAGGTTCAACAGGTGAAGCTCGTCCACCACCACCCAATACACCATGAAGCTGACCGTCTTCTTCTCCACCGTGGCGACGACCACCCGCGACCAATCCCGCTGCTCTATCTCCTGGACCATGGCCTCGCGCGACCACGGGGTGGTGAAGGAGAGGGTTTCGATATCCATGATGGCGTCGAGATCCCCGAGGCTCGCGACGCGGATTCGGGGCGCGGTGCTCGCCGGTTGCTCGGCGAACGGGAGATGTGCCTCATTCTTCATCGAATTATCCGAATATGTCCCCGTTGTCTCGTCTCTTCAAGCCATTTTTCTATCTGCTTGTCCATCTTCTCCTCGAGAATCATCCGCCGGTATTCCTCCCGTTTCTCGGTGTCCGGTTGCGTCGCGCCCGCGGCCCGCGCCTTGGCCTCGACGTCTCTCCTCGAGGGTCTCTCCACCTGGTCTTTTATGTACCGAATTTGAATGAGCGCCAAGGCCGCGTCCTCCACCCAGCTGTCGAGGGCCGAGCGACGCATGCCGAACCGCGCCAGCAGGCCGTCGAGCGCCTCCTCCCCCCCCAGGTCGTAGACCACCTGGTTCAGGAGCTGGCGCTTGATCAGGGGCGCCGCGGTCTCGTGGAGATGGCGCGCCTGGTCGGCGAGCAGTCGAATCAGCGTGGCCCTTCGTCGCGCCCGAACCCAGTCGTCCTCGGTGGGGCGATGATCGAGCCCCGCGGGGCCCATTCTGGAAGCGATGATAAGGACGGCTTCGAATTCAATATCCGAGAGGAGGACGGGGACCGCCTCAGATTCGTTGGCGGATCGGCTGCCCGAGAGAACCGAGATGCCGTCCACGATGAGGGCGTTGTCTGTGCTCTCTTCCGCGTTTCCGACCGTCGACCAAGAGAAGACCAAGAGCAGGGACAGGAGATGGTGGGGGAGATTCGGCACGTCAGCTGAAGTTATTTGAGCGGCGATATCCCCGCCGTCCTTTCAGGAACTCGAGAAACGCCACAGCGGTGGGGAGCTCCCGGGAGGGGATCAAATCGAGCAGCTCCCGGGCCACTATCCTCAGATCGGCGGAGTTGTCCCGCCAGTTTCGGGAATCGGAGTCTCCGCGGCCCCTGCTGCGCTCGTCGCGGCGCCCCGCGCTCTCGTTGTCCTCCCATGGAGGGGTGTTGGTGGATTGGACGTTCTTGGACTTGAGCCACTCCACCATGTGCGCGTGCAGCTTGCTGGATCGTTTCGCGAACCACCGCTCCCGCTCCGTGGGGTAGGCCATCAAAACGTCCTTGAAACGCCGAAAGGCCCCCTTCCCGTCAATGGCGATGTTGAGCTTGTCCTTGAGGGTCGACTCCTCCACCACCTCGATGAACTCCTCCATCCAGCGATACTGTTCCCTGGAGGAGATGGGTTCGATGTAGATGAAGTCATCGTTCTCCTCGGTCTGCCGGAGCTTGAGATCGGAACCGTCCCCGCTCTCGAAGACGCGGATCACATCACCGGTGATCTTGTTGAGGAAGCTGCGCAGATCCGGCGAGTTGTTCTCCAGCGCCCCTTCGAACTCGACCCAATCGATGGCCACCTTGATGGTCTCGGAACCGTTCTCGGGCGCGCGCTCCTCTTCGTCCGAGGAGGGCGCGTCGAACTCCCCCCGCTCTTCGTCAACCGGCCCCTCGGCCGCCTCCCGCTCGTCCCCGCGTTCATTACTCATCGGTGATTCTTCAAACATATTTTATCTCCTTGCACTTGCCAACCTCCCGTTATCAGGGAGGTAATTCCAATGTCGCTGCCTCCAGTCCCCCATAAGAGCCTTCAGTGGTAAGATGGGGGACCGCGCCCGTGGGACAGCTTCAATCAACTATGATAGTAGGTTTACCCGTCGCAATCAAATTCCATATATGTGTTTATAATTATTATTAGTCAAATGAATTTTTACAAATCCACAGAGACAATCCGCTCCGGTTTCTCCCCGAGAAATCGGGTCGCCATTTCCTCGAAGCTCTCCGGCAGGTCGGTGACGTAACAGGTCAGCCGTCCCCTTTCGGCGGACGCCGTTTCAAGCTTCTCACGCTCGATCGTCTGCTGCACATCCGCGGCCATGGAGGAGGCAGAGTCGACGACCATGGCCCGGCTGCCGAGGGCGCCGAGCACCTCCCGGATCGTGTCTGTCAGCAGCGGATAGTGGGTGCACCCGAGGAGCAGGATTTCGATGCCCTTCTCCACCAGGGATTCCAGGTAGTGGGAGGCCACGGCCTTCGGGACGTCGCCGGTGGTCCACCCCTCCTCCGCGAGGGGGACGAAGAGGGGGGCGGGCTTTTGAAATACCTCGCAGGTCGGATCCCGTTCGGATATCTTCTCGAGGTAGGCGTTGGATCGGATGGTTCCCACGGTGCCGATGACGCCGATGCGGGGAGATCCGGACACCGTCACGGCGCGAGCCCCCGCGGCGATGACCCCGAGCAGGGGAACCGAGGTCCGCTTCGCGATGACGGGGAGGGCGACGGCGGAGACCGTGTTGCAGGCCACCACCAACATCTTCAGCCCCTGCGAGAGGAGGAAACCGGCGCAGTTCTCGGCGTACCGCTCGATGGTGGCCCTCGAACGCGTCCCGTATGGAACCCTCGCGTTGTCTCCGAGATAGATGATGTTCTCGTTCGGCAACCGGTGCCGGATGGCCCGGACCACAGTCAATCCCCCCAGCCCGGAGTCGAAAACGCCGATGGGAAGCTCATTGGGTGTCGATGTCATGCGGACTCTCTTTGCCTCTCATTTCTTTTTCGCCTCGACCATCGGCTGCCCGAAGGCGGTCTCGAGCCTCCTCGCGCCGAGGGGTTTGGGCCGGGCCACGATCCGGAGCGCCGCGGTCCTGTCCCAGAGCTCCATCGCATTCCCGGCGGCGTCCAGCATGCCCTTCTCCCCCCTGACGGCCAGGGAGAGGGGCTTCTCCGCCTGGGACGAGGCGAAGCAGATCCCCTGGGTGAGCCCCGATGCTTCGAATTCTCTTCGAATGATGGGCCGCTGTCCCAGGCCGATCATCAACCAGTCCCCCTTGACGGCCAGTGCCATCACCTCCCCTTCCGGGGCCGCGTCGTCATCGAGCCAGTTCCCCTGGATCGCGTTGCCGATGATGGATCGCTGCGCATCCTGGAGCGGCCACGGGCCGATCACCAGCGCCTTGGAACCGCCCATCCCGAGCGTTGCCCGGTGGTCGGACAATGTCGCCACAACGGTCTCGCCGACGAGCTGTCCCCGGGTGGACGACCAGGGGCCCAGCGAGGCGATCACGAGGAGATCGCTCTCGATGTCTTCTTGCTTCCCGGCGCCGGTATTCGGGGCGAGGGACGACGGGATATCTCCGTGATCCAGACGCACCTGGGTTCTCGTGCGGTCCACCGCGAGGAACGTGCAGCCGTCCTTCTCCCGCCGGAACACCGCCGGGATGAAGGCCGGCGCGGGCTGGGCGATCCCCTCCGCCGTCCATCCGGGCCCCGGGCTCGAGTCCCGGAGGGTCAGGAAGAAGAAATCCTTGGGCGCGCCGTTGATGTACCGGTGGGGTGAGTAGCGCATCTCCTTCAGGGCGACCTCCGCCTTGAACTCGGGCCGCTCCCCGGGGGTCTGATAGTCCGCGATGTCATAGAAGATAAATGAAGTGTGGAACGGGTTCATGTCCAGGTGGACGCCGTAGACGCATCCAGCCGCGTTCATGGCGGTGCCCAGGGTCTGGGCGGTGAGATCCTCGCCCCAGGCGTACACCAGGTATCCCTTGTCGGACATGCAGACCCCGGAGCGGATGGTGTGCATCTTGGTGATGTCCTCATCCAGTGTGAACCCCCAGAGGTAGCGTCGTCGCGGATTGACCACGCCGTTCTCCACGACGGGATCCATGTTCTGCCGAAGGGAGACGAGGGACTCGGGCGCGGAGAACCCCTCCGGCCAGGAGCCCACGAGGGTGGTGCCGTCCTCGAGGGAGGCGACCGTGGCGGCGCGGGGCTGGGGGGGCAGGAGCACATCCTTCTCGACGATCATGCCGTACTCTCCGTGCTCCGTCTTGAAGGCCCCGTTGAACGCCGCCACCAGGCGGTTGAGGATCTCGGGGCGCCGGGGGAAGTGACCGGTCCCGGTGCTGCCCGTGGTGGACTGGGGGTCCTCGTGACCGCCCACCATGTGAATTTCCAGCTGACGCATGTCCATAGCGAAGAGGTGCACCTTGATGTACGGCCTGGCGCCGTCCGGCCTCGTGATGCTCCTGTAGAAGGCGGGGGGCGCCCCGGGCAGCGCCTTCAGGAAAGCCGGCTGGAACGGTTGCCAGGTGCCCTCTCCCGGCAGACGCCGTTTGTACACCGGCGGATCGAATTTCGGAGGGGGCCACACCTCCCGGTCATCCTTGCCGATCTCCAACCCCGGGGGGAGATTGAGCACCGCCGGCGCGAGCGCCTTCGATTCCGCCGCCGGGGTGTCCTCCTCGCCCAACTCCTCATCGCCGAACAGGGCGTATCGCGTCCGGGTCACCGCGTCCTTCAAAGCGAAGAAGCGTCCTTCGGCCCATTCGATGGGGCCGGGCCCAACCCATGAGAGCCCCCGGATCGTATCCACCAACCAGAGCACCGGACGCTTGGCCAGCGTGACCGCGGACGTGACCGTGAGGTTCTCCTTCTCGGAGATGGCGCCGTCAGGGGGGATCTCGGTGTGGGTCACCTCCCCCTGGAGATCCTCCCACTGGACGCGAAGCTTATCTCCGGAAAACGCCATGGTGACGCTCACGGGTGGCCGGGCGAAGCGGACCACCTTGCGATCCAGCCCCGCCGCCTTTCCCGTCTCCATCCAGTTGGTGATGCGGTTGAGCCATCGCGTGACCGAAGACCATTCCCCGGTTTCCGTCGCGGCTTGCTTATTGAAATCGTAAATGGTGATTGACCGTATCTGGCCGAGCACCTGAGTCGCCGCCGCCACCCGTGACGCGGCGGCGGTCAGGGTGAATTCGTCGCCGACCTTGGTCTTGGAGAGGTTCCGGACGTTCCGAATTCCGAAAATTCTATCTTTGTCGAGGGCCCGGACCTCCGCCCGATAGAGCTCCCGCGCCTTGGCATTGTCCCGTCGTCCCAGGAAGACAATCTCATGCCATGTCAGCGCGGCGCTGAACGATCCGGTCGGTGCGCCGGAAATCCACATGACGGATTCCGGTTGAATATCGAGGTGGGTCGAGTTCGACAGTTGTCGCACGGCGTCCTGTCCCTCTGTATCCGGGATCCGGCGAGTCAAGGTGAGCAGTACCCCTGCTAGAACGCATATGGCGACTGTAATTATTTGGCAAGAGTGTATGTTTTTTAGGAGTATCTTCATCTTATTTACAATTCAAATATCCTGTCAAAGGTTACCTATCACAATGGTCGAGGAAAGATAGTTTCCGCATTAAATAAAGAGGAGAGGAGGCTTCCCCTTTCACAAGACTTGGAGCCCCGGTTCTTTCCTCGAGTTAAAAAGGAGTTTTCTGTCTGAAATATGATGCTGAATGCGGTGATGAACAAAACCATTTCGTTCCGATATATTCTACAATATTAAAAAGTAAAAAAAGCACATTTTTGAATCCGTGTTCTTGATGTTTACCCAAAAAGCGAGTAGGTTTCCTAAAACCTTCTGAACGAATGCGGGTGTGAGCCAAACTGCCATACCCTGAAAGGAGAAAATCCAATGAAGCGTTTGATTGCTATCGCACTGATCGGTCTGTTTGCTTTTGCTCTCGGTTGTGGCGGCGCCTCTACCGCGCCCGCAGGTGCAGATGAAGCGGCTGCCGACGAGGGCGCCGGAGAGGCCGATGAGCTGACAGGAGAAGGGGATGCTATGGAAGAAGAGGGTGAGCCCGCTGCCGCGGATGAAGGTATGGGCGACGAGGGTGCCGGTGAAGAGGGTGAGCCCGCCGCAGAGGGCGACGCCGAAGGCATGGAATAACTCCTCTCTTTCTTTTTCCGCACGGTCGAACCGCTCATAAATCATTTCAGACAATCAGCTGTTTCTTTGGAATGGAAGCGTGACCTTATGTGACCAGTCCAAAAAGAAGAACGCCGCCGTTGTCCGCGGAGGCGCGCAAACTCAACGTAATGGTCTGTCCGCACGGCCTTGACGTCCGCCTCCGCAGGGCCTACGGCGAGATCCTTGGTTTAGGGGTTAGAAGCGGCCCGCGATCCCCGCTACGACCCCTTGCTTCTCGGCGAATATGGTGACCTTCAATGAGCGTCGCAGCTTCGTGTGGGGCCGGAGATTCTTGGGGACCTCCCGTTCGTCCACCTTTCGCCATGACACATCCGTCTTCCTGAAGTGGTACATGGAATCCGCGATTCCCCAGATGATCATCCCGGCGAGGAGCCCCAGCGAAATGTGGTTGGTGAGCCGGTAGGCCTGCTCCCGTATCTGGTAGTTTCGGCGGATCTCGGGATCCTCCGGGGGATCCTCTGCGTCGGGGCGGAGCCCGGAGTGGAGGAAGTAGGAGACGACCGCCGCGGTGCCGAGGACGACCTCACTCGAGAGAAAGATCACCCCCTTTGTCTTGTGGCCGTTCTGAAACTGACCCGCGCCGAGGGGCATCAGTGCGACAAACAAAGACCGCTCCTGTCGGGTCCGCTCGATGTAGACATTTCGGGTGAGGCGCTCCATCTCCTCCTTGCGACGTCTCTTCTCTTCGGCGACGCGTCTCTTCTCCTCCTCCGCGCGGGCCCTGGCCAGCTCCTCCAGGCGTTTCTCGTTCCGCTGTTTGACCTTGGCGAACACATCGATGACTTCCATGGGGTAGAGGAGCGGATCCAGCTTGAAGTCGGGCGACCGGGTCAGGAGCTCGGTGAAGGTTTTCTCCGCGGAGGCGCGGTTGCCCGCGAAGAGATAGCTGATCGCGAGGAGCTTGTACGATTCCAAGACAAGCGCCGGGTTCTGGATGTTGGACGCCACGAGCTCCTCGAACCGCTGAACCGCCACCTCGTACTCCCCCGCGTCGAACGCGTTCTTCGCGTTGGAAAACAATCCGTATTCATCGGCGCGGACGTCGGCCGCCGTTACCCCCATGAGGAGCACCAGTCCCGCGGTGAATGAGCCCCAAGCCCCCCTATGTCGCAACCAGTGGTTCATCAAAGCCTCTGCGTCGAGCCTATAGCTAATCGTTCTTCTTTACCAGATTCACCGCCAGCTTTGTCAACTCCCCGGCGTTGATATTCAACGGCTTCGTTTGTGGAACGTAGCCGTCCCGGCTCACCAGGACGGACAGCTTCTCCGAGGGGCCGTCCTTTATTGTAACCGAAAACTCGCGGTTTGATCTGTTGGAGACTCTCCCTGGGATGGTCACGGTGGCCTCGACGTTACTTTCGATGAGGACCGAAGCGGGACGCCACTTCAGCCGTTTCCGGAACTGATACGGCGCATCGCCTTCGGGGATCGTCACCTTCCAGGTCTCCTCGACGAACCGCCTGCGATCATTCGGAATGAAGCTGATGGTGTGCTCCCCGGTGGGGAGCTCGCGGAACCGGTTCGCCGGGCCGAAGGGGAAGCGGGCATCTCCGTCGATGACGATCTCGACCGCAAGGGGGTGCGGGGTAAAGACCACTCTCCTGACCGTGGCGAGCGCATCGTCCGGCTTGGGACGCTTTCGGGTTCGCGGCGGCTTCGAGGCCGTCGAGGTATCGGGAGCGATCGGCGTCGCCGCCGTGGCGTCCGTGGTGTCCTGGGGCTCGGGTGGCGGGCCCGTGTCCGCCTCGGGAGGCTCGTCGGCGATCATCGACTCGGCGATCCCGTGCTCTCGGGGCGCGGGCGCCGGCCCGGGGGCGGGTGTCGCCTTTCGGGAGAGTCCCCACACCAGGCCGATGATCGCGATGACGACGGGGATGATGACCGCGGCGCGCTCGAGGACGGTCCGGAGGCGCTTGCGACGGTTCATTCCGGCCACCGCCTCGATGGCCCTTTCGTTGCCCGGATCCAAGGCCAGGACCCGGTTGAAATGATCCATCGCCTCCCGGGATCTTTTCTTCTTTCGGGCGACGACGCCCCAGTTCAGGGTCTGATGAACGATATCCGACTTTCGCGATTCGAACCACTCCTCCGGGGCCGCGAAGAAGGCCCGCAGATCCTCCCTGGGCTGATCGAGCCCCATCGCGACGAGCATCTCTTTCAGGGCTTCCCCCAGCGCCGCCGCAGTTTCGAACCGCTCGCTCGGCTCGTATCGGAGGCATCTATTAATTGTCTTCGATAGGAAATGGCCTATCCCGGGGTTCGCCGTCACCGGATCGCTGAATTTCCCCTCGACGATCTTCTTCAGCACGGCGTGGGGGTTGGCGCCCTCGAACGGCGCGCGCCCCACGGCGATCTCGTAGAGAATGATCCCCACCGAAAAGATATCGGCGCGCGCGTCGAGCTCGGCCATCTCGACGTGCTCCGGCGACATGTAGGCGGGCGATCCGAGGATCTGTCCGGTCACGGTCATCTGGGAGGCGCCGGCCATATGCGCGATCCCGAAGTCCGAGAGCTTGATGTCCCCTTCCGGTCCGATGAGGATGTTCTCCGGTTTGACATCGCGGTGCACGACGCCGTTTTCATGTGCGTGGGCGAGGGCGGCGCACACCGGGATGATGATGAGGGCCGCGGCCTCGGCGGGGACGGGCTCGCCGTTGCGATCCTCTAGGAGGCGCCGCAGGGTGGTCCCCTGGACCAGCTCCATGACGATGAAGACATCCCCCCGCTCACCCGCGGAGTAATCGTAAATCTCCAACACCGAGTCGTGCTTCAGCCGGGCCACCGCCTGGGCCTCCCGCTTGAAGCGGGTCCTGGACTCCTCGTGTGAAGTGAGGTACGGGTGGAGCAATTTCAAGGCCACCTCCCGCTCCAGGGAGGTGTCGATGGCGCGGTAGACGGTCGCCATTCCCCCGCGTCCGATCTCCTCGAGGACTCTGTAACGGCCGATGTCTCTGCCGATATTTTCGTTTTCCGTCATAAAACTCGTGGAAGATACTATACTGCCCGTGTGCTTGTCAGCAAATCGTCGAAAATACACTCAATTGTGAGTACTGATCATATGTATAGACTGCACAAAAATACCCGGATTGCGTCCATTCTTTTTTCTTTCTAGACTTGATTGCTACTCTTTTAGCGAATAGATTTTAATAGTTTGTTTCCGGTTAAGATAGACAGTTGAGAAAACGGTGCGTAATTGTCCCAATGTCTCGAAATGATTTCGAAAATAGCGTCAGCAAGGTCTTTCAACACGGCGTTGGCTGATTTTAATCTTCCGGCACACGAAATGGTGTTGTCGGCCAGGGCGAGGGCAAGGAGTCAATGAAAGAAAAGATCCGTTCTCTGTTTAGCATTCTCGAGAAAGATCCGACCAATGAATCCGCCATGAACGGGCTTGAGGAGATAGTCACGGGTGACGATCTCGAGGCCAATCGGGAGGTCGTCGTGGCCGCGCTCCTTGAAGGGAGAAAGGCGCTTGAGAAGACGGGCCAGTATGAAGCCGCCTGCAAGATTCTGGATTTGGAGCTCTTGATCACCGAAGACGTCGCGTTGGAAGTGGCGCTGCTCAAGGAGCAGGCACACCTCTACGACGACGAGCTGTTCGACCAGAAGATGGGGCTCTCGCTGTACCAGAAGGCCCTGTCCCTCGTGCCGGAGGATGAGGGGCTCACTCAGAAGATCGACGCCATTCAAGTCGAGCGGGAGAACTGGAAGCAGATCGTCGAGAGATTCGTCGAGCAGGCGGAGGGGGAGGACGCCTCGCAACTGAAAGGGCATATGCTCCACAGCGCCGCGGAGCGGATTTACAAAAACTACAAGCGGGGAAAGGATATCCCGCAGCTCCTGAAAAGCGCCCTGGAGGCCGACCCCACGCACGTCAAGGCGGCGCGGCTTTGTGAGAAGGTGCTCAGGGAGCGGGGGCGCTATGACGAGCTCGCGGAGATGTACTCCACCCTCGCCGAGCACCGCCGCTCCAAGGTCGAGCGGGTTCAGATGCTCCTCGCCTCCGCCCACGTGTTCTCCACGAAGCTGGAGGACGAGGAGTCGGCGGCCATACAGTATTCCCAGGTCCTGGATCTGGATCCGGGAAACAAGGCGGCGCTCCAGTTCCTGGTGCAATACTACGAGGAGAAGGAGCAGTGGGACCACCTGGTGTCCGTGTACGAGGACGCGCTCGCCGGTGATGTTTCAAAGGACGACGAGATCGCGATCCTCATGCAGGCGGGGATGGTCTACTGGCGTATGCAGGGGTCCCTCGACAAGGCGGAGAAGTTCTTCAAACGCCTTAAGAAGCTCGCCCCCGCTCATCAGGGGATGGTCAACTTCTATCGCGCCTACGCGGAAGAGAAGGGCGACAACAACGAGCTGCTCCAGATCCTCAACGACGCCCAGCGGAGCACGTCGGACGAGGAGGAGTCCCACAAGCTGACCACCGAGATCGCGCGGCTGGCGGCCCGGGACGGGGGGAACGTCGAACGGGCGATTGACGCGTTCAAGGAAATCCTGCGGAGGGAGCCGGACAACGCGGAGGCCAAGACGGAGCTGAAGCGGCTCTACAAGGAGAGCGAGAAGTGGAACGCCCTCCTCGACCTCTTGAAGGGCGAGGTGGAATCATTCGGGGCGGATCAGGTGGCGGAGAAGATCGCGCTGCATTCCCAGATGGCGGCCATTTACGGAGATCATCTCTCCCTGGGGACGATGGTCATCAAGAGCTATAAGACCATCCTCGACCTCGATCCGCAGAACGCGGAAGCGCAGAACGCGTTGGCCGCGACCTACGAGAATGAAGGGCGTTGGAACGACCTCATCAACCTACTCTCCGGGCAGGTCGCCCTCTCGGAGGATCCCGAGGAGAAGGTATCCCTGCTCAACCGGATCGCCACCTTGTGGATCGAGAAGTTCAACAACTTCAACCGCGCGGTGGATCCCCTCGAGCAGATCCTCAGCGTGGATCCGGCGAACGTGGCGGCCATCTCGGCGCTGAAGCAGGTGTATCAGAAACGCCGCGCCTGGCGTCCGCTGGCGGATCTCCTGGAGAAAGAGGTCGACGCCCTCGACGGCGACGCCAAGCTCGAGCGGCTGGTGGAGCTGGCGGGGATCATCTCCGATCGCCTCTCGGATCACGCCCGCTCGATCAAGGTCTGGCGCCAGGTCCTCGAGATCGACCCGGACTCGGCCGAGGCGCTCGGCGCGCTGGAGAAGCTGACGGAGCGCTCCAAGGACTGGGAGGGGTTGAGCGAGGTCATCGACCTCAAGGTGGATCAGACCGAAAGCGACGATGAGAAGATCGCCCTGCTCACCAAGCTGGGCACCATCCTCAAAGATCGCATCAAGGATCCGGCCCGCGCGGCCAAGGCCTGGCGGCGGATTCTCTCCATCAAACCGGGACACGCCAAGGCGATCCGATCCCTGAAGGAGGCCTACCTCAACGCCGAGGACTGGGATGCCCTGGAGGAGCTCTACCGGGAATCCGAGGACTACGAGGGGCTCGTGGAGGTCTTCGGTATCGCCGCAGACCGATCGTCGGATAAAGAGATCAAACTGAAGCTGTCGTTCCGCTGCGCGGAGATCTACGATGATCCCATCGGCCAGCCGGATCGCGCCGTCCGCCATTACGAGCGCGTGCTCTCCGTGGACAACCACAACGAGCGCGCGGCCCGGGCGCTGGTCCCCATCTACCGACGGGGGGAGAAGTGGAACCGCCTGCTCGGCGTGTTCGAGATTATCCTCGAGCACACCGATGACGCCACCGAGCGCGCCACGTTGATGGACGAGATGCGGGAGATCGCGACCCAGTACATGAACAACCGCGCCCAGGCGTTCGAGTGGGCGTCGCGGGCGTTCGTCGAGATCCCCCGCGACGAGGGCGTCCGGGAGAAGCTCGAGGAGGCCGCGGAGACGGCGAACGCGTTCGACGAGCTCGTCGCCCTGTACCGGAAGCACATCGACGCCTTCGAAGGGGCCGAGCGTCTGGAGATGGAGCGGTATATCGCGCAGCTCTCGCTGGAGCGCCTCGGATCCATGGAGGACGCGGTTCGCGACTATCAGGCGATCCTGGCGCGGCACCCCGGCGACGAGGTATCGCTTCAGGCCCTGGAGAACATCTTCAGGACCTCGGCGGACTGGGAGTCCCTGATATCGGTTTACGACCAGCGCATCGGGCTCACCGAGGATCCGTCCCGGAAGCGGGAGCTGCTCATCGAGGTGGCCGAGCTGTACGAAGAAGGGCTCGACGACTTCGGCAAGGCCAGGGAGCGGTATCGGACCGTCCTGGAGCTCTTCCCCTCCGATCGGATCGCCCTGAAGGCCCTGGAGAGCATCGCCCGGATGAACGAGAATTGGAGTGAGCTCACCGAGATCCTCGAAGAGCAGCGCAACATCGCGGATATCAGCGAGGAGAGCTGGAAGGAGATAACGGGGCAGCTGGCGGCCCTCTTCGATACGCGCATGAACGACGCGGACGCCGCGGTGACCCTCTACGAAGAGATTCTGGATCGATTCCCGGGGGACGAGGCGTCCATCACCGCGATGGAGCACTTCCTGAAGAGCGACGCCCAGCGGAGCCACGTGGCCAAGGTGCTGGAGCCCCACCTGGTTGAGGTGGAGAACTGGCGCATCCTGGCCTGGGTCCTGTCCGTCCTCATCGAGGACGCCGGAGATGCCGAGGAGCGGCTGACCCTGCAGCTCAGGCTCGCGGATGTCTACGGTACCCGGCTGGGAGACGAGCAGCTCGCGTTCGAGACCCTGGGCGCGGCGCTCCGGGAGCACCCGGGCAACAAGGAGCTGTGGGAGCGGATGAGCGCCATGGCCACGAACCTGGATGCGATCGGCGATCTGGTGGAGCGGTTCGAGGACGCGTACACCAGCGGCAAGCTGGCCAGCGACGCCGAGTTCGAGCTCGCCGCCAAGCTGGCCGATCTCATCGAGATACAGCTGGAGCGATCCGTGGACGCGGCCCCCTATCACGCGCGGGTCTTCGAGACGGACCCCGGCGCGGCGGGGGCGTTCACCTCCCTCGAGGCCTTCTACAGCAGCGAGGGTAAGTGGGACGAGCTGATCCATCTCTACAAGAGGGCGCTGGACGGCGGCGCGAAGGTGAAGCCGGCCCTCGATCTGCAGTTGAATATCTGCTTCGTCCTCGAGGAGATCCGCCACGACAGCCCGGCGGCCATCGGCGCCTACCGGGAAGTGCTGATGATGGATCCCGGAAACGCACAGGCCATGCGGGCCCTGGCGACGCTCTACGAAGAGGTGGAGGCGTGGTCGGATCTGGACGCCCTGCTGAAGGAGCAGCTCACCTCGGTCTCCGGAGACGAGGAGACGGCGATCCGGTTCCGCC
The DNA here is from genome assembly GCA_050304755.1 of Polyangia bacterium. Classification (GTDB taxonomy): domain Bacteria; phylum Myxococcota_A; class Polyangia; order JAAYKL01; family JAAYKL01; genus CAYWLQ01. Next base: position 13,676 of record JBNLED010000218.1, on the reverse strand, counting down.
TCGGAGAAATCAACGAACGCTATTTGGATCGCGCGGAGGAGGCCCTCTCATATTACGAAGAGGTCCTCAACCAGGACTCGGATCACCTCCGCTCCCAGGAGGCGCTGGAGCGATTTCTGGAGACGGAGTCACTCCAGTTCCGGGCCGCGAGGGTCCTCGAGAACGCCTACGAGAAGCAGGGGGCGGCGGAGCAGCTCGCCCGCGTGCTGATGATAGAGATCCGGGATGGGGAGATGGGGGACGCCGAGCGGATCTCCATCTTGACCCGCGTCGCCGACCTCCGGGAGCGCCGGCTGAACGACACCTCCGGGGCTTTCGACGTGCTGGCCGCGGCCTTCAAGCTCGAGCCCGCCCGGGAGGAGGTCCGGCAGGAGCTCCAGCGGTTGGCGGAGCAGGCCGAGATGAACGATCAATACGCGACGGTGTTGGACGAGGTCATCCCGACCGTAGGAGACGATCAGGCGTTGGCGGCGGAGCTCATCTCCACCGTGGCGCGCTTGTACGACGAGCAGCTCGGAGACTTTACCCGGGCGGAGCAGGCGTACCGGCAGCTCCTCAACCTGGATAAGGAGAACCCGGACACGGCGTTGCCGGCCATCAAGGCGTTGGAGCGGATGCTCACCGCCAGTGAGTCCTATCAGCAACTGCTCGAGGTGCTGCGCATCAAGGCTCGGCTGATCGACGATCCCGAGATTCAGAAGGCCATCCTGCATCAGATGGCCGAAATCGAGGAGACGGTGCTGCAGCGGATCGATAACGCGATCTCTTTGTACAACGAAATCCTCAACTACGACACGGCCGATCTCAGTGCCCTGTCCGGGTTGGAGCGGCTGTACGAGCAGAAGCAGGAGTGGCTGGACCTCATCGATATTCTGCAGCGCCGCTCGGAGGTGCTGACGGATTCGGGGGAGCGGCGGGATCTGCTCTTCAGGGTTGCGACCTTGTACCGGGACAACGTGGAGGACATGGACGAGGCCATCACCGCCTACAACCGGGTCAGCGACGAGGTCGGTCTGGACGCCCCGGCCCTCGCCGCGCTGGAGGAGCTCTACCAGAAGACGGAGCACTGGGAGGATCTCCTCCGGGTCTACGAATCGGAGGAGCAGATCGTCACGGAGCCCGAGGAGAAGGCGGCGCTGTATTTCAAGATGGGGGACCTGCTCAGGAAGTACCTGGACAGCCCCGAGCGCGCGGTGGCCCGCTTGGGGGACACCCTGAGGATCGACCCGTTCCACGCGAAGGCGCGGCAGTCCCTCGAGGAGATGCTCGAGGGGCCGGTGCGGCGGGACGCCATCAAGCTGTTGAGGCCGATCTATCAGGCGGAGGCGAACTACGAACAGATCCTGAGGTGCGACGAGATCACCGCCGAGGAGCTCGACGATCCCTTCGAGCGCGCCAAGGTGCTGCAGGGCGCCGCGGAGGTCGCCGAGGAGGGGCTGGGGGACACGGAGCGGGCCTTCGCGCTGCTCGGACGGGCGTTTCGGTTCGGGGCCGCCTCACCGGAGCTGGTGGGGCAGATCGTCCGGGATCTGGAGCGGCTGTCCGTGGAGGTGTCCGGGAACGCGCGGCTGGTGGAGCTCTACCGGGAGGTCTCGCCCGATATCATCGACATGGAGCTGCAGATCCAGTGCAGCCTCAGGGTCGCCGAGATCGCCCATCTGGAGCTCGAGGACACCGAGCTGGCCAGGGACTACTTCGTGAAGGTGCTGGATATCGACGGGGAGAACCTGATGGCGATGGACTCCCTTGAAAAGATCTATGAGGCAGAGGGGCAGTACGTCGATCTCTTCGAGATTTATCGCCGGAAGGTCCAGACCATCACGGACGAAGGCGCTCGACAGGAGATCCTCTTCAAGCAGGCCCGGGTCTGCGAGGAGCGGCTGGACGACATCTCCGGCGCGATCAGCACCTATGAGAGTATCCTCGAATTCGATGTCGAGAACACCGAGGCCATGGAGGCCCTCGAGCGCCTCTATCCCAAGGCAGAGCTGTGGGCGGATCTGATGAGCCTGCTCGAGCGGCGGGCGGAGCTCACCCCGGATGCCCGGGCGGATCTGCTGCACCGACTCGGAAACCTGGCGGAGGAGAAGCTCGGCGATGACGAGCGGGCGCTGGAGTATTATGCGCGGGTCCTCAACGTGGATCCGGAGCACCAGGGGACCCTGTCGTCGCTGGAGAGCGCGATGGAAGACGACGCTCGCCGGGGACGGGTCGCGACCATCCTGGAGCCCGTCTACAAGCGGAGCGGCGATTGGGCCAAGCTCGTGGGCGCCCTGGAGGCCCGGCTGGAGTACTGCGACGACATGTCCGAGCGCAAGGAGCTCCTGCGGCAGATGGGAACCCGCTACGAGGAGCAGCTCGGAGATCTGGACACCGCGTTCGAGACGTTCGCGAGGCTGTTTAAGGAAGATATTGAAGACGAATCCTCACGAGAGGTCCTCACCCGGCTGGCCTCGGTGCTCGAGATTTGGCCCAGGCTCGCCGAGATCTACGCGGAGGTTCTAGATGATATCGTCGGGGACACGCCCACCAGCGCGGAGCTGTCGTTCATCCTGGGGGATCTCTACGAGCGGTTGCTGAACAAGCCCAAGGAGGCCACCGAGGCCTACCGGCGGTCCCTCGCCTTCTCCCCGGATGACGAGAAGTCCTTCGCCGCGGTGGAGCGCATGCTGGACGCCACCCAGAACTGGCCCGACCTCCTGGAGCTCTACCGGGACGCGGCGGACCATTCCCTCGATATGGAAAAGCGCAAGGCGTTTATCTACAAGATCGCGGAGATTCATGAGGATCAGGGGGATCTGGACGCCGCCATCGTCGCCTATACCGATGTGCTGGAGATCGACGACCGGGACGAGCGCGCGGTTTCGTCGCTGGATCGGCTCTACAGCCAGGCCGGACGCTATGAGGATCTGGCCATCCATATCCGGACCCAGATCGATCGCGCCGAGGAGCCCATGGCCCGGAACAAGCTCAGGTGCCGGCTCGGGAAGGTGTACGAGGACAACCTCTCGGATCCCACCTCGGCGGTGGATGTCTACGAGGAGGCCCTGGGGGAGGAGGGCGGTGGCATCGTCGAGCCGCTGAACGCCCTCGAGAAGCTGATCCTGGAAGAGGAGCAGCGTCAGCGGATCGCGGAGATCCTCGAGCCGATTTATCGCGAGACCGACGAGTGGAAGAAGCTCATCGTCATCCTGAAGACGCTCGTGGACTACATCGAGGATCCCCACCAGAAGTCCACGATATGGAAGGAGATCGCGGATCTCCACTACACCCGCGGCGAGAGCTATCTGCTGGCGTTCAAGGCCCTCGGGAAGGCGTTCGAGGCCGATCCCTCGGATAAGGATCTCCTCGATGAGCTGACCCGGCTCGCGGAGCAGATCGAGGAGTGGGACGTCTTCGTCGCCATACTGTCCGACGTGGTCGAGGACATCTACGACCTCGAGATTAAGCGAAAGGTCCTGCATCTGCTCGGCGCCACCTACGACCAGCGGCTGGACATGCCCCGGAAGGCCATCGAGGCCTACCGCGGGATCCTCGAGATAGACGAGGCGGACACCGAGGCGCTGAACGCCCTCGAGGGGCTGTACAACCTGGTGGGCGACTGGGACGGACTCGTGGAGGTGCTCGCCGCCAAGGCCAACTTCGCGGACGATCCGCTGGAGCGGGCCGAGGTCCTGCGGACCAAGGCTTCGATCCACGAGGATCTGATGTCCGCGCCGGACGACGCCGTCGAGGCCTACCGACAGGCCATGGACGCGGATCCCCTGTCCACGATCACCATGGACGCCCTCGAGCGGTTGTACGAGGAGTCCGAATCCTGGCACGAGCTGGTCGAGATCAAGGAGCAGCGGGTCAACGTCATTACAGATGTCGATGACAGGCTCGCGGTCATGCGCTCCATCGCCGGTATCCTCGAGGAGAAGATAGACGATCCCATCGAGGCCATCTCCATGTGGCAGACCGTGTTGGATCAGGCGCCGCAGGACCCTGACGCCATCCAGGCGCTGGATCGCCTGTACACCAAGGAGTCGATGTTCATAGAGCTCCTCGAGAACCTGAACCTGCAGAAGGATATCGCCAAGGATCAGGCGGTCCGGGTGGAGCTCAGCAACCGCATCGGTATCATCCAGGAGAAGGAGCTCTCCAATCTGGAGGGCGCCATCGAGAGCTACCGGGATGTGCTGCTCGAGCAACCGACCCATGCCGGGGCCATCGACGCCCTCACCCGGATCGCCGAGGATGAGTCCGTGCGCGCCAGGGCCATCGAGGTCATCGAGCCCATTCACCGGGAGGCGGAGCGCTATGACGCCCTCGCGGACATCATCGAGCTGAAGATGGAGATCCTGGACGACGCCTACGCCCGCCTCAGCGAGTTGCTCTCCCTGGCGGCGCTGCACGAAGAGGGGCGCTCCGATCCCCACCGGGCCTTCGAGGTGTATACCCGCGCGCTGGCGGAGGATCCGTCCCAGGCCGAGGTCATGACCTCCCTGGAGCGCATCGCCGAGGCGGAGAACCTTTGGGAGAAGCTGACGGATGCCTACCTCCAACAGGCGGACAACGCCTATGACGCCTCCGCCGAGTGGACATTGCTGAAGCGGGTCGGGCAGATCCGGGAGACGCGGCTCTCCGATATCAAGGGGGCCATTGACGCCTACCGCCGCGCCCTCGACAGCGGGACCACCGATATGGAGGTCCTCGTCGCCCTCGACCGGCTGTACGAATCCGAGGGGATGTGGCCCGAGCTGGACGAGATTTTCGATCGGGAGATAGAGATGACCGATACCTCGGAGGCCATCAACCGACTCAAGCTCCGACAGGGCAGGCTTCGCGAGCAGGAGTTCAACGATGTCGCCGGCGCCATCGGGGTGTTCCGGGATGTCATCGAGTCGGATCCCGAGAACCTGGAGGCCTCCCAGGCGTTGGAGGCGCTGCTCTCCCACGATGACTTCGTCGAGGAGCTGGTGGAGATCCTGACCCCCGCCTATGAAATTCGGGGGGCCAAGGAGAAGATCGGCGAGCTCTTCACTCACCGGTTGCGCGTCGCCGCTTACGACGCGGACAAGGTACAGCTCTACAAAGAGCTGGCCATTCACCAGGAGGATGTCATCGGCGATGCCAACGCGGCCTTTGATGCCTATACCAAGGCGTTCAGCCTGGATCCCGAGGAGCTCTCCCTCCTAAACGAGCTCGAACGACTGGCCACCACCCTCGGCGCCTGGGCGGCCCTGGCGGACGCGGTCGAGGCGGTCGCCAACCGCGACGAAATCGATCCTTCCGCGGCGGTGGATCTATGGCTCCAGGTAGCGAAATGGGCCGCGACGAACGTGGGGGATCCGGTCAAGGCGGAGTCGATGTATCGCTCGGTGCTCGAGAAGGAGCCGGGGCACATGGACGCCCTTCTGGCGCTCGAGGAGCTCCTGAAGAACCTCGGGAAGTTCGAGGATCTGCTGCCCATCATGCGGCAGCGCGCGGACGCGGTCTACGACTACGAGGCCAAGAAGGCGTTGTACATGTCCATCGCCGAAATCGCCCGCTCCGAGCTCTCGGATGCGAAGCAGGCCAAGGAGGCATACCTTGCGGTGAGAGAGCTGGACGAGGCGGACATCGATTCGCTGGACGCGCTCATCTCGATTACCCGTGATGAGGGGGACTACACCGCGCAGGTGGAGTACCTGGTCGCGAGAGCCGAGTATACGGTGGATATGGTGGAGGCCAACCGCTACCGCCACCAGGCCGCGACGATCTACCTCGAGGCCCTCGAGAAGGTGGACGAGGCCCTCGATCTCTATCGGCAGATCATCGAGCAGGATCCCGTGGACAAGGCGGCGGCGGGGCAGCTCAAGACCCTGTACCGGAAGCTGGAACAGTACGCGGATCTCAGAGAGTTCATGATCGATCAGGTCGCGTCCTCGGGGGACGAGTCGGAGCGGGTGGAGCTGCTGAAGGAGCTGGCCGCGCTGGATGAGAAGCAGTTCGAGGAGCCGGACGATGCTATCGGTCACCTCAACGAGATCATTCTCATTCGACCGGATGACGACGAGGTGGTCGAGGCGCTGACCCGGCTGTACCGCAAGACGGAACGGTGGCACGACCTGGTCGAGCTGCTCGAGGGACAGGTGGATCGCGCCCGCGATGCAGGGGACACGGAGACGGAGCTTCGTCTCCTGGTCCAGGTGGGCGATCTGCTGGACAAGCAGCTGAACGACACGGATCGGGCGACCGATATCTACGAGCGGGTTCTGGAACGGGACGATGAGCACACCCTCGCGCTCGCGGCCCTCGCCCGCCTCTATGAATCCACCGAGGACTGGGAGAAGTGCGAGGAGGTCCTCAAGCGGGCGGCCTCTACGGGCCGCGGCGGTGTCGAGGAGGCGGAGGTGCACTACCGGCTCTCTCGTCTTTACAAGCGGCACATGGAGGACGAAGCCCGCGCCGCCGGGGAGCTCCAGATAGCGGTCGATCTCAACCCGGCCCATATGGAGGCCAACGCGGCGCTGCAGGAGTACTGTCGCTTCGTCGGAGATCACCAGGGCTTGCTCTCGGCGCTCGTCCGCGAGGAGGCCTGCTTCGAAGAGAAGGAAGAGAAGGTGTCGAAGCTCGTCGAGATCGCGGATCTCCAGAGTAAATCGATAGGCGACGAAGCTGGCGCCGTGGTCACCCTGGAGAAGGCCCGGGAGATGGTTCCGGACAACATCGACGTCCTGCTCATGCTGTCTGATGCGTATATCGCCGCCGGCCGTCAAGAGGATGCCATCCCAGTGATCGAGGCGCTGATCGACGCGGAGACTCAAGGGGGAGCCAAGCGTTCGAAGAAGGCGGCGGTCTACCACCATCGCCTCGCCAAGGCCTACCTCTCCCGCGGTCAGCAGGACAAGGGGCTCGAGCATCTGGAGGCGGCCTACAAGCTGGACATCTCGAACGTCGAGGTGCTGATGGCGCTCAGCATGCTCAACTACTCGATGGAGAACTATGATCGGGCGATGAAGCTCTTCAGGGCGCTGTTGCTGCAACGGCTCGATCCCTCCGTCGATGTCTCCAAGGCTGATATCTACTGGCATATCGGAGACATCTGGCTCCGCCAGGGAGAACCTCGTAAGGCCAAGGGGATGTTCCGTCGGGGACTCGACGAGAACCCGGAGCACGATGGATGCAAGGAGGGCATCGCCAAGTGCTGAGGCGCTCGAGCGTGTCCTGAGGTCACCTTCCCGGAAGCACGGCTCCCCTCCCCTTACCCGCGTCATCCCGACCTATTGGGATTTCAAGGTTCAAAGCACGATCTGAGACAGATCCAGGATGGATACGGCGCGCCTGTCCTTTGTCATACAGATCCCCCGGTATAGATTCGGATGGATGTAGTCGTTGAGAAATTCGGGAAAGGGGATGACGTCCAGATTCCATATGGGCGGATTGAATATGGAATCGACGTCCAAGGAGTAGAGCGCCCCCAGGAATTTCATGACCAATCGCCGAGAAGGCCTCCTGCTCGACAGGGAAGGGAAATGAGATGTCGGTAGCGGCGTGAGGTCCCCACCGTCGCGTTCCGGTGCGCTGGGATCATCGGCGATGTCGGTGATGCTGGTGACATCATCGACCGAGAGCCCGTAGGAGAACGCGCCGATTGAAAACAGGATGTAGTAGCTCGACATCGACGGGGTCATGGGGCCCGGCGGTATCCTCATGGAGCGGCGCCGGCGCGTGAGCGGGTCGAAGAGAAAGAACCTCCGGTTGTCGAAAGCGCCTCTTCGCAGTAAGTCGCTCCCTTCCGGCGAGCCCGTGTAGGGTTCGGGGATGAGGGAGTCCCGGACCCGTTCGGATGCCACTACCTGGATGGAGAGGAAGGAGTCCGCCAGCAGTGCGATGTTCATGCGATTGTAGCTCAGCAGCAGGAGCTTGTAGTTGTCCCTCAGCATCGGCGCGTCAGTGATTTCGGCGAAAACGCAGAGGTCGACGATGGGGAAAACGGCCGTGTCGACAGCGTAGAACCCGACCACCCACTTGGGCATGAAGGGAAGTGAGAAGATCCTGTCGGCGGAAACCACCTGAGATATATAGGACGAGTCCACACCGAAGAGAGAGGTGTTCATCTCGAAGAACAGGTATCCATCTGATGACAAAGACTTCATTGATTACCCCTTTATAATTGTAGAGGGGAGGGGATGTCGGTCAAAGATTATATAGATCGGCTCCCCGAAGAGGGGCGGGTTATCGTCGGCGGGGGCCGACCTGTCCACCTTCGAGGTGCCGCTATCGACGGTGTATCGGGGATACTGATGGGCGCACATGGGGCAGCGTTGTGTTCCGAAATCTGGTAGAATCGGGTCATCTCACTGCCCCGGACCGTGGAGAGAAGTGATGCGGGTGATAAACGGCAACGATCGAAACTATGGACGGCAGGTTTTCAGGATGACAGGTTACCTCAAATCGGCGCTGCGATTGGGCCTTTTGTTTCTGGGGCTTCAGGCGACGGCCTGTTACGGGCAATTCCGCGGCGAGGAGGGGATTCCGAGCGACGCGGATACCGACACCGACTCCGGTGATACCCGGACGAACACGGACGCGCCCTCGACGGACCCGATGCCGCCGGAGTGCCCGGACATCATCGTGTTTCCGGATGCGAATCTCGAGGTGAGCGTCCGGGTCGCCCTCCTCAAGCCCGAGGGGGACATCTCCTTCGACGAGGTGGCCGAACTGACGAGCCTGAACGGATACGCCGACGGCATCTTCGACTTGGCGGGGATCCAATGCCTGGTCAATCTGACGTCCCTCGACCTCGGCGCCAACCGCATCAGCGATATCTCGCCCCTGGCCGGCCTGACCCGACTGACCTCCCTCCGCCTCTATCGCAACAGTGTGAACGACATCTCCCCGTTGGCCGGCTTGACCGAGCTGACGATTCTCTACCTCTCCGACAACCCCGTCGGGGACATCTCGGCCCTGGCGGGGCTGACGCGCCTGACGGAGCTCTCCCTCAGATGCGGAGGCATCAGCGATGTCTCGGCGCTGGCGGATCTGACGGCGCTCACCTTCCTCGACCTCGGCGCCAACGAGATCAGCGATATCTCGGTCCTGGCGGACCTGACGAACCTGACCTATTTTGAAGGCTACTATAACAACATCAGCGACATTTCAATCCTGGCGGAGATGACCGGGCTGACGTCCCTCTACTTCTCCCACAACCGCATCAGCGACATCTCGGTTCTGGCGGGCCTGACCGAGTTGAACTACCTCGACCTATCGGGGAACCGGATCAGCGATCTCTCATCGCTCGTCGAGAATGCAGGTTTGAGCAGCGATGATCGCGTCTCTTTCATCGACAACCCCATCAATTGCGACGATCAAACGACCCTGTATGATATCGCCGCGCTCGAGGATCGGGGGGTCGAGATTGAGGACGATTGCGACTGACCGCGATGCCTCAGCTCGGCTCATGAGGCGTCTGTCTCGAGGAGAAGAGGCGGGCGGCGAGGATGCCGCCGAGAAATCCGAAGAGATGGCCCTCCCAGGAGACACCAGGGGCGCCCGGCAGGATGCCGAAGACGAGCCCCCCGTATAGGGCCCCCGCTGCCAGCGAGAGGAGGACGGATTTGAGGCTCCGTCGAAAGAGGGCCCCGAAGAGCAGATACCCGAGGAACCCGAAGATGATACCGCTGGCGCCGATGTGCACCGTGCCGGCGTCACCCAGGAGCCATGGACCGATGCCCGCGGTGATACACACGAGGAGGTAGACACCGAAGAATCGCCAGACCCCCTGAAGCAGAATGAGCCAGCCCAGCAGGGCAAAGGGGAGGGCGTTGCCGAGGAGGTGGACGAAGTCGGCGTGGAGGAAGGGGGCGAGGGGGATCCCCTTCAGTCCCTGGAGGGTGCGCGGCCGTATCCCGTACCGGTCGAGGGCGTCGCCGGCGATCCAGTCAAACGTCTCCAGGCCGAAGAATGCGACGAGGAAGACCCCCAGGATGATGAGGTGGATTTTTATCGAATGCCCCGACCTCATCACGGAATCGTCGTCGCTCCTTGATACCATTGCTTGCCCCATCAGGTCTTATTGCCGAGATCCCACTGGGATCTAGCGTTTTCGTTTGGAGACATAGTGCTCCAACCCCACGATATTTAGCTCCGGATGCCCGAGCACCCGCTGCCGGGCGTTGTGCTCCTGGATCCACTCGACGATGAGCGGGAAGGCTTCCACTGTGCTGCGGTTGGTGTCGTGAAAGAGAAATACCCCGCCCTTGGGGTTCTCCGTCAGGAGTCGCTTGGCGTTGTCGAACAACGCGCTGCTGCTCTTCGCCTTCCAGTCACCGGAATCGAGGTTCCACATGACGGTGGTGTACCCGTCCAGCAGGAGTCGTTCCCTGGATTTGGCGTCGGTCTTTCCGAAGGGCGGACGGAAGATCCACGGCCTTCGGCCGATGATACTCCGGATGAGCAGCTCCGCGTGCCCCACCTCCATCTGCCAGCCGGCGTCGTCCAGAGCGGAGATGTCCTTGTGAGAGAAGGTGTGGCTGCCGATGAAGTGCCCCCGCCGGTACATGTCGCGAAGCACCGCACGGTTCTCCAAGCCCCCCGCCGTGAGCGGGTGAAATTTGGAGCCGTTCACGAAAAACGCGGCCTTGATATCGTATCGGTCGAGCTGGTCCAGGAGAATCGGGGTGGTGCGATGATCCGGACCGTCATCGAACGTGAAGGTCACCGTGCCCGGCAGCTCGTCCCCTCGAATGAGGCGTCCGCCGCCGAGCACTTTGGACCACAGATTGCCGTCCGCGCCTTTGATTTTATAGCGAATATCGTCCACCGTGCCCCAAGAGAAGGAGAGCACGGGGAACAGGGCGACGACGAGCCCCCACACCATCGGGGTTTTCGTCGCGAGAGCGCCGAGGTGTTTGAGGATATGAGCCGCTCGGACCAGAGCCGCGCCGGTCGCTGATCCGACCGGGGCGACGCCGGGAGAACATCCCGTGGATTCTGGGGGATCGGTGCTCGCAGCAGATAATGATGCTTGTTTGGGGGCTCGAATGAGGGAGAGGGGAGCTTCTGAGCGCATCTCACCCCCCCGCGCCCATGGCGCTAAAACGGGATGTCGTCATCGTTGGGGCCAGGGCCCATGCCGCCACCGCCCGTGCCGCCACCGCCCGTGCCGCCGCCGCTAAAACCGTCAGAGCCGCCGCCCGGTCCATTGCCGGAAGGACCGCCGTAACCGCCGCCGCCGCCGCCGCCGTAACCACCGCCAGCACCGCCACCACCGCCACCACCGCCATAACCCCCGCCGCCGCCATCCCCTCGTCCGCCGAGGAAGATAACGCGGTTGGCATTGATCTCGGTGATGTAGCGTTTGTTTCCATCTTTGTCGTCATAGCTGCGGTTCTGGATGCGACCTTCGAGGTAGACCTGACGCCCTTTCTGAAGAAACTTCGAGACAATCTCGGCCTGCTTTCCCCATACCACGATATTGTGCCACTCCACACGCTCCTGGCGTTCGCCGGCGTTGTTGTTGTAGGACTCCGTCGTTGCCAATGAAAAGCGACTTCGCGCTACGCCACTCTGAGTGTAACTGAGCTCGGGGTCTTTTCCCAAATTTCCTACCAATATCGCCTTGTTGACGCCTTCTGCCATTTTGAAAATCCCTCCTGTTCACATAATTATCTGAACAAATGATTATGTCTTTCGAACTATAGGAGAGCTGGGAAGCTGCGTCAAACAATATCGTTCGCCGTATGGGGGCCGGTGCCGAGAGCCTATTGTAGTCGTGTCGAGAAAATCTAATTTGTACTTGACGTACCGGGACGGGCGGCCTAGCATGCCGCCGCTGATGACGAGCTCGATTTATGGAGTTTCGAGGAGGATATCATGGGATCACTGACCAAGAAGAGAAAAATGATTCGGAAGAAGAGACTGCGGGCGAGCGGGAAGGACAGGAAACGCGCCATCCAAAACGGGACGACCCCCCGGTTTCCGATTCACGTGGATCAGGAACCCGACGCCAGCCTCCCCAAGCCTCCGGGATCTCATCCGGCGGAGAAGATCTAACCTTCTGTCTCCAGCACTTCAAACAACGCATCGTGGAATCGCGGCCTGAAGGCCCTGATTTTTGGGTTCTCGCGTCCGAAGTGAACCCGGTTCGTCATCAGGGCGACTGAGAGGCGGCGCTCCGGATCGATCCAGAGAGAGCATCCGGTGAAACCGAGATGACCGAACGCATTCGCGGGGAACCGTTCACCGCAGGAAGATCCCGTTGGGCTCTTGAGATCCCATCCCAGCCCCCGTCCGTGAGGGCGCCGAGTCACCGATTGGATCGCCAGATTTTGGGGCAACCAGCCGGTGCCATCGAGGCACTCCAGCCAGACCTGACCGAACGCGGCGACGTCCCGCGCCGTGGCGAACAGACCCGCGTGCCCCGCGACGCCTCCCATGGTCCATGCGTTGTCGTCGTGGACCTCTCCCGCCAGCACTCTCCCCCGCCAGGGGCAGCGCTCGGTGGGGGCGATGTTCTCCCTCCCACCGCCTCGGTTGCGGCGGTAACGCACGCTTTCGAGGCTCAGAGGATTCGCCACTCGTTGATAGATCACCTCATCAAGGGGGCGCTCCGCGATGCGCTCGAGCGCCCGGCCGAGGAGGATATACCCCAAATCCGAGTATACGGCGCGGGCACCGGGGGGCGCCTCGAGCGGGGATTCCAGAGCGGCGGCCACTATCCCCTCCCGCCCCTTGGGGGTTCCCCGCTCTCCCATGGGGATGCTCTCGAAGAGGGGGCGCCAGGCGATGAGCCCGGCTTCGTGAGCGAGGAGTTGCTCCAGGGTCGCGGCGCCCGCCGGACTCCCGGCGGCTTCGGAGAGAATGCGGTCCAGGCGGTCGTCCAACCGGAGGGCGGCGTCGGCAACCATCCGCAGACACGCGGTGGCAATGAAGAGCTTGGTCAATGAGGCGATATCGAAGAGGGTGTGGTCATCCGCGGGGCCGTTGACGGACCGTCCGACGCTAATGGTGGTCAAGGGACCGCCCGGGTGACCGAACGCGGCCTGCGCGGCCGAGAAGGTCTCCCGGCTGGCGGCGTCGGCGAGCAGCGCCGTCACTTTCTCGGTTTGGAGATTGCCCGTCATTTTATATCGTTTTCCATGATTCATTCATTATAAACTAACCATTAACGGCATATCGGATGCCGGGGAGAATTTTCGAATAAAGAGCAAAGAAAAATGTTGTAAAAGTTGTTTTCTAAGTGACAGTTCTCTCTCACTTGTGCGTTACAAGTAGCAAAAGGAGCTAGGTAGAGTCTCATGAATATTATCGAAGGTTTTAAAGGATTCGCGCTTCTCGGCGCGGAATGGGTCATGTGGGTGCTGGTGGTCCTCTCTCTGGTGTCTATCTCCATCATGGTGGAGCGGGTCATCTTTTTCATCGGCAAGCGGACGGATATCCAATCCCTCAGCAAGGAGATCGTGAAGCTGCTTAGGAAGCACGACTTCAAAGGCGCCCGGGAGCTGCTCGAAAAGAAGAATGGCGTGGCCGCTCAGGTGGCCAAGGCCGCCCTGGTGGAGGCGGAGCAGGGGCCCGACGCGGTGGATGAGGCCGCCTCCAGCGAGCTCATCCTGGTGAAGTCACGGCTGGAGCGGAACCTGGCGTTCCTGGGGACGGTGGGCAACAACGCGCCGTTCATCGGGCTGTTCGGCACCGTTCTCGGGATTATC
>JBNLED010000217.1:0-17437 GCA_050304755.1 Polyangia bacterium | reverse complement strand
GACGCGGCGCTCCACTGGACGAAGATGAGGGGGAGCAACGTGCACGCGAGCCCCACCGGCCAAATCGCCGAGAGCAACTGCCGGAGCCCGAGGCCCGCCTCGCGGGACTGGACCACCGGCGTCGGTCCATTGACGATGTCCGAAGAGAGGACGTACACGGCAAGGGAGAGGAGACCGCCCCAAGCGAGCAGGGCCGCGAATCGCTCCACGGTGCGGGCGGGGCCCTTGGACGCCCACCACGCCCGGATCCAGATCAGGCAGGAGAGCGTCGCGAGGGCGCCCCCCAACCCGGACACCGTGAAGCGACTCCTTCCCTCGCCGCCGATGAGACGCTCGCCCACGTAAATCGCCACCACCCCCGCCAGGTAGGCGGTGAGGAGGTAGGGGCCGCTGAGCGCGCCGAAGGGACGCTTCTCTCTTTTTTCTATCGCCATCGCCGTGACTCCAGTATCCGCGTCGCCGCGAAGAGAAAGAAGGTACAGACCGATGCATAATAGACGATGTCCCGGAGGTGGATCTCCCCCGACTTGAAGGAGGAGAAGTGGAGGTTGTGGATCGCCGTATACATGAACACCTCCCGCAGGGGATCGTCCGCCACCTTCGCCAGCAGCCAGAAGATCACCATCGCGGTGAGCAGGAACGCGGAGATGAACACCGCCGCGATCTGGCTCCTGGAGAGGGCCGATCCGAAGATCCCCACGGAGAGAGATCCGCCGGCCAGGAGCACGACGCCGAGGTAGCCCGCGAAGAGGTGGCCCCAGGCGATCTTGCCATGCACCAGCACGAGGAGCGGCATGTAGATGGTGGCCGCGGTGAGGATGATCATGAATCCGTACGCCCCGAGGAACTTTCCCACCACGATCTGCCAGTCCTTGATGGGGGAGGTGAGCAGGAGGTCGATGGTGCCGGTCTGCCGCTCCTCCGCCAGCAGGCGCATGGAGAGGGGGATAGAGGCGATCATGGTCACCCCGGAGAGATCGAAGAAGAACTGCACCAGCACCGCGGTGGAGAGCTTGTCCGGGCCGCCGAGGCCGCGGACGTTGAAGAGGAGCCCGTCCACCGCGAGCACCAGGGCCGCCACCACGAACCCGAGGGGAGACCGGAGGATGTATCCGAGCTCCCGCCTCGCGAGCAGCAGAAGGTTTCTCATGCCTCGCCCCCTTTCTGACCGGTGAGATCGAGGAAGACGGACTCCAGCCGGTTCCGCTTCCTGTACAGGGCGAGCAGGTCGATCCCGGCCTCCACCAGGGCCCGACTCAGCTCCGCCCGGATATCCTTCGAGACCTCCACCGCGAGAGCGGCGCCCTCCGCGGTTTTCGTCACCTCGCACCGGGTGATATAGGAGAGATCCTCGATAAGCGAGGCGGCCCTTTCCGTGTCCCCCGCCACCTCCACGACCAACGAGGAGGACTCCCCGAGCCGTCCGGTGAGCTCGTCCTCGGTGCCCGAGGCCACGATGCGCCCCTCATGGATGACGATGATACGGTCGCAGACCTGGCTGATCTCGGTGAGGATGTGGCTGGACACCAGGATGGTGTGGTCCCCCCGAAGGCTCCGCACCAGCTCCCGGATGCCGACGATCTGCGCGGGATCGAGCCCCGCGATGGGCTCGTCGAGGATCACCAGTCGCGGCTGATGGACGATGGCCTGGGCGATGCCGACCCGTTTCTTGTAGCCGTGGGATAGTGTATCGATGCGCTGGTCCACCACCGCCTCGAGGGCGCCCTTCTCCACCGCATCGGCCACCCGGGGCTTCACCTCCCCCGCCGGCACCTGCCGGAGCCGGGCGGCGAACTCCAGGAATCCGCGGACGGTCATCTCGCCATAGAGGGGCGGAACATCGGGAAGGAAGCCGATACCGGGGAGCACCTGCTCCGGAGACTCGGTCACGTCGGCGCCGTCCACCGTCATCCGCCCCGACGTGGGGGTGAGCAGACAGCACATCATCCGGAGCAGGGTGGTCTTTCCGGCGCCGTTGAGCCCCAGGAGCCCCACACACTCCCCGGCGCCGATATCAAAGCTCATATCGTTTACCGCGAGCGTGTCCCCGTATCGCTTGGTCAGGTTCGTTGCGTTGATCATGGTCACGATGTCATCTCCAAATAAACCGGTATCGCCCGGAGATAATGACGATTTTTGAGCAACTAACAAGCCTCAAATTCGTTTATTCCCCAAAAAAGCCAAGAGGCTCTTCGCCTACAAATCCTGCACCGAACAGTTCATTCCCGCCGCGCACCGGCCTCAGCGGGGTCAACGTTCCGGGCTGAAGCGCACCAGCTCTGTCGGGGGATTTCGAGACCCGCCCTCGTCGCTCTTGTCCTCTTTCAAGTCCACGAGGTTGTAACAGATCGCCGCCAGGGCGAGGAGGACATAGGTGCTGTCCAACCAGGCGGAGCTCAGGAAGCAAGCGGCCGTGAAATAGGCGCTCATCCCGGGAAAAAGGCTCATTGTCATGACATGCCAGAGGGTCCGCGGGCGTTCCTCGTCTTCGACTTTCCTCTTTCGCCTCATCAGATATGCGATTTTGAATGATAAAAAGAACATGACAAAAAACGCGGTCCCGCCGATGACCCCGATTTCCGAGACGAGTTGAATAAATGTATTGTGGGGTGCCATGGGTCTCAACGGCACTGTCGCGTAATCGGAGACATTATCGATGAAGCGATTGTACCCCACACCGCTGATGGGGTTTCTCACGACCATCCTCAGCCCTGCTTTCCAAGCGTCCAGACGGTGCTGGGCGGAGTCGTCCAGCTCCCCCAATCCCATGTTCCCGCCGCTCTCTCTCTCGTTCATTCCCGACAGCGCGACCGCCGTTAGTAGAAAGCCGACGAGGACCACTGCCAGAACGATTTTGTTCTTGATGTACTGGCTGAATACGATCCCCATCGCGACCGCGATGCCGATGAGCCCCCCCCGGGATTGTGTGGACAGGATCCCACCGAGGGACAACAACAAACACAAACCGAACACCAACCGGCGCCAGGACCTCAGCTCGATGGTCGCGGTCAACATAAACGGGAGGGACAACAGGATGAGCTGGGCCAGATCGTTTGGGTCTGCATAGACCGCGACGCCGCCCGCCCGGGACCCCTCTATCAGCGCCCCGCCGGTGAGCGGGTCATACCCGAGGATCTGGCCGAGGATCGCATACCCCCCCCAGAATGAGCAGATGAGGCACAACACCACCTGCAGGGTGACGAGCTGCGATCGGGTAGTGATTGTGTTGAGGATAAGCAAGAAGAGAATCATCGTCTTCATGAAACCATCAGTGAAGAAGGTCATGCCGCCGGGCGGATCGGTCCCCCGAAATGCCGAGATGACGAGCATCGCCCCGAGGATGAGAATCCATGGGTAATAGCTGGAGCGGACGATCGTCATATCCCTGCCGAGCGCCTTTGAGAGCACAAGAACCGCGAGAGATCCGATGGAGATGATTTTTCCCGCGCCGATGGCGCCCAGCAACGGAATGAAGCCCGCGAGGCAGGCCATCGCGAATACCAGGAAATTCAGCAAGAGAAAGAAGGGGCTCTTCACGGCGAAGTAGAGAAACCACAACCCGACGATCATACCGATGGGCGCGAGCGGATGCACATACACATAGAGGAAAATGATCGCCGTCATCAACGGGAGCAGCAGGAGCAGATATACGACGGGGGTCGAGGTGAGGGTCAGCCGGCTACGTGGACTTCGGATCATGGCGGCGCAGGTACTTCATGGGTTGATGGCTGTCATCGCCATACAAGAGCGGCATCGTCCCCATCACGGGGAGCCCGGTGATCGCTTCGATATCCCGGGCATCGCGAACGGTTCCGCTGATGAGCTCCATCAGGATGACCAGCGTAATCCCCAGCAGCAATCCGATGACGACGCCGATGCTGGCGTTCAGCTTCGCGATGATCCCGATGGGAGAGGTCGGCATCCGCGGCGATTCGATGAGCACGATCTGCTGGTCCTCGTCGAACATCGACAACGCCTTTGTGATCTTCGCCTCCTCGGCGCGCGCCAACAGCGTCGTGTAGGTGTTCTGCTTGACCTCGAAGTCTCTCAGCAGGCTGGTGAGCACCCGCTCGGTGGTCGCGAAGGACTTGACCGAATCCAGCGTATCCCTCCCGTGACGGTTCAACTCCGAGACGGTCCCCTCGAGGGCGGCAATTTCCGCTGTTATGGCCTTGTACTCGAGGAGATCACTGGTGAAGAGATCATCCGTCCTGGCCTCGATGTTGCCTCCTGGAGCGCTGCTAGACGCCCCCCGGCCCACGCCGACATCGACCGAACGCATCTTCGCGGCCCCTTGAAGGGACTGGAAGTTCACATTCTTAGTCACCTTGAGGTTGGCGGCCCTCCGCTCTTTTTTCAACTGTGCGATGTGGGCTTTCAGCGCGACGATTTCGGGATGCTCGTCCGTATACTTCGCCTGGAGCTCGCTGAGCTTCGTCTTGGCCTGAATCAGGCTGGACTCGAGCTCCCGCGCCACCGGGTTGTAAACCCTCAGCCGTTGCTCGAGGTTCTTCTTTCTCATCCGAGCGGCACGAAGCTCGGTCTGTCCTTCTATCAGGGAGGTCTGGGTGGACATGTAGGACTGGAGGTTGGCCTGGAACACCTCCGGCAGCTCCTCCGCGTTCTCCTTCTTGAACTGTTCTATCTTCTTCTCGAGCTCGACCAGATCCTCCCTGATCTGAGTTATCTGCTTGTCCAGAAAGTGACTCGCCTCCTCGAGGGATTGTTTCTGGGGCCTCAACGTGGCCTCGACGAGGACATCCACCAGGAAGACCAGGCCTTTGTAAAGCCGCTCCGGGGAGTATCCGACAAAATCGATATTGACCAGTCCGCCCCTCATGCCATAGACGGAGAGCTGACTCCGCATCTGACGGATCATATCATCAACCGTCTGCGGATCCATGTCCTTCTTGATCTCTCCGAGATGGCGCAAGGTCTTCTCCAGGGTCGCCCTGCTGATGAGGATCGCCTCAATCACGGGCAACCGCTCGCGGACGGTCCACGGGACACTCATATCCTCGAGGAACGGATTCACCGAGACGCTGTCCTGTACGAGGATCTGTGCCCTGACACTGTAGCGCTGGGGTAGTTTGTTCTCCAAGAGCCAGAACGCTATGGGAAGAACGAGAACCGGAATGACGATGAGCGGCCATCTGTGAAGAATTGCAATTCCCAGCGCCTTGAAGTTCAGCTGGATAGTTTTGTTCTTTTCAGACATGACATTAATCCTTGTTCACGTCGTCCTTGTCCCCGGGGGCGTCGGAGTCGGGCTTGCTCCGGGGAGGGGGGGGCGCCGACGAACGGATGGTGGTCCTCGCCGTTATCACCTGTTTCGGCACTTCGTTGATGCGATTGATCTTGGGCGGGGGGGTGCTCGATATCGTCTTGATTTGTCGTTGAGTCAGCGTGTGCGAGAAGTTGGTCACCTGAATTTGAGTGGCGGTGGACTTCGGAACACTGCTGATTTTAGGGGGTTGAGACCTCGGGCCGTCGGTCTCGACCGTGATCTTCCGAGGAGGCTTGGAGCTGATCCGTTTCTTTACGATGACCACGTCCGTGGGCTGGATGCTGGTCGTCTCGACTGGTTTGACCGGCGCGGCGCGGACCCCCATTATCGTCTTGACGCTCTCGTGCTCGTCGACCTCCTCATTCGCCCTCGGCGGCAACGCGTTGAGCTCCTCTACCGGGGAGAGCACCGGCTCCCAGACGGATCGGGCGGTGAAGCTCGGCGGCGGCTCCGACATCTTCGAGATCCCCATCCGGGTCTTCATCCAGGTCCAGAACTGAGAGGTGTTGGGGGCCTTGAACTCGTTGACAATGGGCCAGATGTGCCCGATGTTGTACTCTTTCAACCAGCTGACCAGGTGCATCAGATCGCGCTGCTTGGTCTTCCTGAGCATGACGAGGATCACCGCGGCGTCGAACGCCCGCATCCACCGCTCGGGGATGGTATGCAGACCGTTGGATTCGGTGTAGGAAGGGCCGTACACGATAACCAGCTTGTTGAGAAAACGATCGGGATTGACGAACTCGAGGTTGGCGGCGTGCAACGGGATGAGCTCCTGTTGGACCCTCGCCATCTCCCCCGCCAGCTCCTTGATGAACCGCGCCTTCCCGTCCCCTCTCTCGACGGAGGTGATCAGGATTCGCGTGGCATTCGTGTTCTTCAACCTCGCGAGAAACTGGTTCGCCAGCTTCCGCAGGCTCATCTGCTGTCTGGCCCACAGGATTTCACTCATACCGCTTACCAATCACCTCGGCTCATCCGTTCCCTTGATGTCCGCTTCGCCGGAGGACTGCCCCGGAGGGAGGAGCGTCAGCACGGCCTCTTTGTCAACCCAGAATGTCCAGCCCTCGCCATCCGCTGTCCAGACACAACGGGATTCCCCTTCGGGAATCGCCGTGACCTGATGGTGGCCCCTGGACACTCTCTTCTTCAGCTCGCCGCCGTACTTCAACGTACTGGTCTTGCCGTCGATGGAGACAGCGATGCGCTGGTGTGTATGATCCTGGTGGCGTATGGCGATCCGCGTGCACGCCTGCGCGGCGCTGAAGACCACAATTATTCCCGCCAGAACGAGTCTTCTCATTGTCCTTCCCTGCTCATTCTCCGGCTCCGAGAGTCCCGGTCGCCGTCAGCCATAACGCGAGGGACGACGAGATCATTCCGATGGCGCTTAGCGTGCTCATCGTCGTGTTGAAGGCTTCGAGGTTGACCTGCCCGATGACGATGGTGCTGCCGGGGTTCACCATCACCCGACCAGCGGCCCCGCCGCGCTTCATATATTTCTTCAGGTTGTATAGTTTCGACAGGGTGTACCCCGGCCCCTCCTCGATCACCCGCAGCCGCCGCGACTTCGCGCGTTCGGCCAATCCGCCCGCGAGCGCTATCGCGTCGATGAGCTTGATCGGCCCGCTCACCGGAATGCGTCCCTGCCGCCCGAAGCCCCCCAGCACATTGATGTGATCTCCGAGGCGGGTATCGATGTTCTCTTGCAGGAAGGGGATGTAGACGATGGCGCCGCTGTCGTCCGGCAGCATGTGTTTCTCCCTGATCTCCCCCGAGAGCTCCTTCTGGAGGTCGACGGTCACGCTCCCGTCTTTCGTCAGCACAACCGCGTGGCTGAGATCGGAGGTCCCGATGGGACCGTTCGCCGCGGCGACCATCGTGAGGACATCCATCTTCTGGGTTCGATTGTAAGCCCCCGGAGTGGCCACCGCACCGAGCACGAAGACCCGGTTGCGAATGGCCTCGTGTCCCAGAAACGGCGCCGCTATCTCAGAGGCGGACAACCCCGGACCGGACGGGACGAGGAGGGTGTCCCCGGTCATGATCTCGGGGAGCGGCGTCTTGGAGTCCCTCGTCAGGTAGGACTTCAAATCGACTGTCGTCTCCTCGCCGCGACGTACCAGCGCCACCTTGGACAGATCCGCGCAGGCGGAGAGGCCGCCGGCCCGGTGAATGGCCTG
The DNA here is from genome assembly GCA_050304755.1 of Polyangia bacterium. Taxonomy (GTDB): domain Bacteria; phylum Myxococcota_A; class Polyangia; order JAAYKL01; family JAAYKL01; genus CAYWLQ01. The sequence goes on along the minus strand of JBNLED010000217.1, from coordinate 9,967 downwards.
CCAGAGGTCGTCCGTCGGCTCGATGCGGATCACACCGGGCGTGGTCACGCACCCCGTGATCAACACGATTCGCCCCCGCTGCCGAAGCAGGATGGAGATGCCGCTGACGCTCTTGAGGTATTTCTTGAGGTGGGTTCTCAGTCGATCGTTCGCCTGCCGGATCGTGAGACCGGCCAGCGCCGCCTTTCCATAGATCCCCAGACTGATCTCTCCTTGAATATCGATTTGATAATTCTGCTCCGCCTGCTCGGCGCCGGGGATAAAGACCTGAACCTCATCACCGGGGGCCAGGACGATATCATCCGCCCAGGCCGTTGAAACCCCCGACAGCAGTAAGACAACAGAAAAGAGCGCAATCTCTTTCGCCAGATTGCCAATATTCTTTCTATAGCCGGCCATTGAGCTTCACTTTCTTTTCAATTTCAATTTTTGAAAAGTTACCAATTCCATCGGCTCGATCTTGTTCATGACTGATACTATAGTTTTGGTCAATTACAAATATAATAACTGTCAAACACGGGTTTTTCACCGACGTTATAAAGATATATTATCCTCGCCCCCCATTTCTGTCGCCCCAATTATTGTCAATCGGCCCGCTCAATTCCCTTCAATCGTTAAGATATCACGCGGGGGAACGGAACCGAGGGGATCGCGTTCGGGCAAGCGCGCTGTTTCAATGATGACATCAGCTGTACTTCATCCCCAAATGTGATACAGATGGCTCGTAGTGAATCTGGTCCCATCGCGCCGGAACGAGCGGCGACGGCGAGGCGCGACGTCGAGCGACTGGCAGCGCATTCGAAGCGGAGAATCGCTGCCATTCGGCGCTCGGGACAACCGAGATGGGGCTGAACTTCTGGAGCAGCTGTACTTAGTACAGCGCCCCAGAAGAAAGTGTCCATATCGCACAGGACCGGGCGGCGAGGGCAAGGCGCGACGACGAAGGACTGGCAGCGCCAATTCGAGGAGGAGCAACGCCGCCCTTCGGCGTTCGGGACAAGCGAAACGGACACTTTGTTGTGGGAAGCTGTACTTAGCGCCTATATTGGGGAAAGCGCATGTGTGGAATTGCCGGTATATTCAATCTATCCAATGACTCCCGCCTCCGGTGTTCCGACACCCTGGAGGCCATGGCGGCGCAAATGGCCCACAGGGGACCTGACGGCTCGGGGTTCTATAACGATGATCACCTCGGCTTCGCCCATACGAGGCTCAGCATCATCGATTTGGAGAGCGGCGATCAGCCCATTCACAACGAGGACAAGACCATCTGGGTCATCTTCAACGGAGAAATCTTCAACTATATCGAGCTGAAATCCGAGCTCGTCGCCAGAGGGCATCGATTCTACACAAAATCGGACACCGAGGTCATCGTGCATCTCTACGAGGAGAGCGGCGAGGACTTCGTCACCCAACTGAACGGACAGTTCGCGATCGCCCTCTGGGACTCGAGAGCGCAGCGACTGCTCCTTTTACGAGACCGTCCCGGCATCGCGCCGCTCTTCTATTCGATTCAGAGCGGACGACTGCTCTTTGCCTCGGAGGTCAAAGCGATGCTCCCGGCCTTCGACGAGGCGCCCCGGCTTTCCATCACCGCGCTGGATCAGCTGATGACATTCTGGGCGCCGGCCAGCCCCGCGACCATCTTCGAGGGGGTCTACGAGGTCCCCCCCGGGGAGCTGCTGATCGCCGAGAACGGAACCGTCCGGACCCGAAAGTACTGGGACTGGTCCTTCGCGGAGGACGGCGCATATCGGCAGGAGGACGAGCAGACACTGGCGGAGGAGCTCCACGATCTGCTCGTCGACGCCACCCGCATCCGGTTGCGATCCGACGTGCCGGTGGGCGCCTATCTCTCCGGCGGGTTGGACTCTTCCGTGCTCACCTCCCTGATACACCACTTCGGCGGCGTCCCCCTCCGGACGTTCTCCATCGGCTTCGACGACGCCGGCCTGGATGAGACCGCCTATCAGGAGGAGCTTATCGCGCACCTTGGGGCCGACCACAGCCGGGTGCACTGCGCCCAAAACCAGGTCGGGGAGGAGTTTCCGACCACCATCTGGCACACCGAGTCGCCCGTATTGAGAACCGCCCCGGTGCCCATGCGCCTATTGTCCCGCCTGGTCCGTCAGCAAAACTACAAGGTGGTGCTCACCGGTGAGGGCGCCGACGAGGTCCTCGGGGGTTACGATATTTTCAAAGAATCCAAGATTCGGCAGTTCTGGGCGAGGCATCCCGACTCGAAGCTTCGTCCCCTCCTCCTGAAACGGCTGTATCCCTATCTGGACATCTCTCCGGGACGCGCGCAGGCCTACCTGCAGAGCTTCTTCGGGCAGGGGCTCGACACACCGGACCTGCCCTACTTCTCACATCTGCCGCGGTTCAACACCACCGCGAAATGCAAGGACTTCTTCTCGAACGACCTCAAGGAGAGGCTCAACGGGGACACCTACGAGGCGCTGGAGACACTCCTCCCTCGGCACCTCACCCGATGGCATCCGTTCAACCGCTCCCAGTACATCGAGACCAAAACCCTGATGTCCGGATACCTCCTCAGCTCGCAGGGCGATCGGATGCTCCTCGCCAACTCGGTGGAAGGGCGGTTCCCCTTCCTGGATCACCGGGTCATGGAATTCGCGGGGGGGCTGCATCCCCGACTCAAGATGAAGGTCCTCGTCGAGAAGTACCTCTTGAAACGGGCCGCCGGAAAATACTTGCCTAAACGAATCGTTCAACGGTACAAGCAGCCCTATCGCGCTCCTGACATCCCGGCATTCTTCGGTGACGAGACACCGGAATATGTGCACGAGCTGCTGAGCCGACAGAAGATCAGCGAGTACGGTTACTTCGACGCCAACCGTGTCGAGATGCTCAAGAAGAAAATAGAGAAGGGGCGAGCGATCGGTTACAAGGACAACATGTCCCTTGTGGGCATTCTGTCGACGCAGCTTTGGCACTATCATTTTGTCGAGAATTATTTTAATAAATTCAAACGTTCACTGCGAGACAGCGATTGAAAAAGCGAATTGAACAAGGAGTGATTTACGATGTCCATTGAAAGCAGCATCCGAGAATTTATTCTGGAGAACTACCTTTTTACGGATGACGGGACTCTGCTCGAGAACGACGTCTCCCTGATCGATACCGGTGTCGTCGATTCCACCGGGATTCTGGAGGTCATCGAGTTCATCCAGAACGAATTCAAAATCAAGGTCGAGGATGACGAGATGATCCCGGAGAACCTCGATTCCGTCAACCGCGTTGTCGCCTACCTCGGGCGCAAAGGAGTCAAGGACCAGTGAGCACCCTCGTCCATCTCCTGTCCGAATCGGTGCATCGGAATGCGACCGCCGAGGCCATCATCCACGGCGATCGCCGGATCACCTACGGTGAGCTCTGGTCATCGATCTGTAATGTCGCGGGGCTGTTCAGAGATCGCGGGATGGAGAAGGGGGCCCGGGTGGCCATCCTGCTCGAGAACTCTCCGGAGTATGTCGCGACGTACTACGGGGCGCTCGCCGCCGGGGGCGCGGCCATCGGTCTGAACACCGCCGCCAGAGCCCGGGATCTGCTGAACTGGATCCGCCACTCCGGCGCCTCGTGGGTGGTGGCCAACGCCAGACACAAGGAGCTCAAGAGCGTCGCCGAGGGGCTCGGTCCGGATACCCGGCTCCTCGTGGTGGGCGAGAGCCCCGCCCTGAAGACCGTCGAGACTGTAGAAGCGACCTGGGATGAGGTGATGAAGGCCGAGGCCCCCGCCCCCGACCTCGGCCGCCTGAACGACCCGGACGCGCTCGCGGCGATCATCTACACCTCCGGAACCACGGGCAGTCCCAAGGGGGTCTCCCTGAGCCACCGGAACCTCACGGCGAACACCCGATCCATCCTGGAGTACCTCGACCTTCGGTCGACCGACCGAATCGTCAATGTGCTGCCGTTCTACTACTCCTACGGCAACTCCATCCTCCACACCCATCTGGCGGTGGGGGGCGCCGTCATCCTGGAGAACAGCCTGGCGTTTCCCCACCGGGTGGTGGAGAAGCTCGTGGCGGAGCGGTCCACCGGTTTCTCCGGGGTCCCCTCGACCTTCGCGCTGCTGCTCGCCCGGACGGAGCTCAAGGACTACGATCTGAGCGCCCTCCGGTACATCACCCAGGCGGGCGGCCCCATGCCGCCGGCGAATCAGGAGCGGCTCAAGAGGGTGCTCCCCCACATCAGGATATTCATCATGTACGGACAGACCGAGGCCACCGCCCGGCTGACCTACCTGCCCCCGGAGCGCCTTGAGGAGAAGCTGGGGTCCTGCGGCATCCCCATCCCGGGGGTCCGGATCGAGATCCGCGGTGAGGACGGCGCCCCGCTTCCGCCCCACAAGAGCGGTGAGATCTGCGCCACCGGAGAGAACATCATGCTGGGATACTGGAAGGATCCCGAGATGACCCGGGGGGTCCTGAAGGACGGATGGCTGATGACCGGCGATCTCGCCCACTTCGACGAGGACGGTTTCATCTTCATCGACGGCAGGAGCTCGGAGATGATCAAGAGCGGGGGACAGCGGATCAGCCCGAAGGAGATCGAGGAGGTCATCTGCGAGCTGGACGGCATCGCGGAGGTGGGCGTCTCCGGTGTCCCCGACGAGATGCTGGGGCAGATCATCAAGGCCGTCATCGTGCCGAAGGCGGGGGCCTCCCTAGATTCCAAGGCCATCCAGCGCCACTGCCTGGAGAACCTGGCGCAATACAAGATTCCAAAAATCATCGAATACGCAAAAGAGCTTCCCAAGACCGGCTCCGGTAAGCTGCGAAGGCACTTGCTGTAGCCTTCTTTCAAGGAGATCATCATGGCAACCAAGAGAACCCTGCCCGATGTACTGGCCTTCGACTTCGAAGCGGAGGTCGAGAAAATCGCAACCACCACGCGGGAGCTTCTCCGCAACCAGCTGCACCGCCGGGGGCTCGTCGTCGCCATCTCGGGCGGCATCGACAGCTCGGTGTGCGCGGCGCTCGCCGTTCGGACTGTCGGCGTCAAAAAGGTGTTCGGGCTGCTGCTCCCCGAGCAGGACTCCGCCTCCGCGAGCACCCAGCGGGGACGGAAGCTGGCCGAGCACCTCGGCATCGAGCACCAGGTGGTCGATATAGCGCCCACGTTGGCGGCCATCGGCTGCTATCAATGGCGGGATGACGCTATCCGGGTGGTCTTCCCAGATTACGACGAGGGGTGGAAGAACAAAATCGCCATCGAGGGGGGCACCCAGGGCGGCATCAACCACTTCCTCCTGGTGGTCCAGTCTCCGGAGGGGGAGACCATGACCCGACGGCTCGATCTGAAGGAGTATCTCCAGATCGTCGCCGCCACCAACTTCAAGCAGCGGATCCGCAAGACCATGGAGTTCTTCCACGCCGATCGTTTGAACTACGCCGTGGTGGGAACCCCCAACCGGGTCGAGTACGACCAGGGGTTCTTCGTCAAGAACGGCGACGGCAGCGCCGATCTCAAGCCCATCGCCCACCTCTACAAGACCCAGGTGTATGCGTTGGCGGAGCACCTCGGGCTCCCGGAGGAGATCTGTAACGCCCGGCCCACCACGGACACCTACAGCCTGCCCCAGGGGCAGGACGAGTTCTACTACGCCCTCCCGTTCGAGCAGATGGATCTCGCGCTCTACGGCCACAACAACAACCTGCCGGCGTCATGGCTGTCCGAGATGATCGGAATATCGGCGGAACAGGCGGAGTACGTTTACAAGGACATCGAGACCAAGCGACGGACCACGGCCATGCTCCACTGGTCTCCCCTGCTCATCGAGCCCGTCTTGGGCCCCATTCCCTCTCCGCAAAAGAAATAGAAGTCGACCCTCGAGGATTGTACGGGTTGAAACCTTTGTGAGATCGAAGCGAAACCCCCGCGGGGGACGGGGCGAGGTCTGACGGATTGGATCTAGATCTGGATCTGGGCGTCGCCCTGCGGCTCGCCGTTGCCGTCGCACTCGCCATCGCACTCGCCGTCGCCGTCACCCTGCGGCTCGCCGTCGCCGTCACCCTGCGGCTCGCCGTCGCTATCGCACTCACCGTCGCCCTGCGGCTCGCCGTCACCCTGCTGCAGCTCGCCATCACCCTGCTGCAGCTCGCCGTCACCCTGCGGCTCGCCATCACCATCACCCTGCGGCTCGCCGTCGCCGTCACACTCACACACGCAGTCGCAATCCGGTTCGCCATCACCGTCTCCATCGCCGTTCATCAGACCGTCCCCTTCGCTATCGCACTCGCCGTCACCCTGCGGCTCGCCATCACCGTCACCCTGCGGCTCGCCGTCGCCCTGCGGCTCGCCGTCGCCGTCACCCTGCGGCTCGCCATCACCGTCACCCTGCGGCTCGCCGTCACCGTCACCCTGCGGCTCGCCATCACCGTCACCCTGCGGCTCGCCATCACCCTGCGGTTCACCATCACCCTGGGGCTCGCCCTGGTTGTTCAGACTTTCTCCCTGACCGTTCGCGGCCTGGCTGCCCTGACCATCCTGCCCGTTCAGGTTCGAGCTGTTTTCCGAGATATCGGCGTCACCCGCGATGTCCTCACACCCCAGACCGGCCAGCCCGATAACCAGACCCATAACAATAATCAGCGCTGTTTTGGAATACCTTCTCTTCGACATTTTCAACTCCTTTGTCTGATGATTATGGAAAACGCGGCGCGTCTCATCATGACCGCCTGTTTTCCGTTCGGCTGACCTATTTTTGCAAGGGAGATGCCAGGAGATATCCGCTTCCACCAAGGTGAAAAATTACTTCAAGACTTAAGAATCTGGTATCAAAATCTACAATGATAATAGATTTACCGTTTCCTCGAATTTGTATCAGAAGGTATTCGACAAATTGGTATGTCCTCGGTCGACGAGATGGTCGAGAGCCCCCCGAACCCGGCCGACGAACCGCGACGGACATCAGTCGTCTTTGATGATCTTGCACATGTCCCTATAGACAGGCTATATCGCCATTGGAAGAGGATTGAGCCCCCTGGCGATTATTAGTGTTTCTCTTTGAGATGTTCATGGACGAGATGATCCGCTCCCCATCAACGTCTCCCGAGCCGCGGTTCGATGCGACCGTTATAATAAGGAGATAAAAGGATGAACAACAGACGCCAAGTGGCCGGCAGGCTCTCTTTTCTGGACCGATACCTGACGCTTTGGATCTTCATCGCCATGGCGGTGGGGGTGGGCGTCGGAACCCTCTTCCCGTCGGTGGTCCCCTTCATCAACCGGTTCAACGTGGGCACCACCAACGTGCCCATCGCCGTCGGGCTCATCCTGATGATGTATCCGCCCCTCGCCAAGGTGCGGTACGAGGAGATGGGGCCGGTCTTTCGCAACACCCGGGTCCTCTGGCTCTCCCTCGTCCAGAACTGGATCATCGGCCCGGTGCTCATGTTCGGGCTCGCGCTCCTCTTCCTCCATGACAAGCCCGAATACATGGTGGGGCTCATCATGATCGGCCTGGCCCGCTGCATCGCCATGGTCATCGTATGGAACGACCTCGCCAAGGGGGACACCGAATACTGCGCCGGCCTCGTGGCGTTCAACTCCGTCTTCCAGGTGCTCCTCTACTCGGTCTACGCCTATGTCTTCATCACCGTGCTGCCCACCTGGTTCGGCCTCGATGGGGTGGCGGTGGACATCACCATCTCGGAGATCGCGGTGAGCGTTTTCATCTACCTGGGCATCCCGTTCATTGCTGGTATCCTCACCCGGTTCACCCTCCTCCGGGCCAAGGGCAAGGCGTGGTACCGCACCCGATTCATCCCGAGGGTAAGCCCCCTCACCCTGGTGGCCCTGCTGTTCACCATCGTGGTGATGTTCTCCCTCAAGGGGGAGAAGATCGTGGCGCTGCCCCTCGACGTGGTGCGCATCGCCATCCCGCTGCTCATCTATTTCGCGGTGATGTTCTTCCTCTCGTTCTTCATGTCCAAGAAGGTGGGGGCGAGCTACGGGCAGGCCGCGACCCTCTCCTTTACCGCGGCGTCCAACAACTTCGAGCTCGCCATCGCCGTGGCCGTGGCCACCTTCGGCCTCCATCACGGCGGCGCCCTCGCGGCGGTCATCGGCCCCCTCGTGGAGGTGCCGGTGCTCATCGGTCTGGTCCATGTGTCCCTCTGGCTCGGCAGGAAGTATTTCGGACTGAAGGAGGTCACCCCATGACGAAGCCCGATATCACGATAGAGGTTTTGGTTCCCGAGAAGAGCGATGATACGGCGGCCCTCGCCCTGGCGAACGGCGTGGCCGGGCGCCTCGGTCCCGGCATCTCGGTGAGACGGTCGGCGGCCGCTGACCAACACCGGGCGCCGGTCCTTCGCGTCAACGGGCGGGAGGTGGCGGAACCCCGAACCGATGACGGGCTTCCCCCTGAGTGGATGGTGGAGGCCGCGGTGCTCCGGGAGCTCGGCCCCGGGGGGCTGCTGTTCCTCTGTGTGGCCAACTCCGCCCGGAGCCAGATGGGCGAGGGGGTAGCCCGGCTGCTGGCGCCGCAGACGGTGCGGGTCCAATCCGCGGGCTCCCACCCCACCGCGTTGCGGCCGGAGGCGGCCTTGGTCCTCGCGGAGCTCGGGATCGACACGGCCCGGCACGCCGCAAAGAACGTCTCCGAGATCGACCCCGCCACCGTGGACACGGTCATCACCCTCTGCGGCGAGGAGGAGTGTCCCGTGTTTCTCGGACGCGCTCTTCGCCTGCACTGGGGCCTGCCGGATCCGGCGGCCGTCGAAGGGGACGAGGAGACCCGCCTGGCGGCGTTCCGGCGGGTCCGGGACGAGCTCCGGAAGCGGATCTCGTACATCTTCGAGTGATGGCCGACGACCTCCAGGGGTCGAGTCCGCCGCCCGGAGATCCGAAGCGCGGCCGAGGTGAAGAATGAGCGTCTTCAACGAAAGCACCGAGCTGTGGTACTGGCTCTCTCCCCTCGTCGCGTTCCTGGTCGCGGCCCTCTCCTCGATGGGGGGCGTGTCCGGCGCGTTCCTGCTGCTGCCGTTCCAGATGTCGATCCTCGGCATCACCTCCCCCTCGGTGAGCGCCACCAACCAGCTGTTCAACGTCGTCGCCATTCCGAGCGGTGTGGTCCGGTATATCCGGGAGGGGCGCATGGTGTTGCCCCTCACCGGGCTGGTGGTCGCCGGGACCCTGCCGGGGGTGCTCCTCGGCACGCTGATCCGGGTGCGATATCTCCCGGATCCCAGCCGCTTCAAGCTGTTCGCGGCGATGGTGCTCCTCACCATCGGCGGTCGCATGGCATGGGGGGCGCTCAGGCCGAAGGGGGCTCAGCGCCGCGCCGAGGAGCGGTTCCACACATCCGCGGAGCGTCCCGGACGGACCGGGACGCCGTCCACCCGGGTCGTCTCCTTCGGGCTGTCGCACCTCGAGTACGCGTTCCAGGGCAGCCGTTATCGAGTCTCGAGCATCGGCGTCCTCGTCCTGTGCCTCGTCGTCGGGATCGTCGGCGGGATCTACGGCATCGGCGGCGGGGCGATCATCGCGCCGGTCTTCATCACCGTCTTCGGGCTTCCGGTCTACACCATCGCCGGCGCGACCCTGATGGGGACCTTCGCGGCCTCGGTGGCGGGGGTGGTCTTCTACCAGGCCGTCGCACCGTTCTATCCCCACCTGGCGGTGACGCCGGACTGGACCCTCGGGCTCCTCCTCGGCGCCGGGGGCGCGGTGGGGATGTACACGGGCGCGCGCCTCCAGAAGCGGGTCGCCGCGAAGATAATAAAATGGATCCTCGCCGCCGTCATCCTGTTCGTCTCGGTCCGATACCTCTGGTCCGGGCTCTCGACGGCGCTTTTCTAAGGCCTCTGATCAAAATTAACTTGCCATCTGACAACCGCTGCATCCCGCCCGTCGGCGTTGCTCGTCGGTCAAATACCCCCAGTATTCTCCACTCCTCGCGCCTTGCCGGACGGGCGCAGCGATTGCCAGCTTGGAA
>JBNLED010000216.1:0-15056 GCA_050304755.1 Polyangia bacterium | reverse complement strand
ACTCGACACCCCTTTTGACCTTTTCCGACTCCGTTTATTGAGGAAGATTTCACATCGTAGATGGAGTACACGGCAAGCAGCTTCTCGAAACCACCAAACCCGCCGCGATCCTCGCGTCAATGCCGAGCCTCTAGGTCGGGTGGCCGAGGGAGGTTACCCGACCTAGACCGCTTTTCAAATTGCCGAGCTCCGCGGATGATACACGGTCGTTATTTCAGAAAGTAATACCAGTTACCCGAATACCGTGTGTCGAAGTTCTCTTTGGAATCCAGGGAGACGTCGAAAGTGTCTGGGGTATAGTAGCCAAACTCGTCGTACCGCTTCAGCAGCTTGAAGTAGGCCGCTTTGAGGTTCTCAATCGTACCGTCCGTCCGATGCTGAGCTGCCTGCATTTCTGTATAGAAAAAGAAGACCGGAATCGTCCAGCCGTTAAAGACCGTCCACAAGTCATCGAGTCCGAGCCGGCCTGCCATTGCATCGATTTCGCTCTTCGTAACGGAGCCGTTCGCCTCCTGCTTGGCCAGGGGCTCAAATACATCGACCCAAATTCGCACGCCGTCTTCTGCCAAGGCGCCCATCTCCAACAACGCACGAGTCTTTTGAACAGTCACTGAACGATGACGCGTCGCATCCTCGATGAGCGAGAGATATTTCCGCGATACCGCCGCCGCCTTTCGAGAATTGCAAGTGTACCGGTCCTTGTTGCACAGCATCCACAGATCGCGCTCGCGCTCCACCGCGATGCTCAGCGTCGGCTGCACACCTTTCACAATTCTATCCGGAACGACATTGAGCACCGTGGCGCCGAACTTATGGCCTATCCATTCCGCCAACTCGTCAAACGGCGCCTTCAGCACCCGCTTTCCCTGCTTGAGCCGCTTTGCATCGAGATACGCTTTGTCGCTTGTCAGGAGCATCATCCCCTGCAGCATACCAGAACCAAGCTTCCCAACTATCGATATTCGTCGTTGGATTACGGCTTCCCCACGTCTTTCTCGTAGGTTCGCGTGGCTCCTGTCCAGTTGCGCCGATATCCTAATGTTGAAAAAAGCCAATGACTGAAACCGCTCGCACCAGAGCACACCAACCGTGGCATTCAACCGTCCGCGGCGATCTCCGCCTCGAGCTTCTGGTATTCGTCTTCGGCGTTCTCTTCGGTGATGCTCTCCTCTGCCTCCAGACTGGCCTCGTCGGAGACGGCCTTCATCTCCTCGCTGGTGAGCGGCTGTTCGGTGGGCTCCTCCGCGGACGGTGCCTCCTCCTGCGTCTGCCCGCCGCACATCATCAGGCAGAGCGCCAGGACCACGAGGAGCGCCGTGGCGAGGCGATTCATTATGTTATTCGTCGAACTCAACATGATGTTCCCTCACTTTCCGGCCTTCTTGCCGTGTTCCTTCAGCCTCTTCATCACCCTGAGATGTCGCGCCTGCTCTTTCTTCTGAAGCCCCTCCACCTTTGTGGCGAGCGCCTCCTTCTTCTCCTGGGTGGCGACCGCCAGGAGGCGCTCGATTTTGGCCATCCGCCGGAGGTGTTTACGCTGCTCCTTGGCCATCTCGCCCTTCCGCTCCATGCCGGCCGCAAGCTTCGCCTTGTGCGTGGGATTCTTCTTCAGGGAATCGCGCCGCGCCTTGATCCGTTCGCGGTGCCGGGCCCGTCGGGCCTCCCTCTCCGCCTTCTCGTCCTCGCCGTCGGTGTCCTTGTCCTTGCCGAGGGCCAGCCCCTCCCCCGGCGCCTTGTCCTTGCCGAGGGCCAGCCCTGTGCCGTGATCCCCGGGGCCCGGGCCCTTCCCGTGCCCCCCCTTTCCGGACGCCTCGCCCGGACCGGAGGGTCCCTTCTCCTTCTCCGCCTTCCCGCCCCTGGCCTGCCCCTTCGCCTTTCCCTTCGGGCCTCTCTTCTCCTTCTTGGCCACCTCCCCGGCTTTGCCGTGTCCCCGGGGTTTCGCCTTCTCCTTCTGCCCGAACGATACCGCGGGCGCCGAGAACGCGACGAGGATGACCGCCGCGAAGAACCACCTTGCGTACATCTTCTCAGTCATTGAGCCCTCCTTCGAAGTGATTGTCTTACATTGGGTGACAGTTCATAACCATAGCCGTCTATGGCGAGCTGTCCAGGCGGAATCTCAAAGGCGCGCGGGTCTCTCCCCGGTCAGGAACAGCTTCACCCGGACGCCGCCGTTGGGGAAAGGAGCGGTGACCCGGCAGAAGTCGAGGCCGGTGGCGGCGGCGAAGTGCTGGTCGCCGGCGATGAGGCCGAGGCGCCACCCGGCGTGCCGCGCGAGGACGTCGCCCAGGGCGGCGTAGAGCCCCCGCATCTGCCGCCGCTCTCCGATGCGCTTGCCGTAGGGCGGGTTGCAGAGAAAGAGCCCGTTGCCCTCGGCCGCGACCTCCGCCACCGACGCCCGCTCGAAGAGAACGGCCTCAAAGACCCCCGCGCGCTCGGCGTTCCGCTGCGAGATCCAGATCGCCTCCGCGTCGATATCCGAGCCATGGATGGGGTTCGCGAGGGGGCGGACCCGGTCGGCGGCCTCATCGACGAGGCGCCCCCACAGCGCGGGATCCCCGGACGGCCACTCCATGAACGCGAACTGTCGATGAATCCCCGGCGCCACCCGGGCGGCCATGAGCGCCGCCTCGATGGGGATGGTCCCGGAGCCGCACATGGGATCCACGAGGCTCTCGCTCCCGTCGAACCCCGCGAGGCGGAGCACCGCGGCCGCGAGGGTCTCCCGGAGGGGGGCGAGTGTGGATTCCGTGCGGTACCCCCGCCGGTGCAGGTGCTCTCCGGAGCTGTCCAGGCTGATGCTGCAGTGATCCCGATCGATCCGCACCAGCACCTGGAGGGTCTCCCCGTCCTCCTCTATGTTGCCGTCTCCGAACCGGGGCAGCTTCGTCAGCCCGAGCCGCTCCGCGATGCCCATGGCCACCCGCTCCGACGCGGCCTTGCTGTGATAGATACGGGACTTCCGACAGGCGCCGTGGATCGCGACGGGGACCTCCGGATCCAGGAACCGCTCCCACGGGATGCCCTTGGCCTTCTTGTGCAGCTTGGCGAGGTGGACGACGAAGAACTGGTCGATGCGGACGAGCACTCGCCCCGCGATTCGAAGCCAGAGGTTGGCCCGGTAGAGGGTCTCTAAATCGCCCGCGAACGCCACCCCACCGGGGACCAGCTCGGTCCGGGACACGCCGAGGTCCGTCAGCTCCTCCGCCACGAGGCGCTCCAGCCCCGGCGGCGCCGTGGCGAACATTGGGAGGTTGTCGAATTCCATACGACTTGTTGGAAGAAGTGCCTCGAGAGCGCGATCTATCTGCGTCGCCGGCTCTGTTTCGCCTTCTTGGGTCGGAGGTTTCGGGCTTCGGCGCGGTTGCCGTTCCCCAGCACGTGGGAGGTCATCTCCGTGTAGGCCGACTGGGACTCGTTGTTGAGGTAGGCCGGCTGCATCGAGACCACCGTCGGGTCATCGGGGACCCGCTCGAGGAGCTCCTCGTTTTCGATTTGAAGCCGCGTGATCTCCCGGCGAAGCTCCTGCTGCTCCGCCTTTAGCGCGGCGATCTCGTCCGCCAGGGCGCCATCCGGCGCGGCTGCCGCGGGGACTACGGAGTCCACAGGGGCCACCGAAGCGAGCCGCAGTCCGAGCTTCTGCCGGTGCGCGTCGTCCAGCCCGCCGAACCAGGAGACCACCCCCGCGTCGATCACCGCCGCGAGGGCCTCCGCGGGATCCTGCCCCAACTCCCGCTCGGCGAAGTCGATGAGCTCATCCAGGTAGAACACCACCTCGCCGGTAATCTTGAGTTTCGGTAGCTGCTGTACGCGCTGGTAGGAGGAGAAGTCGCGATCGGAGCGTTTCTGAATCGCATCATAAATCTCTAGCGCCGTGTCATCATCAATAACTCTGTAAACCATAGGAGCCTCACATTGTACCTGTGAATCCACACGAGGGGCTCATGTGGAGATACCAAGGAACATCACTCATCCACTATTCACTGCCTATTTGTCAACCCTAATGTTGCAAAAAACGATGTGCTCTGGTGCGAGCGTCAGCGGTTTCAGTCATTGGCTTTTTGCATCATTAGGGTCAACCAAAACCTTCTTTTTTTGCCGAAGGGCCTCGAAAAAGAGTGACAGGAGCCGCGAGGCGCGGTCGGCGAGAACATGCGGAATCACCTCGCAGCGGTGGTTCAGGCGATCGTCCTCCAGCAGCGTATAGAGGGTTCTTACGGCCCCGGCCTTGGGATCGTCACATCCGTATACCACCAGCGGCACCCGCGCGTTGACGATGGCCCCGGCGCACATGGCGCAGGGCTCGAGGGTGACATAGAGGGCCGTCTCCTCCAGGCGCCAGTCCCCGAGTGCGGCGGCCGCCTCCCGGATGGCGCACACCTCCGCGTGGGCGGTCGGATCCGCCGACTGCCGTCTCAGGTTGTACCCCCGTCCGATCACCCGCCCCTCGTGAATGACGACCGCGCCCACGGGCACCTCCCCGAGCCTGGCCGCCGCTTCGGCCAGGCCCAGCGCCTCCGCCATGAACCGCTCGTGCTCGGTCATTCGCCCCGTCGCGTCCGACACTAGCTCGTGAGCACCGCGACGATGCGCGCGGGCTTGTCTCCGTGGGCCTGTACGAGGTGGGTATCGTGGGAGTCGTAGTAGATGGAGTCTCCAGGATCGAGGAGGGTCTCACGCCCCTCCAGGCTGACCGCGATCCGCCCTTCGAGGACATAGAGGAACTCCTGCCCCTCGTGGGACGAGGCCTTCAACCCCTCCAGGGGATACAGGGTGACCACGAAGGGCTCCATGGCCTTTCCCTTCTTCTTGGGGGCGAGGGACTCGAACTCGTAACCGTGCTCCCCCTCCTGGTCGCCGCCCCGGGCGAAGCTCCGCCGCTCCCCCGCGCGCACGACGGTGAAGGGCTCCTGCCCCCTGGAGATGACATCCGCCAGCCGAAGCGAGAGCACCTTAGCCACTTGGATGAGCTGACCGAGGGCCAGCATGGCCCTGCCCTCTTCCACCTTCTCGAGCTGGACGCGATCGATCCCGGTCTTGAGGGCCACCTCGTCCAGGGTGAACCCCTTCCACTCCCGGGCGCTCCGGATGCGCTCGCCGTAGAGGGCGGCCTTCTGGTGCCCGTCAATCGGCACCGGCTGATCGGCGAGGGCGGTCACGTCTCCTTCACCGGAGGTCGCCAGCTCGTCCACCGCCGCCATAAAATCTTTTCGGGACAGATCCAGTTTACCGTCGTTCATTTTCTCGACCTCACCGAACGGGCAACCGCGGAGGGATTGCCTGTTTATAACAAATGGAGTAACCCGCGGTGTTTGTATTGTATTCCACAAACACCCCTATCGTCACGAAGGGCACCCCAGAGGGATTGCCCCTACACCGTTTTCAATATCCTCCTGAACGCCGCGATCGTCTCGTCGACATCCGCGTCCCCGATACCGTGATGGGCCACCATCCTGAGGCGATCGGAGCCGGCTGCGGAGACCCCGATGCCCTCGCCTTCGAGCGCGGCCCGGATGCCGGACAGATCCGCGGGATCGCCCTCCCGTAACCGGATGAACACCATGTTGGTGGGGGGGATCTCGGGGTCGACGACGATTCGTTCGATGGTGTTTAGCCCCGCCGCCAATGCCCCGGCCCGCCGGTGATCGTTTCGGATGCGGTCCACCATGGTCTCGAGGGCCACGATCCCGGGGGCCGCCAGCACCCCCACCTGCCGCATCCCGCCTCCGAGCTGTTTCCGGATACGCCGGGCCCGCGCGATGAACGCCGCGTCGCCGACCAGGATCGCCCCCGCCGGCGCGGCGAGCCCCTTGGAGAGGCAGAACGTCAGTGAGTCCGCGGGCTCGGCCAAAGTCTTCGGCGGCACCCCGAGCGCCGCCGCCGCGTCGAAGATCCGCGCGCCGTCGATGTGCAGAAAAACGCCGCGTCGCCTGGCCAGCTCCCCTACCGCCTGAGTATACGCCGCCGTGAGGGGCACGCCGCCGCAGCTGTTGTGGGTATTCTCCAGGCAGACCAGCCGGGTGACGGGTTGGTGCACGTCATCCGCATCCCGAAACGCCGCCGCTATCGCCGCGAGATCCATGGTGCCGTCGGGCCGGTTGTCGAGGGGGTGGGGATGGACGCCGCCGAGGGCCGCGATGCCCCCCGCCTCGTACAGAAAGGTGTGGGCGCGCTTCCCGATGATCACCTCGTCCCCCCGGCCGCAGTGGGCCATCACCGCCGTGAGGTTGCTCATGGTGCCGCTCGGCAGGAAGAGGGCCGCGGCCTTCCCCATCAGCGCCGCCGCCATGGCCTCCAGCCGCTGCACCGTCGGATCGTCCCCGAAGACATCGTCCCCCACCTCCGCACGGGCCATGGCCTCCCGCATCCTCGGGGTGGGCTTCGTCACCGTGTCGGAGCGCAGGTCGATGCGCCATGCGGAGCGCTCAGACATAGGGCGCCACCTTGTCGCGGATGAGCTGGTACTCGAGGGCGTCCACCATGGCCCGCCAGCTGGCCTCGATGATATTGGGGCTCACGCCGACCGTCCCCCACGCTTCGACATCATCGCCGGAGCGAACGAGCACCCGCACCACGGAGCCGGTGCCCTCCTTGCTGGAGAGCACCCGGACGCGGTAGTCGAGGAGCTCCACCTTCTTGAGGCTCGGGTAGAACTTGTCGATGAGGTTGCGCAGCGCCTTGTCGATGGCGTTCACCGGTCCGTCCCCCTCGGCCTTGGTCTCCGCCACCACGCCGCCGATCTCCACCTTGATGCGCGCCCGGGAGACGCAGTCCACCAGCTGGTTGTCCGCCGCGTGATCGTCCGACATCTCGATGTGAACGTCGATGTCGTGCAGCAAGAAGTAGGAGGGCCGCTGCCCCTTGGCCTTGTCGACCAGGAGCTTGAAGGAGGCCCCCGCCGCCTCGAACTGATAGCCCGTGTTCTCCAGGCTCTTGAGCTGTTGGAGGATGACGGGGATCGCGGGATCGTCCGGGGTGAGCTCGATACCGAATTGCCGGGCCTTCATGACCACGCTCGCCTTGCCCGAGAGATCGGAGACGAGGATGCGGTTCTGGTTGCCCACCCGCTCGGGCTCGATGTGCTCGTAGGTCTTCGGGTTCTTCATCACCGCGTTGGCGTGGATCCCCCCCTTGTGGGCGAAGGCGCTGGAGCCCACGTAGGGCTGGTTGCTCTTCGGCGTCAGGTTCAGGATCTCGTCGAGGGTGCGGGAGACGTGGGTCAGCTTGGAGACCCTGCCCTCCGGCAGGCACCGGAGATCCTTCTTGAGCTCCAGCCCGGCGATGACGGAGACGAGGTTGGCGTTGCCGCACCGCTCGCCGTACCCGTTGACCGTCCCCTGCACCATGGCGGCCCCCGCGGTGACCGCGGCGATGCTGTTCGCCACCGCCAGGTCTCCGTCGTTGTGGGTGTGGATGCCCAGGGGGCACGAGAAGGTCCGCCGCATGGCCTCCACCACCCGCTGCAGATCGTCGGTCATGGCGCCCCCCTTGGTGTCGCAGAGCACCAGGAAGTCCGCCCCGGCTTCCGCCGCCGCCTTCAGGACGGACAGGGTGTACTCGGGATGCTCCGCGTAGCCGTCGAAGAAGTGCTCGGCGTCGAAGATCACCTCGTCCACCCGGGACTTGAGGTACCGGATGCTGTCCGCGACGATCTCCACGTTCTCCTCGAGGGCGATGCCGAGGGCGTGCTCCACCTGGAACCGGCACGCCTTACCCACCAGGGTCACCGCGGGCGTCTCGGCCCGGAGCAGGGCCTGGATATTGGGATCGTCGTCGCAGGTGTTGGAGACCCGGCGGGTGGCACCGAAGGCCGCCAGCCGGGCGTGCTTCAGGTTCAGCTTCCGGGCCTCGGCGAAGTACCCCTCGTCCCGCGGGTTGGAGCCGGGCCACCCCCCCTCGATGTAGGCGACCCCCAGATCGTCGAGCAACCGGGTGACCACGAGCTTGTCCTGGGCCGAGAGGAACATCCCCTCCCCCTGCATCCCGTCCCGCAGGGTGGTCTCGTAAATCAGTATGGACATCACTCCCCTGCGGCTTTCTGCTGGTTCTCGGCGTCCCGCTTCTCCGGCGGCAGCCCCGGCCCGAGGGCCGTCATCCCCGAGCGGGACATGTCGAAGATGGTGTGCCGCCCCATGACCGCCACGAAGTCGTCCACGATCTCCGGACTCTCGGCGATCTCAAGGGTAATGGAGCGGTCACCGATGCGTCGGATCCGCGGCGAGTAGGGCTGGGCGCTCGCCATGATCTCCCGCCGCTCGGCCGGGGAGCTGTAAGCGATCCGCATCAGACACACCTCCATCATGATGGTCTGGTTGCGCTTGAGGAGCCGCGCCCACTGGACGTCGGCCATGTTCTCGATCTGCCGCCTGAGCAGCTCCACGTCCCGCTTGTCCACCGGTACGGAGATCATGATCTTGGAGAGCCCGGGGATGTGCATCTTGCCCACGGTCAAGGTCTTTATGTTGTAGTCGCGCCTGTAGAACATCCCGGCGATCTTGGTGAGCACCCCCGGCTTGTTCCGAACCATGATAGACAGTGTGTGTTCCCGGCTCATCTCTACTCCTCGAGCCCGTCGGGCATCTCTTCGGCCTTGAAGAACTCCCCCGGCTTCTCAATGCAGTATCCGCAGAAATCGGTCACCCGTCCCCCCGGCGGAATCATGGGCTGAATATTGCTCTCCTTCTCGACCTTGACGTGAATGAGCACGCTCCCGGTCGCGGTTTTGGCCTCGGCCAGCGCCTTCCGGAGGCTCAGCCGATCCTCCACCAGGCGCCCCTCGATGCCGTAGGCGTCCGCTATCTTGAGGAAGTCCGGGCTCTCGGACATCTCCACGGCGGAGTACCGCCGGTCGTAGAAGAGCTCCTGCCACTGCCGCACCATGCCGAGATAGCCGTTATCGATCAGCACCGTGATGACCTTCACCCCGGAGGAGGCCATGGTGCCGAGCTCCTGGAGGGTCATCTGGAAGCTCCCGTCCCCGTCGATGGCCCAGACGTTGACGTCCGGCGCGGCCAGGGAAGCGCCGACGGAGGCCGGCAGACCGAAGCCCATGGTGCCCGCGCCGCCGCTCGTGACGAACGTGCGGGGCCGCTGGCGGTAGAGGTAGTGGGCCGCGAACATCTGGTGTTGTCCGACGCTGGTGGTCACGATGTCCTCCGGTAACATTACATCGTTCAGCTCGTTCATGACGTGCTTCGGGGTCAGCAGGCCCGCGTCCGGGTCGGGGACACAGCCGTTGCACACCACGCTCAGCTCCGCCAAGCCATCGGTCCACCCCTCCCATCCGCCGGCGAAGCCCTCGAGCTCCTCCCGCAGGGCCTCCAAAGCCTCCTTGGCGTCGCAGTTCATCTCCACGGCGGCGGGGACGTTCTTCCCGATTTCGTACGCATCGATGTCGATGTGAATGATCTTCTTGCCCTTGGCGAAGGACTTGGGCTCCCCGGTGATCCGGTCGCTGAACCGGCACCCCACGGCGATCATTACATCGCAGTTGGCGATGGCGTAGTTGGCCACCCGGCGCCCATGCATGCCGAAGATGCCCAAGCTCCGCCGGTCGAGCTCGTCCACCGCGCCCTTGGCCATGATGGTGGAGCCGACGGGCAGGTTCAGATCGGTGACCAGCCTCCGGAGGGCGTCCGTCGCGCCGGCCAGCACCGCCCCCTGCCCCGCCACCACCAGCGGCCGCTCGGCGGTCCTGATGAGGTTCACCGCCCGGCGCAGCGCGTGGGGATCCACGGGGCGATAGCTGAGATAGAACGGCAGATCCAGGCTGCTCGAGTGTCCGTTGACCGTGGTCTGCTGTTGGATGTCCTTGGGGAGATCGATGTACACCGGCCCGGGCCGCCCCGTGGTAGCAAGGTGGAACGCCTGATCGATCATCTCCTCCAGGGCGTTGACGTCGCGGCACTGGAAGTTGTGCTTGGTGACCGAGTTGGCCATCCCGATCATGTCGCACTCCTGGAAGGCGTCCTTCCCGATGAGGTTCGTCGCCACCTGGCCGCCGAGGACCACCATGGGCGTGGAGTCCAGGTGGGCGTCCATGAGCCCGGTGATGAGGTTGCTCACACCGGGGCCGCTGGTGGCGACCACCACGCCGGGCTTTCCGCTCACCCGGGCGTACCCCTCGGCCGCGTGCATCGCCCCCTGCTCGTGGCGCACCAGGATGTGCCGGAGCGACTTCTCGGCGTTCAGCAGCTCATCGTAGAGGGGGATGACCGTGCCGCCGGGAAAACCGAAGAGGGTATCCACATTGTTCCGAATGAGCGATTCCACCACCACTCGGGAACCGCTGCGTTGGGGTGAGGGGCTTGGGGTGGTTTTCGTTCTGGCTGCTTGGCTGTTCATAAATAAACCTCTTTTAAGTCTAAGGTCCCGTCTTCTCACCGACGGGACGCCGGCTGGGCCTGGAGTTGGCGATCAGCCGGTTGAGCGCGATGGAGTAGGCCCGCGCGCTGGCAACTACGATATCGGTGTCCGCGGCCCGACCGGTGAAGGTCACGCCGTTCTCTTCGATGCGGATGGTCACCTCCCCCTGGGCGTCGATGCCCTCGGTGACGCTCTTGACGCTGAACTCGGTGAGCATGGGCACCATCCCGGTGATGCGGTTCATGGCCTTGTACACGGCGTCCACGGGGCCGGTGCCGATGGCCGCGTCCTGTCGGACATTCCCCTCCGGATCCTTCAACACCAGTGTGGCGGTGGCCATGGTGTGGTCCCCCGCGCTCACCTGGATGTGCTCGAGGGTCCAGGCCGGGTTCTCCACCTCCCCGAGCTGGTCCGCGATGATGGCCTCGATATCACGGTCGTCGATGGCGACCTTCTTGTCCGCGAGGGACTTGACCATGTCGAAGGCCCGCTGAAGCTCCTCGTCCGTCAGGTTGTACCCGAGGGAGCTCACCTTGTCCTTGAATGCGTGCCGCCCGGAGAGCTTGCCGATCACCAGCTGGGTGCCCTGGGGGATGCCGATCTCGTTCGGATCCATGATCTCCCAGGTCTCCCGCATCTTGAGGATGCCGTCCTGGTGGATGCCGGAGCCGTGGCGGAACGCGTTCTTGCCCACGATGGCCTTGTTCCACTGGGTGCGCATGCCGGACCGGGACTCGATGAGCCGGCTGGTGCGATAGAGCTCCTCGGTCTTGATATCCGTGTGCATAGAGAGGAAGTCTTTGCGGGTCTTGATGGCCATCACCACCTCCTCGAGGGCGGTGTTGCCGGCCCGCTAGCCGATGCCGTTCACCGCCACCTCCACCTGCCGGGCGCCCGCCTGGAGGGCGGCCAGGGAGTTGGCGGTGGCCATGCCGAGGTCGTTGTGGGCGTGGACGCTGATCACGGCCTTGTCGATATTGGGGACGTTCTCGGAGATCTTCCGGAACAGGGCGCCGGTCTCCTCGGGGATGCCGTAGCCCACGGAGTCCGGGACGTTGATGGTGTTGGCGCCGGCCGCGATGACCCGCTCGATGATGGCGTAGAGGAACTCCGGATCCGAGCGGGTGGCGTCCATGGGGCTGAACTCCACGTTGGACGTGTAGCTCTTGGCGAGCCGCACCATCTCCTCCGCCTGGGTGAGCACCTCCTCCCGCCCCTTCCGGAGCTGGTGGGCCATCTGCACATCGCTGGTATTGATGAATACGTGGATGCGCGGATCCGCGGCGTCCCGGATCCCCTCCCAGGCCGCGTCGACATCGGACGCCACCGCCCGCGCCAGAGCGCAGATGGTCAGGTTCCGAACCTCCTCGGCGATGGTCTTCACGCACTGCAGATCGCCGGGGGAGGCGGCCGGGAAGCCCGCCTCGATGACATCGACCCCGAGCCGCTCCAGCTGCTTCGCGATCTCGAGCTTCTCCGTCTGGGTAAACGCCACGCCGGCGGACTGTTCTCCATCTCTCAAGGTGGTGTCGAAAACCGTAATCTTCTCGCTCATGACCTGAATTCCTTCCCGTAAAACGAAAAAAGCCCAACCGCCGTTGCGATTGGGCCTGCATTCGAACCGCTTAGCTTAAGTTCCTACGGTCCTTGGTGCAGGCCGACGCCTAGCACGATAATAAGAAGGCCGAGGGCCCTGGACCGGAGGATGTGAGCTAACGAATTCATTTCGCTCCACTTTCGTTACTCAGGTTTTACCTACTTTCCCCTGAAGGTCAAGTAAAAGCGCACCAAAGTTCACAAAGGCGCTCAAACTCAGGCCGGGAGGGCAATTTCGAGGGCCACAAGGGGCGCCTCTACTCGGTCGGAACCCGGCGTATGCGGTGGTCCGTTATCGGGCGGAGCGTGCGTATCGATTCCAGGTATCGCGCCAGGGCGTCGATGTCCTTCGGACCTTCGCCCAGGCGCCTGGCCTCGGTAAACAGGGAGTAGCGCTCGCCCCCCTCGGCCAGGAACTCGTTGACCGCAACGGTGTAGCGCCCCTCGGGCTCGAGCGGCGCGCCGTTCACCGCTGCCTCGACAATGCGGTCGGACTTCGGCCTGGCCGGGTCCCAGGTATATGAAAGCCCCGAGACCTGCAGGGTCCTCTCGAGGTTGGAGGGGAGATCCTGTTGGTTGAGCAGGGCGAGGAGCTGACGGCCGGTCATCTCCAGACGGACGAGCTGATTCCCGAAAGGGTGGACCACGAAGAGATCCCCCCAGGTGACCGGCCCGGCCTCGATGTCGGTGCGCACCCACGAGGGGTTGACGAAGGCGATGTCGGTGTCGGCGGCCCGCCTCTCCGCGTCGGCGATGAGGTTGCCGAGGGGAGACTCGCCGTCGGGACTGACGAGACGGGTGATGTCCTCGGCGGCCTCGGCGATCACGCGTCCGGTCTTCTCCTGGACCGCGTCGGCGGCCCGTTTCATCAGGGCCATGGCCTCCGGATCCGGCGTCCTGCCCGGCCCCGTGTCGGCCCAGGTGGTGATGATGGCGGACGACACGGCGGCGATATCCCCTGTGGTCATATCAATGGTGAGATCAATATCGGCGAACGCGGTGCCGTAGTTGAACGCCTGGGTGACCAGGACGGGCCGCCCGCCCCTGTTCGGGAGAAACATGTTGAGCCCGGAATGGGAATGGCCGCTGATCACGACATCGATCTCCTCGTCGAGCTCTCCGACGATGTCGAAGAGCGGCCCGATGAGCTGTTCCCGTCCGCACCGGCGATCATACGGGAACCGCTGAAACCCGCCGTCATGGAGGAGCAGCACGACCGCGCGGACCCTCTGGCGCTCGAGGGCCTCCACCACGCGGTTGACGCTGGCCGCGACGGGCTCGAAGCGAAGGGAGGAGATACCGGACGGCATGAGATACCGGGCGGCGTCGGGGAGCACCGCGCCGATGACCCCGACCCGGACCTCTCCCAGGGTGATCACGGTCTGCGCCGGCAGCATCGGCCGCCCGGTCGCCTCGTCCACGACGTTCGCTCCCAGCATGGGGAACCGGGCCCCCCGGTACGGATCCTCCAGGAAAGGCCCCTCTGACGAGTTCCCGCCGTCGAGGAGCCGCATCAGCTCGTCACGCCCTTCGTCCAGCTCGTGGTTGCCGAGGCCGGCGACCACATTGCACCGGGAGTCCGGAGCTCCCCGGCCCTTGCAGTGCTCGTTGGCCAGGAGGTTCATGAAGGCGATGACGGGCTCGTCCTTGTGGAGGGCGGCGGCCGGGGGAGAGGCCCCCACCAGGTCGCCGGCGTGAACGATGAGCGCGCTATCCTTCGCGGCGGCCGCCTCGAGGTACGAGGCCAGCACCGCGCCACCCCCGGCCCGCCGGCCTTCGATTTCCACGTCCTCGGTCAGCCACCCGTGGAGATCATTGAACCCCAGAAGCTTGACGCGCTGTTTGGGATCCGCCGCGGTCACCGCCGGATCCCGCCAGGTGATCCGCTCCGCCGCCAATCTTCGAAGCCGGGCGCTATCGCCCCGGGGGATATCCCTACAGAAACTCAGCCATTCCGGTGCCGGCGCCGGCGCGGCCTTCGACGGTGATGGCTCGGGCCTCGTGCACGAAGGAACCACGACCGATACTATCAGAATTCCCGATATGAATGACCGCAACATCGCTCCTCCAGTTCATGACATCTTCCATAGCGTTTGACAATAGGGCAACCGGCCTCGAACGGTCCGGGCTGCTTCGGGTCCCGGTTTCAGGGGTTTATCCCGGAGCTAAGAAAAAAGGAGCCCCCGCGGTCAGAACACAGATTTCAACAGCGAGCCATAGGGTTTGGGGAGGACGGCTCACCACCGCCACCGACGAGGGCTCGTCGGCGAGCGTTCTGATCGCAGGGGTCTCCAAAGGGAGAAGGGGATGAACAATGGTCCATATATTCAATCCGGTGTGCCACGCGTCAGCTGTGAAACATCGCGAGGCCTTTGTTCACGCTGATGCGGTGACGACATCGAATGAAAAGGCTCAGCTCGTTGAGCTTCCGGACGAGCTCCCCTTGTTGGATGGGCTTGATGACGTAGTCGTCACATCCCACCTTGAAGGCTTCGTCCACCTGGGTGTACTCGTTCTTCGAGGACACCATGATTATTTTGGTCTTCCTGAGCATGGGGTTCGACTTGATCCGCCGGCAACATTCGATCCCCCCCATCTCGGGCATCACGATATCCATCAGCACCAGATCCGGCCGGATCGTGGCCATCTTCTCGAGGGCCTCGATGCCGTTCGTGGCCTCCTCGACGTCATAGCCCATCTCCTCAAGCAGTTTTTTTTCGTAGAATCGAATCGTCCTCATATCATCTACTATGAGTGCCTTTATCTTCATCTCTGCCGACCCCCTTCTAGGTAAATGATATTGTGTTCCTTCAACTTCATGATCTGCTCACCCGATCCGGTTCCGCAGCTCCACGGCCGCCCGCAGGAGCTCCTCTGCGCTGGTGATCCCGTCATGCATCAACGCGGATTGGGGTTGGATGACCGCGAGCTTCTGTATCAGATGGTTGATCTGCACGAGGGAACGCCGGGGCATGCCGTTCTGCTGCAAACTGAACGCGTACCAGTACCGCGCGATATGGTCCTCCTCGTCGAGGAATACCGCCTGGCGGAAGTCCGCCGCGGCCTCCTCGTACATCCCGCTCTCCATAAAGGCC
>JBNLED010000215.1:0-16030 GCA_050304755.1 Polyangia bacterium | reverse complement strand
TGTCCGTCCCGTCAGGGATGCTGTACGGCGCCCAGCCCGCCCGCGCCGTCGATCACTTCCCCATCTCCCGCCGCCCCATCGGCAGGGAGATAATCCGCGCCCTCGGCTGGATCAAGCGGGCCGCCGCCGAGGTGAACCG
Organism: Polyangia bacterium; assembly: GCA_050304755.1. Classification (GTDB taxonomy): domain Bacteria; phylum Myxococcota_A; class Polyangia; order JAAYKL01; family JAAYKL01; genus CAYWLQ01. The sequence goes on along the minus strand of JBNLED010000215.1, from coordinate 15,891 downwards.
GGATCTGGGGACGCTGAATCCAAAGATCGCCCGGGCCATCGTCGACGGGGCGACGCGGGTGATCGACGGGGATCTGGACGAGCACTTCCCGGTGGACGTGTTCCAGACCGGTTCAGGGACCAGCAGCAACATGAACGCCAACGAGGTCATCGGAAACCTGGCGATCCGAGCGCTGGGAGGAACCGTCGGGGCCAAAGCACCGGTCCACCCGAACGACCACGTCAACATGGGCCAGTCCAGCAACGATGTCTTCCCGTCGGCCATCCACATCGCGGCCGTCGTCGGCATCGAGGGCGCGCTCCTGCCGAGCCTCCGGAAGCTGGAGGGGGAGCTCCTCTCCAAGAGCGAGGCCTGTCGGGATATCGTCAAGACCGGCCGCACCCACCTCCAGGACGCGGTGCTCATGACCCTGGGGCAGGAGCTCTCCGGATACGCCGCTCAGGTCACCTACGGCATCCGCCATGTCGAGCGGACCGCGGACGGGCTGCGGGAGCTCCCCATCGGCGGCACCGCGGTGGGCAACGGAATCAACACCCACCCGGAGTTCGGCGAGCGGATGGCGGCGCGCCTCTCCGAGATGACCGGGGTCGATTTCAGGGAGGCGGAGAACCACTTCGAGGCCCAGGCCGCCCGGGACGCGGTGGTCCGGATGAGCGGCGCGCTCAAGTCCCTCGCCCTCGGTCTAATGAAAATCGCCAATGATATCCGCTGGCTCGGCTCCGGCCCCCGTCTCGGTCTCGGGGAGCTGCAGATCCCGGCGGTGCAGCCCGGATCGAGCATCATGCCCGGCAAGGTCAACCCGGTCATTGCCGAGGCCCTGCTCCAGGTGACCTGCCAGGTCATCGGCGACGACACCGCCATCTCCATGGCCGCCACCCTCGGCAACTTCGAGCTCAACGCGGCCCAGCCCCTGATGGCCCGAAACCTCCTGGAGCAGATCCGGCTGCTATCGAATGGCGTGTCCGTCTTCACCGGGAAGCTCATGGAGGGGCTCCGGCCGAACGAGCCGCGCATCGCGGCCTCCGTAGAGCAGTCCCTCGCCCTGGCCACGGCGCTGGTCCCCCATATCGGATACGACCGGGCCGCCGAGGTGGCCAAACGGGCCGAGGCCGACGGAAGCACCGTTCGGGAGGCGGCAAAAACCCTCAAAGTGCTGCCGGATGACAAAATTGATGAGATTCTAAATTAAAAGAACAGACCTCCATTTTGGGAATTGGAGCACCACTAGTAGGGTGTTGCGCCTCGAAATAGGTTCTCGGCGAGTGAACCAAAATCAATGAGAGCGAACACTACATTACACAGATAAAGATGCATTGCATCTATAGCGGAATCAGGTATCAGTGAGACCCCGAACGAAAAAGAGCTCGAACGCTTCCCGGAGTTCCAAGGACGGAACCGTCCTCCATATCTTCAGCTTCGAGGGGGATGATATCGCCCTCCTCGAGGCCTTGAAACGGGGCAAGGCCAACGCCAAGCGGGCGCTCTTCGACCGGTATTCGGATCACGTCCATCGGGTGCTGATTCGGATTATCGGCATAGACGCCGCCATCCCCGAGCTCATCAACGAAACCTTCTTGCAGGCCTATTCGAGCGTCAAATCCGTACGGGACGGGGCGAGCCTCAAGGCGTGGCTGTCGATGATCGCCGTGTTCACCGCCCGCGGGCTTATCCGGAAACGGAAGAAGCGGCGTCTCTTCTGGCTCTCCGAGCCGCTCAAGCTGCAGGATGCGAGGACCCACGCGGATGACACGGACGGCCGGGAGGCCCTCGATGTTCTTTACAATTTGTTGGATGAACTGCCCACCGACGAGCGAATCGCGTTCACCCTCCGCTTTATAGACGGGATGGTGCTGCGCGAGGTGGCCGAGGCGTGCAACGTGTCGATGGCGACGGTCAAGCGACGGGTCGCGCGGGCAGAGGCGAGGTTCATTCCCATGGCAAAACAACACCCCTTACTGAGCGAATGGGTTCAGAGGGGGGAGAGGTGGCGGGCCAAATGATGTCTTCGAAAATTCAAGATTGTTACTTTTCGAGGGTACAGGACGAAATCGCCGCGACCAAGGGCTACGTTGACGAGGCGCGGGCGATGCTCGAAACCGCCTTCGTCGAGAGCGCTCCCCGGAGGCGACGCCCCTGGGGGCTCATGGGCGCAGCGGCGGGTGCGGCGGCGGCGGCGGCCTGTGTTCTGTGGATGGTGATGGCGCCGAAGGCCATCGAGGCCACCTTCGAGGGAGAGGGGCGGAGCCTGGAGGTCGGTTCGTGGGTGGCGTCGAACAAGGAGACGGGGGTCAAGGTGGCGTTCTCGGACGGCTCCATGGTCGACCTGGACAAGAACTCCGAGATTCGCCTGCAGCAGCTGGAGGAATCCGGCGCGCGTCTCCTCCTCGAGCGGGGGAGCGTGAGGGTGTCGGTGGTGCACCGCGAGAAGACGGACTGGCGGCTCGATGTCGGGCCCTACCAGATCCTGGTCACGGGCACCCGGTTCAGCGCCCATTGGCTCCCCGAGAAGAAGGCCTTCGAGGTCGCGGTGACGGAGGGTACGGTGGTGGTGGACGGTCCCATGCTGGCGGACGGAAAGTCCCTGTCCAAGGGGGACAACATCTACATCGCGCTGAGGGAGCGGATTGTAGAGATCAACAAGCGGGACACTTATGAGAAGATCGTCTCCAAGGCCCCGCCCAAGAGGCCGCTGAACGACCCCGTCGACGTCATCTCGACGACCGAGCCGCCGAGGGAGGAGATCGTCGAGCCCCGGGTCAGACGGATTCCCCCCGCCGGCGGATCATGGATCGCCCTGGCGGCCCGGGGGGATTACGCCGGGGCCGTCGCCCTCGCCGAGCGGGCGGGCTTCTCGAGGGTGGTCGACACCGCCTCCCTCAAGGATCTGATGCTCCTCGGAGACGCGGCGCGGCTGACCCGGAAGCACACGCGGGCGGCGCATGTCTATAAAAACGTGCGGCGCCGGTTCGCCAATACCTCGGAGGCGTCCCGCGCGGCGTTCGCCCTCGGACGGATATCCTTCGAGGCCCACCACCAGTATCGGGAGGCGGCGCGATGGTTCAAGACCTGCTATCGCGACGACCCCCAGGGAACCCTGGCGCGGGAGGCCTTCGGGCGGCTGATGGAGGCCCTCGATCGGGCGGGCGATGCCGGCGGCGCCGCGGAGGCCGCCAGGCTGTACCAGAAACGCTTCAAAAACGGCCCCCACGCCAATATCGCAAAACAGATCTTGTCCAACACCGCCTCGTCACAGTAAATTCACATGCGCGATGCGCATCTTTACAATTTCAGCCTTTCTCTTCTTTATCGCGCCCGGTGCCGTCCGTGGTAACGAGCCGGGGTCCAATACCGTCCTGGTGATGCACGCCGGGTACGACTCGATGACCGTCCGGTTGAACGCCGAGCTCATCTCCCTCGGGTACCATCCCCTGCCGATCCACTACCCCCCGACACAGCTGACCGTCGATGAGGCGAGCAGCATCATCAACGCCCACAAGGCCGCGGCCCTCATCAACACCACCCTGATGGCGGAGCGGCTCGATATATGGATCGCCGATCCGGTCACCGGCTCGATATCGAGCTCGGAGACCGTGGATTCGAACAACGGGACGCGCAAGGAGGCCACCATGTTCATGAAGGCCGTCGAGCTGCTGCGGGCCCGGCTGATGAAGATAGAAACGCCCGCCGAGGAGCCGGCGCCCGATGAGTCGCCCGCATCTGATGTGGATCCCTCGCGGCACGAAGAGGCCGCGGGTCCGGCGGCGGAGCCCTCCCGGGATCTCGGTCGGCGCACAGCGCTTGAAATCGGCCCCTCGATCATCTACGGGTTCTCGGACTTCCCGGTGATGCTCCAGATAAGCCTCGGACTGCACGTCCGGCTGGTGAGCCGCCTCGGACTCGATGTCCTCGGGCTCCTCCCCGCCACCCCCATGAAAGAGCGGACCCCCTACGGCACCGCCTGGGTTCGATCCGGCGCGGCCGCGGTGGGGCTCCGGGTCGACCTCAGATCCCCCGAGCGGCGATGGGTGCCCTGGCTCGGCGCGCTCATCGGGCCCTGCGTGCTGACGATGACCGGGCAGGGCAACGGCTCATATGTGAACAACGCGGGTCGGATGACCGCCGGCGCCGTATTCGTCCGGCTCGGCATGAACATCGGGCTCACCCATCAACTCTCTCTCCAGACCTCCCTCCATCTGGCCTGGACCTTCCGCCGTTTCGTGGTGGATATCGGAGAGTCCCGCATTCCCTGGGGGAATCCCATGCTCGGCGGGACCCTCGGCCTGGCCGTGGGGCTCTTCTAAGCTATCTATCCCGCGCTCCAGAAGTCGAAGAAGTTGAACCATTGGGACGGGTGTTCTCGGACGAACCCCTCGAGGTGTGAGGCGAACTCCCGGGCCATGGCCTCGATCTTCTCCCGTTTGTCGGAGAACGTCCGGCCCGATCCGAAGGGGCCGAGGCCGTGGCATTCGTACCGCCGGGGACCGGTGCGGATGGTGAGGGCGGTGCAGACCGGCGCGTCCACGGCCGCGGCGATGGCGAGCCCGGAGGTGGGGAACCAGGCGTCCCGGCCGAGGAAGGGAATCCGAATCCGGCGCCCGGTGGCGGGGAGGCGATCCCCCGCGATGATCACCACCTCCCCCCGCCGGAGCGCCGCCGACAGGGTGAACACCAGGCCCCCGTCCCCGGACACCCCGTGCACCTCGAGGTGGCGGCTGGCCTGCTTGGCCTGATCCATCTGCCGCCGGACCTCCGCCTGCCGGTTGTCGTCGATGACCAGATGAACCCGGGCGTCCGTGTTCCAGAGAAAATTGACCGCCAGGTGCCAGTTCCCCATATGGGCGGAGAGCAGCACCAGCCCCCGGCCCTCCTGAAGCGCCCGCTTGAAAATCTCCGTACCGTGCTCCTCGAGCGCGAACCGATCGGGGCCGAAGAGGCCGAGATACATATTATCAATGATGATCCGGGAGAAGGCCTTGGCCTGCCGGAAGCCGAACCAGAAGCGCCGCCACCGGCCCCCCGTCAGGCCGATCCGCTCGTAGAGAATCGACGCGGAAAGGCGCCCCTCGGGCCTTCGGAGGTAGTACCAGATGACCGGAATCATCGCGAAGCCGTAAGCCACGGGGAGGGGCAGGACCCGCAGGACGAGCGACAGGAATCGCATCCCCAAGGTCGATCCGACGGACCCGTTTCGGTGTCTCGACGCGTCGGCGGCGGAGGGAGTGTCTCGTGTGCTCACAGTGTGCAGTTCCTCGATCGCATACCTTAGGACCTTCCAAAAATTGGCGCAAGTTTTGTAAATCGCACAAGTCTAATGATCGATCTGAGCCATTTCTAGTATAATTTTTAACTATAAGTATAAGGGAGAAACCTATTTTAACATACTCGGATTACTATACTCATGCTTTACAATTTATACTAAGATTGCGAAACTGCTGGGAGGTGTGGAAGTTGTTATGAGCCATATCAAGTTTAAGCACGTACTGATTGTTGTTATTGCAGGGGGGATCTCGACACAATGCGCCAAGGTGGACGATTCGATTCCCGTGGTTCCCGCGGACAGCGCGTTCGGTGACGCCGATTCCGACGGCGATACGGATGCCGACTCTGATGCCGACACCGATGCCGACGGCGACACCGACGCCGATGGGGATACGGACACTGACGGCGACACCGAAAGCGACACCGACGGCGACACCGACGCCGACACGGACGGTGATACGGATACCGACACGGACGGCGAAACGGACGCGGATACGGATTCGGATACCGCCACCGATGGGGACACGGACTCCGAAACGGGATCCGGAACGGTCGACGGCGATACGGATGTCGACACGGACGCGGACACGGATGTTGACACCGACTCGGACTCGGAGACCGTCCCGGATACGGGCAGCGGTTCAGGCGGCGAGGATACCGGCACCGGCTCGGCCCAGGACACGGAAACGGACACCGGCACCGGCCCCGAGGACACGGGCACCGGCTCCGGAGGGCCGGACACCGGCTCCGGAGGGCCGGACACCGGCACCGGCGACCCGGTGCTGACGCCGGTCGACTGCCCCCAGGATCTCTGCAGCTGTCCCGATAATGACGTCGAGTACTGCGACTTCACCTGCGGCCCGCAATGCGGGCTGACCTGCAGCGGCGCCGGGACGGTGTGCGAGGGAACCTGCAATGAAAGGGATTGCAATTGCGAGTCCGGGGCCCGCTGCACCTTCGGATGTGACAACGACTGTAACGCCAACTGCAGCGGCGTGGGAACGGTGTGCAATTCCGTATGCAGTCATGATCGGAACTGCATCTGCAGTGATAGCGCCGAGTGTGATTTCACCTGCTCCGGGACTCGTTGCCCGGTCCACTGTGAAGCGGGCTCGGTGTGCTCCCTCACCTGCTCGGGAGATAACGCCGGCGATGAGGACTGTGACTTCAACACCTGCGCGGCCGGTGATGAAACAGTCTGCAGCAGCGCCCTCGTGGTCTGCGGACAACCCTGCCCTGAAGTGTGATCAGTTCCAGATCCCCTCGAGCTCCGGGTCGGCCATATCGTAGGCGTCGATGGCCTGCCGGAGGAACGCCGGCACCGAGAGGTAATTCCTGAGCATCATGCAGCTCCAGTTGTCGTTGCAGGTACAGCCGCTGCTGTCGGTATCGGTGCAGTTCTCCGAGAGGCCCGGGAAGGCCGTCTCCGGATCGTCCTCGAAGACGAGGCCGTCGGGGATCATCCGCGGGTCGAAGCGGACGACGGGCTGACCTTCTCCGTCCAACACCGGCCGGTATCCGATGGTCCGCCCGTCAGCCCCGGATAGGGGCTCGGTCTCGTAGGCCTCGTTCAGCAGCTCATTGGCGTACTCCAGGACCCGGGCGGCGATCCCCTTCTGCACGGTCCGGCCGAAGATCTCCTCCGTGCCCAAGGTCTTGGCCACGTAGACCCGCCCGTCGGGCACGTGGAGCTCGAGGCGGTTCTCGAAGCCCGGATCCGCGTCCCGCCCGAGCTCCCAGAGCCGCAGCTGGTCGAGCCAGTTCTGCTTCTCGTTCTCGGGCAGGTAGAGCAGGGTCCAGGCGATGAGGAACTTCTGCTGCTCCCAGCCGATCTGGGAGTCCACCGGCGCGGTGTATTCCGGCGCGGCATCGCCGAGGTCCCCGAACGCGTCCCCGCAGGTGGTCAGGCCGTCTTCCGGAAAGCAGTGGACCGGGGTCTCCCCCCACCAGCTCGTCCACCCGATGCCGTTCAGCGGATATCCGTCGCGATCGGTGAGGGGCGTTCCCTCGTCATCGGTAGCGATACGCGGCCCCTTGAGGTACTCGTCGTCTGTCAGTGCATTGGCGATCAGGCGCCGGTACCCGTCCGGGAACAGATCCGCCATCGAGACGGAGCGGAAGCGCGGATCATAGAAGTCCGTCCTGTCGGAGCTGATGAAGTTGTCCACCGACTCTGTGAGGAGCATGGCGACGTTGAGCTTGTCGTAGTAGGACCCACAGTTCATCGTGTAGTCCCGGTCGAACTCCCCCTGGTCGTCGGCGAGCTGGTTTTCGAGGCGCTCCCCCCCGGGGCTCATCAGCCCGAAGTACCCCGTGGGCCCGTTGGGGATGTTGACGTTCAGGCTCTCCCGGTCCAGGGAGAACGGCCCGGTCTCGTAGACCCGATCCCCGACAGGCTCCCCGGAGCGCAGGATGCGGTCCCGGTCCACCTTCGCGTAGCCGTGGGGGCCGGCCTCCGGCCTGGCCAGCTCCCGGGCGAAGTAGTCGAACGCGTAGGTGGCGGCCAGGATATTGGTCCGAAATCGCTCCCCGTACGCGGAAATGAAGGCCGGCCAGTAGATGTCCGGATTGTTGCCCGCCCCCATCGCCACCTGCTCGTAGATATTACGGTAGAGCCCCAGCCCCTTGGCGCCGTCCCTGATCTTGGCGTTGTACCGCGCAAGCGAGCGATTGGAGGCGTAGCGGACGCTGAAATCCGAGCGGCCTCGTCGGTACTTGTCGAAGATATAGGAGAGCTCCTTCTGGGTGATCATATAGTTGAAGATCTCGTACGGGTCGGCGCCGTTGTCGTGGCGGTACACGGAAATGTTGCCGAGATCCGCCCAGCTGTCCGTGCCGAAGGCGTAGGGCTCGACGACCCGGTCCTCATCGTCGTAGCGCCCCGACTCGGTGTCCGACCAGTTGACGTAGTCCACCTCGGGCTGCCGGCAGCGGGTGTACCGGCCCCTGTCGGGGGCCACGATCTTTCCGTCGAGCACCGGGTGCCATTCGCCGCTCTCCTCCTCGTTGTACCGCCCGGGCTTGAAGGCCTCGAGGCTCTCGACCTCCCGGCAGTCCTTGATCATACCGATCCGGTTCTGCAGCGCCGAGTAGTGGATCTCCTCGCCGTCGTACGTGTAGCCGATCCCCGCGATTCCGCCGAAGCCGTACACATTTCTCGCGTAGGCCGTATATTTCTTCTCCATGTCCGCGTTGAAATTCTCGTCGGAGATCACCGACACCACGTCGCCGTAGAACATCCGGGCGGCGGCGAAGTCCCAGATGCCGGTCCCCACGAAGTCCTGGGTGACATCCCCCTGGTACTCCATGATTGAGGAGGCCATGAACATGTGGATGAGGTTCCCGGACTCGGTCTCCGTCAGTGGATCGTAGTAGCGGGGGCCCACGCAGGCCGCGCCGTCCGAAGTGACGTCGTGACACTCATCGGTCTCCCGGCCGTCCCGGGTGCGCAGCTGCCAGTACTGGGGCATGTAGGCCCAGGCGTTGGACGAGCTCACGAAGTTGTGACGGTGGGCGATGGTGTGGCCGATCTCGTGGGTGATGACGCCGTAGTGCATGTTCTGAGCGAGGTACCTCCGGATCCGCTCGATCTTCTCGATCTTTTCCGCCGTCTCTCCCGAGCCGAAGGCGCCGAACTTCTCCTCGATGATATCCGCCAGGGGTTTGAGGGCCGCCGGGGTCTCGGCGCCGTGATCCGCCTCCAGCATGCACGCGTGGCGCCCGGGCAGGTGGTTCTGCATCATCAGCTGCACGTCCCGCTGGATGCTGGGGTTCCCCCCCCGAAGGGGAGAGGCGAAGTCCATGACGGACTGATTGAGGGCCATCTCGTCTACGCCGCGTTGCTGCATCACGGCGTCGGTCATGAGCCCCGCCTCGAACTCCGTCCCCCGGGCGGCGCGGCGGCGGGCCTCGTAGATGGCCGACTGAGTCGAGGCGGTGGCGGCCTCGGCCCGGAAGGTGTCCATCCGCTCCTTTATCTCCTCCGCCAGCGCCCGCTCCGTCGCGCTGATGGGCCGGCCGTTCACCTCCCCGGCCTCGATCTCGTCCAGGAGGTCCGGGTTGGGCTCCCGCATCAGGAACTCGGACAGGCGGTTCGACACCTGGGTCCGGGAGACGGTCCCGAAGACCCCCCCCTTCGACGCGGCATCGGCCGCCTGGACCCAATCCGCCACGTAGTCCGCCTCGGTCACGTCGTCGACATCGAGATCGCCCTTGATGAGCCGCATCTGGTCCACGATCTTCTGGGCGTAGAGATCGGTGACGTGGCTCCACACGTTGCAGTTGCTGGCGATGGTCTCCCCGGTCAGGGGATCGATGGAGCTGGTCATGATGCCCCAGGGGGAGGGCTCCTGGGGCGCGTCGATTACGTTGAGCACGTGGTAGCGCAGATCCCCATGGCGCACCCGGCGCGCCGTGTTGCAGGCTTTGACGAGCGCCTTGACATTCTTGAGGTCCCCCACGTCCAGCACCGCCTGGAGCGATGCCGGGACATCGTCCCCTCCGAGATTCTTCGCCGCGATGCAGGTCTCCCGCGTGACCCCCTCGGGCAGACGATCCGGGCCGCAAATTTTGGGATCGTCGAACGCCACCGGGCTGTGACAGAGGGTCAGCATCTCCGGCATCTTGGCCGTCTCGATGACCCCTTCGCCCCGAAGCCCCCGCCGGGCGGCCACCGCGTCCGCCACCGCCCTGCAGTCCTCTCCCTTGTAGGCCCGCCCGGTGCGGCAGTCGTCCACCTCCAAAGCAAGGGCGATGGCGTCCTGCTGGTCGTCCATCTGCCCGTGCCACACCGGGTACGCCTCCTGGCAGACCGCTTTCTGCTCGTTTCGCCCCCGGGTGCCGTTCACCTCGGTCTTGACGCACTCCGTGTACCTGGCGGTCTGCACCGCCGACCGGAGGGCGACGTCCCAGTCGTGGAGGGCCCGGGCGCTCGGCTCGAAGTACTCCGAATTGCCGGTGTCGGTGTAGTAGAACGGGATCGGCTTGGTCTTCCGGGCCCGATAGGGCAGCGTGCACCGCCTCTTGAAGACATCGCACCGCGAGCCCTTGAACCCGGAGAGCGCCGTGACCGACGCGCACTCGTCCGCGGTACCGTCCTCGTCATCGTCCCGATTGGGGTCGAAGCCGGCAGGGGTGGTCTCCTCGGTGTTGCACGGTGTCCACCCGGTCATGGTCTCGGGCTCATCGTAGTAGTGGCTCCGCTCCCAGATATTCAACCGGTTCAGCATCCGGTGCCACTCGGCGTCGGTCATGCCGTAGCCGCGATCATAGCCGAAGCGGTCAGTATAGAAGCCGCCGTAGGCCTGGAACCGCCATCCGTCATACTCCCGGGGCTCGTAGTCACTGTCCTCGACGCCGTCCCCGTCCCGATCGACCCGCACGAAGGAGTGCCGGAGGGTGATCTCCACCGGGTTACAGCTTCCCACCGGCTCGCTCCCGCCGAAGAACTCGTCCGGCAGGAAGCAGGCCGGGTAGGAGTCGATGCCCCACCCCATCCCGCTGAGATCAATTTCCTTCGGCTCGGCGAACGCTTTGGTGGTGACGTCGAAGTATCCCTCCTCGAGCGCGAACAACGGCGCGTCCGGATCGCTCGGATCCTCCACGAAATAGGAGACGGGCTCGTACTCGATGCCGCCGTAGACACCCATCAGCGAGAGGGTATCGAAATCGTAGCTGTCCGTGTTCAGATTCTTGGACCAGTCCACCCGCATGTACTGCCGCTCGTACCACGGCCGGTCCTGGTCGTTCTCCTCGATGACGTTGAGCTTCTCACCGGTGGTGGGGTTGTAGGCGTTGACGATGTCGAAGTGGGAGTCGATGGCGAACATGGCCGCGATAATGCCGTCATTGGTGGCGGAGCCGATGGCAGATCCGTACGCGTCGCGCTTTGGCTCCCCCTTGCCGTCCGTCCCCTCGATGCGCTCGTAGGCGGCGCGGCCGATGAGGTAGTCCTCCGTGATCTGCCACTTGATGCGCCCCACCTGGTCCGCGTAGGTGGACGTGAACAGGCCGGAGCTCGAGGCGCCGTATCCTACGTCGATGACGAAATTCCTGGAATAGAACTCCGGATCATCGGTGGTGTCGGTGAAATCCTCGCCGATGAAGTAGGCCTTGTCGATGGCGTAGGGCTGCACCCGATCCACGGGATCCCGCTCCTTGGCGCAGTGTCCGAGCAGCGCCGCGACGGCGGCGATGATGATGACTCTGGCACGCATTTTCGCACTCATTTTCTACCCCGCTTTTTTTTCAGTTGTTTCGAGAGCGCCGCCACGTCCAGCCGGAGATCCAGGTAGGGGGCGGTGTAGCGATTGAAGAAGGGCGCCTCGTAGGTCGAATCCGGCGCCAGCTGATAGTTCTCGGTGATGAACCCCACCGCGACGGTGAGGTACCGGAGGGGCCGCGCGTAGAGCTCGCCGTTGTAGGCCATCCAGTAGCGCACATCGGTGGCGGTCTGGGGTTCGTAGGAGATCCGCTCGTCGTCGACGGTGAGGTCGTACAAAAAGCCGTGGATGATCGCCACCGCGATCCTGAGGCCGAGCCACCGTTTGATGTCGAGCTCGAGAGAAAACGTATTCGATATCCCGAACCGGTCGTTTCGAACCCCCAGGTTCGAGAAGGACTCGAGGCTCCGGGTGGACCCCACGGCGCCCGAGACGAGGGGGGCCTCGGACTCGGCGGTGGTGGCCTCGTGGAGGTTGCCCCGAAAGGCGATTCGGTAGGAGAGGATCAGCCCCCGCAGGATGTCGAACCGCCGCCGCAGCTCGAGCCGCGGCTGGATGCCCAGGATGAGGGTCCGCGCCCTGGAGACCTTGCTCGTCGGGAAGTAGAAGCGGATCGACGGGATCAGGTGGATCTTCAGCACCGGAGCGGTCCAGACCCGCGGCGCGCCGAAGGCCAGGAAGACGTCCTCCAGCACGGTCTCCCCCCGCTTGGTGGTCTTGTCCGAATCGGTGAGCTCCCGGGTCAGGGCGACGTCCAGGGCGGCATAGAGCTTCTCGTGCAGCCAGAACACCGGCGCCAGCTCCAGCTCCATGGCGTAGTAGGGGTTGTAGGTGAGATCCGCGTCGCGATCGAAGCTCCGCGCGCTCACCACGTTGCGGTAGATGACCTCGGAGTCTCTGTAGGGGGCCTTGACTCGGAGGGGCCTGCGGGGCCGCTTCGGTCTCGCGGTCCTGGGTCCCTGGGCGGTGGTGCTCCCGGCCTTCAGATCCGCGGCGTTTACATCGACCTCGAGGAGAAGGCCGAACAGGAGACTCGCCAGGAGAGCGGCGGCCGTCCGAGGCCCCCTGAAGCAGGCCATGGTCCCCGCGCCCCGCCCGGACATCGGGTAAAACCGCAGCTCTTGCACTCTCGTTTCCTTTAAATACAACACGTTATCATCGCGATAATAAAGTAATGTGTTTCGGATGACTACCGAATAATATCCTGTCCCCCTCCCCTCACTGCGGGTGAGGCGACGGGCAGGAGCTTGGATCCTTCCGGTTCGGACGATGCGACGCCGTGGGACGCGCCGCTTATCAGGCGGGCTCCCAGAAGCACCGCTTGGGGGAGCTGATCTTCCCGTCGGCCTTCAGCTTCTTCATCGCCTTGTCCACCGCCTTACGATCCAGACCGGAGAGGTCCGCGATCTTGCCCGCGTTGAGGGGTTCCCCCGCCTTCTTCATCGTGTCGAGAACTTCTTTTTCCGCGCTCATAGAGCCTCCTTTTCAAGTGCAATCTGAGGAGATGATACCCCGTTTTCGGGAGGACGGCCAAATCAAAGCGACGCGACCCGCGACGACGCGATCGATACCAGCACGGACGCCGGAGACAACACAGGCAGACAGCGTGAACCGTGAGTTGATTTCGATGGGATTTCGTGGTTCAACGATTCGCCGCGAGCGTGGCGACGTTTTGTTCCTCTTCTGAAGCGTCCTTCGACACGTCAGCCGGGTCAACGTGCAGCGCGTCAGGATTTCCTTTCAGCGCCTTGGCCAGATCCACTCGGCGTTCCGCGAGCAACAACCCGATGTCCCGGCTCGTCCGCGCATCGAGATTGTCGATGTTCCTGTTCAACAGGCCGGTGATGCTCTCAGCCAATTCCAACATTTTGTCATGTGCTTCTGCGTCTTTCTTGTTTTCAAACATCGCCCCGTCCCTGTCGCATTTCCAAACAGCTATTACGGCCATAATGGTTCTCCTTTGGTCAGTAGTCCCCACTTTGTAATACTGAACATAATATCAGTACGCCATGTGTACCTCACCCATTCTCGAAAATCAATTAAATAGTATTCTTTTCGAAAACGGGATTCATCACGCGAGCCCGGTTCTTGCGTGTAACCGTCACCCGTGTAACCGTCACTGCCCAATGTATAGATGTAGTATTTACGGTCCGGCGAATGCGTCGCGGACAATTTCTGGTAGAGTTTCCGACACGAGGTGATACATCGGCCGACAATCGAGCATCTCGCGACGGATGCCTTCGGCGAAAGGAGCGCGATGAATGCGGCGCTGCGTGCCGAGGGAAATGAGACAGGGGGTGATGCGTTGCCGCGCGAGGGTTTTGGGTCTGACAGATGTCCGTTGGGGGGAGCCTCGAGGTGGACCGATGGAGATCCGTGGAAGGGGCCCCGGTCGATGCCAAGGGAGGAGGTTTGGATGAAATATCATTATGTATTTTTGATCGCGGTTCTGCTCTGCGCGTGTAAGTCGAACAACAGTGGGAGCGGTGCGGGGAAGGGAGCGGTGGAGGGGCCGGCGCCGATAGGGCCGGCGGCGGAAGAGGACGGAGCGCCGATTCCGTGCAAGAGCGATGCGGACTGTCCCAGGCGCTCATGCGGTCCGTGTACGCCCGGCGCGGTACTGATGAACAACAGGATGTTGAGCGTTTCGTGCACGGTGAATCCCTGTACCAACAGTCGCTCGATCTGCGGCCCCCAGGGGCTCTGCATCATTCATCCGAATACGGCGATGGCGGAGAGTCTCCAATCCGTGGAGTGCCGCAACCTGATTCGCGACAAGTGGCGCTTGCTCTGCAAAGGTAAAACCGGTGAAGCGGCGACGGCCTGCGAGGACATCGTCGACGCGGCCACCGCGAAGGATGACGCTGCGGGGTGCGAGGCCGCGCGCGACCGGCTTACGGATTGAAGCACGGTGGACAGATCCTTTTCATTTCCGCCGCGGTGGGGATCTCTTCGATTTTAAGACGCGCTTTCAACGCTTCTGTCGGCACAAAGCGGATGTATCGGTTCGCGGGAATGGTCGCTGTCCCATAGGCCACAGCTTCCCGACGGAGGTCGCTTTCATGGCCGGGGGAGCGTGGTGACAACAGGCCCACGGGCCGTCCTCCCCTGTGACGGCGCGGTTCCGCGAAATGGGGGGCGCTAAAAATTTTCCCAGGCGGTATGATGGGCCATGCGATATCAACTCACGATACTCCTTTGGTCCGCTCTGGTTCTCCTTTCGCCCCTCGGGCGGAGCGATCCGGCTCCGGGACCGACGCCCCCCGCGGTGTCGAGGAACGGCGTCCCCGTGAGCCGGGCGCTCCTCGACGCGCTGGACCGGGGGGAGCGGGTTACAGTGACGGTACTCCTGAAGGGCGCTGACGACGCGCCGTCGGGCCTTCCGGTCGCTGCGCGGCGGGCGGCGGCCCGGTCGCTACGGGATCGGACCCTCGCCGCGCTCGGCGTCGAGGCGTCGGATGTCCTGCGCCGTTTCGACTCGGTTCCGGCGGTGCGGCTCCGCATCGACCGGGGGATGCTGGCCCGGCTCAAGCGACACGACGCCGTGGCCCGCATCGACGCCCCCGGCCGAATCCGCGTGCACCTGGCCGAGGGCCGGGCCCTGATCGGGGCGGACGACGTGCACGCCGGGGAGCTGCCCCTCTCCCGGCGGTACGACGGCACCGGCCAGGTGGTGGCGGTCATCGACTCGGGCATCGACTACACCCACCCGTCCCTCGGGGGGTGCCTCGGGGAGGAGTGCAAGGTGGTAGCGGGCCATGATTTCGTAAACGGCGACGAGGATCCCATGGACGACCACGGGCACGGCACCGCGGTGGCCGGCATCATCGCCTCCGAGAGCGAGGCCCTCCCGGGGGTGGCGCCGGGGGCGCGGCTGGTGGCCCTCAAGGTCATCCGGACAGACGGCTGGGGCAGCACCGGCCACATGAACGACGCGCTGGACTGGGTGGCCGCCAACGGCCCCGACCTCGGCATTACCCTGGTGAACCTCAGCTCCACCGGGGACGACACCTTCGAGGGAGCCTGCGACGACATGGGCGAGTACGGCACCACAACGGCCCTCATCGACGAGATCCACGAGCTCGGCATCGCGGTGCTGGTCTCCTCCGGCAACGGCGGCTGCCCGGACCGGCTCGCGGCCCCGGCGTGCGTCACCTCGGCCATCTCCGTGGGGGCCGTCTACGACGACACCTTCGTCGCCAACCTGCCCCTCATGTGGGTGACCACCGCGGGGTGCGATCAGGAGCACACCTGCACCCAGGGCCCCTGCTGCGCCGACGGCCTGAACCCGGACGACACCACCTTCGAGCTGAGCCCCCGGGACGTCATGTGCCTCACCAACAGCGGCCCCGCGCTCGATCTCCTCGCCCCGGCGTACGACGCGAGGACCCTGGAGGTCGGGGGGGGCACC
>JBNLED010000214.1:0-10374 GCA_050304755.1 Polyangia bacterium | reverse complement strand
GCCTGGTCAACCAGCGGGAGCTCGGGATAGACACCTTCAGCTTCAAGGACGCGCTGAAGTATATCCTCCGCCAGGATCCCGATGTCGTGCTCGTGGGTGAGATGCGGGACAAGGAGACCGTCGAGGCCGCGCTCACCATAGCGGAGACCGGGCATATGGTCTTCTCCACGCTCCACACCAACTCCGCCGCCCAGACCATCAACCGGATCATCGATGTCTTTCCGCCCCACCAGCAGAATCAGGTGCGCGCGCAGCTCTCGTTCGTGCTCGAGGGGATCGTGACACAGAACCTGCTGCCCAAGGCCGGCAACCCGGGGCGCGTGGTGGCCTGCGAGGTGATGGTGCCCAACTCGGCGATACGGAACCTGATCCGCGAGAACAAGATCCATCAGCTCTACTCGCAGATGCAGACCGGGCAGGGGAAGCATGGAATGATCACCTTCAACCAGTCGCTGTACAGTCTCCTTGCCCGCCGCCTGATTTCGGTGGACGAGGCCTTCGGTCGGAGTCCGGATCCGGAGGAGCTGCGATCGATGATCGCGGACGGCACCATCGGAAAAGGATGAATGGGCATCAATTTTTGACTATCGCCGTGCCGGCGGGGTAAACTCGTCGTGTCGGGAAACGAACTGCAGACTGAGATTCAATGGCTGAATTCAAATACGAGGCAAAACGGCGTTCGGGGGATCCGGTCAAGGGGACCGTGGTCGCGGATAGCTTGGAACAGGCGAAGCAGAAGCTCAAGGATCAGGGGCTCAACATCCTGTCCGTGAAGAAACAGTCGCTGAATTTCAATATGAATATCAACATCGGGGGGAAGGCCACCACCAAGGATCTCAAGACCTTCACCCGTCAGTTTGCGACCATGATCGACGCGGGGCTGCCGCTCGTTCAATGCCTCGATATCCTCGGCTCCCAATCGGAGAACAAATGGTTCGGCGCCAAGCTCTTGGAGATCAAGGGGCACGTGGAATCGGGGCTCACCTTCTCGGACGCGCTGGCCAAATATCCCAAGATCTTCGATGAGCTGTTCGTCGCCCTCATCGCGGCGGGGGAGCTCGGCGGTATCCTCGACACCATCATGCGGCGCCTGGCGGAGTACATCGAAAAGAAGGAGCGCCTGCAGCGCCGGATCAAGGGGGCGATGATCTATCCCGCCGCCATTACCGTCATTACCATCGCCTGTGTGACCGTCCTCCTGAAATGGGTGATCCCCACCTTCGAAAAGATGTTCGCCGACTTCGGGGCTATCGATCAGCTCCCCGCCCTGACCGCGGCGGTGATCGGCTTGAGTCGGAGCTTCGGGGAGTACTTCGTCCCCATCGCCCTCGGGATGATCGGGATTGTGATATCGTACATTCTGTTTTACAGAAGCGCACCGGGACGGCGCTTCATGCACAAGCTGTTCCTGGTGATGCCCTTGGTCGGGCCCGTCGTCAGAAAGATCGCCGTCGCGCGGTTCACCCGAACCCTCGGGACGCTCCTCTCCTCCGGTGTCCCCATCCTGGAGTCCCTCAATACCGTGGCCAAGGCGGCCGGTAACGTCATCATCGAACAGGCGATCATGTTCGCCAGGGAGCGTATCTCCGAAGGCCGCAACATGTCCGAGCCCCTGCAGGAGGCCAAGATCTTTCCGGGGATGGTGATTCAGATGATCGCGGTGGGGGAGCAGACCGGCGCCCTCGACACCATGTGCGTCAAGATCGCGGATTTCTATGACGAGGAGGTGGACGTGGCGGTGGCGGCCCTGACCAGCATGCTCGAACCGTTGATGATGGTCGTCATCGGTGGGATCGTGGGCGCGATGGTCATCGCGATGTACCTCCCCATCTTCACCATCGCCGGCTCCATTCAGTCCGATTGAGCGGTGTGCCGAACCGTCCACCGAAAAGATCGCTCCTCGAAATAGAGTCCTCCGGATCCGCTCTCAAGTATCGCCTCCTCTGGGTGATGCTCCTCAGGGTCGGGTTGCTCACCGTGCTGCTTGGGGCCACCCTCGCTCTCAACTACCGCCAGGAGGAGACCTTCTCGTCCCCCTCTTCCCGATTTCTCCTGGGGTTGGTGGCGATCACCTATCTGGGCACGATTGTCTACGCCCTCTGGTTCCGCTTCAACCGCGCCGTCGAGCTCCTCGCACGCGTCCAGCTCTTCATGGACCTGCTGCTCTGGGGGGGGCTCGTCTACGCCACCGGCGGCATCCCCTCGGCGTTCACGACCCTCTTCGACCTGTGGATTATCGTCTGGGCGGTGGTCCTGGGCGGACGGGCGGCCTTCCACTGCGCCATTACCGCCTTCTTTGTCATCGTCGTGCTGGGGGTCGCGATGTACGCGGGGTATGTCCCGCCGCTCGCGGATCAGGCCCCGCAGTCGATTACGCTCAAGGAGTTCGTCTACGCCCTCGGGATGAACATCAGCGCCCTGTTCCTCGTCGCCACCTTGGTCCACTCGCTAGTGAGGCGTCTGGAATCCACCGGCCATGGGCTCCAGGTCGAGCGGATGAAGCGGGCGGATCTCACCCAGCTGCACTCCGATATGATCCGATCCCTCACGGTGGGGATCGCGACCTGCGATCTGGCGGGGGGCATCATCACCATGAATCCGGCCGGCCGGGATATCCTGAAGATCGACATGGCCGCCGCGGAGGGAGAGCCGCTCGCGAAATGGTTCCCCGCGCTCAAGCACCTGCTGAGCTCTCTCGGCGCGGTGCGATCGAGGGGGAGGGGGACCGCGGTCGACGCCAACGGGGACCAGGTCCCGATAGACTACATCGTCGCCCCCCTGACCTCTTCGGAGGGCGCCGAGCAGGGGTTCATCGTTGTCTTTTCGGACCTCACCGAGGTGCGGCGGCTGGAGTCCGCCCTCGAGCGGTCCCGGCGGCTCGCGGCCCTCGGAGAGCTCGCGGCGAGCCTGGCCCACGAGATACGGAATCCCCTCGGCGCGCTCTCCGGCGCGTTCCAGATACTCTCGGCGAGCTCGAAGCTGGGGGAAGAGGACAAATCCCTGGTGGAGATCATCTCCCGGGAGATCATGCGGATGGAGCTGCTCGTGACCGAGGTGCTGGAGTACGCGCGCCCCAAGCGACAGACGATGGGGACCGTGGAGCTCGGCATCCTGCTCGAGGAGGTGGCGAAGACCTTCGCCATGGACGAGGAGGCCAAGGAGCGGACGCTGGAGCGCCGCATCGAGGGCGAACTGCGCATCGAGGCCGACAGCCATCAGCTGCGACAGGTGTTGTGGAATCTGCTCACGAACGCGCTCCATGCGACGGAGCCCGGTGATCGTATCGCCGTTGTCGCCGAGGGCGACGCCGAACGGGTCCGCATCGAGGTCAGGGATACGGGCGTGGGGATTGATGAAGCCAACCTCCAGTCGATCTTCGACCCCTTCTTCAGCACCCGGGAGATGGGGCTCGGGCTCGGGCTCGCGTTGTGTCGCCGCATCATCGAGGAGCACCGCGGCGAGATCGCGGTCGAGTCGAAAGCGGGAGAGACGGTTTTCAGGATACACCTGCCGCGGAAAACAGCGGACAGCAAATCGTCGATGGGATCAGTATAAGGATATTGTCGAATTCTGCTATATAGTGTCGCGATGGAGTCGAGCAAACAACACAAAGGGGGAGCGGTCTGGAACCTCCTCGAGAAATTGCTGAAGTGGCCGAGGAGCTTCTTTTTGGAGGTTGGGGAGCTCGCGATCCTCTCCGTCCAGGTGGTGATGTGGGCGCTCCGCCCCCCGTATCGGTTCAAGGTCTACCTAGAGGCCATGTACTTCGTCGGCGTGGGGACGGTCTTCATCGTGCTCCTCGTCGGGGGATTCACCGGCGCGGTCTTCACCCTGCAGAGCGTCATCGGGCTTCAGCTCTTCGCCGCGGAGAGCATGGTGGGAGGGCTTGTCGGCCTCGCCCTCTCCCGGGAGTTCGCCCCCGCGTTCACGGCCCTGCTGCTCACCGCCCGCGCCGGCTCTGCCATGGCCACGGAGCTCGGGACCATGCGGGTCACCGATCAGATCGACGCCCTGGCGACAATGGGGATAAGCCCGGTCCAGTACCTCGTGGCCCCCAGGGTGGTCGCCTGCACCGTCATGGCCCCGCTCCTCGATGTCCTGTTCAACTTCGTCGGGCTCGCCGGCGCGTGGCTCTTGGCGGTGGAGGTATACCAGCTCGATCCCGGGGTTTTCCTCGATATCATCGCCGACTGGGTGGAGCCCAAGGACATCCTCGGGGGCATGCTCAAGTGCACCATCCTCGGGTTCTTCATCAGCGTCATCGCCTGCCGCAAGGGCTTCTTCGCGAGCGGCGGCGCCGCGGGGGTCGGCGAGGCCACCACCAAGGCGGTGGTCCACGGGTTCGTGCTCATCTTCATCATGGATTATTTCCTGACATCGCTGATTCAGGTGTGAGGACGTCTCCGTCCCCCCGGAGAAGCGGTCGCCGTTCCTGTGGGTCGTCCTCTTCGCGTTTTCAGCCCCCCCGAGCGGCGATCCGGGTTCAACCTGCGAACCAAGGATGTCAACGACGACGAGCTCCTGTGGCAGTATCCCACTCTGAGGTTTGCCTCATTATCCGGGGCGAGGCCTACAGCTCGAATAGTGAAGCGCGCCGTCGTCAATCCGGTGCGATCGAGCAGCCTTTTGAACCTTTATTGAAGAACTACACATTGATTACATGACGATAAAAACTTTGGGGTGCCTGGTTTACATAACCCCACGCCGACTCTCTATTCCCATGAAACGCCAAGCGGGTGAGTTTGAAACGTCCGGACAGGTGCGCCAAGCGTTGCCTTCCTAAAAGAGAAAGGATGAAGATGATGGTATGGCGTAAAGCGTTATATTCGATGATGGTGCTCATGATGTATACCGCATGTGACCGACAGGATATCTCAGAAATGCGGATTCTGTCCACTCGGGACGCGCTCACGCTGTCGCCGGATCAAGACAGAGTCCTCGGTTTCGAAGACAGCTCGGATTGGTCGCGGGTCGATCGAACGAGCACCGCATCCACCCAAGGAAGCTATTCGGCGCTAGTGGCCGTCAATGGTTGGACCGAGGTGGCGAGCATACCACTTTCGACCCTTGGCGAAGTCTCCGACACTCTCTCAGTGGATATCCGCTTACCTTCGGTACAGTATTGGGGAGAGCTTCGGGTCGTGGTCAAGATACCTTCTCTCGGTGTATATTACCAAGAGCTCGGCATCCATTCCATAAGCGGACTCTCAGCGGACATGTTCCATACGTTCGAATTCGATATTCCGCCGAGCTTGGTGGATCAGCTGGCTCAGAGCTACAGCGACCTGACATTGACGGTCATCATCAATGCCGAGAGCGGAGACTATCTCCTCGACCGTCTTGATGTTGGGCAAGACGAAGGAGCGATGGTCGACGGCGGCGCGGGGGATGGGCTCGAAGACCTAGAGATCATGGGATTTGAGAACGCGGCCCATTGGACATCGATTCGGGGGGCGGTGGCGCCTACCCCCTTGCGTACGCAAGGCGCTAGCGCTCTCGCGTTCTCGGGCCTAGCGAATTACGTACCAATCAGCAGCTCACACCTCTCTTCGGAAAGCGAGGTGCTCGCGGACCTCGAGGAGAGCTCGAGAATTGCCGTAGATCTCATGCTGCCCCCTGAGCAGCCCAATCCGTACTGGAACGGCGCCTTGCAGATGTTTGTCAGTTGTCCTTCCCTCGATATGCACAATGTCTATTTAGGTCAGCACGAGCTCACTGGAAAGAGAACCCGCGTGTACGAGACCTATAGCTTTACGGTTCCGGAAGAGACGAGGACATCACTTGTGGGCGCGACTTACAGCGACCTCTTTTTCACGCTGGTGCTCAACGTGCCTTCCGGTGGCACCGGGGTTTACCGATTGGACAACTTGCGCGTTAAGAAAACTGTTTCTATAGATCCCGAAAACCCGGAGGGCGGAGAAAGTCAGGAGCTCATTGCATGGAAAAGCTACCTTCCCGCCGATGAGAAGATAGGGGACATCGACTTTCCGCTATCCGCGATACAGATACCGAGGCGCTTCTACGTCATCAAAGGCAATGCTGGTATCGGAACCGCGTCCTTCTCGCTCGGAATAGAGGGTGTCAACGAAATTACCTGCCAGTATGACGGCGACCCGGATACGGGCGGGACCTACTATAAGTGGGTCTCATGCAGCGGTAATGAGGCCGCCGGAGACCTCGTGCCGGCGGATTTCGCCAACCTCCGGATCCTGTCCGGCGATTTCACGGCAGGCAAGACCAAGATATTTGCGCAGCTGGCCCAGAATCCTGTGGGCGACGATCTCGGCGCCAAGATTCCCCCCATCCCGACCTATTTTGGCCGAACCATGCACGAAACGGAGACAATTCTCAGAGAGTTCATCTACGAGCAAAAGAATTTGGCGCTGAGCGAACCTGTTTCCGTGAAGTTGCCGACCCCCCACTTCACACCGCAGCCGTGGGTGGACGAGGGAGGCGGTCCGCCGCTATTCGACCCCGAGTTGGATATTGATCCGCCGTTCGGGATGGCGCAGGGACTCACCGGTTCCCAGGTGGCAGACGCCATATGGCACGTGAACGGTAACATCGGCGGCGACTACGATGTGAACACCGGATATCGTTTGGCCTATGTAGGGGTTGAGGCCGGTATCGATACCGTCATCTTTGATCACCGGGAAAACAACCTGCTCCAGGCCTGGGGTGAGGCGTGGGCGGACAGCTCGAGCGACGGCGCGGATTCTTCGGCATATTTCTGTTATGAGGTAAAAGGAATTACGTCGGATTGTCCCATCGACGTCACAGGGCACGTGCCGTTCGACGAGAGGCTGGTCGATATTCCCGTCAGTGTGCCGTTGATTCCGCCGTTGATGTTTCTCGTCTTCACGGTCGAGGCTGACGGGAGCCTGCGCTTCTCTGCGGATGTCAGTGGTAGCCTGAGCAGCAATGGCGCGAATATTGCGTTCGAGCCCGAAATGAGCGCTTCTGTTACAGTGAATGGTGAGGCCGGTCTGCCGGGCTTTGGCGGCGGCGGCGTGTATGGCTCCATGGATCTCATCGATGTCCGCGTGCCGGTGACGGCCGGGGTCACAATGGATATTTCAACGAATCCCGCCGACTGCAACTTCACCATTACCGAGAGCCTGTCGGCCAACGCAGTTGTCAGCGCTCTTGGCGGCGAGTTTGGCTGGACCCTCCGTGGCGGCCTTACCTGTGGTTTCTGGAGCGAGCTCTGCTGGGAGGACAGCGGAATTATCTTTCCGTGGGAAGGCACCAGCACCACGGTTCCGATCTATCCGGAGACCCCCGTCGGGACCCAAATCGTGCCATTGAATACTGCGCTATGCGGCGGAGACATCCTTGCCTATATTTCTCATCCCGTCGAGAGCCAGACATTTTGGGATGGCACCAACTCTTACTTGGATGCACTGGCATGGCGCAGCTGGCAAGACAGCAGCATGCCGGAGAAATGGAATTACGCGCCTATCGAGGATTGCGCTGCATATTCCTGGTCCTCGAGCAATAGTGGGGACATCATTGTGCCGACGTCGGGAAGTTGTACGCCGGACATCACCTACAATGGTGCGGGAGATCGCACGATTCGGCTGGAGGTCGTGGATGGGTATGGTTCTGGAAGCGACGAGGTCTCGGTGAACGTGGGGGCGATTACGGCTGGTACGCCGACCGTCGAAATCACGTCTCCTTCGGACAATTTTCTAGTCGTCGGATGTCACGAGCCTGTCACCTTCACGGCCGTGGGCACAGACCCCGAAGGGGAAAGTCTGAGCTATGAGTGGTGGTTGCGCGGTACCCCCGGGACCGGCACCCTTGATCGCCCCATCGGCGACGAACCGAGTATCGTCTACGATGAATCGGTCGGCTGGAGAGTCGAGGTGATTGTCACAGACCCTGATGGTCTCAGCGCAACGGCCCAAACATTTGTACAGTGGGTCTGCATTAGTTGATCCCTGATGTCGCGGAAGGCGAATGGTTGAAACCGCTGACGCCGTGTTTTTTGTAACATCAGGGTTACAAGACGCTTGAAAGGAAGGTAATCGAGATGTTCTTTCGGCTCGACACAATACGCGATACCATAACAGGCTCGTTGAGGTTGATTCTCGTCTCGATCATGGCCGCCGCATGTCTGTCGCCGCATGATCCCCAAATTCAAGCGGAGTCCCGGGGCTCCCGCGGGAAGACAACAGAGCGTTTTCGGTTGGGAGACGCCTACCAATCCGATTTGAATGTATCCGTAAGGCTCGGTTTCGGGACAAGAGCTCCTGCCCAGGGCGTTTCCCTTCGGGGCATTTGGCACACCACCGTAACGGACATAATGGATGGGTCGGTTAAGGTGGCGTGCAGGCTCAGCCATACTGCCGTCGATCTCAGTATCGACGGGGAGCGAAATGGAGCGACCGAAAAATCAGATGAACTAACGAGACAAGAGGAGAGATTCGCGAAGGAGCTCTCCGACCAGTTTTTTTTGAGCCATCGAAAAGACGGTACGTTGGAGAATGTTCATTTTCCAAAAGAGATGAGTTCGGCTGTGCAAGACCTGTTGATGACCGTCGCCACGGAGTTGCAGGTCGTGGTCAAGGACATGTCGTCGAATCACTGGACATCAAACGAGCGCGACATCAATGGTGATTTCCTTGCCGTGTACCGCCGATTGGACACCCCGGGTTGGTTTTACAAACAAAAGGTGAGCTACACCCACTCCGCGGTGTCCTCACCGGACGATCCATTTTTCGGAAGTACCGCCGGGCGCGAGGCAGCCGTCACGGTCTCCAATTCCAAACGTACTTTCAAATTGTCCGAATCAGGACGACTCACGGACGTAACCGGGCAAGAAACAATTCGGGTGGACATCGGTGACGGTCTCCTCGTGCTCACTACCGATATCGCAACCGAATTGAACAGCACGGTGAACGGGAAGCCGCTCGATGAACCTGGTGCATTTGCGCGGATGCGTGAAGAATTGACAACGCTGCCGATCCAACGACTTGCCACAAATCCGAAAGACGAGATGGCCCGACAAGACAGATTGACGCTCGGGGGAGCAACATTGACAGAGCTCGTTTACAAGCTCGATGCGATCGAAGAGGCACCCCAAAGAAGTAATGAAAGACGAGAGGTAGAAGCCAAGCTGAAGGCGCTGTTTCGTTTGAACGCCAGCGCATGTGAGCGGGCCGTTGACACCATTCGCAAGGGTCGCCACACCGCTGCGTTGATTGGGGCACTGACCTTGGCGGGTTCACCGGCGGCGCAGGAAGCCCTCAGTAAGACGGGCTGCGCTACCGACGTGCCTATCGACGTTCGAAAACAGGCACTACAGGGATTGTCTTTTGTTGCCTATCCAACGGTCGAGGCCGAAGCGGCTGTCGCGTCTCTGCTTCGGGATGACAAACCCGGCGTTCGCCGAGCGGCCCGATTCACGTATGGCGCGCACGGACGCTCATTGCGGGTCAATTCCCCGAGACGCGCTCGTCGCATCACGGCGGCGTTGATGACACTATTTGCTTCGTCGCCGCCGAGCCAACGACCTGACCTCATAACGGCTCTCGGCAATGCCGCTCATCCTGACGCGCTGCCGTTCCTGCGGCAGCTCATCGAGAGCGGTGAGGCCACCATCAAGTCGAGGTCCATTCGCGCGCTAAGCTACATCGAAGGCCGCGATACCGACGAGATGTTGCTCAATCTGATGCAGGACGAGGACCCTCTGATCAGAACATCGGCCGTGTACGCCACAGCGCCCAGAAACATTGGACCGTTCACCTTGAAGCTGGCCGAGGCGGCCCAAAACGACCCGAGCGAGCATGTCCGCAGCGCGGCGATAGGAATCATCGGCCGGCACCTCGTCGAGTTTCCAAAGCTGGAAGAAGTACTCGCTGAAGCCCAACGACACGATGCCAACGAAGAAAATCGGCAGCTGGCCGCTCGCTATCTTGGCACCCGGGAGGAATCCAGCATGTAGAATTTCCCAAGCTCTTCTGTTTCCGTCCGGGGATCAGCGGATGGTCGACGCACTGAACGGCGCGCGCCTCGAGTTACAGATCAGCGTCTTCGTACTCATATTAGTTGATGAAGGCTAGCGAACCGCGCTGTTGGGAGTTATCACGCGCCTCCACGGTGACGTCGGCGCAGGCTTCGACGCTCCGATTGTCGAAGATGGTCATTGCGTATGTACACATGGGACAACCGTCATCGACAGACGGGTCGAAATCAGACAGACCGTCGGATTCGAAGCAGACCTTACAGGACTTCCACGTGGGACCAGGAGTGGTCGCCGCTGTAGTACAGGTAGTACCCGCCTTCCATGGGGGCGGGGTAGCTCTCCTCGGCGACCCAGATGTTGGTGATGTCCGTCCCGTTGAGGGTCACCTGGTCCATCTCCCAGCT
>JBNLED010000213.1:0-6735 GCA_050304755.1 Polyangia bacterium | reverse complement strand
CCGGAAGGGGGTCGCACTCCCAGCTCACCCACTTGAGGTAGTCCTTCAACCGGTGGCTCTTCTTCCGGTCTCCTCCGGCCGCCCAGTAGGCGGTGTAGTAGAGGTACCAGAACCGGAGCTCGTCGCCGAAGGCCTGGTGCCGGTAGGTTGAGAAGAAGGGCGTTTGGGAGACCTTTTCGACGAGATTAACTGCGGTGCCTTCGGCATCCTCGTTGACCCGGTTAAAAAAATACAGCAGACTGGATTTTTTTAACCGGGTTGTCTTTGACCGTGTTGGTGAGACCATAGATGAGCTTCTGCTCGGCCGCCTTGTCGTCCAGACATGGATGAATCCGGGCCCTCGCGGCGAAGAGGTGCCCCTCCCGCTCCCATGTTCTGTTGACGCCTCTGGCGATGAGGCTGTGAGCGGACCTGAGGAACCCCGGGAGGTTGGGTCTCTGCTCCTCGGTGACAGAAAACTGTTCGTGGGGGTGGTTGATATTCAACTCGAAGCTATGGAGTTGTACGGGATAATTCTTGAGGGCACGGCCGATCGAAGAGCCGACGGTGTTGATGATGCTAGATTCGGGCGGTATCGGTAGAGCAGCTCCGGGCGCCCAGAGACGAAAATTTGGAAAACGGACTATTTTTTTTGTCAACTTCTCAGCCAAACGCTCGATAGGGGAAGACAGGCGGTTGGCGTGATGGACAGGTCAGAGTGTGCATCCGTCCATTTGAAAAGAAAATGCGCTCCGGAGACGAACTACGCCCGGAGAAAAAAGAGAGGTTGGAAAATGAAACTATTTTCGAAACGTGGTGTGTGGATTGTCGTCGTTTCGGCGCTTTTCGGATGTGAAGAGGGCGCAAACCTGGAAGACGATGACGGAGGCGTCGATGATTTAGCCGATGGGACAGTTGATCTGGGAGATACGGACTCTGTTGGAGGTGTGGTCATTCGCGATCTCTTCGTCGACGAGAACCCGTCGATTCCGAAGCACGGGGAGGCTCCTGATACGAACCTCATCGATTTGCCAGATATTCCGCCGGGCGTACTGGCTATCATCAATCAGGATATCGCAGAGCGTCCCCGCGCCATTGTGGGAAAGGACAACCGACAGGCCGTCTCCAACACCACACGGTTCCCCTACTCTGCGGTGGTGAAGCTCCATATCTGGCGGTCCGAATACGATTACGAGAGCACCATGTGTACCGGTAGCCTGATCTCGCCTGACGCGGTGCTCACTGCTGCACATTGTGTGTATGACACATACCGGGGGAATGGATCGGCTTACAAGATCAATGTGGTTCCGGGAGAATACCTCGACGGGCAGTCGACGAAAGCGCCGTTTGGGACCGCCGCGGGGAAGAAGCTCTTCTACCCATCGGGGTATGTTAAATGGGAAGAAAATTCGTTTCGCCGTATCGCATACGACTATGCAGTCATCCGGCTCAAGACCCCGTTCGACACATCCAAGACCGGGGTGATGTCCTACGGCCTCATGTCCGACCCCCTAAATGAAAAAGCCATCCTCGCCGCCTATCATTACAACATCGATAGCGGCAAGAAGATGATGAAGAGTCAGGACAAGGTGAGGCGGGTATTCGACAACGGAACCTTCAATCACTACTGCGATTTGGAAGGCGGCGCTAGCGGCGGTGCAATCACGGGGACCGGAGAATGGGAGAATAAAATATTCGGCATTCAGTCATCGGAGCACATACTGAGCGATGACGTCCGGTACAACATTGCTTTCCTGATAACCCAGGAGACCTATGACGATATCGACACGTGGAAGAACTATTTGTTATGGCTATGAACAGAGCAGTAGAAACACGAGAAAGTGCGATGTTCGCGATAATCGCCGCGTTGCTCATAGGCTGCCACTCGCAGAGCCGGGACACCGAACCGGCTCACCAAGAAGACGAGGTCCCCCGAACCTTCGTCCACGGTCTTCCGGAGGAGGAGACGCTCATCTATCGCGGATGCCAAAAGGACGAGGAGTGCGTCTATGTCACCAACGGGTGCTGTCCCTGTACCAGCCCCGGGGCTGAGCTGGCGGTACACAGAGATCAGGCGGAGGATTTCAAGAGCATTCTGAATTGCAGCCATGCAGTCAGGATTTGCCCGACGATCGCTGTTTCCGCCTGCAAGAAGGGCCACATCTCCTGTGACCAGGGCCTCTGCGTCTACCACGCGCCGCCGCTGACGCCCTACATGAAAAAACTTCGCGAATCGCGGTAGACCCTAAGGTAAGGGTCTCATCGATAAAGCGGCCCCCTCGGTCAAGGGAAAAATTGTTTTTCCGTGAGGCCTAAGTACGAGGCCACCCGGCGAACGGCTAGGAGAGGGCGTCTCCTCCAGAGGCAGCGTCGGTTCGATATACTGCTATAGTTACGATATGTTGAGGATCTACTTTTCATTTCTGGTCGTCGTGCCGGTGGTCGTCACCGGATGCAGCAAATGCACAACCCCGCGGGTTTCTTCTGAACCACACGCCTCTGCAGTCAAATCGCCGGAGACCTCAAACGCGCCCACGGATCAGGCCGGGTCACCGAGACAGGTTAAAACGGTTTGGCTCGGGACCATCGCATCGATGCAAAAAGAGGATCAACGCCCGGGGGGCCTCTTTGGGATGAAGGGGCCCGGACCGGTGATCAACATTCCGAGTGATGTGTCCCTCGGGAGCACAGACGATGGCGACGTGTTCCTCTTGGGGGACTACGACGAAGGCATTCTCGTCACCGGCGATGGGAAGCAAACAGTGACGCCGGGGCTCCGTTATGCAAAGGGGGGCATTTTCTGGGGGCCGATTGACAGCGCAGGAGTGATGACACAGCCGGATTTCATCTATTCGGTTGACCGGGATCGCGGCAACGGGATTACCGTGGCCGGGGACGGCTCGGTGTTCGTGGCGGGGCGCGTCGGCGGAGAGTTTCACGTCGGCCGGGATCGGGTGTCTCGGGAAGAGGTGGGCGAAGAGGTCGATATGTGGCGCTGGGAGGATGACCGATCGTCGCATCCTTACAAAGCGAAATCGTATGACCTTGACGGGAAGACCGCGCCGGTGCTGGCGAAGTTCGCCCCGGACGGCATGCAGGCCTGGGTGCGTGGGGCAACCCCTTCCACCTCCGGACGGGCCGAGGTGACGGCTATCTCGCTTCTGAGCGACCGATCCGTTGTCGCCGTCGGTACCTATACGGAGACGCTGACATACCGCCGTCAATGGACCGGCCATATCCTGGCGGAGCTCAAATGCGACGCCCCGTCGGCCTCCCCCTGCGTCTTCGTCTCGAAATACACTTGGGACGGACGACTCCTCTGGGCGAAAGGACCGGTCATGGGATCGGCGATGCAGCCCGCGGAGGGCGACACGCCTCCGGACGCGGGTCACCTGAAAACACTTGCCGCTTCTACGGGGCTGCTAAGTGGTCCCTTGAAGCCCAGGGTGGTGCCGCTGTCGGATGATTCTTTTTGGGTCATGGGGTGGCGGCCCATCACAGCGAAAGCGGCAGGCGGGGACACCGATGAGATCTCGCGTGACGCCGCGGTCGAAGGCACCTGGGTGCTCCTCAGTCGGTTCGATGCCGACGGCAATGTGATCAACACCGTCCGATGGCGAGCGAGCGGCTCGGCGGAGGTCACCGGAGCGACAGCCGCAACCGATGACGAGGTAGTGGTGGTGGGCGCGTTCTCGGGTGGGCTGGGGTTTACACCGGATGCCCCCGCCGGAGGGTTGACCGCCGCAGGTGCAGACGATGGATTCGCTGTGCGTATCGACAGAAGCGGCCGTGTGATCTGGACCAATCGCGACGGCGGCGCCGAACGCGACGCGTTCTTGGGCGCCGCGTCCATCGGCAAGAGCGGCGTGCTGGTCGTCGGGGGAAAAAATGTTCGCGCGCGGATGCCGCCTTCCGCCGGACCATCGAAGGCATCCGCCGTCGGGGTGTTGTACTGGTACGGCAATGACGGCGAGTTGATGTTCAAGAAGCAACTGGGAGGTGGCGGGCGGAGCGTATTGGCGAGCGCAGTAACATTCCCGGACGGTACCGCGGTGGTGGCCGGGATGTTCGCGGGAAGGATCCAGGTGGGCGACCGTTCCCTGAGCGCGAGAGGAGCCCAGGATGTCTTTGTGTGGAAGATATCCGGTTTGCCGCGGCAGACGACGGTCGAGGGCCCCGATGCGGCCGATACAGTCGCCAAGCCCCGATGCGCGCATCCGCTCGAACGGCGCCACCCGGACGCCACACTCAAAATTCGCGGCGCCACGACCTCAGAGGCCGCCCATTTCCTGGCCCGTTACTGGCACGTGAACATGCTGGTTATCGGCGATGACAATGAACCGATTTACTTCGACACTTCACCCAAGGATGCGACCGCGGCGTTTTCAGAGCTGGCGGCGATCAGCGGGCTGAAAATGGTTGAGCGCGACAGGCTGTACATCCTCGGCCCGACGGAAAATATCGCCCGCCTGTCTGCGGCGAACGACCTGAAAAAGCGAGGCAGTAAACATGTCGACATGGACATCATGCGAATGGAGTGGCGGGAGATTGCGCGGCTTTTCAAACGCCTGGCGTTCAGTCAGTCCGGGACGGTCGAAGGGCATGTCTCCATGCTTTGGCGCAATGTGGATATGGTCGAAATTCAAGGAACCCTTCTGGCGCTGGCCGGGGCCTCCTATACGATTCAGGGCGACGCGCTTGTGCTGAAGGCGCCGGCCGCGCTTCCCGTGGTCTCCCCGTCAGATCGCTTTGTATGGCGGACCAATTGCCCGGACGAAATGTTTAACTCCCACGCCCTATCCTGTGTACCGCTGTCGGAGCTGGAGCTCATCGCGGTTTCCACCGCGCAAACGATCCCGGTGGCGCTGTTACGTCGACGGACCCGCGGCTTGGGATACGGCATTGTCCGTTACACCAGAAAGGGTGATTTCGTGGGGCAGCTTCCCCTCGATACCTATCGGAAGCTGAGCGGCCGGATTGATCCCCTTGGCAAGGTGCTCCAGGTGGACGGCGACGGCGTCGACCTGGGCTTCGGCTGGGTGAATCAGGAGGTGAAACGCACCGAACGCATTCTTCTGAACAACTGCCAGTAGGCGCAACTCAGGTGAGGCGGTCGCCTCAGATCTGCTACCGCGGCCAGATGGGGACTCGACAACGCCGAGGCAGTGCTCAAGCTCCGCGCCCACCGCGCCAGCGGTGACCTGGCCGAATACTGGGATTTCCATCTTGCGGAGGAATTCAAGCGGCATCATCAAGCAAGATACGCCATCTACCCCAGATTGGAGGTGGTGGAATGAAACGGCCGATTCGTCGGTTTGAAAGAGCCGCACCCATCCGATAATCCCGAGCACAGGAGAAATAATCGGGCTGATCTCGGAACATCGGAAGTTCGCCAGCCAGGGAAAGCCACATTCGAGAGAAAACCTCAGATCCTCATATTCGAACAACCCCCCGGCCCAATGCCTCGGCCTCCGATTCGGCATGTATAACTATGGTGTTCTCTCCTATGAGGTTTTCAATCGCAGATACCGAGCAGCCCGCCTTCGATGTATCTGAACTCGTCGTTCCATACGCCGTCGGAAGCAAAGGGGACGCATTGACTTGGACCATGACAGTCGGTCTCCCCGCAGCAATACCTCCTGCAGACGCCTTCCGCACTGTTAGAATCGACATCGTTTACGATGCAGACGAGCCCCGAACTGCAGTAGGGACCGTATTCGTCGGCCCAGCAGGGAGCGCCCTCTGGCTCGGTGGAGTCCGGGAAGCAGTAGAAGCCAAACAGGTCGTATAAATCAACTCCCCA
This sequence comes from Polyangia bacterium, assembly GCA_050304755.1. Lineage (GTDB taxonomy): Bacteria > Myxococcota_A > Polyangia > JAAYKL01 > JAAYKL01 > CAYWLQ01. The sequence goes on along the minus strand of JBNLED010000213.1, from coordinate 953 downwards.
ATCGCAGGACACATCTTCGCCTTCGCAGTTGAGGTTGCCCGCCGGGCCGCACTCCCATGGGTTGTCCCTCGGATCACAGGGATTTCCGCTCAGCTGCGTGGCCTCCGTATCTCCCGGAGTGTCTGTATCCACATCGGTGTCGGCATCCGAATCCGCGTCGGTGTCGGCGTCCACATCGGTGTCTGCATCCGAATCCGCGTCGGTGTCGGCGTTCACATCGGTGTCGGCGTCCACGTCGTTGTCGGCATCGGCGTCAGCGTCTGCGTCGACGCTGGTGTCTATATCGGTATCCTCATCCGCAGCCGTGTCCTTGAGTGCCCGAGTGTCCCTTTCGTAGGCGCTTCCGTCATCCCGAGTCTGTGTATCGGGGACGGTGTAGACCTCCCAACACCCGGAAATCGCATCGGCGGCGAGGACGCCAATAGAGCCCAACAGGAATGACCTCACGAACGAGCCGAATGAGCTCATTCTCCATACCTCCTCTTTTTATTTCATCTGTTTTTATTTACATCACGATGCGATATTAAACCACCCCAAACCAACCTGGCGATGACGGCGATGGACGCGGATAGTACAGGATCACAAGATTGCTACCCTGAACGGCCCAAAGTAACAGAAAGTCCTCTTCCTCCAGTGCCACACCAGGCGTTTGCTATTTTTTTTTGTGTATCAATTCCCCGGGTTGTAGAGACTTTTCGAGCTGAAACCCCACCCGGGTGTTGCGTGGGTCAGCCACCAGGCGGCCACTGCTCTTGGCGGGTTGCCTTGCCGGCCCCGTCGCGTTTGTACAAGCGCCTCTGCCATCACGCCGATGATTTTGATAATCTGTTCGAGTGCCGTCTCGGGTGTGATATCTCGTTCTCGCTCTTCTTGCTTGGCGACAAACGCCTCTGACGCTCGCCGGCGACCAAAGAGAACCTCGCTGAATTCGTTCGGTGGCCGCCGTCGGCCCT
>JBNLED010000212.1:0-86798 GCA_050304755.1 Polyangia bacterium | reverse complement strand
GGGGTATTTCAGCTTCCTGGACGACTCCCGGGCCGACATCTCGATTATCGAAGGCGACGCCCGCTTATCCCTTCGCCGGGAGGCGCTCGAGACCGCCGAAGCGGCTGATATCCTGATCCTGGACGCCTTTCTGGGACACGCCGTGCCGGTTCACCTCCTGACGGAGGAGGCCTTCGCGCTCTACCTGAAGCGGCTCCGTTCGACGGGGGCGATCCTGGTCCACATCGGGAACCCCTACCTGGATCTCGAGCCCCAGCTGGCGCTCATCGGGAAGCGCTTCGGGTTGAAGACCGCGCGCTTCCAGACCCGCGGGGACGGCCGCACCACTTACGACGCCGTCTGGGTGGCCCTGACCCGCCAGGCGCCCCTCCTCGAACGTCCCGGAATCGCGCCTTACGTTCGTCGTCTGCGGACCCCCGGGGAGGAGGTCTCCCTTTGGACGGACAGCTACTCCAATCTGTTGCAGGCGCTCCGGTGACGGCCTGTCAGTGCGGATATTTTTCCAGCCAGGCCATCAGGTCGTCCGCGGGCAGGGGCTCTGACATATAAAACCCCTGGGCCAGATCGCAGCCGAAGAACCCGAGGAGCTGGAGGGTGTCCTCGTCCTCCACCCCCTCGGCGGTGACCTCCAGGCCCAGGCTGTGGCTGAGCTGGATGGTGGCCCGGACGATGCGCTCGTTCTTCTTGCTCTGGCAGAGCCCGCGGATGAACTCCCGGTCGATCTTCACCTCGTGCACCGGCAGATCCTTCAGGTAGGAGAGGGAGGAGTACCCCGTACCGAAGTCGTCGATGGACAGGCGGGCTCCGAGGTCCCGCAGTCGCCGCACGGTGTCGTGGGCGCGCTTCGGATCCACCATGAGGCTGCTCTCGGTGATCTCGAGGGTCAGATACTCCGGCGGCACCCGCCAGCTCTCGATCAGCTGTTTGATGCGATCGGGCAGCTCGTAGTTCTGCAGGTTGGGCGCGGCCAGATTCACGGCGACGTTGAGCGGGAACCCTCTGGCGTGGAGCTCCACCAGCTGCTTCAGCGCGGCTTTGATGACCCAGTCCGTGACGGTATGGATGAGCGCGGACTTCTCGGCCAGGGGGATGAAGTGGTGGGGGGGGATGAGCCCCCGGAACGGGTGGAGCCATCGGATGAGGGCCTCCACCCCCACCACCTCTCTCTCCGCGACGCTTATCTTGGGCTGGAAGAGCAGGATCAGCTCGTTGTTCTCGATGGCCCGCTTGAGCTCCGTTCCGATGGCCAAGTGTCCGCGGGAGTACCGCCGCATGTTGGCGGAGTAGGCGGTGCTGGTCAGCTGGTGGCGCTTGGCGTGGTAGAGGGCCATCTCCGCCTGGCTCATCAGCCCCGCCGCCGGGATGCCGGAGCTGCTCGCGATGACGACGCCCACGGTGGCGGAGACATCGACGCTGAACCCCTCGAGGGAGAGCGGCTCGTTGAGGGCGCCGAGCACCCGCTGCGTCAGGATCTCCACCGGCGTCTCAGCCTCGAGGGGCGCCAGCATGACGAAGATATCACCCCCCACCCGCGCCGCGATCCCCCGGGGGGGAATCAACCCCATGAGGCGGGCCCCCACATCCTTGAGGATGATATCCCCCACGTCATGGCCCAGCGTTTCATTGACCGCCTTGAAGCTGTTCAGCCCGATGAACATCACCGCCAGCGGGTTCTGCGCGTTGCATTTCTTGAGGTACCGCTTCAGGGTCTCGTGCAGCAGGTTGTGGTTGGGCAGCCCGGTGAGACTGTCGTGCTTGGCGAGGTGCTCGATGGAGCGATGCTCTTCGTGGGTATAGACCTCCGTCACCAGCGAAATATCGAAGATGAAAATCTTAGTGAGGACGTTGGTGATATCCAGGACCGGCAGTCCCGCGAATGCCGCGATTTCCGGGGCCGATTGAATCATCGACGAGAGCAGCCGGGAGAGCGCGGCGACATATCGATCCTTGGGAATCCCCAGCGTATGATGAACGATGCCCACCCGGATCCGTCGTTGCAGATAGGATTCGTCGTACTTCCCCGAGAACATGTCCGTGAGGTACTGTCCGAACAGGAGGGGGAGCTGATCGAGGTCGGGCAGGGAGACGTTTTGTTCCAGGACATCGGTCATGACGGTGAGGTACCGATCCACCAGAGCTTGGATGTTCTCCTGTGTCCAGCGGGCGAGGGCCGACAGCGCTTCCCGGTCCGATTCCAGCATGCCGTAGAGGGCGTATCGTTCCTCCAGGGAATCGACGGAGACACCGAGCTCTTTCGCGAAATGTTGGACTCTCGTTCGGATATCGACCAATTCGGGCTCCCGAGTGCCTCGAACACTGAAAATCAGCGAGCGGCTGAAAGGAATCATCCCGGCGCCTTGCCGCCTTCCTTATCATTAACGGCGCGCCTTGGAAAAAGTTGAGCGCTGGGTGGCCCTTGGCGTTTTCAGCGTTACCTCGAATCGCGCCCCCTCCGGGCCTGACGAGAGCGCGATGTCTCCGCCGTGCAGCCGGGCCAAGTCGCGGGCGATGGAGAGGCCGATGCCGGTGCCGCCGACCCCGTCGGTGACGGCATCGGAGACCCGGAAGAAAGGTTCGAAAACGCGGTGTTGAACCGCCTTCGGAATACCGCCCCCCCGGTCTTCGACAATGATCGATGTCTCGCCGTCCGTCTGGCGGCTGGCCACTTTGACGAGCTTGCCCTTGGCGGCGTACTTCTCCACGTTTCCGAGGAGGTTTCCAAGAATCTGCTCCACCGCATCGGGATCGATGGAGACCCTCTCCGGGGCATCCAGATCGGTTCGAATTTCGATCTGTTTCGCGCGGAGGCTGGGCGCGAACTGCTGGAGGGTCTTTCTCGTGACCTCATCGGGGATCATCGAAACAGGGTGGATCGCCAGCTGTTTTCTCATCCCCCGTCCGAAGGTGAGCACGTTGCCGATGAGCCGGCTCAGGCGCTGGCTTTCCCGGACGATGATATCGACGTGGGCGCGGGATTGGTCATCCCCGTCCTCGAGCTCCATGCCGAGGAGCTCCGCGTACATCCGGATGTTCGTCAGCGGCGTCTTGAGCTCGTGAGAGACCTGGTTGACGAAGGTCACTCGCCGGTTCGCCTCGCGCAGCTCCCGTCCCGTCTCCCTCAGGTAGTAGATCGTGGCCAGGAGGATGACGAGGAGAAGCGCGCCGAGCCCGAAGAAGAAGCCCATCATCCCGCCGCCGGGGAGACCGACCTCCGGATCGACGAATACCGCCAGCCGGAGGGACCCCAGGGGCTCGTCGAGGGAGCGCTCGACCCGCGGCGCCTCGCCTCCGGGAGTGTATCCGCCGAAGCCGAAGATCGCTCGGCCGCTCGCGTCCTCGAGGACGATTCGCGCCCCGGTCTCGTCCACGCCCGCCGGGAGCTCCTCCTCCATATCGGCGACGATATCCGAGAGCAGCGCGATCCGGCTGAGCTCGACGCCGATGATGTCTCCATTCTGAAGCCGCTGCCAGAAGATGAGGTTGACCCCCTCCTCGAAGTACCAGACGTACCAGCCGAAGGGATTCGATTGCTTCTCGTCCAAAGAGCGGGAGAAGGTCTCCTTCCCCTCGAGAATTCGTCCGATACGTCTGAGGAAGATCCGCTCCTCCCGGCTGGACGTGGCGTCGTCCTTCGGGAACAGGAGCTTTCCGTTGGTATCCAGAAGGAAGATCTGGCGCACCAGACGCTCCCGCTCTCTGATCTCTCTCAATGACGGGGGATTTGGGGCATCGACCCGGGTCTCGGCGGCGAGGTGGGCTTCGTGTTCGTTCAGCAGGGACTTCACCGAGGTGGCGAGCATCGCGAGCCGCGCTTCCAAGAGCTCGTCGAACCGGACCCGTTGGAGCTCCCGGTCATCCCGCGCTGTCTTCAGGCCGAGCCACGCGATGAGCCCGAAGGGCAGCGCGATGAGAAAGAACAGGAGGAGGGTGAGCCTGGGTTTCATGGATCAGATCACCACGCCATCTGGCTGTCCAGTTGGTATTGACGGCGTCGCATCTCTTTCCGCCGGCTGTTCCACACCTTCGCGGGGGCCTTGATCTCCGATTGATCCTTTTTATTGTCGGCGGCCAGCTTCTTCAGCTTCTTGGAGCTGTGCTTGGACGCCTTCGTCTCGAGAAATTTCACGTTGCTCTCGAGCACCCGCTCCGCCTCCGCGGTCTTTCCCTGGTCCCTGAGCTCCACGGCCAGGCGGTTGTTCTCGTTGGCGAGGAGCTCGATGCTGGCGACCACCACCTTGTCGTTCTGGCTGCGCTCCACCAGATCGTCCGAGCGGGAGAACCGGATCTGTGTCCCGCCCCTGAGCGACTCCCGCTGCCGGGTTACGGCGTTGTCGTACTCCACGCTCACAGCCGCCACGTCGCGGGTGCTGCCGTCCAGGGACGCAGGGACCTCCACCTCGATCAGCAGAAACTTCTCCTGGCTCGCGTAGAGCTGGTTGATGCGGGCCACGACCTCCTGCCCATAGATATGCGCCTTTCTACCGAGCACCCGAAGCGGCCGGACCCCCGGCCCGCAGGTGATGCGGATGCGGACGTCCTTGGCCACCACCGAGAGGAGATCGCCGAACTCATAGTTGAAGATGCCCGCCAGATCCCCCGCGGTCCGCGCGAAGGCGTGGTTGCCGTCGCTCGCTTCGGCGAGCCCCGCCATGAGGTCCTCGTTGTAGCCGGTGCCGAGGCCGATGGTGGTGACGGAGATCCCCTCCTTGATGAGGGAGGCGCCGAGGTCCGCGAGCTCATAGGGGCTGCTGGGACCTACGTTGGCGAGGCCGTCCGAGAGCAGGATCACCCGGCTGATGCGTCCCGAGTCGATGAACTTCCGGACCTCCCTCGCCCCCTTGCTCACGCCGGCGAACAGGGCGGTGTTGCCCGACGCCCGGAGCTGATCGATGCGCCGGTTGATCTCGTGACGTTCCGACGCCTTCGTGGCCGGGACCAGCACCTCCACCGAGTGATCGTAGGCGATGACGGAGACGATGTCGTCCGCTCTCAGCTGTCTCACCGCCATCTTGGCCGCCTCCTTGGCCTTCAGGATCTTGTCCCCGGACATGGAGCCGGATTTGTCGAGCACGATGGCGACGTTGACCGGCGCGCGCCTGGACGCGTCCGCTATCGCGAACCCATCCAGCCCCACCTTCAGGAAGACGCGTTGGGGCTTGTCCGCCCGCACCACGCTCGAGCTGGTGGCCAGGTTGAGCCGCACCTGCTCGGCCATCGCCGCTCCCGACATCATCAACACCGCCAAGAGGGTAGTGATACCCCGACACAGTTTTTTCGACCTTCCGTTCATGATCTCCTCCTTGATTCTTACGCGTTTGGCGGCTCCCTTGCCACCCGCTTTTCCAGATGTACGTATTTCCGCGACGCAACGTGTTCGTGGGGTTGCAAAAAGATTGTAAAAAATTTGTAAAAACCTAAAATTTTAAATGATTATGCCCAGATCGGCGAGCTTTCGGGCGAATCCCTCGGGGGTGTTGAGGGTGTGTCGGTAGGTGCCGTCCTCGCGTTTGTAGGAGATGAGCCCGCCCCCCTCCAGTGGGGTCACGACCACCGCGTCCCTGGCGTTCGATGAGATGCGGGGAGACTCCGGGATCCGCTCCCCCAGCAGCCGGCTGACCGAGTACCGGGAGATCCCCCTCGCCATGAACCGTCCCGGACAGTTGCGGATCTCCCGCCAAGGGTATTGTCGCATCAGCGCATCGAAGGATCTCATCTATCAAGCTATAGCACAACGGCGTCTGGCCGGTCGCCCCAGTGGCAAGACCCGGCCGATATGCTATCCAAAAAGAGACAGTTGGGCTATAACGCTTTTTGGGCTTTCAAGATAGAGTGACGTAAAACCTTACGGAGTGAGCGGCTGAGCTCAGGTCGAATAATCGGAACACTCATGACTCGCGGTGCGCCGCGGTCTCACAACGAGGAGAGGGAAAATGAGTGACAGTATGCAAGCGATGGACGTGTCTCGGGAAGACCTCGACAAGGTTATCAAGCATCACATGATCGCGGCCTTCGGCGCCGGCCTGATGCCGCTGCCCATGGTCGACTTCGTGGCGGTGTCCGGTGTGCAGCTGAACCTGGTGCGGAAGCTGGCCAAGGCCTACGGCACCTCGTTCTCCAGGAACGTCGTGCAGACCATCATCTCATCTTTGGCCGGCAGCACCGTCCCCGCGGTCGTGGAGTCGTCACTGGGGAGCCTCGTGAAGGCCATTCCGGTGGTGGGGGTTCCCCTCGGCACGATCTCCATGCCCGTGACCGCCGCGGCGATGACCTACGCCATCGGCAATGTATTCATCAGCCACTTCGAATCCGACGGCACGTTGCTCTCCTTCGACCTCGATACCGCCAGGGGTTACTTCATGGAGCTGTTCAAGAAAGGGGAGGAGATGGCCACCCATCTGACAGAAGATATCCTGAAGGGTGACGAGGAGACCACGGCGGCTTCGGCATCCAAGGAGCCGGAGGAAAAGTCCGCGAAGAAGACCGCCGCGAAGAAGACCGCTGCGAAGAAGACCGCGATGAAAGCAACGCCCGCCCAGAGGGCCAAAGGATCCGTCCGGTCGAAGCGCAGCCCTAAAAAGTGACCTCGATTACCACTAACCCACTGGTCGTGTGGAGATTCTTGAGATAAATTCGAGGGTCTTGGCTCGATATCGCCGAGCAGGAGTGGAACCAAAGCGGCATGTTAAAAGAGATACTCAGCCCAAATCGTATCCCGGGGCTCTCCACCCTCCAACACACGACAGGCGACCTGATCACTACCGCTCGAGAGGTCTACGAGCTGTTCTCCCGCGAGCGCCGGCGGGCGCTCACCGTGACCGGCAAGCGGGCCTACGTGGAGTATCGCGGGGTGGCCCGGCGATCACTGCAGGCGTTCTACAACGCGGTCACCGCCACCGTGAGGGCCCACCCAGAGATCGATGGAGCGTATGTCAATCCGTTTACGAGGCGGGTGGTGTTCCGGGCCGACGGTCCGCTCCCCCCGGAGGAGGAGCTCATCGCGGTGGTCCGATCCGCCGAGCAGACGGTCGGGACGGGACCGGTGGATGACGCCACCGACCTGGACCGGGAGCTCCCCGACGATCCCCAGAAGGGGCTCCACCTCATGGTGGAGGCCGCCGCCGACGCCATGGCCCTCTTCTCGGGGACGGCGCTCCAGTTCGTCCCGGGGTTTCCCAAGTCCATCGGCGCCAACCTGTATACCGTACTCTTCATCATCTCCGTCGTGCCGACGGCGCGGCAGGCGATGGAGGCGCGCTTCGGCAAACGGCGCACGGAGCTCATTCTCCACATGGGGTTCGCCCTCGCTCTCGGGCTGGCCGAGCGGCCGTTGACCACCCTCGTGGCGCTCGTGGACAAGGTGGAGTCGTTTCGGGAGCTCAGGGCGCGGCAGGCGCTCTGGACCCGATGGGCGGCGTCGCTCACCGAGCACGATACCCCCATCGATCTGGACACGCTCCCCCCGCGGCGGGCCGTGAAGGTGACGAACGGCCCCATCGAGCGCTACTGGCGTCGGGCCAAGGTGGTGGCCGCCTGCACGTTTGCTTTCTCCCTCATCACCACGCGCAACCCCATGCGGGCGATCCCTGCGGCGTTCGCGGCGCTGCCGTTTCCCGCGAGGAGCGGCCGGGATCTCTTCCTGACCGAGATCGGGCGGGTGTTCGCCAAGCGGGGGATGCTGGTGCTCTCCCGGGAGGCCCTCCGACGCCTCGATCGGATAGACTGCCTGGTGATCCCCGCCGATCTGGTGTCGCGGGATCAGTTCCAGGTGGGGGACGCCTTCGCCCTCGACGGCATCCGGCGGGAGGACGCCCTCAAGGCGGCCCGGCGGATGTTCCACTCCGAGTACCCCCTCCGAGAACAGCGGGACGGGGACTTTGTCCTGGGGCCGCTGAAGAAGATATGTGAGGATATCCCGCCGGACCTCGAGGCCCAGATGCGCGAGCGCACCCGGCGGGGCTCCCTCATCCTCGGGCTCCTTCACCGGCGGCGGGTGGTCGCGCTCATCGAGGTCTACATCTCCACCAAGAGCAGCGCGGCCCAGGCCGTGGAGAAGGCCAGCCGGATGGACATGACGCTGGTGCTCGCCACGGATGACGAGGATATCGCGGAGACCCTCCGGGATCTGGAGGTCGACGAGGTCATCGGGCTGGAGACGGGGCTGGTCAAGGGGATACGCGATCTGCAGCAGAACGGTCGCACGGTCTGTTTCTTCGGTATCCACCCCCACGAAGGGTTCGCCGTGGCGGATCTCGGCGTGGCCATGTGCGTGGAGGACGGCGTCACCCCGTGGGGGGCGCACATCCTCTGCCCGGACAACGCCCGCCTCATCGAGACCGTCCTCGACGCCTGCTCCCAGGCGCGCATCGTCTCGAAGCAGAGCGCCACCATGGCCCTCGTCTCCGCCTCCATGGGCGCCCTGGCGTCGACGAGCGGCCACGTGATGTCCGCGTCCGAGCGGGTGATCTCCGTCATGAGCGCCTCCAGCCTCGTGGCGATGCTCAACGCGGTGCGGCGCTCCCTGTCCATCGGTCTCAAGCGGCGCACCTCCCGGGATCCCACCCCCTGGCACGCCCTGGAGGTGGAGGGGGTCCTGGCCCGCCTCCACACCTTCGCGGACGGGCTCCCGGAGCCCCCGATGAAGGATATCCAGAAGGCCTTCGACTGGGAGGGGGTGATACACCTCTGGCGGGCGGTCCGCCTCGAGCTCTCCAATCCGCTCACGCCGCTGCTCGCCATCGGCGCGGGCGTCTCCGCCGTGGTCGGCTCCAAGGCGGACGCGATCATCGTCGCCACGGTGGGGATCGTCAATGGGGTCATCGGCGGGTATCAGCGGTTCCGGGCGGAGCGGGCCATCACCGCCTTGGTCCAGACCGCGGAGACCCGCGCGAAGGTGCTCAGGGAGGGCACCACACAGCTCTGCCTGGCCTCCGAGCTCCGCCTCGGGGACGTGGTGCTCCTCTCCCAAGGGGACGTCATCCCCGCCGACTGCCGGATCATCGACGCCCAATCCCTCGAAGTGGACACCTCCCCCCTCACCGGAGAGTCGTTCCCGGTGCCCAAGGGACCGGAGCCCTCGTTCGTCGAGAACGTGGCCGATATCTCCTCGATGCTCTACGCGGGCAACATCATCGCGGCGGGGTACGCCAAGGCGGCGGTGGTGGCCATCGGAGACGATACGGTGATGGCCCGCGCCGCTCATCTCTCCCTGACGGACGAGGCCCGGGGGGGCGTGGAGGCCCGGCTCCGGGAGCTCATGAGCCTCACCGGCCCCATCACGCTGGCGGCGGGGGTCGCCCTGGTGGTCTCCGGGATGCTCCGCGGAAAGCGGGTGGAGGATCTGGTGAGCACCGGCGTGAGCCTCGCGGTGGCGGCGGTGCCGGAGGGATTGCCGGTGCTGGCCACCGCGGCCCAGCTCGCCGCAGCGGAGCGGTTGTCGAAGAAGGGGGCGCTGGTCAAGAACCCGCGGGCCATCTCCGCCCTCGGCCGCGTCGATACCCTCTGTATGGACAAGACCGGTACCCTCACGGAGGGGCGGGTCTCCCTGTTCGGCGTCTATTGCGGCGGGGACCTGGAGCCCGTCGACGCCCTGAGCTCCGCCGCCAGGGACGTGCTGCACACCGCCGCCTGCGCCGTGGTCCGGGAGAAGGGGGCCACCGTCGACCCGATGGATCGGGCCATCGACCGCTCGGTCAAACGGCTGTTTGAGAAAGGTGTGGACCTGGGCGAACGGCTCAGCGAGCGCGCCTTCGAGTCCCGGCGGGGGTTCGAGGCGGTGCTGACCCGGACCGGCGACAGGGGGATCCGGATGTTCGTCAAGGGGGCGCCGGAGCTCATCATCTCCAACGCGGACCGGGCGAACATCGACGGCGACATCAAGGAGATGAGCGCGGTGCGGGACACCCTTCAGGACGAGATCGAGCGGCGGACTTCCGAGGGGCTCCGGGTCATCGCCGTCGCGGAGAAGACCATCCCCGACGCGGTCCTGTCCTCGGTCGATGTCGACGCGCTGCTCGATGACCTGAGCGGTCTGACCTTCCGGGGGCTCATCGCCTTCCGGGATCCGGTGCGGCCGAAGGCCGGGGTCACGATCCTCAAGCTGGCGAGGGCGGGAGTCCGGGTGATCATGCTCACCGGCGATCATCCCAACACCGCCGTGAACATCGCCAAGGAGGTGGAGCTCTCGAAGGGCCTTGTGCTCACCGGCGCCGAGATCGCCGATATGAGCGATGAGGAGCTCGATGAGAGGATTCAGCGCGTTTCCGTCTTCGCCCGAGTCACCCCCGCGCAGAAGGTGCGGATCATCCGCTCCCTGCAGCGGCAGGAGAACGTGGTGGGGATGGTGGGAGACGGGGCCAATGACGCCGCCGCCATGCGGGCCGCGGATGCGGGCATCGCAGTAGGGCTGGAGAGCACCGAGGCCGCGAGAGCGGCCGCGGATATCGTGCTCCGGGAGGCCAACGTGGGGGAGCTGTTCGAGGCGGTGGTGGAGGGACGGGCCATGTGGCGGTCGGTCCGGAACGCCGTGTCGATCCTCGTTGGCGGGAACCTCGGGGAGATCGCCTTCGCGGTGGCGGTGGGGGCCCTGGCCGGGCGTCCCCCCCTCAGCCCAAGGCAGCTCCTGGTGGTCAACTTCCTCACCGACATCGCGCCGTCGACGGCCATCGCGGTGCGCCCCCCCAGCATCACCGATCTCCGCTCCCTCAAGGAGGTGGGGCCGAGGGCCGCCCTGGGCTCCCCCCTCAACCGGGAGATCGTGGCCCGCGCGATTACCACCGCCATCGGCGCGTGGAGTGCATGGAGCCTGGCCCGCTTCGGCGGCCGGGAGAGGGCGAGCACCGTAGGCCTTCTGGGGCTGGTGGGGAGCCAGCTGGGGCAGACCCTGCTCTCCGGCGGGCGGAACCGCTCCGTATTCTGGACGAGCCTGGGCTCCGTGGCCGTCCTCGCCGTGATGGTCCAGACCCCCGGTCTGAGCCGCGCCCTCGGGTGCAAACCCCTCGGTCCCATCGGCTGGAGCATCGCCGTCATGACCTCCCTGGGATCCACCGCGGCCTCGCCGTTGGTCGAGAAGATTGTGGATTTCACCGCTGATCGATGGATCGCCTCGAAGAACGGCACCCGAATCAACCGGGCGACCCAGCGGTTCCTGAAGGTCGCGAAGCGGCTGCTCGTTATTTGAGCGCATCCCGGAAACAGAAGAAAAAAAGGGGGCGCGTTCAGAAATCCGACCGTTTGGTTTACGGGGCGGTTACCGTCTGTGAATGTGAAAAGAAGCGATCCGCCACCGCGAGGGTCTTCAGGAACCGCTTCCTCAGAAATTTCTTCGTGCCGGTTCTCCGGGTCCGGACCGCCAGCACGATGATGTAATCGTTCTGATAGTTGATCACCCCCCGAAAACCGGGGGTGCCGTAGTGGCTGACCATGGCCGGCTCGTGGGTGACGGGGTTCACCTGCTCCCGCCAGAGGCCGAGGCCGTACTCCATGCGCGCCATCTTCTCATGCTGCGCGCGGTTGATTCCCCGCATCTCGAGCCCCTCGGTCTGGTTTCGCTTCATCTCCCGCACCGCTTCGCGGGAGAGCACGCGGCCCCCTCCCGGTCCGAGCCCCTCGTTTCGGAACATCTCCAGAAAGGTGGCGTAGTCCACCGCGGAGGACCTGGCCTTGTTGATATCGGCGCCGAGACCGCGTTTCGGAAAATAGGTCTGGGTCATGCCCAGGGGGGCGGCGATCCGCTCCTCGAAGATCTGCTGCCAGGGCTTCTGAGTCACCACCTCGGCGAGTCGGGCGGCGACCTTGAACGAGAGGTTGCCGTAACAGAACTGGGAGCCGGGCGTGGTCGCCAGGCGCAGCTGGCGTCCGATCTGATCCACGGCTTTCTTCAGTTCCCTCGGACCCCTGCTTTTGGCTGGCAACCCCGAGGTGTGGTTGAGGAGATGACGCAGCGTGATGAGCCCCTTCTTTTTACCGGTAAAGGTCGGCAAATATCGGCTGATGGGGGTATCCAACGTCACGAGCCCGTCGTCCACCAGGGTCATGAGGGTCGCCGCGATGAGCCACTTGGAGCCGCTGGCGATGAAGAACGGGGTGTCGGCGGTGGCTTTCCGGAACCCCTTGGTGAATACCGTCCTCCCCCCGCTCCGGACCACCAGCGCCATCGGTCCGAGCCTCGAGGAGGTGTGATCCATCACCTTGTCTAATTCCAGGGGGATCTGTGAATCGACGGAGCTGTCCCGAAACGCCACACTCGTAGCAGGACTCCCCGCCTGACGGACGGGAAACGCGGGCCCCCTCCGAGGCTTCCCGCGAGCATCGGTGTCCGAGTAAGAGGTCAGAATCAGTGTGAAAACAAGTGCGCCGATAGCAGGATGATTTCGAGTCACAGTCAACGGAACCTCACCTCGCACCGCAAGATATATCAAAATGTGTACCAAGATTGAATTTCGCGTTTGCAGCTGTCTATTCAGGGATTAACTGGAGAAAACGACCCGGGCGGCGGTTAGTAGTAGCAGCTCGCCCGCCAGCGCTCCACATAAAGAATGGCGACGTCGGTGCCGATCCCCCCCTCCAGCGTGAAGGGTATGGTGCGGCGGGTGCCGTGGGCTCGGATCTCGAGGGTCCCCGCGACGGTGTCGCACCCCCCCCGCTCCGCACAGACCACCTGTATCTTGTACTTGCCCGGATCCGCGATCGGCATGTAGAGGGTCTCCCCTTCGGTTCCGGAGGTGCCCGAGATGAGACGCGCCTTCGAGTCGCTGCCGCCGAGGTACTTCTCTCCCCGCTTCGAGACCCAGAGATCCAGATCCTGGGAGGTGTTCCAGCGGGCCGCTATCCGGACCTTCGCGTTTTTGATCTTCTCCGCCGAGGGCGCCTCGAAGAGGAGGGGGAGCCTTCCCTCCGCGGCGATGCCGAGGACCGCTCCCTTGAGATCTTTGGAGAGCCTGACGCCCCTCGCGAGTGAGGCGTCGCCGGCCGTGAGCCCACCCGCCGCAGCCAGCGCCTCCTCGAGGTAGCCGGCCCGCTGAGCGGCAACGGCCCGCTCCGCGGCCCGCCGGTGGTCTTTCGGTTTTTCGAGACTGAGGGAGACGCGGAAGGGGTAGGCCTCCCGCCACTGCCCCTTGCTCTCGAAGTAGGCCGCGAGCATCCTCTTGACCCCCTTGGCCTCGGGCTGGATGTCGAGGATCCCCGAATACATCCTGAGGGCGTCCACCAGCCGGCCGGAGAACCGGACGGCATCCGCCGCGTAGGTCACAGCGTTGGGGTTGGCGCGATCCATCTCGAGCCACGCGGCCGCCTCCGCCGCGGCGTCCCGATACTCTCCGAAGCGGAGGAGGTGTCTTACCAGCTCCCGCCGCGACTTCCTGGAGAGGGGATCCTGGCGGACCATCTGTCGGAGCCGGACCGCCTCGGCCCGATCCCGGTCCCGCGCCTTGTCCGGAACGCCCCAGACGCGGACGTCGTAGGCGAACCGATCTCGGCAGGGCGGTCGGGCGATGGGCATGGGCTCTCCGAAGGTGTCGTCCGCCGGGCCGCGGGCGATGCTGGCCTTCCGCTTGGACCGGGGCGCCTCGGACTTCGACCGTTTCGGCGCGCTCATCGGCGCGCCCATGACCGCGCCCATCCCCCCGGCGCCGCTCGCGATCCTGCCGACACCGCCCATCCCCCCGCGACCCCCCGAACCGATACCGTCCAGGGCGCCGGCGACAGCCTCTCCTGAGCCCTCGTATTCCACCTCCTCCTCGCCGGTCCACTCGATGCGCTCGTTGGTCTGCGCCACGTTGAACTCCCGGTGCATGGCCGCGTTCTCCAGCACGATGAACGAGGTGTACCGGCTGGGGATCGAGAACCGCTTGGAGAGCGAGACAATCTGTCGGATGGACGCTTCGTCGTCCTCCAACGTCAGGTGATCCAGCTGTCGGGAGGCCCAGAGGAGCGGGATGAAGCTGTTGGCGGATTTGGCCTCTTGAATGTTGAAGGTAAAGTCCCGCTCGAACGGTTTTCCGTTCAGGGCGCCGGTGAGCTTGGCGGTGAGGCGCCCCTCCCCCCGGTAGCGGCCGGTAATCACCACCTCCTCACCGCTCGCGAGGTTTTGGAGCGCCTCGGGGAAGACGTCGAGCACCTGCAATCCCTCGAAGGCGAGTGCCGGACGCCGGAGCACAACGGCCCTGAGGCCCGCGATAATGCGGACCGCAGCGGCCATGAGGTCCTCCCCGCTGCTGAGATCGAAGTGCTTGCCGCCCGTCTTCCGGGTCAGGGCCTCGAAGAGCAGCGTATCCGTGCTCGATCCCACGCCGATGGTCGATACGGAGGCGCGCTCGTCGAGCAGGCGCGCCGCCAGGTCCGAGAGCGGTCCGGGGCGGTTCTCTCCCAGGGTGGCCGCCCCGTCGCCGATGACGATGATCCTGGCGGGCCGCTGCGGGTCCAGCTGGGCCGCCGCTGCTCTGAGGGCACCGGAGAGATGGGTGGCGCCGTCCGGCGGGATGCCGTCCAGGAACTCTCGGGCGCGCTTCCGGAAGGCCTCGGACGGCACCGCCCACTGGGGATCCATCAACCGGTGGAACATATCGAACGCGATCAGCTTCACCCGATCGTCGGGGCCCATGATGCCGATGAGGGCGTCCACGAGGCGCTTCTGGATCTCCACATCCACGGCGCTCCGGCTCTTGGAGGTGTCCACCAGGAGGCACCAGTCGCCCCCGGACGGCGGCGCGGCGTCGGTCTCCGGGAGGCTCGGCGCGAGGGTCAACATGAAATAGTCGTCCTCCAGCCGGTACGGCGCCCCGATCCCCGGTGCGCCGCCCGCGACGGCCTTTTGATCCGCCTTGCCGTAAGTGGCGAGGAGCGCCTCCGGCCGGGCGGGCTGGTTGATCTGGACGGTGAAGTCGACCTCGGGCTCGAAGTCGTTGGCGGTGAACTCGAGGGTGGCCCGCTCCCCGTCTTGGCGGATCTCGGCGGGGTAGAGCGGTGAGGCGATCCGGGGGGCGCCGCCGGAGCCGCCCACCTCCGCGCGGAGCCGGAACAGGGGGATGCGGGGCGCCTCACCCCCGGCGGGGCTCACGGGCAGCACGTATCGATATCGCCCGCCCGCCCCCTTGAGGGTCTCGAGGTAGGTGAGGACGATGCGCTTCTCTTCCTTGGGCTGGATGGGGAAGATGCGGGTCTTGAAGGTGGATCCGCTCTCCCACTCCACCAGCGCGGGATCCCGCATCCGGTCGACGAACTGCCGGATGACGGTCTTCAGGATCTTGCGCCCCTTCTGGCGCTCGACGATCTCCCCCTGCATCATCCGCCCCTTGATCTCCATATCGAAGCGGTTGAGCTTGGCGCCGGGGGGGAGGGGAAATTTGTACGTCGCCTCCACCACCTGACTCGTGGGGTTCTTGAAGACCTGCTCCACGCGGGTGAGGGCCACGTGATCCTGGATGCGAACCCTCACCTCCTCGGCGAGGATGAGGAACGGGAGGGGCGCGCCGCCGCCGGGCATCTTGGCGATGAGGGTTCCGAGCCCGGAGGGGGCGTCCATCCCCGCGGCCTCCTTCGGGGCTCCGGCGGGGGCCAGGGCGTCCCGGAGCGCCTTGGTCCAGGAGACCAGTCCGCTCGGATCCTGGAGGTGAACCCGGCGCGCGCCTTGAGCGTCCACGACGATCTCCTGCCCGGCCCCGACCACCCTCCGGCCGAAGACGCCCTCGAGGCCGGCGCTCCCTGTGACCACGGAGACAACCTCCGAGGTTTCATCCACGCGAATGCCCGCCGCCGCTCCCGTGAGGGTCACCCCGGCGTGCTTCGTCTTGACCGAGAGGGGCTCGGCCCGGTCGGCGATGCCGTTCTCGAGCCAGATTTCGCCGGCCCCGATCTCCAGCGCGGTGGGGGAGAGGACCTTCACGACGGTGCCGGCGTTGAGGGAGAGGCGTCCGCCGCCCTTCAAGGTGAGCATCGCCGCGCCGTCCGCCGCCACAACGAGCTGCTCCGACGAGTGGATGGGCGCGCCGCTCGTCGCGGGGCGCTTTCCTTCGGCGGTCTCGATCCGGACCGCCTCGGGCCGCCCGTCCTTCGAGGTCACGCCCACCACCGTGCCCGCCACCTCGACCGGGGCCTCGACCACCGGGGGCGCCACCTTTTTCACCTCCTCTTCACAGGCGCACACCAACAGCGCCGCCGCGAGGCCGAGAACAAACAATCTTTCAGACTTGAGTGAGAGCATCGGACCGTCTCCTTTCGCCGAGATCCTGAGTTCGGTGTGGTTACGTTCGAGCCGCTGAATCGTGCTAAAAAAATTTGAGAAAATCACGTTTTCTATCTCATAAGGTTAATCAAGCGTCCTCCCAGGCGCAAGGACCTCACCCCGACGCTTGGACAACGGGGGAGGGAGGAAGCACGGCTTTATCAGGTGGGGCAGGGTTCTTCCTCTTCCTCCCCTCTCCGCTTGCCGGAGAGGGGCCGGGGGTGAGGCTCTTTACAGAAGGGGCTGAAGAGGCCGAGTGAGCTCTTTACAGAGAGCCGAGGAGTCCAAACAGGGCCAAACGGTCCCCGACTACTGGGCAGTACCGCCGTCCCCCTCCCCACCATCCGGAAGATCGTCGCACCGGACGGTCATCTGCACGGGGGGAGCCGTGATTCGGGTCCCGTTGGCGAAGGTGAAGGCCGCGTCCACGGTGGAACCGCCGCAGCCGACCCCCGTCACGAGGCCGGTGTCGTCCACGGTGACGGAATCTCCCAAGGCCACCCACCACTCCACCACATTACTGAGGTCCACCCACTGACCCGACGCCAGACACTGGGCGTCGAGCTGAACGGTGTCCCCGATTTCGAGGTCGGATCGGGGGGCGAGCACCATGAGGGGATCGCAGGTGAACACGCTGCTCACGACCAGCTCCGCCTCGTTGGAGACGACGCCGCCGAGGGAGGCCGTGATCAGGGTCCGGCCGACGGAGACCGGTGTGGCCAGACCCATGGTCTCCGGATCGTTTGAGATGGTGGCGACCCCTTCGTCCGAGGAGCTCCAGGTGACCCAGTCGGTGCAGATTCCCCCCTGGCCGGATCCGTCCACGCACTCGGCTGCGAACCGCAGCCGATCCTCGAGCCCTCGCAGGTTGACGCGGAGCGGCGTGACCTCGATCACCATTCCGCTCGCGGTCCCGGTGGGGCGGGTGTCGGTGTCACCGACAGTCTCCGTGGCCGTGTCACGGGAATCGGAGTCCGACGGGTTTCCGGTGGAAGTGTCAGTGCCGGTCGCTGTATCGGTGTCAGTGCCGGTTGCTGTATCGGTGTCGATGTCGGACGGTCGGGATTCGCTATTCTCCTTCCTGTCGCAGCCAAGCATCTCAATCGCCAGAAGCGCTACCCAAATCAGCCGAGTCCGCGTCATTCCGCACCTCTTGGCGGGGTCGAAAGATCCTCGTCCTCGGCGGGGAGGGGCCGGTTCCCCACAATGATGACGTAGGCGGCGGGCACCAGGAAGAGGGTCAGGAAGGTCCCCACCGAGAGCCCCCAGACGATGGTGTTGGCGAGGGGGCTCCAGGTCAGGGACATGCCGCCGAGGCCGATGGCCATGGGGACGAGCCCGGCGATGGTGGTGACGGAGGTCAGGATGATGGGCCGGAGCCGGAGCACCGCGGCCTTCACCACCGCCTCCCGGGTGTCGAGCCCCTCCCGCCGCAGGTTGTTGGCGAAGGAGATCAGCACGATGGCGTCGTTCACCGCCACCCCGGCCAGGGCCACGATGCCGTAGAGGGTGATGAGGGAGAAGGGGTTCCCGGAGATCAGCAGCCCGAGGCCGGCGCCCACGAGGGCGAGGGGCACGGTGAGCAGGATGACCATGGGCTGGATGTAGGATCGGAACTGGGTGGCCAGGATGGAGTAGACCAGCAGGATGCCGAAGGCGAAGAGCAGCCCGAGCCCCACGAAGGACTCCTTGAACTCCTCGAACTCCCCGCCGAAATCGAGGGTGACGCCGGGGAACTTCTCGACAATGGGGCCCAGCCGCTTCTCCAGCTTCTGGTTGGCCTCCACCGAGGTGGTCACGGTCTCGTCGACGTTGGCGAACACGGTGATGGCCCGCTCCATGTTGTACCGACGGATTTCGTCGATGATGGGCGCCATGGTGTAGCCGGCCACGTTGCCGAGGGTGACGGTCTCGCCTGTCGGGGTTACGATGGGGAGCCTGAGGAAGTCCTCCGGGCGCTTGAAGCCGGCGTCGTCCATGCGCACCACGATCTCCATCTCCTCGTCCGCGTCGTACATCTTGTCCGCGGTGACCCCGTCGATGGCGTGGCGGATGGCGAGCCCCACCGCGGCGGTGGTCAGCCCGAAGAGGGCCGCCCGATCGGGATCCACCCGGAACCGGATCTCCTGCTTGCCCCGGTAGAGGTTGTCGTCGATCTCGATGACGCCCTCGACCTTGGCGAGCTCCTGCTTCAGCTTCTCCGCCACCTCCTCCAGCTCGTCCAGGTATTTCCCCTTGACCTTGAGCTCCACGGGCTTGCCCAGCGGCGGTCCCGTGTTGAGCTTGGCCAACTCCACGCTCACCGGTCCGGAGATCTTCTCGATGCGCGTCCGAAGGTCCGCCATGATCTCGTCCGTGCTCCGCTGTCGGTCGTAGGAGGGGGTCAGATCCAGCCAGATCTGACCGAGGTTCGATCGGAATACCCAGTCCTCGTCCGTGATCACCAGCCCGGCGGTGGTGTGCACCGATCGCACCTCGGTCTCGGGCAGCTCGAGGGCGGCCGTTTCGAACTTCTCGAGGGTCTCGGCGGTGGTCTCCAGGTTGGTGCCCACCGGCATCTTTACTCGGACCTGGAAGACCGCCACCTCCTCGTCGCGGAACATGTCCACACCGACCACCCCGATAATCGCCACCACCCCCGTGAGGAGCAGCAGCGGGACCACCGTGGCGAAGACATAGCGCCAGCGCACCACGAACCGGAGGCCCCGCTCGTAGGACTCCCGAAGCCCCGTCAGCCACGAGGTGTCCTTGGTCCTCGCGAGGCGCTTGCCCGGCCAGTCCGCGAAGTGGGACGGCAGGATGACGAAGGCCTCGATCATGGAGGCGACAAGGGCCAGGCTCACCACGATGGGGATGGGCCGCATGAACTTGCCGATGATGCCCGGGAGCAGCGCCAGTGGCAGGAACACCGCGATGGTGGTGGCGGTGGCCGAGATCACCGGGGTCATCACCTCCCGGGTGCCGTCGACGGCCGCCCGTCGCCAGGTCTTGCCCATCTGGAGATGGCGGTGGCAGTTCTCCACGATGACGATGGCGTCGTCCACGATGATGCCGAGCACCAGCACCAGGCCGAACAACGTGTTGCTGTCGAAGGAGGAGCCGCTCTGGTACATGAAGATGAAGCAGGCGAGGAAACTGATGGGGATGCCGAGGGCGGCGAGCACCGCGTTGCGGAGCCCGAGGATGATGAGCAGCACCAGCACGACGATACCGAACCCGTACCAGGCGTTCAGGCTGAGCTTGCTCATGATGTCGTTGATCTGCTCGGAGCTGTCCTGGGTGAACGACACCTTGATGACATTGCGGTAGCGCTCCTCGAATTCCCTCGAGACCTGCTTGATCTCGTTCGTGACGGCGATGGAGTTGCCCTCGGGTTGCTTGGTGATGGTCATGCTGATGACCGGATCCCGGTCCAGCCGGCTCAGGGTGTCGCGCTCCTCGAAGGTCTCCCGCACCTTGGCCACATCGCTCACCCGGACGGTCTTCCCGGCCTCGCCGGACCGGATGATGACCTTGCCCACATCCTCGGGTTTTTCGAACTCCCCCACCGTGCGGACGAGGATCTCCTCCTTACCGAAGGACTTGCGCCCGCCGGGGATGTTGAGCCCGTGGGCCGCGATGGCCCCCTGGATCTGCGCGATGGAGAGGTTGTACCCCTCCATCCGGACGGGGTCGACCTCCACCCACACCTCCCGGTCCCGGGCGCCCGACAGGGTCGCTTTACTGATCTTGGGCACGTCCAGGATCTTCTTCCGGAGCTCCTTGGCCAGCGCGAGAAGCCTTTTCTCCGGGATCTGCCCGTGAAGGTGCACCGAGAGGACCGGGATGAACTCGCTGGAGGTGAACGCGAGGACGTCCGTCTTCTCGGCGTCGTCCGGGAGATCGGTGAGCTTGTCGAGCTCGTTCTTCAGATCCTGGTACCGCGCCCGGAACTCCTCGTCGGAGATGTCCTTGAACTTCACCCAGACGAAGCTCACCCCCTCGGCGGACTGGGAGGTGATGACGTCGATGTTCTTCACGTCCTGAATCTCGTCTTCTATGGGAATGGTGATGAGCTTCTCGATCTCCTCCGGCGAGACCCCCGGGTAGGCGGTCGTCAGGAAGATCCAGTTGAACGAAATCTCGGAGATGAGCTCGCGGGGCAGGCCGATGAAGGAGAGGGTCCCGAGCACGAGGACGGCCACCATCAACAGGTTGGCCACCACCGGGTTTCGTACGAAGAGCCGGATGAACGACATGGCGCCCTACTCGGACTCGGGACCGTGGGTTTCGGCGACGGCGGCCTCCGGCGGTGGATTCAACCGGCCGGTGACCACCACGGTGTCACCGGTCTTCAGATCCGTCCCGCCGACCACCACGATCTCGTCGCCCGGTTTCACGCCGCTCTCGATGATGATACGGCCGTCGATGTTCGGCCCGGTCTTGATATCCTTCACCGCGGCCTTCCCCTGTTTCACCAGCACCGCGCGGGGGGTGGGGCCGTCCGTCCGGACCGCGGATGCGGGGACCGCGATGACCCCCTCGTAGACGCCGAGCCGGAGCTTCGCCTGCACCACCTGTCCGGTGCGGAGGCGGCTGCCCTCGTCGGCGACCCGGACCTCGATGGGGAAGGTGCGGGTCTCGGGATCGGCGGCGATGCCGAGCCGGGAGACGGTGCCGTTGTACTGCCGCTCGGGGAGGGCCGGATCGCTGAGGCGGGCCCGTTGACCCACCTCGAGGCGGCTGAGCTTGTCCGAGGTCACGGAGAGCACCAGCTTGAGATCGCCGGCGTCCACCAGCCGGGCCAGGGGGGCCTGGGGCGCCACCGTCTCCCCGATCTCCACCATCCGCTCGGCGATCAGCCCGGCGAAGGGACAGGTGACCCGGGTCTCCTTGAGGTTGCGCCGGGCGAGGTTCACCGCCGCGGCGGCCTCCTTGACCTGCGCCCTCCCCAGGCTCAGCGCGCCCTCGGCGTTGTCCAGCTGCTGGGCCGTGGCCACCTGGCTCGCCTCGAGCTTCTGCATGCGCCGCCACTCCCGCTCCGCGTTGGTCACGTTGACCTCCGCCGAGGCCAGGGCCGCCTGGGCCTGCGCCAGAGAGAGGCCGTAGCTCTCGGTGTCGAGCTTGAGGAGGAGCTCCCCCTTCTTGCAGGAATCCCCGAGGGACTTGAAGACCTTCTTGACCGTCCCCCCCACCTCCGCGGCGATGGTGATGTCCTGCTCCGCCTCCAGCACGCCGGTGGCCGTCAGCTCCTCCTCGAGGGTCGCCGGGGCGGTCACGAGGGTCTTCACCGGATACCGCTCGAGCTCCACCTTGCGGACCATACCCTCGTCCGAGGTCTGGATCCGGTTACGATAGGTGAGCACCCCCACCCCCCCGAGGAGGGCGAAGATGAGGAGCAGAACGAGGAGGGCGTTGGTCTTGGGTTTCATGACACCTACATTGTTTTCAATAGTTATTTACTTACTAAATCGGCCGGGCTTTTCCACATTTTTTTTATTTAACACCGGAACGACGGAAAAAAGACACCTGCTGCTGCGTTATCCATCCTTGATGGGACCCGGTTTAGCGGCATATGAGACCTGAAATAGCGTGTCTGTACAGAAAAATACTACCGGACCCTGACCAGGGTCCCCGGATCCGCCTCGGTGGCGTGGACGGCCCACCAGCCGTCAGGGACCGCGGGGGCGGTCCAGCGGTAGAACCACTCGGCGTCGGCGGGGGCGAGGTTGACGCACCCGTGGCTGCGGCGGTTTCCGAAGCGGTCGTGCCAGTAGACGCCGTGGAGGGCGTAGCTCTCGTGGAAGAACTGGGTCCAGGGGACGTCGTGGAGGGAGTAGAGCTTTCGTTCCCGGGCCACGGTGCTCTCGCTGGCGTCCGTGTCCGTGTCCGTCTCGACGACGACGGGGGCTGGGGGCTCCTCCAGCTCCTCGTCCGTGTTGTCCATGGCGATGGCCGAGACCTTGGCCCAGATGCGGTACTCCCCCTTGACCGTGCGGGACCCCCCATAGCGGCCGGACGATATCAGCGTGACGTAGACGGGGGTGCTCCCCTCGTAGGCGGTCATGATCTGCGCATCGGTGTCGACGTCGATCCACTTCTCGCCGGGCTCGACCCCTTTGGGTGTCGGCGCGAAGGTAGAGATCCGCACGTCCCCCCAGGCCAGGTAGGCGCCCTCGTCGAACCGGACGAACCGCTTGCGCCCCTTGCCCACCACCTCGAGGGCCTCGAAGGGCTTGTACCGCTCGACTTGGGCCAGGCGGTGCTTCTCGGCCTTCGACGGGCTGTCGTAGGCGTGGGCCCGGCGGGAGTTGACGAATCCCACCGGCCACGGCTTCCCCTTCTCGAGGGCCATCCCCCGGAACCGGCTGACCCGATCGGTCATCCCGGCGGCGCTCCGCGGGATCAGGGTGTTCTCGGCGGTGCGGAAGAACTTGTCGTCATTGACCCGGAAGCGGCTCTTGATACCGAAGCCGAACCCCTTGAACACCTCCCGGAGCTCCTCGATGACGCCGTCGTTCATCCGGTACTCCATGGTGGCGTCGCCCGTGACGAACCCGTAGGGCCACGGCGTGATCTGCCCCTTCGGCACCACCGGATAGGCCGGGGCCGCGGGCTTCTCGGTGGAGAGCTTCACGTCCTCCTTGCAGATCCACCCCTCGTCGTGGACCTGGTACCAGGGCCCCCGGCACCCGAACCCCTCCCGGGACGCCTTAACGGGCAGCCGGGCCCCCTTCATCGCCACCCCCCGGCGCCGCACCTTCCGCGTGGGCTCCATACGGACGATGGTGTGATCTCGCCGCACCACCACCGACGTGGGCAGGAGGACCTCCTGGGTCAACGTCTTCCCGTCGACTGTCACCGTCTTCTTTTCAGAGGGTTTCGGGGCCGGCGGCGCCGAGACCTTGGCCCCCTTCGCCGAATGCGCGCCAGAAGCTGCCGATGATTGATCGGCGACCGTTTGCTGGCCGAGCAGCAGGGCGGCGGTCAGAGTCGATAGAATGGTGATGCGTCCCAAATCGGTCTCCCGGAGTCTCTTGCCCGATGAGAATATCGTCAAAGACACTAACACTCCAGAAAACCGCCTCTATTCCCGTGGGGTCTTCACCTCAGACAAAAGATAAAAAGCGATACTAAGGGCTCACGGAAAAAGAAGTTCCGAGCTTTTGGGAGTGCGAAGCGCTTGGCTCAGTAGGTGAGGCCGTGGCCGTAGGGGAACAGGGGCGCGGTGCTGTCGGCGTCGAGGCCGGGCTCGTCCCCCTGCTTGTCGACGTTGATGGGGATCTGGCCCATACCGTCGGGCCAGGAGTGGGTCAGGGTGCCGGTGGGGCTGACGTCGCCGTAGAGCACGTCCGCCACGCCGATGCCCCGGGAGCCGGGCAGCCAGGCGGCGACTATGGCGTTACACTGGCCGAAGACGTTTTGATCATCCACTAGCGGCCTCCCCGAGAGGATGACCAGGACGACCTGCTTGCCGCTGCCAAGGGCGCTCTGCAGGGCGTTGAAGTTGGGCCACTCGGACAGGTTCACGGAGGCGTATGGCCCATCATGTTGTGGATCAGGATTATATGGATCCATGTCCGCCCCGTGATCGCCGTGTCCCTCCGCGTAGGGGAGCTCCCCGATGACCACGACCACCTTGTCGCCGCTCCCCAGGCTGTTGCCGTCCGGGCTCCAGGTGATGTTGGTGTTGCCGCCCACCGTCTGCATGCCGGCCAGGATGGTCTCTCCGCGGATGTCGTTGGTGCCGTAGTCCTTGGAGCCCTGCCAGCTGACGGTCCACCCGCCGGCCTGGGCGCCCATGCTGTCCGCCCAGGGACCCGCCACCGACACCTGCTCGGTCTTGTCGAGGGGGAGCGCTCCGTCGTTCTTCAGCACCACCAGGGATTTCTGGACCGCCTCCCGGGCCAGCTCCTGGTGCTCGGCGGACCAGACCTGGTTGCGGAGGCCCGAGTTGGCGAAGGCCTTTTGGAAATTGTTGGAGAAGAGGTCCATCTTGACCTTGATGCGGAGGATGCGCTTCACGGCGTCGTCGACCCGCGCCTCATCGATTCTCCCCTGCTGTACGCCGGCGACGATGTTGTTGATCCACCCGGCGATGCCGTCGGGCTGGGGATAATCGGGGTTGTTCGCGTCCATGGCGATCATGGCCATATCCATGCCCGCGGTGATGGAGGAGGCGACGTTGTCGAGGGTGTAGTCCTCCACCCCGTTGGCCCGGGCCACCGCGTCGTAGTCGGAGAGCCGGAAGCCTTTGAACCCGAGCTCTCCCACCAGGATGTCGGTCATGGAGAAGGTGTCGAGGCTCATTTCGTAGGCCTGGCCGTCCCTCAGCCACTGGTGGTAGGAGGGCATGACCGAGGCCACCCCCACGTTCACCGCCGCCTCGAAGGGGGGCAGGTGGATGGCCCGGAGGGTCGCCTCGCTGAAATCGGAGGTGCCCAGGTTGACGCCGCCGGTGGTGCCCCCGTCCCCGACAAAGTGCTTGGCGCAGGCGGCCATGGAGCCGGGATCCGACAGATCGCCGTCCCCCTGGAGCCCGCGCACCATCGCCGCGCCCATGATCGAGTTGATCTCGGGGGTCTCGCCGAACCCCTCGTAGCTCCGCCCCCACCGCTCGTCCCGGATGACGGAGATCTGCGGTGAGAAGTTGAGGTGCATGCCCACCGCCCGGGCCTCGACGGCGGTGGCCCGGCCGATGCGCTGCACCAGGTCCGGGTCCCCGGCGGCGCCGAGGCCGATGTTGTGGGGAAAGACGGTGGAGCCGGGCAGGGTGGCGTTGCCGTGCACCGCGTCCACGCCGTAGAGGATCGGGATCCCGCACCCGTCCTGGGTGATGGCCGTCTGCAGCGCGTCCACGGCCGACGCGGCGCTGTCCAGGCTGGACCCCGGTCCCACAGGGGCCTCGCCGCCGCCGTTGAACACCGAGCCGTAGCACCGGTCCCGGAGATCCCGCGCCGGGGCATCCTCGAACTGGGCCTCGGTCATCTGCTCCGCCTTCTTCTGCAGATCGTCGGCGATGGTGGCGAAGATGGCCTCCACCCGATCATCCAAATCCGTGTCGGCGTCCGTGTCAGCGTCCGTATCGGCGTCCGTATCCGAGTCCGTGTCGCCGTCCACATCTGTGTCCGTGTCCGAATCCGTGTCGGTGTCCGTGTCGCCGTCCACATCCGAATCCGTATCGGAGTCGGTGTCGGAATCCGAATCGGTATCGGTGTCCGCGTCCGAGTCGGTGTCCGTGTCAGCGTCGGAATCCGAGTCGGTGTCCGCATCGGCGTCCGAGTCGGTGTCGGCGTCTGAATCGGTATCCGTATCAGCGTCGGAATCTGTATCAGTGTCGGCGTCCGAATCGGTATCCGTATCAGCGTCGGTATCTGTATCGGTGTCCGTGTCGGTGTCCGTATCGGTATCGGTATCCGTATCCGTATCGGTATCGGTATCGGTATCCGTGTCCGTGTCCCCGGCCCCCGTATCCGTGCCCGTGTCCGTGCCCGTGGGATCATCTGTGGAGCATCCCAGGTAAGAGACTTGAGCCAGCAATGCAAAGAATAAGATTTCCCTACGATGACGCATGTTGTCACTCCTTTAATACCGCTGTGTTCTATTGGTATTGTAAAATGGCCTTCCTCGTAAAATACTTAATAATTCGCCGGTTACATTTAAGCATACCGGAGAGGGGCCGTAAAGTGAGGGACGGCGGGGGGGGTTTGGACGACCCCGCGAGTCCCGATGTCAGCCCCTACTTCGAACCGGTGACACCCACGTTGTCGAGGGCCCATCCGTAGTGCCCCTGGTTGTTGTCGAGGAACTGGAATCTCAGCTGAAACGCCAGACCACCGGCGAGGTGGGGGGACAGATCGAGCGTCTCCGTCGTCAGACCGTGGACGTTGTAGGTGCCGAGGGGGATCCACGGCGGGCCGTCGACGTTGATCGAGACCTCCCCGCGATCGTCCGGATTGCTGGTGGAGTCATCGAAGAACTGATCGAAGCTCAGGCTGATGGAGGTGCAGCCGCCGATGTCGTAGTACGGCGTGATCAGGGACTCGTCCTTGCCCTGGGTTCCGTACACCTCCATGTGTCCGCCGGGCATGCAGACCTCGGTGCCGTCGACGTCCGTGCAGTAGTCATCGGCGCTGAAGCGCCAGGTCTCGTCCGGATCCACCGCCACACCGCCGGAGCCGGAACCCGAGCCGGAGCCGGAACCCGAGCCGGCCACGCCGCTGACGACGGTCCACCCCTGGGGGATGGCGTTGTCGAAGGTCTCGAGGATATCGACGCTGCAGGGGAGATCCGGATTGGTCCCGGGATCACCGGCGTCCGTGAGGCTCTCCGCGTCCTCGTCGCAGCCGACCGCGACCAGGGCTCCCGCAAAGACAAAAGCGTACACAGTCATAATGTATTTCTTCATTGTTTCCTCCGATATTGATTCAAACCCTTGTTTAGCGAGGACGAATCGACATTTGATTGCCATTATATTCGTCTCATATCTTCTTAAGCTTCCCGTTATTTTCAAGCTTCCCGATTTATTTTCTGGGGAAGACGGACAAGGCGATTCACCCATCGATTCCCCCGATTGGAAGTATTATATGCGAAAACCACATCCAATAAAAAGCTTTTCGCACCTCGGCTTGTGACTTACACTCCGCCGGATGTCACCGTTTTCCGCCGCCACCCGTCGCTCGCTCCTGCGGTGGGGTGTGTGGGCCGCGCTCCTCGCGGTGGCCGTGGCGGTCTACCTCAACACCCTGTTTAATGATTTTGTATGGGACGATTTCTACCTGATTCTGGAAGATCATACGATAAAGTCATTTAAGTATCTGAGGTATATATTCACCAGTGATTTCTTCGGGCACCAGGAGGACGATCTGGCGTACGGATACTTCCGGCCGCTGGTCTCCCTCTCCTATGCCCTCGACTATCTCCTCTGGCAGACGAACCCCTTCGGCTACCACCTGACCAATATTCTACTCCACGGGATCGCCACCCTCCTCGTGGCCGGGGGGCTCCTGAGGATGGGGCAGGAGCGCCGCGTCGCCGTCATCGCCGCCCTCTTCTTCGCGGTGCACCCGATGCACACGGAGAGCGTGGCGTGGATCTCCGGGCGCACGGATCTCATCGCGTTCGTCTTCGCCATGACCGCGTTCGTCCTCCACCGCAACCGCCTCGGCGGCGGGCGGGGGGCGGCCCTCAAAGGCCTCGCCGCGATCTGTTTCGCGGCGTCCCTCCTGGCCAAGGAGATGGCGGTGGTCCTCATCCCGTGGATCGCCCTCGTCGAGCTCGCCCTCGATCGCCGCCCCTGGCGACGCATCGCGCTCTCCCTCGCGCCGTATCTCGGAGCGGTCCTCCTCTACGGCGTCTGGCGCTTCGGCGTGGTGGACGTGGCGGTGCCGTATCAGCGGAACTCCGTGCCCGCCGCCCTAATCTCGGCGCCGTGGACCGTCGCCCGCTACCTCGGGTGGCTGGTGCTCCCGATCCGCCAGAGCGCTTATGTCAAGAACCCCCTCATCTCCGGCGTGGGGGATCCCCGACTCTACCTCGGCGTGGCGGCGGTGGCGGCCGGCGTCTACTTCGCCGTCCGTCTTCGTCGGCGCAGTCCCCGAGCGGTCCTCCTCGCCGCGATGCTCGGGGTCTCCTTCTTCCCGATCCTGAATATCGTCGCCGTGTCCGCGCCGGTGGACATGGGGAACCCCATGTCCGAGCGGTTCCTCTACTTCCCCTCCTTCCCGTTCGTCGCCCTCGCGGCGCTGGCCGTGAACTCCCTCCGGCGGAGATGGCCGAACCGGCGGGCGCTCATCGCCGCGATGACCGCCGCGGTCGTCGTGGCCCTTGTCGGCAAGACCGTTACGCGGAACCGGGTGTGGCGGAACAACGAGGTCTTCTACCGCACCACCCTCGGGGCGTCACCGTCGGCGCTGATGTGGTGCAACCTGGCCAACCACTACATCCACACGGGGCAGTGGGACAACGCGAAGAAGGCGCTGGGCAAGGCCCAGTCGTATTTCTCGGACGACTACCACTACCTCTCCTCCATGGCCCTCTGGCACGTGGCCCAGCGTCAGTACGCGGCGGCCATCCCGCTCCAGCTGAAGGCGGCGGCCAAGGTCAAGCGCGGCCGGGCGGTGGCGTACAACAACCTGGCGTTCCTCTACCGCGTCACCGGCGATCTGGCGCGGGCCGAGGCCCTTCTCGAGGAGATCATCGACAACCGGAAGGGGTACGCGGACGTCTACCTGAACCTCGCGGAGGTGCGGCGGGCCAAGGGGGAGACGGCGGCGGCGATCCCCTACTATCAGAAGGCCCTGGCGCGGCGCCCGGACAACCTTAGGACCGCCACCTCCCTGGCGAGCGCCCTCATGCAGACGGGGCGCCTGGACGAGGCGGCCGCGGTGTTCGAGGAGCAGCTCGAGATGCACCCGAGCACCCCGGGGCTGCTGAACAACCTGGGCGTCATCCACCAGAAGGCCCGCCGGATGGCGCGGGCCGAGGCGATGTTCCGGCGCGCCCTCGACCTCGATCCGTCCTACGCGAAGGCCCGGCTGAACCTGGCGGACGCGCTGATCGCCTCGGAGCGGAACGGGGAGGCGAGGGGACAGCTCGAGCAGCTCCTCGCGGGACACCCGGACACCCCGGAGGCCGCCGAGGCACTCAAGCGCCTGGAGCAGCTCGGGCGGAAGGGGGCGCCGTGACCGCCGCCGCAGGGATCGCGGGAATATCTCGCCCGGATATCGAGTTGAACAACCGGAAGGGACGGGGGATCGAGCCGTCCCGCCGACCATGGAGTAACTTATGACAGATGCGAAACCCGAACGCCCCAGGAGCTTCAGGATCATCCTGGTGTCCTACATCCTGTTCAGCCTCTTCGGCGCGATTTGCGCGTGGCACCTGGTGGACGTGTTCCGCCTGACCCACATCTTCCCGGAGACCCACCGGAGCTTCTGCAATATCAACGAGACGATGAACTGCGACCAGGTGGCCCTCCACGACGAGTTCTCCGTGGTGCTCGGGACCCCGGTGGCCGTGTGGGGGCTCGCCGGGTTCGCGTTCGTCACCCTGCTGGCCCTCGCCATCCTGCTGAGAGCCCGGGCCCGCCTGGGCCCGGGGCTGCTGTTCCTGTTCAGCTGCCTCTTCGTCCTCGTCTCCCTGTGGCTGGTCTATGTGATGCACTTCGAGATCGGCGCCTGGTGTATCGTCTGCCTCGCCATCGACGCGGTCAACCTCTCCCTCCTCGGGTTTAGTATCGGCGCGGTTCGGGTCTCCGGAAAACGAATCAAACCGGCGGTCCTCGACGATCTCCGGTTTCTGCTTCGGCGCCCCGCGGTCCTCGCCGGATTCGCTGCGGCGGGGGCCGGCGTTCTCGGTGGCGCCTGGCTCTACGGCCAGCACCTCCAGGAGTCCATCGCGGCGGCCCGGAAGGCCGAAAAGAAGGACGAACAGGGCGCCAACGGATCTCAGGTGCTGTACCTCTCCCGGAAGAACGAGCAACTCGAGTCCGAGGCGTGGTCACAGAAGACCGGAGATACGCCCCAGGAGAAGGCGTGCGCCGAAAAGGAGGAGCGCTCAGACGGTGAAGGCGCCGTCGTTCAGGTGGGGGTGAGCCCCGAGGGCTTCAACTGGAAGGGGGCGACGGATCCCGTCTTGGAGATCCAGGAGTTCACGGATTTCCAGTGCCCCCACTGCCGCCGCGCCCACCTGATGGTGAGCAAGCTGGTGGCCCGCTTCCCCGACCGGATCCGTGTGTACCACCGACACCTGCCCCTCGACCAGCACTGCAACCCGATGCTCGATCGCCCCTTCCATCAGCGCGCATGCGAGCTCTCCAGGATCGCCGTCTGCGCCGGCCAGCAGGGGCGGTTCTGGGAGATGGCCGATTACCTGTTCCACAATTCCAAGGAGATCGCCCAGGCGAACACCCCCGCCGAGGCCATCGCCAAGGACCTGGAGCTGGACATGGGGCGGTTCGACTGCTGCATGGGGTCCGCCGAGACGATGGCGCCGATAGAGGCGGACGTCAAGGCCGCCCTGGCGCTCAAGCTCCGCGGGACTCCGGCCTTCGTCATCGACGGGAAGGTCTACTACGGCAAGATTCCGGACGAGGCGTTGAAACAACTGGGCGCGGCCGTGCCCTGAGTACTGACGTCTACGATCGGTCTTCGTTCAACCGCGCCAGGATCTCCCGGGGGGTCGTCGTCGGGGAGACGGGGACCCGCTCCACCCAAATCCCCCGCCCCGCTAAGGAGTCGAGGAGCGGCGCGGTCTGCGCCTTGAAGATGGAGAGCTTCTTGAGGACCGCCGCCCGCTGATCGTCCGCCCGGCCGGTCCGGTCGCCGCCGGCGTTGGTGGCGATCCGGGCGAGCACCGTGTCGTCATCGCACTCGAGCGAGACGACGAGGGCCATCCGGAGCATCCCGCACACCCGCTCGGCCTGGCCCACGTGGCGCGGCATGCCGTTGAGGACGAGCCAATCCGAGGGGGCGAGCCGCGCGGCCCGGGCGAAGGAGAGGAGCAGCTTTTCGGCGATGACGAACTGGTCGTCGGTCAGCAGCGCGCCGGTCTCGAGGGAGTTTTTAATGATATCATTCTCCTCCGCGGTGAGCAGCGGATAGTCGCCGGGGGCCGCCGCCGCTCCCCTCAGGTGCTCTCCGAAATCGAAGTGGGCGGCCCGCCGCCCGCGGAATCCGTCGGCCGCCATGCGCGCTCCGAGGGGGGTCTTGCCCGCGCCCGTGGGTCCGACGAGCAGCACGCCGTTGCAAGGTATCTTCATTCGAGAGCCTCCCTTCCTTCCGCGACCGGGGCGCCTCCCCGGCGGGGGTCCGACCGTTTGTACCGGCTGCCGGCGGAATTGGCCAGCCCGAGAGATATGGGGTTTCCATATTCGCGGCGATGTGTATAACCTGAATCCTGCATGGGGTATCGGCTGAAAACGCTGACGCTCGCGTCAATGCACATCAGCAGCGTCTGTGCTCGATGTTTCCAGATACAACGAACAGGGAGTTCGCCTTTATCTGGAAACACCTCCGCGCAGCCACTGCTGATGCACCTTGACGTGTTTCAGCTAGGTACCCCACGCAAGATTCAGGTATTAAATCGACCCGGCTCGATGGGGAGCCCAACTGGTGTAGAATATTTGAAAATATGTTTACCGGGCTGATTCAGGATGTGGGAACCGTCACCACGGTCGTCAAGGGCCGGGGGGAGGCGGAGCTCTCGTTTCAGACCGCCTTCAGCGCGATGACCACGGGGGAGAGCATCGCCGTGATGGGGGCCTGCCTGACCGTTACGGCGAGCGAGCGGGGGCGCTTCACCGCCTTCGCCTCCGAGGAGACCCTCGAGAAGACCGGCCTCGGAGAGCTCAAACCGGGCGCCCGGGTCAACCTGGAGCGGGCCCTCGCCGTGGGGGATTCCCTCGGCGGGCATATCGTCACCGGTCACGTGGACACCCGGGTGAAGCTGCTCTCGCGGCAGCCGGTGACGGCGGCGGAGCGGTTCGCCTTCGCCCTGCCGCCGGGGGAGCTCGCGTCGCACATCGCGAGGAAGGGGTCCATCGCGATCAACGGCGTCAGCCTCACGGTAAACAATGTAGATAATAATCAGTTCGACGTGATGATAATTCCCCTGACGTTGAGAGAGACGACGTTGGGGATCACCCCCGCGGGGGCGTCCGTGAATATCGAGACCGATGTGCTCGCGAAGTACATCGCCAGACGGCTCGACCGCGCGGGGGATCCCGGGGGGGTAGACATGGCGCTCCTCGAGCGCGAGGGATTCGTGAGGTAAACGGCAATGTCCCGAGAAGGCATCGAACGGGCGCGACTCGCCATTGAAGAGATCCGGGCCGGACGCATGGTCATCCTGGTGGACGACGAGAACCGGGAGAACGAGGGCGATTTGACCATGGCGGCGGACCTGGCCACCCCCGAGGCCATCACGTTCATGGCCACCAAGGCGTGCGGGCTCATCTGCGTCACCCTCACGCCGGAGCGGGTGGAGACCCTCGGGCTGCCCATGATGGTGGAGGACAACCAGGCGCCCCTGGGGACCGCGTTCACCGTCTCCATCGAGGCGGCCGAGGGGGTGACCACGGGCATCAGCGCCGCGGACCGGGCGCTCACCGTGCAGGTGGCCGCGGATCCGTCGAAGACCCGGAGCGACATCGTCTGCCCGGGGCACGTCTTCCCCCTCCGCGCCATGCCGGGGGGGGTCCTGCAGCGGACGGGACAGACCGAGGGATCGGTGGATCTGGCGCGGCTCGCGGGGCTCAACCCGTCGGGGGTCATCTGCGAGATCATGAAGCAGGACGGCACCATGGCGCGGATGCCGGACCTCGAGGCGTTCGCCAAGGCCCACAATCTGGTCATCGTGACCATCGCGGACCTCATCGCCTATCGGCTACAGCGGGATCGGCTCGTCGAGCGGGTGGCCTCCCACCCGATGGAGCTCGGGAGCCCGGGGAACCGGGCGATGTTCACGGCCCATGTCTACCGCGCCATCCCCGGGGTCCGGCGACGGGAGTACGTCGCCCTGGTGCTGGGGGACGTGGCGGACGGCGGGGCGGTACCCGTGCGGGGGCATGTCGCCTCCCTGATCGATGACGTCTTCGGGGGAGAGACCCCCCCCGAGAAACCGTCCCTGCGACGGGTCGTCGACGCCATCATCCGGCGGGGACGGGGGGTGCTGCTCTACCTGCCCTCCCGGGAGACCATCGAGGCCGATCTCAACAAGAGCCTTGGGGCCTACAAGCGCACCAGCACGCTCTCGGGGGATCGGGAGGCGGTGCTTCGGGAGTACGGCATCGGCGCGCAGATTTTTCTTGATCTGGGCGTCAAGCGATTGCAGCTTATATCGAACACGCCGCGCAGGCTGGTGGGGTTCGATGCGTGGGGTTTCGAATCCGTTGAGCAGATTACGCTCGAGGAGGTGTGAAGATGAGTAGAGCCGAACCCAGAGTGGTGGAGGGCAACCTGGAGGCAGCGGGGCTGAAGTTCGCCATCGCGGCGTCCCGTTTCAACCATTTCATCGTCGATCGGATGGTCGAGGGTTGCCTGGACGCCGTCGCCCGGCACGGCGGCGACCCGGGGAGCTGCACCATCGTGCGGGTGCCCGGATCCTTCGAGCTGCCCCTCGCGGTGCGCAAGCTGGCGGCGAGCGGGGAGTACGACGCCGTCATCGCGGTGGGCGCCGTGATCCGCGGGGCCACCCCCCACTTCGACTTCATCGCCGCGGAGGCGACCAAGGGGCTGGCCCAGGCCATGCTGGAGACCGGTTGCCCCATCGCCTATGGGGTGATCACCACCGACACCATCGAACAGGCCATCGAGCGCGCGGGGACCAAGTCCGGCAACAAGGGCTTCGACGCCGCGGTCTCGGCCATCGAGATGGCCAACCTGTTCAAGAAACTGTAAGAGGTCACGACATGGCGACCCGTCGGCGCGCGCGAGAGTCCACGCTGCAAATGTTGTTTCAGTTCGACGCCTCGGATATCACGGCGAGGCAGGTGGTCACGTTGTATCGGGACTGCTTCGGCGAGGGTCCGCTGCCCGATAAGTTCAGCATCGATCTCTTCATGGGGATCGCGGACGCCCTGGAGGCCATCGACGCCACCATCGCCCAGTCCAGCGACAACTGGCGGCTCGACCGGATGAACCGGGTGGACCGGAACATCCTCCGGATCGGCGTGCACGAGATCATGAACGCCGAGGGGACGCCGCCCCGGGTGGCCATCAACGAGGCCGTGGAGCTCGCCAAGCGCTTCGGCACCGCCGAATCCGCCGCTTTCGTCAACGGTATCCTCGACCGGGTGGCGCGGGACCGATCGAAGCTTTGAAGACCATCTCCTTCATCTCCCCGGATCTCCGGAAGCTCGAGACCTCCCCCACGAATGTGGTGGCCCTGTTCCTGTTCCGGGAGATGCGGCCGCTTCGCGGGATCACCTCTCTCATGGACTGGCGCCTCTACGGACACCTCTCCAGGATGATTATCGAGGCGTTCTTCGCCGGCGATTTCGGGGAGCAGCTCTTGGTCCCCCTCGGTCGCCGCTTCACCCAGCGCTTCCTGATCCTCACCGGGCTCGGCGAGCGGCGGCACTTCGACAAGGAGACCTTTCTTTGGGGCGTCACCCGCACCTTTGACGCGGTGAAGCGGCTCGCCGAGCGGGATATCGCGATGGCGCTCCCCGGCCGCGCCGAGGGTATCTGCAACATCGGCGACGGCATCGACTGGTTCATCGAGGGGTATGAGCGCCACGGGGAGGAGCAGGAGATGGCGGTCATCGAGCCCCACGACGCCCAGAAGGCCATGATCCCGGCGGTGGAGCGGTGGCGCCTCAGGCAGCTGGTCCCGTGAACCTCACCGGTCTCTATCTCGGGCTCATCACCTTCGCGGCCATCGGGCTCGGATTTCTGTGGGTGATCAAGCTGGAGTACTCTGTCGGCGCCCGCGCGGCCAAGGTCGTCGGGGCCCTCGGGATCGCGGTGTCGATGGGCTCCCTCTTTATCTCGAGCTTCTTCCTGTCCGCTGTTATCGGCATCCTGGGCGGGACCCTCTTCTGGGGCGCCACCGAGCTGCCGGATCAGGAGAAGCGGGTGGCGGCCGGGATGTTCAAACGCAATCCCAAGCGATCGGAAAAGAACCGATGAGCCTCCAGTGGGCCGGTCCGATGCTGGCGGCGGTGACCGTCATCACGATTTGGCTCGGCCATGTGATGGTCCGGAAGGTCAACTACCACTTCGGGACCCGGCCCGTGCCCCTGGTGGCCGTGCTCGGCCTGGGAGCGATGATCGCGTCGCTGCTGACCGCCTCGGATCTGTTGTCGGGAGTCTTGGGCATTGTCGGTATCACCACCCTCTGGGACGCTTTCGAGCTGGTCCGACAGGAGGAGCGGGTAAAAAAGGGCAGGGCCCCCGTGAACCCCCGCCGCCCTGTAAAAAAATAAAGGCGGCCGCTTTCTCATGACTTCCTAAATTTTATGGAAATACATTAGGAAAGGCCCCCCCCCCAAAGTCGTCGTTCCCCCGGTTGTCATTCCCCCTTTGACCCCGCGTGCACTCATCAGACAGTAGCGT
This sequence comes from Polyangia bacterium, assembly GCA_050304755.1. GTDB lineage: Bacteria > Myxococcota_A > Polyangia > JAAYKL01 > JAAYKL01 > CAYWLQ01. The sequence goes on along the minus strand of JBNLED010000212.1, from coordinate 51,545 downwards.
CCATAGACTGAAATACTTAAGCCCGGCGCCGTCGTTTTTTTCTCGAACCTCTTCGGGTAAGGGTTTAAGAGCCTTTGAGGGCGGGACTTTTCTTATCAGCCCTTGACCTACCGAGGGATTCACGGATAACGATGGGATGATATGCGACGGTGGGCAAACATCATTGTTGGGATAGGGGTCGCGGCCTTCGGGTGCTCGGAGGAGGCCCCTGGAAAGCCGGCCGCTTCGACATCACCGCCGACGGCCACAGCGCCTTCGGACGATCAGCTGATAGAGACGCCGGAGATCGCGGGGGAGGACACCGAAGCGAGCACCGACGAGACCTCCCGCAACGAGGGGTCGGCGCGGCCGCCGAGGCGAAAGCCGACAAAGCCGGTGTCGATCGCCAACGACTTCCCCAAACCGGCGCCGGATCAGATGATCCCCGTCCCCGGAGGGACCCTGCTGGCGGGGAGCGCCCCCCAGGATATCTTGCGGCTTCAGTACGCCGAGAGCGACCTGGTCCCCTTCGAGATGACCCCCTTCGAGATGGATGCGCTGCCGTTCCCCAATGATCCGGACCGGCCCTTCTACACCAACGTGACCCGGGCGGAGGCGGAGCAGACCTGCGCCGAGGTCGGGAAGCGGCTCTGCACCGAGCTGGAGTGGGAGTGGGCCTGCAAGACGCAGGAGAATTACCGGTACCCCACGGGGAACGGGTACGATCCCGCTCGATATCCCGAGATCGAGATCCATCAGCCGGCCTCCGGATTCGGCGTCTTCGGCATGGGGCGGATCCTCGAGTGGACCGCGAGCGTCTGGGGCGCCGAGCCGGATCAGGAGGTCCGGGGGGTGGCGCGGGGCTTCGCGCCGGATCAGGAGACGACGGAGGCGCAGGGCCGGCGCTGCGCCCACAGGTGGCGGCGCATGCCCGACGGCGCCAGCCCGGCCCTGGGGTTCCGCTGCTGCCGCGGCGAGGAGAACAAGGCCGTTCTGACCATCGAGGGGCCGCGGCCCCCGTTCAGCCTCTACAAGAACATGAAGCCGGAGAAGTTCGCTGCGGTGATCCAGTCCATCCCCGAGATCAGGGCGGTCCACGATAACCCGCACATGTTCTCCGACGCGGACGTCCGGACGGTCCTGGCCCGGCGGGAGAGCGACCGGAAGGAGCTCGCCGAGGGGGGGATCCACTTCCGGTGGAAGCCGATCCGCTGGATCCCCCGCCAGGGGATGGAGCTCTGGGTGGCGGTGGGGCGCTCCAACCGCCACGCCTTCGTGGTGGCGCTCCACGAGGTGGAGGACAACGAGAAGTATGTCCACGCCTCCAGCATGATTCTGTGGAACCAGCCCCTCCCGCTGGCCCTGGCCTATCGCGAGGGGCACCGGGACGAGCTCTACTGGGCGCCCTGCTGGGGCTGCCGGGACGGGGGCTCCGTGGCGTTCGACGACGAGACGAACCAGGTCATTATTACCCATAAATGGTAGCGATTAAAGTGGGTTGGGAAAGACGTGGATAATGTCGAACCGGCGGGCTCGTCGACCGGCGCGGGTGACCTCCAGGGTGATCGGCGGATCCGAAGCGGCGCCCGGCAGGAGTTGCTCGAGATCGTGGTCGAACCGGTTGTCCGAGACGAAGAAGGCGCCGGCTTCCGTGAGTCGGAACGGACCGTCCCAGAGGTCGAAGTCGTCGATGCGCGGCGAGATACAGCGGACCGGCGGATCCCCCGGCCGGCTCAGGGCGAACGCGAGCTGGCCGCACTGGGTGTAGAAGGCGGCGATTATCGGCGCCCCCTCCGGGTTCAGGACCCGGAGGGTCTCGGCGACCTCGGGCCAGCCCCGGAGCTCATTGCCGAGGTCGACCCTGGGATCGTATCCATCCTCCGGGGTGATCGCGGGGAGCAGGGGCGTCAGCACGATGACGTTGACCGCGATGAACGCGAGGGCGCCGAAGGCCACGGTGAGCCGCGCCAGTCTTCGAACGCCGCGGCCGGCGCGGGCGACGAACGCCGCGGCCAGGGGAAAGAGGGGGAGGTACCCGGCCGCGGGCCAGTGGGGCTCGGCCACGTCGGACCAGGCGGAGAGCAGGAAGGTGAGGGCGAGGGCGGGCAGGGAGGCCGCCAGGAGGAGGTGGATGGCAGTGTCGTCTCTGCTCCTTCTGCGCTTGATCGCGTCACCGACGGCGAGGGCGAAGATCAGCGCTACAAAGGGCCCGAGGTAGAGGAGCTGTCCGCCGAGGAGCTTGCCCAGGTTCAGGAGGGAGAAGCCGGCGCCGGACTGGGTCCACACCAGCCGGTGGGAGAGGCCGGCCCAGCCGTTTTCGAAGTTCCAGATGAAGACCGGTGAGGCGACGAGGGCCGCGAGCGCGGCGCTCGCGTAGAACATCGGCCGTCTGAGCCAGCGACGGTGTCGTCTGTCGGCCGCCACCAGGAGCACCGTCACCACGAGGCAGGCGCCGGTGTACTTGGCGAGGAACGCGAGCCCGAGGATGAGCCCCAGGAGGAGCGGCCGGAGCGTCTCGGGCCAGGCGCCCGTGCGCTGATCGGTGAGCTGCCGGTGGAGCTGCCAGGTGAAGAGGGTCCACAGGGCGACGAGGGGCGCGTCCGGGGCCGCGGCGACCATGCCCACCGAGAAGACCGGCGCGGCCAGGAGCAGGAGGGCGGCCCACCCGGCGGCCCGACCGCCGAAGGCGTCCCGGGTCAGGCGATGGGTGAAGAACACGGCGAGCCCGGTCATCACGAGGGGGACCAGTCGGACCGGGACGACCCCGGTCCCGAAGGCGGCGGTGGAGAGGGCGATGAGCCAGCCGATGAGCGGCGGATGATCGAGGTAGGAGAGGGCGAGGTGTCGGCTGTAACAATAGTAGAGGGCCTCGGCGTCTCCCAGTCCGAGCAGGGAGGACGCCAGGAGGTTGCCCACTGCGAGAACGGAGATGACGACGACCAGGAGACGCCGGTTCATCGCAGCCGCTCCGCGAGGAGCCGGGCCACCCGCGCGGCGGCACCGGGCGTGCCGAGGCCGTCGGCCACTTCCTCGAGGAGCGGTCTCTGCCGGTGTCGCTCCTCCAGAGTGAGGAGGCGAAGCCCCTGATGCAGCAGCCGTTCCGGCGAGACCGCGTCCTGGAGAAGCTCCGGCACAACCGCTCGGCCCGCGATCCAGTTGGGCAGGGCGACCCATGGGATTTTGAAGAGATAGCGCCCCGCCGTGTAGCTGAGCGCGTCGACCCGGTATACCGCCGTCATCGGGACCCCCGCCACAGCGGCCTCCAGGGTGGCGGTCCCGGAGGCGACGATGGCGGCATCGGTGAGCTGGAACAGATCGGGGACCGCGACCCCGGCGGGCATCAGGCGCAGGCCGGCGTCCGAAACCGCGCGGACGCGAGCCTCGGATTGAAGGGCCGGAGGGAGGGCCACCACCACCTGGACCCCCCGCGCCGCCAGCCGCGCCCCAGCGTCGATCATCACCGGGAGGTGACGGTTGACCTCCCCCGGCCGCGACCCCGGCAACATCGAGAGGACCTTCCGCCGCCGGTCGATGTCGAGCCTCGCGCTCACCGCATCGGGGAGGAGCGAGGGGGGGCGATCCAGGATGGGGTGGCCCACGAACACGGCGGGGACCCCCTCGGCATCGTAGAGGGGTTTTTCGAAGGGCAGCACCAGGGCGGTGATGTCGACCCGCGCCTTGAGCAGCCCGAGCCGCCGCCGTCGCCACGCCCATACCTGGGGGCCTATATAATACACCACCTGGACGCCGGCGGCCTTCAATACCCGGGCGAGGGGGAGGTTCATCTCCGGGGCGTCCACGAGGAGCGCGACGACCGGCGGCTCGGCGGCAATGGACTTTCTGATGGCGGTCCACGCCCGCGCGAAGCCGCCGAGGCGTTCCAGGCCCGCCCGCACACCGATGGCGGAGAGATCCCGGATGTGGGCGAGCAGCCGGACCCCCTCCGCCGCGAGGGCGTCTCCCCCCACGCCGAAGAGGCGAGCCCGATCCCGAAGGTGCGCCGCGACCCTGGCGGCGGCCTGATCACCGGAGGGCTCGGCGGCGACCACCAGGACGGGTGGATAACCGCCCATGCTCAACGGCCGATGATGGGGGTTCTTCCCTCGGACAGCTCATCCATCAGCGTCTGCATGACCTCGGCGACCTGGTCGTAGGCGCTGTTCATCGCGTCCTCGTCATCGGGGGCGCCTTCGAGATAGATGGGCTCGCCGAACTTCATCTCGATCGAGGTGGGGAGGGGGAGGAACGGCGTGAACGCCGGCACCAGCCCCCAGGGCAGGGTGAGGGCGATGGGGAATATATCGGTGCGGAGGAGCTTCTTGAGCCCCAGCTTCTGGCCGATGGAGCGACCCTTGGAGAGGACTAGGAAGGACTCGTGGAGCCCCACGGAAACCAGCGGAACGATGGGGACCTTGGCCGCCACCGCCAGGCGGATGAAGCCCTTTCGCCCCGCCAGGATGATCTGGTTCCGCTCCTTGAAGGTCCGGAAGGCGTCCTCGTCGCCGCCGGGATACACCAGCACATGCCGTCCGGCCTCGAACGCGGCGAGGGCGTTCTCCCGTTTGGCCCTGAGGATCCCCATCCGTCGGGCGCTCTTGGCCACCCGGGGCGCGAGGTAGGCGAAATCGTGCACCAGGGGATGGACGACGGCCTTCGGGTCGACCCTGCTTCGGATATCGTTGATGGCGAAGAGCGCATCCAGGGGCATAAGCCCGCCGCTGTGGTTTCCGACGAGGAGCACCGGGGTGTCCTTCGGCAGGTTCTCGGTGTCGTGGATGGTGGTCCTGAAGTAGTTCCTGGACAGCCAGCGCGCCAGGTTCAGGGTCGCATCGTAGAGCTCGGGCTCCGGAAACTCGGGGTTGAAACCATCATCCGCTATAGGCTCTTTGGAGAGCACGCCGTAGAGCACATCGACGCCGAGGGCAGGGGGAAACAGGAGCGTCAGGAGATCGGCGGGAGAGAGGTGCTCGAGTAGCCGGTCGAGCAGCTGTTTGAACTCGTCCAATCGGTGCTTCCCGAGGGTCAGCAGCGCCTCCAGAAGAGGCTGATGTCGCTCAGAAGATGCCATGTCCATACGGATACCGTTTTTATTTGGGTTTCGCAACTGTGGCCTCACGGAAAAACAACTCCCGGTTTCAGGGGCGGATGCATCGATTCAAACGGCATCGCTGGGCCCCCGGACCACCAGGATGAAGGCTTCTCGCCTTTGTTGGAGTTTCGCCTCCGCTCCCGAAGCTCGGAATCTTTTTTTGTGGGCCCGGACGAGATTGCGTCGGAGGGAATGGCACGCCGCTCCGGTTTTTTGATTTTGGAACTTCATGATTTATAATTTTACTTTTCAACCCGTTTTATACGTATTATTGACGGATTACTGTAAATCACTAGTATTAGAATCGGCCGGAGATAAAAACACACTGATGACAAGACATTTCTCAAAATGAGATCCCGCGAAAAATATCGCGTCATCCAGAAGCTGGACGCCGGCGGGATGGCGGAGGTGTTTTTGGCCGAAGCCGAGAGTATGGAGGGGTTCAAGAAGCAGGTGGCGATAAAACGGGTGCTTCCCGAGCTCGTGGAGCAGGAGAAGGCCCTCGCCATGTTTCTCGACGAGGCGCGTCTGAGTCTCCGGTTCAATCACACCAACGTGGTTCACACGTTCGATGTCGGACGCTCCGGAGACACCTATTTCATCGTCATGGAGTACGTGGAGGGGACGAACCTCAAGAAGGTGATGGAGGCGATGAAGTCGCGGGGGGATCGGTTCACCGTCGCGCTGACCCTCTACATCATGATCGAGATCTGCCGGGGCCTCGCGTATGCCCATGAGTTCAGGGACGGCAACGGCAATCTGCTGAACGTGGTCCACCGGGACGTGAGCCCGCCGAACATCCTCCTCTCCAAACAGGGGGAGGTCAAAATCGTGGACTTCGGCCTGGCCAAGGCCGCGGACCAGATGGAGATCACCGACGCGGGGATGGTCAAGGGCAAGTTCGCCTACCTGTCGCCCGAAGTGGCCTACGGAAACCCCGCGGATCTGCGTTCGGATATCTTCGCCTGCGGCATCATCCTCTTCGAGCTGCTCACCGGCGAGCGCCTCTTCCTCGGTGAATCGGACATCCAGACCGTCGAGCTCGTCCGAAGCGCCAAGGTTCCCTCCATCACCGAGCGGAACCTCCACGTCACTCCGGATCTCGAGCAGGTCGTCCTGAAGGCGCTGGCCCGCTCCCCTTCGGATCGGTATTCGAGTTGCGCCGATCTCGCGGAGGAGCTGACCGAGTATCTGTTCAAGAACGGGCTGAAGGTCACCCACCTCGACCTGCAGCGTCTCCTCGAGAGCATCAAGGAGGACTCGGACGCGCGCAACATCAAGAAGTACTCGGTCATCGACCGGTTGATTCACGATGAGCTCGATCGATTCGCCTCCCTCGACAACGAAAACCAGCTGCCGGAGGTGAGACGCTCGGCCCACGGGGAGAAGCCGCTCGATCCCACGGGGTTCGAGAAGGCCTTGCCGCAGGCCGACCAGGGGATCTGGCAGAAGGGGCAACACGAGGGCTCCCACGTCTACGTGCCGTCACTGCCGCCGCCGCCGTCGGCATCATTGGCGCAGATGCTGGAGGGGGATACCCGTTCGGAGAGCCCACCGTCCCCCATAACGTTATCGCCCACGAATCGACGGAACTCCATTCTGATCGCCGTCATCGCCGCGATGTTCGGCCTCGGGCTGGGGGCCCTGGCGCTCTTCTACTTTGGCGTGATTCCCTAGTGATTCGTAATGTAAAGATGATAAATTTTGAAATAGTGCTACAACCTATTAATATACGGGGGACACAAGGACGGTCTTGATGTCTAATGGCCGGAGCGCGAAGGAAGAATGAGCATGGGTAGAGTCCTAAGGGCCGCCGGAATGACGGATGTTGGTCAAGAACGCGAGCATAATGAAGACGCATACGGCTTGATGCGTGAGTTCAACTTGTTCATGGTGGCCGATGGAATGGGGGGGCATCGCGCGGGGGATGTCGCTTCTCAGATGGCCATCGAGGCCGTGACGGAGTTCTTCCACCTGACAGAGAAGGAAGACATCACCTGGCCTTTCCACTTCGATCCCAACCTGCCGTTCGCCGTCAATCGCCTGGTCACCGCGTTACAGGTGGCCAACAACAAAATCTTCCGCGGATCCCTCGAGAAGAATGAGCACCAGGGGATGGGGACCACGGCGGTGGGCATCTACTTCGTCGATGACAACGCGAAGTGCCACATCGCGCACGTGGGGGATTCCCGATGTTACCGTATTCGAAACGGTGAGCTCGAGCTGCTGACCGTCGACCACTCTCTTATCAACGACTATCTCAGGGCCGCGCCGGATCTGAGCGAGGAACAACTGGCGGAGCTCCCTCGGAACGTCATCACCCGCGCCCTCGGGATGCAGGACGCCGTCACCGTGGATGTGCAGACCGAGCCCATCGAGATGGGGGACTGCTTCCTGCTCTGCTCCGACGGCCTCAACGGGATGCTGACAGACGATGAAATCCAGGAGATACTGGTCCTCCGGGGGGATGATCTGAAAGGCGCCCTGTCCGATCTCATCTCCCGCGCGAACAAAAAGGGGGGAGAGGACAACATCACCGCCATCCTCGCCAAAGTCACCGAGGAATGAAGACCCTGTCAGTTATCTGTCTCGTGGGGGCGATCACCGCCTCGTGCGGCGCCGCTCAGCAGAACCAGGACAAGCTCAGGGAGACCGTGCTGCTGTTCAACGAGGGGATTCGATGGGGGCGGCTTCAGGACGTGATGCCGCACCTCTACTCCGAGAACGCGGCCCACTTCATCGAGATGCACAAGGAATTCGGGAAGGAGATTCAGATCTCCGACTATGAGATCATCAACTGGGTCATTCATCCCGAGAGCAAGAAGGCGGACATCAACGTGCAGTTTGTCTGGTATCGCCTCAGCGAGGTGGAGGTCCACGAGACGATAGTGACCCAGCACTGGGAAAAACAGGCGCAGGGCTGGTTTCTGATCGCCGAGGAGTTCGTCTCCGGCGAGCCGTTCGCACCGCAATAGGGGCGTTGGAACGCCAACGGGTGCTGGAACGGGTTCCAGACCTCCCCTCACAATATCTCTGGTTGGACCGGGCCCGTGGGGCATGCTCTCGGCTTTTACAGTTGATGTTTCGGGATTTTCAGGAGGTCGGCAGGCTCAGCTCGTCATCCTGGTCATCCTTCTTGGCCAGCTCGGCCTCTCGCTGGGACGGCTTGTCGTTCTTTGCTGTGCGGTTCCCCCGTCTTTTTGCGCGGATATCGGCGATCTCCTCGTCGGTCATCCCCTTGCGGCCGTAGATGGCCTTCTCTCCGGGGGCGGAGTAGTCGATCCAGTACGCCTCCCGCTCACGGGTGTCCATATGAACGAAAACCGAGTTGGGGTAGTAGCCCACCCCCACCGCGTCGAAGCCTCGAATAAACTGACTGAGCCTGAAGTTGGAGACCCCCTGGACGCGGAAATCGATGGCCCGACCCTTGTTGTGATAGGATTCGTTCCCCTTCTGCCGTTTTTTCCGCTGCGCGGAGATGACCTCGAGGCGTTTCCCGGGATACTGCTCCGATATCTTGTAGAGGAGCCTGGCGAGCCTGGGGTGGAGGGGGATGTTGACGGGATTTTTTATCGAGTCCGCGAAATCGGAGAGCTTCTTCATCCCGGCGCTGTTGACCTTGCCGTTGCAAAAGAGCAGCGACACCTTGAGGGTCTCGTCCGTTCGGACCCGGTAGAAGGTCAACGGCGGCTTGTAGCAGGGGGGGGGCGGGACCAGCTCGACGATTCGACGGGCTCCCGGGATGAGGATTTTGTCGCCGTCCCTGAGCCTGTCCGGGTTGTCCAGCCGGTTCGCCCGGATGATGCTCTTCATCGAAAGCCCATAAGCCGCGGCGATGCGGGACAAGGTGAAGCCCTTCGGGATCGGAACGAGCACGCCGTTTTTTGTCAAGACCCCGTGCTTGGGATCAACGGGAAGAACCAGTTTTTGCCCGTAAAAGATTTTGTCCGCGTTATCCAGCGCGTTCGCCGCCATCAGATCCTGCTGGCTGATGCCGTGTTTCTCGGCGATCTCTCCGAGTGTCTCGCCCTGCTGAATGATGTGCTCCCGGCCTTTCGGGGTCTTGCTGTCGGCTTTTGCCGCGGTGGTCGACAGCAAAATCGCCGGGGTCAGAAACCAGAGTGTCGCCAATTTCAGATAAGATTCTTGTCGCAATCTCATTTTGCCCTCCTGATATGGTTATGGTAGGGCAATGTCCTACATGTCAATTTTTGTACCCAAATGTAGCATAAAAACCTTCATTTGGGAGCCACCCGCCGGAGTGTTAATGGTGAACGAGACTTGTCATAAGTGTCTTTTTAAAAGGAAACGAATGTCATTTTGTCCATTCATAGGTATTATGCGCGAATGCGACTCTGTAACCATTTGTATTTAAATAATAAAAAACATTTTAAGTTTCGGCATAAGGTTTGCAAAACAAGGCCGCTGCACAGCGGTTGGTCCGCCAAATAGGGAGTTGATGAGCTTGTTGAGCACGATACGGAAAAAAAGCATGGTGAATCCAAAATGGGTTGTCATTTTGTCATTTGGCCTTCTCTTCTGCTGGATTCAGCCGGTAGATGCCGAACCCCAAGCCGCTCCGACGCGACGGGGACGGGTCGGCGGCCGGACCGCAGGACGTTCGGCCGGTCAGGACAACGGCTCGCGGGAAGAGCTGCTGAAGGCCCGGGAGCTCCGCCGGAAGGCGGCGGCCCAGCGACGCGCGGAGCGGGCCAAGGCGGCGGGGAGCGCGGGAGGGAATCAGACCGAATCCGTGGGGAAAACCGGCGCACCCGGTGCCAAAAGTGTCATCCCGTCCCCCGGCGTTATCCCCCCCGGCGCCTCGAAGGCTTCAGCCGAGCCCACGGAGGATTCGGACAACCCGTGGTCCAAGGTCGCTGTTCCCGAAGATGTCGCGGCGGGCATCGAGTACAAGAAGCCCAAGAAAGGTACCCGGTTCTCGTTCAACCTGGTCGATACGGATCTCATCGACCTCGTCAAGATTATCGGCAACATCACCGGCAAGGCCTTTATCCTGGGCAGCAAGACCCCTCGGATTAAGGCGACGGTCTATGCCCCGACGAAGATCACCGCGGCGGAAGCCTACCAGGTGTTCTTGAGCGTCCTCCAGGTCAACGGACTGACCGTCATGCCCTCGGGACGCTACCTCAAGATTCTGCCCATCACCGGTGCCACGGCGCAGAATACGCCGATTATCAAACGCGGCAACGTGCCCACCGGGGACCAGATTGTCACCCGACTCCACCACTTGAAATACGTGAGCGCCGAGGAGATATCGGGGGTGCTCGACCGATTCAAGTCGCCCGAGGGGGATATCACCATCTACGCCCCCACCAACATGCTGATCATCACCGACTACGGCGTGTCCATCCGCCGTCTGATGAAGCTGATCGCCGTCCTCGACGCCCCCGGAACCGGGGAGCAGATCTGGATCGAGCCCATCAATTACGCCGACGCTTCCGAGATGGCCGACCGGGTCACCGAGGTGTTCGATGTCGAGGCGACGGCCCGCAAGGCCAAGAAGACGACGACCCCGAAACGATCGTCGACGAAGCGAAAGGGGGCCACGGCCGCCGCATCCCACTCGACGGTCGTAGGGGAGGAGGAGGGGGAAACGACCATCTCCAAGATTATCCCGGACGAGCGGACCAACTCCCTCATCATTGTCGCTTCCGAAGACGCGTATATGCGGATTCTCGATCTGATACGACAGCTGGACGTGCCCATCGCCGGTGAGGGGACGTTGCACGTGCTCAAGCTCCAGCACGCGGACGCCGAGGAGCTCGCCAAGACCTTGAACAGCCTCACGAAGGGGGGGAGCACCTCGAAATCCAAGAAGAAGAGCAAGGTCAACGACACCTCGGCGCAGCTGTTCGAAGGGGATGTCCAGGTCTCGGACGACAAGGCCACCAACTCACTTCTGGTGGTGTCATCGCTCCGGGACTACATCGCCTTGAAGAACGTCGTGGCGCAACTCGATGTGATGCGCCAGCAGGTGTTCGTCGAGGCCGTGATCATGGAGGTGGGGATCGACACCGACCTGAACCTGGGGATGGGGCTCCACGCCGGACGCACCGTGAACACCGCCGGGGAGCAGTCCCTCGTCTACGGAAAGAGCCAGCCCGGCAACGTGGATTCCATGAACATCAGCACGGCGCTGCTGTCGGGGCTCGCCACCGGAATGGTCGGTCCGGCGATTCCGGAGTCCGAGGAGCTCGTGGGGATGTCGATTCCCTCCTTCGGCGTCGCCCTGAACGCCCTCCAGACCAACTCGGATGTCAACATTCTGGCCACCCCGAACATCATCGCAACGGATAACAACGAAGCCTCCATTCAGGTCGGGGAGAACGTCCCCATCTCCATGGGGTACAGCCCCGGCGGATCTCTCCTCAACTCGGCGGCCGCGTCCGCCCTCGGTGGTGCTACGGGGTCTTCAAGCGCGCTGGGTGCCCTCGGCGGCCTTGGAGGGCTCGGCGGGGTGCGGTACAAGCGCCAGGACGTGGGACTGACCCTCAAGATCACCCCGCAGATCAATGACGACGAGCAGGTACAGCTCGAGATCGAGCTCGAGGTGAGCTCCATCAAATCCGCGGACCCGGTGGCGGGGCCCAACATCTCCAAGAAGAAGGCCTCCACCACCTCGGTGGTGGGGGATCAGCAGACGGTCGTCATCGGCGGGCTGGTCAACGACCGGGAGACCAAAACCATTAAGAAGGTCCCTATTCTGGGGGATATTCCGATCCTGGGGTTCCTCTTCAGGCACAAGACCTCCCTGAAGCAGAAGTCGAACCTGCTCATCTTCCTCACCCCCTATATCATCCGGAGCGAGGACGACTTCCGATACATCTTCAACCGAAAGATGGCTGAGCGGCGGGAGTTCATCGAGCGGTGGACCGCCTTCGAGAACCACCGGGTGGATCCCCACCTGGACTGGTCCAGGACCTCCGGCGTGATCAGCGAGGTCAACCGGGTGCTCCGGCGGGCCGAGGATGATGAGGAGCTCCGGCGGATGGCCGAGCTCTCGTCGGATGTGGAGCACAGCCCCAAGACGCCTCTCGGGGGGTCCAAGGAACAGGAGGAGGTTGCCGAGAAGTGGGAGGAACCGGCCGGGGCCAGCATGTCCCTCTCCGAGGTCAAGCAGATGCTGGATGCCGAGAGGGGGGAGGCCGCTGAGCCGGAATCCGAGGCCATGGACTTCGAGATGACGCCGGTGGAAGAGCCGGCGCCGGTGATTGAGGAGGAGGCCCCTTGACCAAACGGGACACCTTCATCGGAGAGATCCTGGTCGAGCGGGAGTTGCTCTCCTCCGAGCAGCTGGGCACCCTCCTCGAGGAACGGGCCGACAAAGGCGGGTCTCTCACGGAGCTCCTGATCTCCAAGGAGATCCTGGAGGAGAAGCAGCTCCTCGGGGCGGTGAGCGAGGAGATGGATCTCCGGTTCGTGGAGAAAGTCAAGGCGGATGAGGTGGACACCGAGCTGGTGTCCGAGATCCCCATCAGCTTCGCCAAGGCCAACAGGGTGCTGCCCCTCTCGGAAACATCGGACGGTATCGAAGTGGCCTGCGCCAACCCCTTCGACCTGGGGGCGCTGGACGCGGTCCAGGCCATCCTCAAGCGGCCGGTGGTGCCGGTGGTCATGCCGGGCGAGGCCATCCTCGACGCCATCAACAATGTCTATGAGCGGAAAGGGGACAGCGACGAGCTGGGGGACAAGGAGGGGGCCGAGGAGGAGGAGCTCACCGACCTCATCGACGCCGAGGACGAGGCCCCTATCATCCGATGGGTCAACACCCTCTTCTTCGAGGCCGTGAAGCGGCGGGCCAGCGATATCCACATCGAGCCCCTGGAGCGGGACGTTGGGGTCCGGTACCGGGTGGACGGCGTGCTCCAGGAGGTCAAGACCGCGAAGAAGGCGTTCCTCCCCTCGATCATCTCGAGAATCAAGATCCTGGCCAAGCTGAACATCGCGGAAAAAAGGCTGCCCCAGGACGGCCGCATCGCCCTGAAGGTGGCGGGGAAGAACATCGACGTCCGTGTCTCCACCGTGCCCACGAGCCAGGGGGAGCGGGTGGTGATGCGTCTTCTAGACAAGCAGTCCGTGCTCCACGACGTCTCCGACCTGGGCTTCTGGCCGGATCACTACTTCCTGTTCCACGATCTCATCAGAAGACCCCACGGCATCATCCTGGTCACCGGGCCCACCGGCTCCGGAAAGACCACCACCCTCTACGCCGGGCTCTCCCAGATCAACACGCCGGACAAGAACATCCTCACGGTGGAGGATCCGGTGGAGTACGACATCGAGGGCATCGGCCAGGTGCACGTCAACCCCAAGATCGACCTCACGTTCTCCGCGGGGCTTCGGGCGTTCCTCCGGCAGGATCCGGACATCATCATGGTGGGGGAGATCCGGGATCGGGAGACCGCGGAGATCGCGGTCCACGCCTCCCTCACGGGGCACCTGGTGCTCTCCACGATTCACACCAACGACGCCCCCGGCGCCTTGACACGTCTGGTCGAGATGGAGATCGAGCCCTTCCTCGTGGCCTCCTCCCTCATCGGCATCCAGGCGCAGCGCCTGGTCCGCATGCTCTGCCCCCACTGCAAGGAGCTCTACGAGCCGCGGCGGGATGAGCTCGAGGAGCTGGCCTTCAACCTCGAAGACCCGTATTCCGTGGGGCCGCGCCCCCGGGGGCACATCTACCAGAACGCCTGGAAGAAGCTGACCCCCATCCCCCCGCTGTCCCAGGATCGCTTCATGCTCTATCGCGCGGTGGGCTGCGACGAGTGCATGGGCACCGGCTATCGGGGCCGGACCGGAGTCTACGAGATGGTGATGATTACGGACGAAATACGACTGAACGTGTTGAAGAACGCGGACTCCAACACGATCAAGAAGGTGGCGCGGGAGGACGGGATGATTTCACTTCGGGACGACGGTATTCGGAAGGTCGTCGCCGGGGTGACGACCATCGAAGAGGTCGTGCGGGTCACCCACGAGGAGGCCGGATGATCCGGGAGTATTGACCGATGCCGATTTACGAATATCAGGGTATCCAGAAGAAGAACGGAAGGCCCGTCAAGGGGCTGAAGGACGCCGAGAGCGAGAAGAGCCTGCGGTCCGAGCTCAAGCGCGAGGGCATCATGCTCACCGAGATGCGGGAGAAGGCGCACGGACAGCAGCGGGCCGGCATCGACTTCAGCAAGATCGGCAAACGGGTAACGAAGCTCGACGTGGCGCTGACCACCCGTCAGCTCGCCACCCTCACCAAGGCCGGCATCTCCCTCGTGGAGTCCCTCAACGCCATCATCGACCAGACCGACAAGCCGGACCTCAAGGGCGCCATCACGGACGTCCGGGATCAGGTCAACCAGGGGATGAGCCTGGCGGATGCGTTCAAGCGCCACCCCAAGTTTTTCGACGGCCTGTTCTGCAACATGATCCACGCGGGGGAGCAGTCCGGGAAGCTGGAACAGGTGCTCGTCCGGCTGGCGGACTTCATCGAGGCCCGGAACAAGCTCACCTCCAAGGTGGTGGGGGCGATGTTCTATCCCGGATTCATGGCGCTGTTCGGGACGATCATCATCGGTATCATGATGGTGATGGTGGTGCCCAAGGTGACCTCCATCTTCGAGAACTTCGGCCGGGAGCTGCCCTGGTACACGGAGCTGCTCATCTGGACGAGTGACACCCTGCGGAATTTCTGGTGGCTCATCGCCATCGTATTTGTCGTCATTATCGTGGCGTTCAAGAAGTGGAAGAACACGGAGCAGGGACGGATCAAGTGGCACCGGTTCGTGCTCTGGTCTCCGCTCTTCGGCGGGCTGGCCATGATGATCGCCATCTCCCGGTTCGCCAAGACCCTCTCCACCCTGCTCGCGTCGGGGGTGCCGGTGCTCAACGCCATGGATATCACCAAGGGGGTGCTCGGCAACGTCATCCTGGAGAAGGTCATCGTGGAGGCGGCCGCCTCTATTCGAGAGGGGGAGAGCATCGCGGAGCCCCTCAAGGCGTCGGGACGCTTCCCGCCCATCGTCACCCACATGATCGCGGTGGGCGAGAAATCCGGCCAGCTCGAGGAGATGCTCGAGAACGTGGCGAACGCCTATGACATCCAGGTGGAGTCGAAGATCGCGGCGCTGACCTCGCTGCTGGAGCCCCTGATGATTATCATCATGGGCGCCAGCACGGGCGGCGTCACGGCGGCGATGCTGATGCCGCTCATCCAGATGAACGAGTTCGTACAATGAGAAGGGCCCTCTACATT
The DNA here is from genome assembly GCA_050304755.1 of Polyangia bacterium. GTDB lineage: Bacteria > Myxococcota_A > Polyangia > JAAYKL01 > JAAYKL01 > CAYWLQ01. The sequence goes on along the minus strand of JBNLED010000212.1, from coordinate 36,210 downwards.
CTCGGTGAGAAGCGTCGGGTGAGCCCGACCACCGCCCGGCTCAGGCGTCGTCTCGTCAGCGTGGCAGCGGTATTGCTGGTGGTGAGCTATCTGTTCTGGGCCATGGGGCTCATGAGCGAGCAGACCCGGATCAAGCAGGCCCTCCTCGATATCTCGAGGATCGAGCACGCTACCCGGCTCTTCCGCGCGGACCACGGCCGCTGTCCGGACAACCTGGACGAGCTCGTCGCGCCCCCCGGAAAGACGCGGTACCTGCTCAGCTACGATGATCCGTGGGGGAAGCCCTACCGGCTGATCTGTCCGGCGCGCTTCGACCCCGGCGGGGTGGAGGTGCTCTCCGGCGGCCCGGACCGGAGCTTTCAGGGAAACGATACTATCTCGAGCCTCTAGGCTGAGAGAGAGGAGAAAGAATAGATGCGTGGGAAGAAGAACGAAGCACAGCGCGGACAAACGAGACGTCTTCTGGGGCAGGAGGGCATGACCCTCATCGAGATCATGATCGTCGTCATCATTATGACCATGATCGCCACCGGCGTGGCCGTGGCGGTGATCCCCAGGCTCGAGAAGGCGCGGATCGACGCGGCCAAGAGCAACGTCAGCGCCATCCGGAGCGCGGTGCAGCTCTACCTGGCGGAGAACGCCAACAAGTGCCCGAGCATGGAGGACCTCGTCAGCGAGCGCTACCTCGACAAGGGCAAGAGCACCGTGGATCCCTGGGACAACGAGTTCCACATCTCCTGCCAGGCGGGCGAGGATCCGGACGTGTTCTCCAACGGCCCGGACGGCCAGGAAGGTACGGAGGACGACGTTCGTTAGCAGACGACGGCGTTGGGCAAAGGATGACGGCGCGGCGCAAAGACGCGGGGTTCACGCTCATCGAGGTGATGATCGTGGTGATCATCATCGCGATCGTGATGACCGGGGTGGGGTTCTCCATCGGCGCCACCCAGCGGGTGAAGCTCCGCTCCTCCTGCTACACCCTGATGGCGGCGGTGCGGTACGCCTACTCGCGGGCGGTGACCCAGGGGACCTGCGTCCGGCTGGTCCTGGACTTCGAGGGGCGCACCTTGTCGCTGGAGGAGACCAGCGGTCGGGTGGTGCTGAACAAGGACGACACCACCGGGGAGGGGCTCCGCACGGAGGAGGAGGAGGAGGAGGAGCGGAAGCGGGCGGAGGACGCCGAGAACCCCTCGGACGGTTTTCTCGATCTCGGCGGATCGTCGTCTCCTTTCGGCGGTCTGACCTCGGGGATGGAGTACACGGATGAGGGGGGGATCGATATGAGCGGTTTCATGGACAACTTCATGGGGGGCGCCTATGAAAACGCCACCGTGAGCGGGCTGTTCGGGAACGCCGAGGGGTACAAGCCGCCCTCCTTCAAGGCCCTCCCCGGGAAACGGGGGAAGCCCCGGGAGCTCAAGGGGGACACGATCTTCCTCAGGGCCTTCACCCCCCACGAGCCCACCCCCCGTGAGGACGGCCGCGCCTTTGTCTACTTCTTTTCGAACGGCATGGCCGAGCATGCGTTCATCCAGCTCTCGGACGGCGAGGATCGGGTGTACACCGTCGAGGTGCATCCCCTCTCCGGCAGATCCCGCCTTTATAACGAGGAGCGGGAGCCCGAGGAGGAGCTCGATGAGATGCAGGAGGCGGAGGAGTGAGACAGGCCGGGTTCACCATCATGGAGGTCATGGTCTCCATCATGATTCTGGCCATCTCGGTGGTCTCCATCTTCGGCGCGCAGTTCGCGGCGGTGGCCACCACCGAGTATTCCCGGAACCTGACCCACGCCCTGAACCTGGCCCAGTGCCGGATGAGCGAGATAGAGCTCGAGGTGCTGTCTGAAAACGGGTTTCAGATAGCGGATGTCGAGGAGAGCGGGGAGTGCTGTGAGGCGGTCGAAGACGAGGCCCCGGATCACTTCGGCTGTGAGTGGAAGATCCAGCGGATCGAGCTTCCGGATATCGAGACGCTGCTCAGCGGCGGCGGCGCGGACGGCGGCCTAGACCTGCTCTCCGACCTCGATCTCGGCGGGGCCGGCGGCCTGTCGGACGACGGAGAGGACGACTCGGAGATGTTCGGGATGCTCTCCTCCTTCATGCCCCTCATCTCGGACATGCTCGGGGAGGGAATCCGGCGGGTGACGGTGAAGGTGAAGTGGGAGCAGGGGAGCGCCGAGAAGGAGTTCGTCCTGAGCCAGTTCATCGTCCACCCTTCGCAGGGATCGCAGGATCTCTTCAACGCGGCCATGCTCCTCGGGGCCGGGACCGAAGACGAGGAGCTCGAGTCCTATGAGTCGGGCGAGTCGGGATCGTCGGGCGCGGCCGGGACCGGCGCGGCCCGGTCCGGGGCCGGCGGCGCGGGGGAGGGGATATGAAAGGGTTCAGGCGCGCGTCCGAGGGGCTGACCCTCATCGAGATCATGGTCTCGGTGGCGGTGTTCTCCATGGTGGCGATTACCATCTGGACCGCGACCAGCCAGACCGCGAGGACGCGGGACATCGTCACCAAGGTGCACGAACGAAACCATCAGGTCCGGGCGGCCTTCGAGATGATCACCCGGGATCTGCAGGCGGCGTTCCTCTCCAGCCACCGGGCGCTGAACGAGCCGGATCACGAAACCGTCTTCATCGGGCAGGATCACGGCGACGAGGATCGGGTGGACTTCGTGGCCTTTACCCACGAGCGGCGGTATCGCGATGTCAACGAGTCGGACCAGGCGGAGATCGGGTACTTCATCGCCGATGACAAAGAGGACTCCCATCGAAAGAACCTCGTCCGCCGGGAGGACGCGTACCTGGACACGGAGCCGCTGGAGGGGGGGCAGTACCTCGTCCTGGTGGAGAATGTGGTGGCGTTCAGCCTGGAGTACTATGATCTCGAATTCAACGAGTGGCAGGACACGTGGGATTCGAACGACGAGGACGCGGAGGTGGATCTGCTCCCCTACCAGGTGCGCATCAAGCTGACCGCCCTGGACCGCCGTGACAAGGAAGTCACCTACGGCACCCAGGTCCCCATCTATATGCGCAGCCCCCTGTACGCGACCCCCGATTTCATCCCCGGCCCCCGGGTGCTGGTGGACAAATGAGACGGCGGAGCAAAGAGAAGCAGCAGGGGGTGGCCCTCATCATGGTGCTCATCGCCCTCACCATCCTCGGGGCCATGACCGCGGATCTCATGGAGACCAACGAGGTGTACCTGGCGACGGCGGTCAACGCCCGGGACGCGTTGAAGGCCGAGTACATGGCGAAGTCCGGCATCAACCTCTCCCGGCTCACCCTCTCTTTCCGGGAGATACTAGGGGACACGGCTCTCCCCTTCTGGCAGTACGCGGACATGCTGGTTTCCTCCTTCACGGGATCCGGCGGCGGGTTCCTCGGAGATATCACCGGGTCCAACCTGGCGGATGTGGAGGGGCTCGGGCTCGAGGGGATCGGGCCCGATGACGATCTCAAGGTGACCATCGTCGATGAGGAGTCGAAGATTAATGTCAACGTCTCGAACATCGTCGTCCAGGGCAACGGCTCGGCGCGCATGTTGTTCGAGCTGGAATCCCTGATGTCGCCGCCGGAGTTCGACGAGCTGTTCGACGATGAGCTCGGGTCCGGCGAGCTCTCCACGCGGGAGGAGATCATCTGCGAGATCATCGACTTCTCGGACGGCAACGAGGATCTGTGCGACCTGTCCGGCACCGAGGACAGCTCCCTCTACACGACCCTCGAGCCCGCCTACTACCGCAAGAACGCGCCCCTCGACAGCCTGCAGGAGCTGCATCTCGTCAGCGGCATCGACGACGATCTCTATTCCGCGTTCGTCGACCCCAGACCCGAGGACCCGGACCGACGCATCATGACGGTCTGGGGAAAGGGGCGGATCAACGTCAACACCGCGCCCCTGGATGTGCTGCTCGCGCTGGCGTGCGATCTCGCGCGGGAACCCAACGGCATCGGCGCCTGCGAGGATCCCCTGCAGCGGATTCAGATGGCCGCCATCCTCCAGGGCATCGTCATGATCCGGAGCTGGATGCCGCTGGCGCGGATCACGGATTTCACCAAGGCCATCGAGAACCCCGAGACGATCTTCCTCATCGGAATGCCGGGGATCCCGCTGAGCCAGACGAAGCGCCCGGCCTGGCGCAATATGATGACCACCCGAAGCTCGATCTTCTCCATCTACGCCGAGGCGACGGTTGGGCGGGTGACAAAGAGGATACACATGGTTGTAGACATGAACAGCGACGTGACCCTGGCCCTGCCGGACGAAGAGACGATCAACGCCGCCGGCGGCAAGGTGCTCTACTATCGGATGGATTAGGAGGCAGGATGGCGCACGATACCATTGGACTCGATCTCGGGACGAACACGGTGAGAGCGGCCGTCGTCCGGATCAGCTTGAGAAATCGGGAGATCGTCCGGCTCGAGCAAGAACCGGTACACCTGGACGAGACCGGAGACGCCGCGCCGACGGCGATATTGGAGGCGGCGGGGCGGCTGATCAAGCGGCTCGAGCTCGAGGGCGAGACCGTCCACTGCGCCATCCCCGGTGAGACCGCCTCGGTGCGCAAGATCAACCTGCCTGTCAGCGTGGTCCGGCGGCTGGACCAGGTGCTCCGGTTCGAGCTCGACGAGGTGCTCCCCTACGGCATCGAGGACGCGGTCTTCGACTATATCGAGACCGAGCGGAACAGCGAGGAGATCTCCCTGCTCACGGCCACGGTGCTCACGGACGAGGTGGTCCGGCTCATCGAAGGGCTCGGGGCGCAGGGAATCTCGCCGCGGGAGATCGGGGTCAACTCCTTCTCCTATCTCAACCGCATCTTCACCGGTCATGACACGGAGAAGGTCACGGCGTTCATCGACATCGGACATATGCGGACCAACATCGCCGTCCTGGACCGCACCGAACCCACCATCCGCACGGTCCTCCGGGGGGGGCGCGGGCTGACCCAGAAGCTCGCGGAGGTGGGGGGCGTGGATTTCCACAAGGCCGAGGCCTACAAGAAGGAGTACGGGATCACCGGTCGGGTGGGGGAGGTCCTGCAACAGAGCCTGAAGCCGTTCGTTCGGGAGATCCAGCAGACCTTCAAGGGCCATCTGGCCGCCGGCGGAAGATCGGTGAGCGAGATCAAGCTGTGCGGCGGTGGGAGCCTTCTCAAGGGGTTGGACGTCTATTTCCAGGAAGCCCTCGGGATGCCCGTCGAGATCTTCAACCTCCCGGCCAGGGAGGAGCTCAAGGGAACCGACGATCTGCGGGGAACGGCCTACACCCTGGCCTATACCCTGGCCTTGAGGGAGGAGGTCCCCCGGACCAAGCGCCTCGATATCCGCCGGGGCAGCCTGGCGTTCACCGGCAACCTGGACTTCCTGAAGAGCCGGGCCAAATGGCTGGCGGCGTGCGTGGCGGCGATTATCCTCTCGTGGCTGGTCTCCGGCTTCGCCGAATACAGCACCCTCTCGTCGCGGGTGGCGGCACAGCGGAAGACGCTTAGCGAGCGCACCAACCGGGTGTTCGGTGAGTCGACGCTGGACCACGAGAAGATCGCGGAGCGCCTCAAGGGGGTCGTCAAGAACGAGGAGGACGCGCCGATGCCCGACAAGGACGCTTTCGATATTCTGGTGGAGATCTCGCGGCGCATCCCGAAGAACGTGGTGCACGACGTGGAGATGTTGGAGATCAAGCCGAAGAAGGTCGTGCTGAAAGGGATGGTGGACGCGGACCTCAAAACGGAGAGCGAGCTGGACACCGAGGGGAGCTTCGAGGCGCCGGAGGAGCCCGAAGAGGGGGCGGACCTCGCGCCGACGGATTTGATCAAGAAGAAGTTCGAGGAGTTCACGGAGTGCTTCACCGCGGTTCGCGTGGGGCGGGTAACTACAGTCGAAGACCGCAGAAGGTATCAGATGGATATCGACAGCCGCTGTCCATAGGAAGGTTTTATGGGACGATCGCTTAATAACATAGTTGCCGGGCTCTCCCCGCGAGAGCGACGCCTGTTGATGGTGACTGGGGTCATGTTCTTCGTCTTCCTCACGTTCATCGGGGCGTTCCTGTTCAGCTCATCGGTCGGCGACCTGGAGGACGAGAGGGCGGACCTCACCACCAGCCTGAGGCTGCTGGATGAGAAGGAGGGCGACTACCTTACCCGCAACAAGAAGCAGCCGAAACGGAAGGTCACGAAGACGCCGACCCCCCTCAGAACGCTGGTGGAGAAGGTGTGCAAGAAGCTCGAGATGGATACCCCGGATATGAAAGAGCTGCCGGACCAAAGCCACGGTCAGGTGTGGGTCGAGCACGCCATGGAGCTCACCATCCGCCAGACGGACATCCTGAAGCTTACGGAGTTCATGGAGGAGATTGAGTCCAGCCGACGGCAGTTTCCCATCGCCATCTCCAAGCTCTCCGTCAACAAGAGAAAGCGCTCCAACGAGGTCATGTACAACGTTCAGCTGACCGTCTCTACATACGAGCAACAGGCGGAGGCGCCGGAGAAGGCCGGAAACAAGGCCAAGCGGAAACGCAAGCCGGCGCGCAAGGGAGGGAGATGATGTTGTCCAAGCTCAAGAAAATCCTGCGCCGGTTCTTCCGCCCGTTGAGCTATTCCACGTTCTTCTTTGCGCTCTTCTCCTTCTTCCTCATCCAGAGCCTGCCCCTCGAGAGGTTCATCCCCAATGTCGAGGGCAGGATGACCAATCTGTTGGGGCGGGAGGTCAAGATCGGCGATATGGGCCTCTCCCTAACCGGGGGGGTGGTCTTCAACAACATGGAGATCGCCGCCAAAGAGGACAAGGCGCCGGCCAAGGCTTCCGCCAAGGGGAAGAAGAAAGCCGCGCCCGCCCCCGGCTATGTGATCGATGAGATGACCATCAACGTCGGCGTTCTGCCGTTCCTCTTCGACGCCATCGATATCTCGGCGTCGGCGGACGCCCTCGGCGGGGAGATCAGCATCTCCTACAGCGGCCCCATGCCTGGCGGCGATCTTCCGGAGTCGGCCGCGGACAAGAAAGCCGATAAGGGCGCGAAACGGAAGAAGCGCGCCAAGGAAAAGGCGCCCCCGGACGAGGCCAAAGAGGACGGCGAGGGCGAAAGCGCCGAGAGCCCCGAAGACGAGACCGACGGCGCCATCGACCTCGGGGTGGAGATCCGCGACGTCATCCTGAAGCGCATCGTGGACCTGAACGGCGCCCTGCCGGTCCCCATTGACGGGAACCTGAACCTCGAGATCGCCCTCCACTCGAAGTCCGGGTGGCAGGCCGCGGAGGGGGAGATATCGTTCTCCATTACGAACGCCAAGCTGAGTCGGAAGGGGTTCGAGGCCGACATCTCCGGGACCTCCCTCAAGGTGCCGCCGCTCGACATCCAATCGATGAAGGGGCGCATCACCTTCAAAGACGGCGTGGGCAAGGTGACCAAGTTCGAGGTGAAGTCGAAGCACATCGGCCTCAATCTCCAGGGGACGATAACCCTCCAGGAACCGATGTCGAAGAGCACCCACGACCTCTACTTCACCTTCAAGCTGCTGGGCCCCTACCTGGCGAAGAGCGCGGCCATCAAGATGTTCGCGGAGAACGCCGATTCGATGAGCCGGCAGATGAAATTCGCGCATCGGGATGACGGCTTCTACGGCTTCCGCTACCGCGGGGTTCTGGGCAAGGGCCGATTCGCTCCGACCAAGAAGTTCTCTGTTCCGGGAGAAAAGAAAAAGGCGAAGAAGAGCAAAAAGAAGCGGCGTAAGGTGAAGCGGAAACGTCCCACGCGGACCCGCGCGGACATCAACAAGCCGCCGGTGACGAGACGGACGAGCGCGAGCGGCCCGGCAACGCCTGTGGATATCGCAGCGCCCCCGGACCGACCGACGCCGCCGGAGCCCCATAACCGGACCCCGGCTGCCCTGCCGCCGGATCGCGGACCGGGCCATGCCCGCCCCGGACCCTTCAACCGTTTCGGACAGCCGGAGGAGGAAGAGGAAGAGGAAGTGATCGAGGAGGAGGTGCCGGAGGAGGAGAGCCCGCCCGAGGAGGTGGAAGAGGAGGGCGAGGAGGCCGAAGAGGAAGAGGGTGAGGAGGAGGAAGAGGGCGAGGAAGACGCCGAGGAGGAGTAGTCATTGATCTTTCAGAAACAAAGCCGCTACTTCGGCGATGGTCATCCCGTCGGGGGGGCAATAGTACACCCTCGGCCGGGTGTTCTTCCCGACGAGCAGGGGATAGACCTCCCCCTTCTCCACCCGCCGCGCCGCCTCGCTGTCCGGGTCGTCGAGATCCCCGAAAAGGTGCGCCCCCACGGGGCATGACGCAACGCAACGGGGAATTCTTCCCTGCGCGAGGAACAGGGTACAGAGCTCGCACTTCGCCGGTATGCCGCCTTTGACCAACCGTTGCCACCGCTCAATTCGCGCTCGCTCTGTCGTCTTGAGAAACCCCTCACGGATCTCCTGTGCGGGTCCCGGCGCCCGCATCATGCCATAAGGGCAGGCCGGGACACACCGGCCGCACCCGGTACAGCGCGTCGCGTCCACGACCACGATACCCCCCGCTTCGATACGGATGGCGCCATCCCCGCAGGCCGCCATGCATGATGGTGACTCACACTGCATGCAGAGCATCGGGAGAAAGCGACGCCCCGAATCGGTGTCGACCTTCCGCACCACGTGAAAGGGCATCGACGGAGGGGTCAGGTAAGCCGCCTCGCAAGCCGCGGCGCACGCGTCACAGCCTAAGCAGCGCTCGAGGTCGATGATCATGACATACCGCGACAATCGAACCTCAATCGTCGGCCGGATGATCGGGAACGCCGGCGTCCGCGGGGATGATCGTATCCTGTGCTTCGGGGGGAGCCGCGGGGATCCCCTTCGGCGCGCTGTAGGAGAGGCCGAATCCGTATGGGAAGAGGGGATCGTAGTCGGCGTCCCCGAGGTTGATGGGGATCTGCTCCATCCGCCGGGGCCACGAGTGACCGAGCCGTCCCGTGGGGGGGCTGTCACCGAAGAGCACGTCGGCGACGCCGTCCCCCTCGGTCCCCGGGAGCCAGGCGGCGACGAAGGCGTCCGCGAGCTCTAGGGCCTCCCCGAGGATCATGGGGCGGCCGCTGATGAGCACCACCACCAGCGGGATCCCGGCGGCCTTCAGCCGGCGGAGCACCTCGAGGTCGTCCTCCCGGACGCTGATGTCCTTTCGGTCGCCGTTGCCCTCCGCGTAGGGTTTCTCGCCGATGACCGCGACGGCCACACCGGCCCCCTCAGCGCCGGCGCCGTCTTCGGAGTAGGTCACCTCCGGTCCCTGTCCGGTGGGGGAGACCGCGTTCCGGATCGCCGCGAGCACCGTCGTCCCCGGGGCGACGCGGCCGCTGGATCCCTGCCAGCTGATGGTCCAGCCGCCGCACTGGTGGCCGAGGTTGTCGGCGTTCTTCCCGGCCACGTGGATCCGGACGCTCTTTCCGAGGGGCAGGACACCGTCGTTCTTGAGCAACACCAGGGACTCCCGGACCGCCTGCCGGGCCACCGCCCGATGCGCCTTGGAGCCCACTTCCCTCAGCAATGCCTCGTCAAGCGCGATGCGCCCGGAGTCGTCTTTGGGGAAATACGTTTCGTCGAGCATCCCCAGCTCGCACTTCACCGATAGAATTCGGCCGGCCGCGTCGTCAATCCGCGCCTCGGGGATATCGTCCGGCACCAGCCCCTTGACGGTGTTGATGAACAGCTGCGGGGATTTCGGCGCCATCACCATGTCGATGCCGGCGTTGATGGCGTCCGCCAGCTGATCCTCGTAACGGCCCGGCAGCTTGTGGATGGCCTGCCAGTCGGAGATCACGAAACCGTTGAAGCCCATCTCCCGCTTCAGCGTGTCGGTCAGCAGGGGGCCGTGGCAGTGCATCCTCACGCTGTTCACGCTGCTGTAGGAGGCCATCACGGAGCCGACCCCCGCCGCCACCGCCGGGCGGAACTGCGCCACGTGGCGTTCGAGGATTCCCTCGATATCGCCCTCGGTGTTCCCCTGATCGAGCCCGTTCACCGTGCCGCCGTCCCCGGCGAAGTGCTTGGCGCAGGCGAGCACCGAGGGGGTACCGGCGCCGAGCCGTTCCCCCTGGAGCCCGCGCACCATGGCGGTGCCGAGCTCGGCGGCCAGCTCGTGGGTCTCGCCGAACGCCTCGTAGGTCCGTCCCCATCGCTCGTCGCGGGCCGCCGCGAACACCGGGGCGAAGGTCCAGTCGATGCCGGTGGCGGCGATCTCCTCGGCGGTGACCCGCCCGATGCGCTCCATCAGATCCGGGTTGCGGGTGCAGCCGAGCCCGATGTTGTGGGGGAAGATCACCGCCCCCTGAACGTTGTTGTGGCCGTGGACGGCGTCGACGCCGAACAGCGCGGGGATCCGGTGTTTCGACTCCAGGGAGATCTCGTGCACCTGCCGGACCATCCCGGCCCAGTCCGCCGGCGAGTTGCCCCCGTTGGGGTCCGTGGATCCCCCGGCCAGAACGGAGCCGAGGCCGAGGGAGGCGATCACCTGCGCATCCGAGAGCGCCCCCCGATCGGGTTGGGCCATCTGGGCGATCTTCTCTTCGAGGGACATCTGCGAGAGCAGCGCCTTGGCCCTCTCGCGACACCGGGGGGCGGGCCAGGCGATGTCCGGCTGCTCGTGCATGACAGCCACAGCACTCTTCGGAGGGACGCAGTCCGCGATGTCCGCCATGCCCGGGATGGGCGGCGGCTTGGGGGTGAGGCAGCTCGTCGGCCAGAGGGCGGAGAGCGACAGGATGGATATCAGCAAAAGCCAAGTCGTCGGTTTCAAGAGTGGTCCTTTCTTTCGCCGCGATACCCACTTTGGATAGAACCACAATCGGGAGGGTGGAGCAACTCCGAGATTGCGCTGATTATCGACTGTTCAGTGAAATCTCAAGCGAACATGTCCGCCTCGCCGTTGGACCAGACGAGGATGGTGGGGGGCAGCCCCTGGAGCAGCGGATCGATCTGGTTCAGGAAGCGGGTCACCTCGTCGCCGCTCCCGGCGGCCATGCCCAGGAAGACCAGGTCCGCCAGCGGCGCGGAGTTGGATTTGATAATCGAGGGGGGGGACTCGTCCGAGCGGATGATCTTGACCTCGGCGGCGATGCGGGTCTGCTCCACGAGGTCCAGAAGGCGCCGCTCGGCCTTCCGCTCCTCCGAAGCGGACTGGACGATCCTGAGCACCCGGAGCTTGGCGCTATGCCAGTTCTTGTCCTGCTTGACCAGGTGGGCGAACAGGGCCATCAGGCTGCCGTTGTTCTCCCCCCGCCACCAGAGATCGATGGTCCGCTTCTTTTTATTGAGGGCGATATCACCGGGCTTCAGCACCACCAGGTTGAGGTTGAAGGCGGCGAGATCCCGCATCGTTTCCAAAAATCTTTCCCTTAGCTGATCCATTCCGGCGGGGGGCAGTGCGGTGATCACCGTGTTGGGCCTGAGGCCGCCGATGGAGTAGCTCTGCATGAAGGTCCCGAGGCCTTCCCGGAAGCTGTCCACGGCGACCACGTCGGAGAAGGCCACTATCTCGTTGCTCTCGAGGAAGTGCCTCAGCTCCTTGTCCTCGGACTCCTTCAGGCTGACCTTGTCCGAGAGGTTGGACCCGGGGCGCTCGGCGATGTGCGCCACCGTGTAGAGCCCCCGCTGGTTCTCCAGCCACGCCCCCACCCGGATGAGCTGGATGTCCTGGATGGGATTCTCGGTGATGGCCACGAGGATCGGCCGCCAGTTCTTGGGGTGGGCCTTGGCCTTCTCCAGGTAGAGCAGGTTGTCCCGGGTGCGCTGGAAGATGAACCCTCGCTTGGCGTCGCCGAAGCTGGTCTCGATGTCCCGGCCCCGGAGGTAGAAGTAGATGGCGCCGGCGATGCCGAGGGCGATGAGGGCGTAGGTCTCGTTGATCTTGATCATCGCGATGGTGCACCCGATGGCCCCGATGAGGGCGGTGGCCCAGTGGTAGAAACGGAACTTGGGCCGGAAGCTCGGGTTGGCGCTCTTGCTCTCCACAAAAGCGGAGAGGTTGATCATGCCGTACGCGATGAGGAAGAACATGGAGATCACCTCGGCCACGGCGTTGAGGTTCCCGGCCCAGATCACGGCCACCGCGATGATGAAGGTGAGCACCGTGGCCCGCTTGGGCTCGTTGGCCGGTCCCGACCCCTTTCCGAAGAAGGTCATCACCTTCATGAGGCGATCCTGCCCCATGGCCTGGAGGATGCGGGGGGCGCCGAGGAAGCTGCCGAGGGCGGAGCTCAGGGTCGCGGCGAACACGCCGAGGATGATGAGGGGGGAGAAGATGCTCATCGCCTTGAGGGCGCCGAAGGAGTCCGCCTTCAGCGCGGCGCGATCCGTGACCCCGGCGGTGAGGAAGAGCTGGGCCGTGTAGATACCGGCGGTGAAGAGGATGGCGACGATGGTCCCCCAGGGGATGGACTTGCCCGGGTTCTTCAGATCGCCGGACATGTTGGCGCCGGCGGTGATCCCCGTGGCCGCCGGGAAGAAGATGGCGAAGGCGGCCCAGAACCCCATCTTGCTCGAATACTGCTCCGCTTCGTTGGCGGCGAAGGTCGCGGAGTCGAACTCGAGGACGCCGCCGATGAGGAAGCTCGCCACCGAGAAGAGGAGCACCACGAGGACGATGTACTGGGCCTTGATGGCCACGTCCGCCCCCTTGAAGGTGAGGAAGAAGAGCCCCACCACCACCGCGGTGGAGACGAGCTGGGGCAGGTGGATGGTGGTCAGGAACGCCGCGGTGCCCTCGCTCAGGAAGGGGACGAGGAGCGAGAACAGCGCCTCGGTGAAGCCGATGGTGTAGAAGGCCACGCTCACCGCCTGGGCGACGAAGAGGGTGATGCCGATGCTGCCTCCGAAGTCGGGGCCCAGCACCCGGGAGATCATGAAGTAGACCCCCCCCACCCGCATGTCCAGGTTGGTGGCGATGGCCGACAGGCTGAGGGTCGTGAAGGTGGTGATGAGCTTGGCGATGCCCAGGATGGCGAGGGCCGACCAGAGCCCGGCCTCCCCCACGACATAGCCGGTCCGCATGAACATGATGACCCCGAGGATGGTGAGCACGCACGGGGTGAACACCCCCCCCATCGTGCCGAAGCGCCCTTGAGTTACTGAGTCCTGATTGAATTCGTTGATGGGGATTGAATCTCGGGTTTCCGTCATTGGTTTCCCTTGGTGGTTGATTCCTCCAAAGCGGAGAGAATAGTAATAATGAAGTTATTTTATCTAAATGAAAACCGCCTAAATACAATTTCTAAATTTTGTATTTTTCGGAGGATTTGAACCCTGAAAGGCGCCATATGTTCAGCGTTTTGGAACATCCGTTCAGATGAAAAAAAGGGATAACGCCAACTCTGGATTTTGCAAGTAAAAATAAGTTGACTTTGAATTTATTCCAATGCAAAAGTTTGGCACCTGTCGTTTATAGAATTTGGTTTTTGGAACAATTTGAACCGTTAATTCAGAACACAGGGAAACTTATTCTTTTAAAAAAATTAGTCTGGAATTGTTCCAGAAGAGATAGCAACCCCCAACATCCCAACAAGGCCGCAGCGGCCGAGGAGGTTTGAGAATGCCAAGTTTTGTGAACCCGGACAAATGCGATGGTTGCAAGGCGCTCGACAAGACCGCCTGCCAGTACATCTGTCCCAATGACCTCATGGTACTGAACAAGGATAAGATGAAGGCATACAACCAGGAACCGGAGCAGTGCTGGGAGTGCCAGTGCTGTGTCAAAATCTGCCCCACTCAGGCGATCGACGTTCGAGGCTATGCGGATTTCATGCCCATGGGCGCCACTGTCGTCCCCATGCGGTCGACCGACTCCATCATGTGGACGGTCAAGTTCCGCAACGGCAGCATCAAAAGGTTCAAGTTCCCCATCCGGACCACTCCGGAGGGTAAGGCCGAGCCGGCCGGCGGCTGGGCGAATGAGCCGGATTGGGACAGCCCCGCGCTGTTCACCGAGCCCGAGTCACTAGGTCTGTCCGAAGTTTGGACCAAGAAGTAAGGAGATAGCCATGACTAACTTTGAAACTGTTGAAGTCCAGACAGATGTACTGATCCTGGGTGGCGGTATGGCCGCTTGCGGCGCCGCCGTGGAAGCCGCTTACTGGGCCAAGAAGGCCGGCCTCAAGGTGACCCTGGTCGACAAGGCCGCCATGGATCGCTCCGGCGCCGTGGCCATGGGCCTCTCCGCCATCAACCAGTACGTCGGGTTGAAGGACGGCCAGAACACCATGCAGGATTACCTCAACTACGTGCGCAACGACCTCATGGGCGTCACCCGTGAGGACCTCGTCGCCAACATCGCCCGTCACGTGGACGGCACCGTTCACCTCTACGAGAAGTGGGGCCTCCCCATCTGGAAGGACGAGAACGGCGGGTACGTGCACGAAGGCCGCTGGCAGCTGATGATCAACGGCGAGTCCTACAAGATCGTCGTCGCCGAGGCCGCCAAGAACGCCCTCGGTCTCGATAACATCTACGAGCGCGTTTTCATCACCGGTCCGCTCCTCGACGGTGACAAGTGCACCGGCGCGGTGGGTTTCTCGGTCCGCGAGAACAAGTTCTACGTCTTCAAGGCCAAGGCCACCCTGTGCGCCATGGGCGGCGCCGTGGGCGTGTTCAAGCCCCGCTCCTCCGGTGAGGGCGCCGGCCGCGCCTGGTATCCCCCGTTCAACTCGGGGGCCTCCGCCTACTTCACCATCAAGGCCGGCGCCGAGATGACCTGTCAGGAAGTCCGCTTCATCCCCGTGCGCTTCAAAGACGCGTACGGCCCGGTGGGTGCGTGGTTCCTGCTGTTCAAGTCCCGCGCCACCAACGCCAACGACGAGAACTACATGCAGACCAGAGCCTCCGTGCTGGAGGAGTTCGCCCCCTACGGCAAGGTCAAGCCCGTTCCCGCCAACCTGAGGAACTACCTCATGCTGCTCGACGTGGCCGAGGGCAAGGGCCCCATCTACATGCGGACCGAAGAGGCCATCGGCAAGATCGCCGAGGAGTTCAAGGATGACCCCAAGGCCTTCAAGAAGAAAATGAAAGAGCTCGAGAACGAGGCGTGGGAAGACTTCCTGGACATGACCATCTCCCAGGCCATGCTCTGGGCCGCCACCAACATCGAGCCCGACAAGGAGAAATCCGAGATCGCGGCTGCCGAGCCCTACTTCATCGGTTCCCACTCCGGCGCCTCCGGTGCCTGGGTTTCCGGTCCCAAGGACCTGGCGCCTGCCGAGTACTTCTGGGGTTATGACAACATGACCACCGTCAAGGGCCTGTTCGCGGCGGGCGACGCCTCCGGCGCCTCCTCCCACAAGTTCTCCTCCGGCTCCCACGCCGAGGGGCGTATCGCCGGCAAGTCCGCCTGCAAGTACGCCATGGAGAACAAAGATGCGGCGAACTACGACGCTGCGGCCATCGACGCCGCCAAGGCCGAGGTGCTCAAGCCCCTCGTCACCTACACCGAGTCCCAGAGCCTCTCGACGCAGGAAGATGTCAACCCCGGTTACATCCTGCCCAAGATGTTCCAGATGCGGCTCCAGAAGATGATGGACGAGTACGCCGGCGGCGTGACCGCTCAGTTCACCACCTCCAAGGCCAACCTCGACCAGTGCATCAAGCTCCTCGCCTTCCTCAAGGAGGACAGCGACAAGCTGGGCGCCAAGGATCTCCACGAGCTCATGCGCTGCTGGGAGAGCAAGCACCGGATGTACCAGGCCGAGGCCCACGTCCGCACCGTGCTCTACCGCGAGGAGAGCCGTTGGCCCGGGTATTACTTCCGGTCCGACTGCCCGAAGATGGACGACGCCAACTGGCTCTGCTTCGTGAACGCGACGATGGATCCCAAGACCGAAGAGTGGGAGCTCAAGAAGGTCCCCATCACGCGCATCTCCTAAGCGGACCGTCGGTCTCGTACCGATGACATGTTAGAAACCAAAGCCCCGGGCGGTATCCCCGCTCGGGGCTTTCCCTTTTTCGGAGTGTCGATTTTTATGACTGTAGATATTAAGACCGCTACCTGCCCCCACTGCGATGGGAAGCTCACCAAGTTCCAGATGCCCGACCAGGGAGGATGGAACAACGAGATCCACTACGCCTGCTTCAACGACGACTGCCCCTACTTTGTAAGGGGGTGGGACTGGATGATGGAGCAGTACGAGGCCAAGGCGTCGTACCGATACCGCGTCAACCCCGAGACCGGCGTCAGCTCGCCGCTGCCGGTGTGGTCGAAGGCGGCGATAAAGGACCGGATTGTGGAGTAGAGCCGCCCGAGAGCTGGGACGAGACGCGAACAGGGGAGGGCTTCTCCTGGCCGCGTCTCCTGGCGTTCAGCACGAGCAGGTGAGCACTCCCCCGGCCGCGAACCGTGAAGTTGTTGCCGTATTCGCCCGGAAAGGCGCCCGAGGGTATACCCAACATCGACTGTGCGTACAAGCACCATGCGCGAGGGACGGCGGTTTGAGCCGTCGTGGCGCATTCCCCCGAGGGATGGCGGGTCGTGGAGCACCTCGAGACCGTCACCGCGGGGCACGGCGGCGCCAGCCGGCTCGAGATTCTCCGGTTCGAAGCAAGGCAGCTCATCCCCGGCGAGAAGCAGGAGCTCCTGGTCGAGACCGAGGAGCGGTACCGGGACGACGGAGCCCCGGAGGACGAACGTATATCCAGGAAGCTCACGCTGTGCCGGCAAGCAAAGGAATGGCAATGCAGCTCGATACCCGTCGCCCTCTACCTGATAGAGGACGGCGAGACCACTGACTGGGCCGTGGACTGGCGTATCCGAAAGGGCCGGCTGGTGTTGAAGCAGAAAAAGGGGACGCTCCCCCCCGATATCGAGCGGTTGAACGGCCGCGACCTCGAGAAGCTGATCTCCTCCGATGATGAGCCTCCTGACGTCGACTGAGTCTGTCGGCGAGTGGCGCGGGGTAGCCGAATACCAGACGACGCCAACCCAAGACCGAAGCGTGGGAGTTGGAGTCGAAATTGAACTCAGGGCATCGAGGATCAGCCGCCGGAGGTCCAGGATGAGCTCGTGATGGCTGGCGAATCGCACCCTTTGAAAAGGAGAAACAACTTGTGGAATATTCTTTTCTGGGAAATGTTCGACATCTATAGCAAACTGCAAGACAGCCATGAGAGGTACGCGTACATTATCGCTTCGCAGACTGTCGGAAGAATGTTGTATAAGATTTCAGTTTGAGGCCAGGATCGGCGTGGAGTTAAAATGGTAGAAGTAACTCACAATCCCTTTGAATTTTCGATTGTCGTTACAGGTGAACACTGTAATCCGTCCATTCTGAATCAGGATTTTTTGAGAATAGAGGGAATCATTCCCGAAGAATGGCAGTGGGAGCTGCAAGGGCCGCCCATCGTGACTCCACCCCTGTCAAACGTGTCCTATGACAGCGGAATTTCGATCAGAGTAGAGCCGGGCCGCGTGATGGTTGTCGATAAACAATTCAAGGGGGAACTTGAACAGTCAAAAACATCTGAAATTGTCTCGAGATATATCGAAACCCTTCCGAAGGTTCGCTACACCGGAGTCGGCATAAACTATAAGACACTCATTGATATGCCCGATCCGGTGGCAGCACTAAAAGAACGGTTTTTACAAACCAAGTGTTGTGGCGATCAAACAGACACGGTTGAAACGATTTCCATCAAGCTTGGATTTCCTCAACGGTCCGGAGTCTTGAATCTGAGTTGTGAGAATGCCGAACTGAAGCGAGAAGTTGATGACTCCGTGATATCGACGAAGGGTATTTTGGTGGCCGGCAACTTCCATCGTGACTGCTCCGGATACCCCTCGGCAGACCAAGTACAGGACCATATATCGCAGTGGCAAAAAGACTACGTTGTGTTTACATCAACTCTCTCCGAAATCTTCAGTTCCAAGAATAGCGATGACAGCATGAATGGGAAGGAGTGATCCGGCTATGAGTCGCACTGATTCAACAATGACGCCACAAGCAGAGATCGCCCAACGTGCCGTTGTCGCGGGTGCTGTATTGAGACAATGGGCTGATTGGCCAGAAGAGAACACAAGTCCACCGGAGTTCACTGCTGACGATGTTGATAGTTGGCTTCAGAAGTCCCAAGAGCGACTCGCTGCGAAGCGACTGAGCACCGCCGATAACGAGCCCACATTTTCTGAACTGGATATAATGGATGCCCTCAGACATTATCATCAAGGGCGCCTTCAAAAAAGGATCGAGGAGCTTCGACAGCTTGCGGAGGAAGACGCACCGGATCAGGAGCCATTATCGCTACTGTCCCTCAGAAGCTTTTTAGATTTTTTAGGCCTGACCCACATACTTCGTCCCAATCTGGTGCTTACTCCTACTGGCAATATCAGGGCGAAATGGAAGCAGGTGAACAGAAGACACCATATTTCCCTGGAGTTTTTAGCGGACCGACGCGTTAAATATGTCGTATCCGTTCCGGATCCCCGTCATACCTATCTGACAACGAGAGCCGCCGGTTTGGCAACCATAGACAGCGTGAAGGATATCCTTCGACCGTTCGGCTTGGAGAGCTGGATGATCTCACCACACGATTCAGAGGCATGACCGAAGTCGTCGTCCCGAATGAAGATCATATAGGCCGTTACTGTGGCGGATCACACGTCGATGAAGATGGTGATATTGACGGGACGGCGTTTCGGCTTCGTCCAGGAGAGGAAGCTCTCTCTGTCAACTGGCTCGAGTATCTGGGGCAAGAAGGGGCGGAACAAATCGAAGCTCTGAGAGCCGTGTACGAATCAAAATTTCGCGTTGGGAAAACCGCAAGAATAGCCAAACTGAGTGTGGGAAAAATGATTGAGCATGTTCGGACTGAAAGTCCCGATTCACGTGTTTTGAAAGTGTTGCATGAAACGGACCTTCCTATCGATCCTTCACACAGTGGCGTTCACAACATTCCTGAAGAGCACGACCTGATTGCTGACCTCATCGCTGAAGTCGTCTTGGAGACCTATTCCGCTCGATAGCTACACGCTCACCACCGGATCCTCCGGCACGTTGGACTCGGAGACCGAGGGGAAGTAGGCGTCCACCAGCTTCTCGTCCATGAAAGGACCAACCTCCCGACAAAATTCAATGTTCTGGCCGCGCCTCACTGCCCAAGCCCAGGGGGTGTCTCCTTGGGCAGTTTGAATCCCCGAGAGGGAATTGCGTCTTAACAACACCTTAAAAGCTTAGTAGAAGAAGAATATGCCGATATCATTAAAAACACCCGACCCCATCAAGAAGCACAAAAAGTATGGAAGTCTGATACTCGCCGGGCTTGTCCTCCTCACGGCGGGGTGCGCCGGGACGAACTCCCCGGTGTCCCTGCAGAACCTGGAGAAGGACACCGGCAATCTTGCGATCCCGGTCCCGGGAAAAATTACCGTGCTCGACTTCTGGGCCTCCTGGTGCGAGCCGTGCAAGAAGGCGATGCCGCATCTCGAGGAGTTGTGGCAGCGGCAGGATCCCAACCGGGTGGCCTTCATCGGCGTCAACATGGACGAGACCCGGGAGGCCGCCTTCGGGGCGTTGGCCGAGGTGGCCCGGGTGAGGGAGGTGACCTTTCCCATGGTGTGGGACAACTTCAATTTGGCGCAGGACAGATATCGCATCGGCACCCTGCCCGCGATGGTGATCTTCGATCAAAACGGACGAGTGGCCTGGGCCGTCGGCGGCGGGTCGGGGAACTCGGTTGAGAAGGACGATCCAGCCGAAGTGGCCGCCAAGGTGGGACGCGAGATAGAGAAGCTGAAGGCAAGATAGGAGAAGCGGATGTCGCGAAGCTGGCGAGCAATGGCGCCCTGTCTGCTAACCGGGCTGATGCTGTCGTGTGGCGCCGGACAGCGAGGCCCGGACGAAGACGATTTCATCGGGCCCGAGGACGGCGACTGCTACGACTTGAGGGACAACGGTCACCCGTGGGTGGTGGAGGTCCCCGGGACGAGCCGCTCGAGGCTTCGGGCGGATATCGAGAAGGGGATCGTGCTGGTGCACTATGAGGAGTGCAGCGGCGCGAAGCTGCTGCCCCAGTGCGTTCTCAATACACAATACGAATCCCCTGTGGACGGCGGCCGTGAGACGGACAAGATCCTCATGAACAATCGGCTGGACCTGTTCTGACAGCAAGGACTGTAACTGGGGATGGCCGCTCCGCAACAATCACCCAATGAACTGTGTGGGCTGGCACGGTGCCTGGGATTTCTGTGCTGCGGTGGGTGGAGAACTGCCCACAGAAGACGAATGGTATGCCGAAGCGTCGAATGGAGGGAAGTGGGAATGGCCTTGGGGGGACGGTCCGGAGGTGAGCTGCAGCTATGCGATATGGGGAGACGGTAGCAATACAAATGGTTGTGGAAGGGATAGTACTGGGCCGGTTTGCTCGTTGAATCAAGGAAACAGTGTGAGCGGGTTGTGTGATATGAGTGGAAACGTCTGGGAGTGGACACGTAGTAAATACAGCTCGGATAGCCATTCTTATGTGCTGCGCGGGGGCGCGTGGAATGAGAGAAAAGCCGACATCCTCCGCACATCGCCTCGTGTCAGGAGCAGTCCCTACATCCAGGGCAACTACGGATTTCGGTGTGTGCGGTCGTCTCGCTGATTTCCCTTCTGGTGTCTGTTTTCCGACCGGGAGGTTCTCTGTAGTCTGGACGGGGTTGTGGCGGTGATCGTCGAGCGATTGGAGTGTGTGATGGAGTGGGAAGAGGAAACCCCCCCAACCCCTTTTCAAGGGGGAATGGGATTGACTCGAGCCCCTTGTCCCATGGCCCGCCAACCGGAAATGTCGTTTTAAATTCAATTTCTTGAAACAGGGTGATGACAAGTTCCTCTCCGTCCGCTAGTCTGCATGTCGTCTGACAAAGGGGCCTATTTAAAGATGACTAATATGAATAAAGATCAAGAATCCCAGTTGCCCGAGATCCTGAAGGGCAAGCGCCAGCTGACGCCCGACGACAAGTTCTGCTTCGGCTGCCATAAAGGGGTGCCTTGCTTCACCGATTGTTGCCGGGATATCAATATCTTCCTCACGCCCTTGGATGTGCTTCAGCTCTCCCGGCGGCTGGGGATGTCCACCCAGGACTTCCTCGACAAGCACACGCTGACCCCCATCACCAAGGATCTCCACCTGCCGGTGCTGATGCTCAAGATGGACGACGCGCACGACAAGAAGTGCTTTTTCGTGGGGGAGGAGGGGTGCTCGGTCTACGAGGATCGGCCCTGGGCGTGCCGCATGTACCCGCTGGGGTCCGCGTTGCCGCCGGCCCGGGCCGGCGTGGAGCCGGAGCCGGTCTTCTTCCTGTTCGAGGATGACTTCTGCAAGGGGCACGCGGAGAGCGGGGAGTGGACGGTGGAGGGGTACCGGGCGGACCAGAAGGTGCCCGAGCGGGAGGCCCTGGAGCGGGGGTTCCAGGAGATCGTCTCCCACCCCTGGTTCATCGGGGGCCGCCAGCTGGATCCCAAGCGCATCGAGATGTTCCACACGGCCTGCTACAACCTGGACACGTTCCGCAGGTTCATTTTTCAAAGCAGCTTTTTGAAACGGTTCGACCTCGAGGACGATCTGGTCAAGAAGATCAAGACCGACGACGAAGCCCTGCTCGCGTTCGCGTTCAGGTGGCTCCGTTTCGCCCTCTTCGCCGAGCCGACGATGAAAGTAAGAGAATCATCACAGCCTTCCGGGAGGAAATCATGAACGCAAATGCCAAAGCCAAATCCCTCTTGGTGGTTGGGGCGGGAATCTCCGGCATCACCGCGGCCCTCGAGGCGGCGGAGGCCGGACGCGAGGTCATCCTCATCGAGCGTACCCCCTCGGTGGGGGGGCGCGTGGTTCGCCTCAACAACTACTTTCCGAAGCTCTGTCCCCCGTCCTGCGGCATGGAGATCAACACCCGCCGGCTGGAGCAGAGTCGGACCGTCACCGTGATGACCGGGACCACCCTCAAGAGCGCCAGCCCCTCGGACGGCGGCTGGCAGGTGACCCTCGCGTCGGCCCCCGCGTACGTCAACGACAACTGCACCGCCTGCCAGGAGTGCTCGAAGGCGTGCCCCCAGAAGGTGCCGAACGAGTTCAACTTCGGGCTCGACGAGAAGCCGGCCATCGGCCTGGTGCACCTGGACGCCTGGCCCTCCAAGGCGGCCATCGAGCGGAGCGCCTGCCCCGAGGGGTGCGACGAGTGCGTGAAGGTGTGCAAGTACGACGCCATCGATCTGAGCGCCGAGGCCACCGAGACCACGGTCGAGGTGGGGGCCATCGTGGCGGCCACCGGCTGGTCTCCCTACGCCCTTGAGAACCTCCCCGAGTTCGGCGGCGGTGAGCTCGACAACGTGATCTCCAACGTTCAGATGGAGCGGCTCGCCTCCCCCACCGGTCCCACCGAGGGGAAGATCCTCAAGAAGGACGGCACCCCGCCCGCAAAGGTGGCCCTCGTCCAGTGCGCGGGCTCCCGGGACGTGAACCACCTGCCCTACTGCTCCGGGGTCTGCTGTATGGCCTCCCTGAAGCAGGCGGACTATGTATTGGAACAGTGCCCCGAGGCCGAGGTGACCTTCTACTACATCGATCGCCGCACCCCTGGCCGGAACGAGGACATGCTCATGAAGGCCGAGGAGAAGGAGAAGCTCACCCTGGTCAAGGGGAAGGTGGGCAAGATCGAGGCGAGCGGCGATATGCTGAAGCTCCACGTGGAGGACGCCGAGACCTCGAAGCTGCTGGAGGCCGAGGCCGACCTGGTGGTGCTCGCCACCGGCATGGTGCCGAACCTCAAGGAGGACGGGCTGGCCGTCGACGCCCTGACCCGGGACGACGACGGCTTCGGCATTGACGACATGAACGCCGGCGTGGTCGTGGCCGGCGTCTCGAGAAGACCCGAGGACGTGGCCGCGACGGTCCGGGACGCCACCGGCGCCGCCGCGAAGGCCCTGGTGGCCGCGGGAAGGAGGGCGTAATGGACAAGATCGGAACCTATATCTGTACGGGCTGTGACATCGGCGCGGCCATCGACATCGACGCCATCGAGAAGACCGCGACCCCCAAGTCCGCGAAGGTGGTGCGGCACGAGTGCCTCTGCTCCAAGGAGGGCGTGGGGCTCATCCAGGCGGACATCGACGCGGGGGAGGTGAACGGCGTGCTCATCGCGGCGTGCTCCCACCGGGCCAAGACCCAGGAGTTCCGCTTCGATCGCGCCAAGGCGGCCCTCACCCGGGTCTGCCTGCGGGAGCAGGTGGCGTGGACCCAACCCCACGGGGAAGAGGACACCCAGATGCTGGCCGACGATCTCATGGAGATGGGGCTCATCAACATCGCCAAGCAGGAGCTCCCCAAGCTGCTCGAAGAGGACATCAACCGCACCGTGCTGGTGGTGGGGGGCGGTCTCTCCGGGCTCACCGCGGCCAAGGCCGCCGCGGGCATGGGCCACCCGGTGGTGCTGGTGGAGAAGGAGAGCCGGCTCGGTGGGTACCTTAGGGACATCAAGGAGGTCATCCCCGAGGCGCCCCCCTACAACCGACCCCACGAGAACCCGGTCCCCGCGCTCATCTCCGAAGTGGAGAGCAACAGCGACATCCGCGTGCTCACCAACACCACGCTGAAGCGCATCGACGGCCAGCCCGGTCAGTTCAAGGTGGAGGTGGAGGGGGACACCTTCGAGGCGGGGGCCGTCATTCAGACCACCGGCGCCAGGCCCGTGGACCCCAATACCCTGGAGTACCTGGGCTACGGCAAGTCTCCGGACGTCATCACCGCCCAGCAGATGGAGGAGATGCTCGCGGCGGGTAAAATCGCAAAACCGTCGGACGGCAGCGCCCCGGGGCGCATCGCCTTCATCCAGTGCGCCGGCTCCCGCGACAAGGAGCGGAACCCCTACTGCTCGGCGGAGTGCTGCGGCGTGAGCCTCAAGCAGATAGCGTCCATCAAGCGGGACTTCAAGGACATCGAGTGCGCGGTCATCTACAAGGACATCCGCGCCCCCGGACAGCTGGAGCACCTCTACACCGCCGCCCAGGAGTACGAGGGCACCATGTTCGCCCGGGGCGAGGTGGACAAGGTGGAGCCGAACGGCGGCGGCCTCAACATCACGGTCAAGGAGAGCCCCCTCGGGGACGGCGCCGAGATCCCGGCGGATCTGGTGGTGCTGGCCCTCGGCATGGTGCCGCGCTCGGCGGACGGCGAGTCCATCCGCGAGCTCACGGACGCCTACGGCCGCATCGAGAAGAACGAGTCCGAGACCCAGGTGGCGGATGCCAAGAAGCTGGTGGCACAGCTGGAGCACCACGAGGGCACCGAGATCCTCAACCTCAACTACCGCCAGGGCCCGGACATGCCGGTGCTCAAGTACGACTTCCCGGACTCCCACTACATCTGCTTCCCCTACGAGACCCGGCGGACCGGCATCTACGCCGCCGGCGCGCTCCACGCCCCCATGGACGTGGCCCAGGCCGCCGAGGACGCGTTCGGCGCGGCCATGAAGGCGGTCCAGGTCATCGAGGCCAACGCCCGGGGCGAGGCGGTGCACCCGAGGGCCGGTGATGTGTCCGTGGCGGACTTCTTCCTCCAGCGCTGCACCCAGTGCAAGCGGTGCACCGAGGAGTGCCCCTTCGGCACCATCAACGAGGACGCCAAGGGAACGCCGGAGTACCAGCCGCTCCGCTGCCGCCGCTGCGGCATCTGTCTCGGCGCCTGTCCGGAGCGCATCATCTCCTTCCCCGAGTACTCGGTGGATCAGGTGGCCTCGATGATCAAATCCTTCGAGGTCCCCGAGGAGTTCGACGAGAAGCCCCGCATCATCGTGCTCATGTGCGAGAACGACGCCCTGCCGGCCTTTGACGCCCTCGCCAAGAAGCGCATCCAGATGAGCCCCTGGATCCGGATCATCCCGGTCCGGTGCCTGGGCGCCTGCAACAACGTATGGGTGGCCGAGTCCCTCTCCCG
Organism: Polyangia bacterium; assembly: GCA_050304755.1. Lineage (GTDB taxonomy): Bacteria > Myxococcota_A > Polyangia > JAAYKL01 > JAAYKL01 > CAYWLQ01. The sequence continues at coordinate 11,286 of JBNLED010000212.1, read as the reverse complement.
GGGCATCGACGGCGTGCTGCTCATCGGCTGCAAGCGCGGCGACGACTACCAGTGCCATTATATCCGCGGCTCCGAGCTCGCCCACACGCGAATCAGCAACATCGGCGAGACCCTGACGAGACTCGCCCTCGAGTCCGAGCGGGTCGAGGTGGTGGAGCTGGCCAGGGACGAGTTCCACCGCATCCCCGACGTCATCAACACGTTCGTGGAGACCATGGACGAGATCGGTCCCAACCCGTTGAAGGGCTTCTAAACCGGAGGAAGTGACATGACCCAAGTAACCTCATCGGCCGCGTTCCGAAAGGAGCTCATGGTTCGGGGCGGCAGCACCATGACCAAGTGCTACCAGTGCGCCACCTGCTCCAGCGTGTGCGATCTCTCCATAAAGGATGCGCCGTTCCCGCGACGCCAGATGCTCCACGCCCAGTGGGGGCTCGAGGATCGCCTCATCGGCGACCCCGCCATCTGGCTCTGTCACCAATGCAACGACTGCACCACCCGCTGTCCCCGGGACGCCAAGCCCGGGGAGGTGATGCAGTCTCTCCGGTCCATGGTGATCGAGAAGTTGGCGGTGCCGGGTATCTTCGGCAAGCTGGTGGGCAAGATCTCCATCACCTGGCCCCTGGTGCTGGGCCTGCCCATGCTCTTCTGGGCGGCGTTTCTCTACTTCTTCAACGGTCAACCCGGGCTCACCATCCCCGAGTTCGAGTCGTTCCACGAATTCGTGCCCCACTGGATGGTGTACGTGGTCAACATCCCGGTGTTCTGCTTCGCCTTCCTCGTCATCGGCGTCAGCGCCTCGAGGGCGTGGAAGCTGTGGGGAGAGGGGGTCGAGCGGAAGGGATCGTTCGTCAGCGAGCTCATCGGCGCGTGCATCGATATCGCCACCCACAAGCGGTTCGGCCAGTGCGGTACGGCCAAGCCCCGCAGAATCGGTCACTTCCTCTTCATGTGGGGCTTCATCGGGGCGTTCATCACCACCGGCCTGGTGGTCATTTGGTACTACGGCTTCGGCACCGAGCTCCCCTTCGCCCTCGACCACCCGTGGAAGATCCTCGGTAACATTTCCGCTGTGCTGCTGGTGGTCGGCGGCGCCGCGCTCCTCATCAACCGCCTGAACCCGAACCAGAGCGCCGGCGTCTCCACCGCCTTCGACAACTTCTTCCTTTTTCTGATCCTCTCCGTGGCGGCCACCGGAGTGCTCACCGAGGTGGCCCGGGAGTTCGTCAAAAACTCCCAGCTCGCGGGGATCTCGTACCTCATCCACCTGGGCTTCATCCTCTGCCTCTTCTTCACGCTGCCCTACTGCAAGTTTGCCCACTTCGTCTACCGCACCCTGGCCATGACCCACGAGCGGATGACCGCCGTGAAGTAGTCTCTCGCTCTTTTTTTCCGGTTTCCGGTGTAGAAGGTTTTATAGCCCAGCGATTCCGGCCGTCCCGGTTCCCCATCCCAAATCGAACCTGCGATGCAAGTATCGAGTAGAGATCGAATAGGATGCCCATCCTTTTGACGCAATCTCCATAAAACTTCGAATCCGTCTATTGCAACTGTGGTTTTCGACCACACACTAAAAGAACGACAGAAAATTATCTTCACCCGTACCGCAAATTATCGAGACCGCGTCGGTCGAGAGGAGGGGGATTGTTCGCTCAAGCGAAAGGAGATCAAATGAAATCGTTGCAGGGAGCCAGCCGTCGGAAACTGAAGGTCCTCATTGCCCTAATAGCGTTTGCAGTCGTCACGGTGATGGGGCAGCCGGACGCCCAGGCCACCCCGGAGGCGTCACACGTCGTCCTCGTTCACGGAGCATGGCACGGCGCCTGGGCGTGGTACAAAACCAAGACCCAGCTCGAAGCGGTCGGCCATACCGTCACTGCGGTCGAGCTCCCCTCCCACGGGATCGACAAGGCCCTCCCGGAGACGGTGACCCTTGACGATTATGTAGACCGCGTGGTCGACGCCATCGACGCGGCCGGAGAACCGGTCGTTCTCGTCGGACACAGCCTGGGCGGTATTGTCATCTCGATGGCCGCAGAGGCGCGGCCGGAAGGGGTGGAAAAGCTCGTCTATCTCGCGGCGCTCATGCTGGAGGACGGGATGTCGGTGTTCGATATCATGGCGCTGGCGCCGGACGCGCCCATCGTCGAGCACATGATTCCGGGGGACGGAACCATGGATATCAATCGGGAGGCGGCGGAGTTCCTATTCTACAACAAGACCCCGCAGGCGGATATCACCTTGGCGGAGTCCCTCATCACGGTGGATCCGCTTTACCCGTTGGCGACGCCGATCACCATCACCGAAGAGGGGTTCGGGAGCGTTCCCCGCTACTACATCGAGACGACCGACGACAACACGATCCCGCCGGACATGCAGATGTACATGTACACGACGATGCCGTGCGAGGAGGTTTACACGATACACTCCGACCACTCGCCGTTCTTCTCCCGACCCCTTCGCCTGACCATGATCCTCCTGCAGATCATATACAAATAGACCGGTGCTGCGGCTAGGGTTCTCGACTCGCATCGGTATCGCCGGAATTGACCCCCCGGCGGAAGACGATGATGTAGGAATCGGGCGCCAGACGAATCAGCAGGGCGTGTTCCTTGGAGGCGGTGTTCAGAAACGTCTCGAACCAGGGTTCCTGTTTCAGGATATCGCTCTTCTCAATGAACTCCGGGACGTAGAGGTCCACCGCCAGGTATCGCCCGCCGGTCGCGTTTTCGACGGCGGGCGCCAACGCCACCCCGAAGCTGACGGGTCTCCACGTCTCCGAGGGGGCGGTATCGTTGTGAACAGCGCCGCCATACACCGCGATGGTCTTGGCGTATCCCTCCCCGGACTGCTCCCCTTCCCTGAGCCGGTACACCAGCACCTGGGCCGCCTTCTGACCGAGGAGCTTCCCCACCAGCTTGAGCATGCGAAAGTAGTCCACGGTGCCGTCCTCGAGGAAGACGCTCTGGTAGTCATCGCACGCCACGGTGAGGATGTGGGACGTCACCCCCAGCGCATCGGCCGCCTTCAGCAGCCTCACGGTTTCGTTCTCGGTCGCCTCGGGGCGCTCCGTGACCTCCGCCACGTCCTCCACCACCTTCTCTTCGGTTTCGCCGCATCCGGTGGGGATCCAGGTCTCCACCACCAGATCGCTGAGGCCCTCCCCGAGGAGGGGCAACAGGTCGCCCGAGAACCGCTCCAGCGCGGACCGTGTCGAGGCGGTCTCCTCTGTCTGGTGAAACTCCCCGAATCCGATCACCCTCGGGGCTGTGGCCCGTATCACCGCGGCCAGGGCGTGTTTGGCCGAGGGCACCGCGGCGTAGGCGAATCCCTCCGCCTCGGTGAACTCCACCGGCATGGCGAAGTCGTCAAGCGTCTCCGATTTCAGCGGGGTCTCGGCGCCCCCGTCCTCATCTCCGCTCGGAGCTGGACTGTCTGACTGAGGCGATGCGCCCGAATCGCCTGAAAGGGAGGGGGATGCCGGCGTCCTTCCGCCGCAGGCCATCAGACACACGGCGATCGGAAACATGGGATAACGATACATCTTGAAGCACCTCCAATGAAACTGACTCGAATCAGTTTAGTTATGACCCAGCGGCCCGGAAAGTCCAAAAACAGGACCCGGCTCGCGGGGAGGCGTTGATGGTCAATGGCCGCGGTCGATATCCCGCCATCCCAGGAGGTAGCCCCCGAGCCGGTAGAAGAGCTTGTCCGTTTTCACTGACGGGTGTTCGAGGAGGTTCGCAGTCTCTTTGGGATCGTGCTTCAGGTCGTAGAGTGAGAAGGTCTTCTCGAGGGTGTCCATGATCAGCTTGTGGTGGTCGTGGACCACGGCGATGAGGTCCAGCGTCCGTGTCCCGGAAACCCGATCCTTCCAGGTCTCCAGATAGACGGGCGGGCGCTCGAACTCGGCGGCGCCCCCCCGGATGGCCGGCAGCAGGGTGAGCCCCTGCATGGAAGAGGGGATCTTCTCCCCTACGGCGTCCACGATGGTGGGGATGATATCGATTAAGCCGACCGGGGTCCTGATCACCTTCGGCGCGGTCTGCCCCGGCAGGTGGACCAGGAGCGGCACCCGCATGGCGTGGTCGTAGAGCTCCTTGCCGTGGAACTTGTACTGATGTTCCCCGAAGCTCTCGCCGTGATCCCCCGTTACGATGACGATGGTGCTCCGGTCCTTCTTCTCGCGCTTCAGGGCGTCGAGGATGCGGCCGACCATCATGTCCGCGAAGTAGACCTCGCCGTCGTATCCCTCGAACGGAATATCGTACCCCGGCGGCGGGGTATACCTGGAGTGGGGGGCGAAGAGGTGGGTCCAGATGAAGAACGGCTTGTCCTCGGGCGCTTCGATGGTTTCGATGACGGTCTTCGTGGCCACCGCGTCCAGGTTCATCTCGCGCTCGGTCTCATCCATCCTGCTGCGGACGGTCTTGGGATAGAGGATCTTCTTGAACCCCCGCGCGAACCCGAGCTTCGGGTTGAAGTAGGAGGTCTTGTCGTCGTTGGTGACGGCGTAGGTCCGATAGCCGCATCGTCGCAGGAACCTGCCGATGTTGACATCCGGTTCTCGAAGGGGGGATTGGAACCGGTACTTGATCCGGCGCCCCCGCGGGATACTGCGGGTCAAGTGGAGCTTCAGCTTGTTGTCCTCGTACAGTGGGATGAACTTCATGAGCCGCGGGTACTTTGACCAGATCAGCGACGGCAGGGAGATGGAGGTCCACCCCCCCTGCGCGTAGGTGCTCTCGAAGTAGGTGGACCTGGCGAGCAACTCGTCGAGGTTGGGGGTGAAGGATTTCTTGGCGCCGCGGAAGCGCCCGAGGGAGTCGTATCGGAACGCATCGATGGTGATGAGGAGGACCGACAGATCCGTGGGCTTTCCGGCGGCGTATTTCCGGTTCCACTTGACAGCGGTCATGACGGTCCGTTTCCCCATCTTGTACTCGGGCTGGCGCTTGATCCGATTGAGGGTCGCGTTGAAGGACGTATCGAACAGACCGAGCTGCTTGACGGTCGACGCAGTCAGCACCGTCGAGTGGGTGAGGGACCAGACCGTGCCGAGCTTCTCCGTCGCGAAGAAGGCGAGGAACAGCGCCGCCGCCAAAGCGAGCGCCCAGATGGGGGCCGCGATCCGGAGAAGACGCACCACCCGGAGACGGGCGCAGCCGAGTACCACCAGGGCGAGGAACGAGAAGATCAGGTAGCTCTCCAACTCCGGAGAGTTGATGGGGAGGCGGGGGAGCAATCCGTACAGCAACAGGAGGCCGAGAAGGAGCGCTGAGACGGAGACCGGGAGGGGGACACCGACGTTTCGCCGATGGCGGAGGGCGGCGTAGAGCGAGATCGTCAGCATCAGGGAGACGAACGGCAGCGCGTGGGTGTAAACGAAATAGAGGTCCAGCCGCTCCTCGGAGACCCGCGCCAGAGAGAAATCCGAATGGAGCGTATAGACGCAGAGCAGCCCGGAGACGAGAGAGACGGGGGGCAGCAGCCAGTCCCCCAGCTTGAATCGATGGATGGTGTAGGCTACGGCGAAGAGGGTTGCCGCGAGGACGGCCAGGCTGAGGTAGGTGTTCGTGCCGACGGCGCGCAGCATGTGGGAGGTGACGAACACCTGGGGCAGGGTGAGGGAAACCGCTGTTACGTAGGGGAGCAACGGGGAGGCGGAGAAGCGCCGGGTCAGCGCGTTGTCGCTCGAAACGAGGACCGCCGAGACCAGGCCGAAGAGGAGCCCCCCGAGGAATAGGATGGAGAAGATATAGAGGGCGGCGTGGTAGGAGAACCCCGCGCGCAGCACACAATTGAGAAGCTCGGCCGCGAAGAGATACAGCGCGGCGTTGACGCCGATGAGAAGCGGCGTCGAGACCGCCTCTGCGCCGATAGCACGCTTCATCGTATTCCGGAGTGATCTGAGAGAGCGTCTCAACGCGAGGCTGGGATCGCGGGGGGCGTCAACGGATTTCTTGCGGTTTTTCAAGCTCATGAAGGTCGGCTTTCATGTCATTTGTCACCTGCGTGGCGGCACCGAATCTACATAAAAACCGGTTAGAATAAAATATCAAATAAACAAGTGATTCTTTGCGATTTTTCTATCTATTCATCTTCCCGGTCGGTCGCCTTGCGTCGGTTTCGGCTCAGCCCCTGGGGCTCCAGACAGAGCTGCTGCCCGTTGAGCAGGCTCCCCACCCCGCCGAAGGGGCCGTGCTCATCAGCTTTGCAGAGCTCGCACCAGCACTTGGAATAGGGGTTCTCCGGCTGGGTATACGTGGTGAGCACCCCCTCGTAGTTGCGGAGCACCACCCGCCGATCCGACTGGCTGACCAGGTAGCTCGGCATCACCGGGATCTTGCCCCCCCCTCCGGGGGCGTCCACGACGAAGGTGGGCACCGCCATGCCCGTGGTGTTGCCCACCAGGTTCTCGATGATCTCGATGCCCTTCACGATGGAGGTCCGGAAGTGGGCGATCCCCTGGGAGAGATCGCACTGGTAGATGTAATAGGGGCGCACTCGGATCTCGAGGAGCCTCTGCATGAGCTTCTTCATGATCCGGGGGCAGTCGTTCACGTCACGGAGCAGCACGGTCTGGTTTCCGAGGGGAATGCCCGCGCGGCTGAGCCGGTCGCACGCCTGTCTCGCTTCGTCGGTTATCTCGCTGTAGTGGTTGAAGTGGGTGTTGATGAAGACGGGGTGGTACCTCTCGAGCATCGCCACCAGGGCGGGGGTGATCCGCTGGGGCATCACCACCGGGGTCCGCGTGCCGATGCGGATGATCTCCACGTGATCGATCTCCCGGAGGGCCTTGAGGATGCGCTCCAGCTTCGCCGTGGAGAGCACCAGGGGATCGCCGCCGGAGAGGAGCACGTCCCGCACCTCGGGGTGACGCCGGATGTACTCGATCCCCGCGTCGATGCGGCGCTTGGACAGGTGGCGATCGTCGTCCCCCACCACCCGGCGGCGGGTGCAGTGGCGGCAGTACATGGCGCAGACGTTGGTGACGAGGAAGAGCACCCGATCGGGGTACCGGTGGGTGAGCCCCGGCACGGCGGAGTCCGCCTCCTCGTGCAGCGGATCGATCAGGCACTCCTTCACCTCCTCGAGCTCCCGGACGCTCGGGACCGCCTGGAGCCGGACGGAGCAGAGTTTGTAGGCCCGGTCCATCACCGCCGCGTAGTACGGTGTGATGGCCATCTTGAACCGGCCGAGCACCTGCTCGAGATCCGCCTTTTCGGCTTCGTCGATGTCGATAATCCGGGACAGGGTGTCGATATCCCGGATGGCGTGGCGCATCTGCCACCGCCAGTCATTCCACTCCGCTCTCGTGGTCCTCTCGAAGAGGGGAATGTCCGTGTAGTCGACGGTCCTGAACTTCGTCATGCCTCCCCCTTGCTCGGTGGGAGGGCGTTGGTGCTGAATCCGACCGCCATCAACGCATCATCGGCATCATTCATCATCTCCTCCGCGTTAGTGACTACCCACGCAGTTACTACCTCATGTTACCTTGAAATCCCAATATGTCGATGGCACAAACCGCCATCGGGGATGTCAACGGAGGCGCTCATCCCCAGTATCGGGATATCACAATCCGTGATATCAAGTGGTGATGAGGAGCGTTTCCGATGGAAGAATCGATCATTCCGGTTGAGAGTATCAGTAGTGTCATTCATGTTTTTCGGGGACAGAAAGTGCTTCTGGACAGCGATCTGGCAGACCTCTACCAGGTCGAAACGCGCGTTTTGAATCAGGCGGTGAAACGGCATCTGGATCGGTTCCCCGACGATTTCATGTTTCGGCTCAGCCGGGAGGAGTTCGATCACTTGAGATCACAATCCGTGATCGCGAGTCTGTGGGGCGGCCGCCGCACTCCCCCCTATGCCTTCACGGAACAGGGCGTGGCCATGCTCTCCAGTGTGTTGAACAGTCCCCGCGCGATCCATGTCAATATTTCAATCATGAGGGCATTCGTGAAGCTTCGGGAGATTCTCGCCAGCAACCGGAAGCTGGCGCGCAAGCTCGGCGAGCTGGAGGAGCGGTACGACCAACGGTTCAAGGTGGTCTTCGATGCGCTCGATCGCCTCTCTCCTGACGATTCCTCGAAGAAGAAGCGGAAGATCGGTTTCGGCAATCGGGACGAATAAAAAAGGTTTGGCCCTGCAGATTCCGCATCGGTGAAGTGCATTTTCTGCATCCCGATGCTGTCCAATTCTATCGATGTATCGAAAACATTGGATTTTTTTTGTTGGTACAAGGCTTGCGTTATCCGCTGATAACACAGGGCGGACACCGCCCGATAGAAAAAGGAGCAGAATCATGAGACACACACACTTTATTTCGACAGCAGTCATCATCGCCCTCGCCTTCGTGGCGACGCCGTCTATCGCCGGGAAGGGAAGGGGCAGGGGGATGGGATACGGCTCAGGGGATGGCGCGCCGGGCTTCAAAGGGGACCGATTTGAACGGCGTGGAGAGAGGGGGCTTCGCTGGTTGAAGCACCTTGATCTCACCGCGGAGCAGAAGACCCGTATCGACGCCCTCAAGGCCGACTCCGGCAAAACCACCGAGCCCCTTCTAGAGGAAGTCCGGACCCTCAGGCAACAGATGCGGGCCGCGTGGCAGGCGGACTCTCCGAACGAAGGCACCCTCCTCTCGCTCCATCGGAGGATTCACGAGATTCAGGGAAAGCTCGCCGAAGAGCGCATTCAGCTCCGACTGGATATACTCGCCGTGCTCACGCCGGCCCAGCGGGCGGAAATCAAGTCCCTTAGAGCCCAGCGGGGCAAGCATCGGGGCGGGAAGGGTAGAAAAAACTAATTCTCAAGGGTCACTGCTTCCACGCTTTTCTTTACAATCAATCGTCGTACTATTGAGGTATGAAAATGGTCCCCCGCTATGGTTCGAGCACCCGCTGGCGCATCGGCCTCCTCATCACCACCATCGCCATGGGGGTTGCGCTGGCCTCGACCGGCATCTCGGGCTACGCGCAGGCGCGAAAGAACGCGGACACCATCACCCAAGTGGAGGTCATGGGAGTGTTGAGAGGACTGCGGCGAGAGATCTCCCGCCCTCGCGGTAACCCGTTTGGAGAGATCGACACCTTCCTCACCGAATCGGGGGAGCAGCAGGGGATCAACTACGTCGCGATTTTTGCTGAAAACGGTGCCCGGCTCGCGGAGTTCGGGAAGGCGGAGCAGCCGCTGAGCGAGAACCTCATCGATGAGGCGGCGGCCCGCTTGAGGGGGAGAAGAGCAAAGTCTCCGGAGCCCGCCGCGATTCGGCGGATTTCTTCGGAAATTGTCCATGCCGCGGTGCCCGTACCGCGGAGGATGTCGCGGCGGAAACACCCTCTCCCCGAATCCCCCGCGGTCATCGCCTTCGAGATCACTTCGGTGGCGGGGCCCCGCGCGGTATCCACGGCGCTCTTTTCATTGATCATCGAGCTCGGCGCGTCGGCGCTGCTCCTCCTGGCGTCGGTGCTCTTCTGGCGTCAATCCCACCGCGCCGAGACCCACGCCAGGGCCATGGAAGCAGAGCGGCAAAGGATGCGCTCCCAGCTGGAACGGGACAAAAGATTGAAGGCCTTGGGGCGCATGTCCGCGGTGCTGGGGCACGAGCTCAAGAATCCCATCGCGGCGCTCAAGGGCCACGCTCAGTTGCTCCTCGAGCGGCTGCCGGCGGATCACCCCGACCGGAAGCAGGCCCGCACCGTGGTGACCGAGGCCGAGCTCCTCGAGAAGCTGACGGCGCAGGTCCTGGAGTTCGTCCGCACCGGGGAGATCACCCTGAGCAAGGTCTACCTCGACGATCTGGCCTTCGGCGCGGTGGCCCTCGCCAACGTGGAGCAAGTTCGGGTATCGGTTCCCCAGGAGACGGTGTGGTATCTGGATCGGCCGCGGATGGAGGAGGCGCTCACCAACCTGCTCATCAACGCCCGGCAGGCCTCCGCGCCGGACGATCCCATTGATTTGACGCTGGTCCCGGGAGAGGCCGCGCTGGAGATCACCATCCGGGATCGGGGGGAGGGGATACCGCCGGGAGAAGAGGAGCGGATCTTCCAACCATTCCACACCCGAAAGGTCAGGGGCACCGGGCTTGGCCTGGCGCTCGTCAAGCGGATCGTCGAGGCCCACGGGGGCACCGTCTCGGCGCGGAATCACAAGGATCGGGGCGCGGTGATCACCGTTTCGCTTCCCCGGACCTCGAGCGGAGGAGAGAATGGTTGAACCCGTTCTGGTGGTGGATGACAAGGAGGGCGTCCGGACGTTTATCGCGGAGGCGCTCGAATCGGCCGGGTACGCCGTGACCGTTGCTTCGGACGGCTCGGAGGCGGCGGCGCTGCTCGATGAGCAGGTCTTCCACCTGATGATCACCGACATCAAGATGCCGCGGATGGACGGCATGACCCTGCTCGAGCACGCCCGCGCAAAGGCGCCGGAAATGACGGTGATCATGCTCACCGCCCACGGAACCGTGGAGACCGCGGTTCAGGCCATGAAGCTCGGCGCCTTCGACTACCTCACCAAGCCCGTCGACAGTCCCCGAGCGCTTCGGCTGGTGGCGGCCCGGGCGCTGGAGCATCGCCAGCAGAAGATCCGCGCCGGGGTCGGGGAGGTCTTTGCCGAGATGGTGGTGGAGGACCCCGCCTCCAAGCGGATGTTGGCGCTGATCGAAAAGGTGGCCGTGACGGACGCGACGGTGTTGCTCCTCGGGGAGAGCGGGGTGGGCAAGGAGGTGGTGGCGACCGAGATACACCGTTTGAGCCCGAGGCGGAAGGCGCCGTTCGTCGCCGTGAACTGCGCGGCCATCTCGGAGACGCTTGTGGAGAGCGAGATGTTCGGCCACGAGAAGGGGGCGTTCACCAGCGCCGAGGGGCAACGGGTGGGGCGCTTCGAGCAGGCGGACGGCGGGACCCTCTTCCTGGACGAGGTGGGGGAGCTGGCGTTCTCCCTTCAGGCCAAGCTCCTCAGGGTGCTGCAGGAGCAGCGGTTCCAGCGGGTGGGGGGGACCTCAACCATCGCGGTGGACGTTCGCGTGGTGGCCGCCACGAACCGGAATCTCGCAGAGGAGGTGGCCGCGGGTCGTTTCAGGGAGGATCTCTTTCACCGGCTGTCGGTCTTCCCGATGGCGCTCCCCCCGCTCCGGGAGCGGCCCGGGGACATCCGGCCCCTCGCCGACCATCTGCTCGCGCAGATCGCCCGTCGTTTCAAACGCCCCGCCCTCCACCTCGGCCCGAGCGCCCTCGCGGCCCTGGAGACCCACGACTGGCCCGGGAACGTCCGGGAGCTCGGGAAT
>JBNLED010000211.1:0-27668 GCA_050304755.1 Polyangia bacterium | reverse complement strand
TGACCCGGGGGAGCACCGGAAATCCGTTTTACGAAACCCTGGGGTACCACGAGCCCCCCTGGCCGGGTGAAGGGCACGTGCTCATCGACAAGGCCTACGGCGGTCAGAACTCGCTCTTCGGGGACACCCTGGTATTCTGGGCGTGGGAGGAGAACGGCGCGCGGGCGAATATCCGCGGGTACGACTTCGCGGCCGGGGAGCTCTTCTACGTCACCGATGACGACGAGTATCAGTTTGTCCCCCGCATCCACAAGCGCCGCGTGGTCTGGATGGACCTCCGCCTCGGGGAGAGCGACACCCTGGGGAACTGGGAGCACGGGGCGATCTTCATGAAGGACCTGGACTCGGGAGAGGTGACCCAGATAACGGACGGGGAGGCCCTCGCGAGCTATCCGGATATTCACGACGACATCGTCGTGTGGATGGACTGGCGCGACTGCACCTACCCGAACAACAAGAACGACACCTCGGCCGTCGAGATCTGGGGCCACAACATCGCGACCGGCGTCACCGCGCAGATCACCGATCTGCCGGAGTACCCGAAGGGCTATCCCAGAGTCTGGGGGGACAAGGTGTTCGTCCAGATGTACCACTACGCGACCAACGGGGTGTACATGTTCGACCTCCCCGAGGAGCTGTAGCGAGCCCATGGGTCACGTTTCGAAGCATCGATTTTTCGGGTTCCGATCGTAGCAGAGAAACGTTCAGAAAAGGTGGTTTATTTTTAAGAGGATGCACCGATGCGTCGACTTCTCCTCTACCGGGAAGCCCAAACTTATTGCCTTTCAGTAGTCGAAATCCAAGTCGAGCTGCGCGCGGCCGTCTCCGTCACCTTTTAACCACACAAAATTCCAATGTCACGGCTGTGCATCCCGTGAAAATGGAACTATACTTGTTCATCTTGTCGGATCAGTGTGAGGTAACAGATGCCGTTAGTGACCTTGTATTTTCAACTTCATCAACCATTTAGGCTCCATCCGGATACCAGCTTTTTCTTCTGGGACGTCATGAACCGGGAGGTCTTCTGCAAGGTGGCGGCCAAGAGCTATCTCCCCGCCACTCAGATGTTCACGGAAGCGGTCCGGGAGAACCCGGAGTTCAAGATCACCCTGAGCATGTCCGGGACCTTCCTGGAGCAGGCGGAGCGATTCGAGCCCAAGGTGATCCGCGCCCTCCAGGAGCTCCTCGACGCGGGCCGGGAGAACCGGCAGGTGGAGTACCTCGAGGAGACCTACTACCACTCCCTCTCGGGGCTGTTCGCGGACCCGCGGAAGAAGGAGTTCAAGGACCAGGTCTCCCTCCACCGGCAGAAGATGAAGGAGATCTTCGGCATCCGCCCCACCGCGTTCCGCAACACCGAGCTGATGTACAACAACGAGATCGGCAACGTGGTGGCGGACATGGGGTTCAAGGCCATCCTGTGCGAGCAGCGGGCGGACATGTTCACGCCGGCGGACGGGGCGCCCATCTCCTCGAACGCGGTGTTCCACGCCAAGGGGCGCAAGGGGCGGCCGCGGAACCTCGTGGTCATCCCGCGGAACCGGGATCTCAGCGACGACGTGGCCTTTCGCTTTCGCGATCAGCGCATCAGCCCGGAGCAGTACGCCGAGTACATCGGGCGGGTGGACGGCGAGGCGGTGCTCCTCGGCTACGACTACGAGCACATCGGTGAGCACATCTGGGAGGACACCGGCATCTTCCACTTCTGGAAGGGGCTGGCCGCGGCCCTCACCCGGCACCCCAGCATTCTCCTCGTCACCCCGAGCGAGATCGCCGACCGGTTCCGCAACATCCCCTGTCCCCTGGTGGACATCCACCCCCTGGCCACCTCCTCCTGGGCGGACATGGAGCGGGACACCTACGGCTGGCTCGGCAATCCGACCCAGCATGTCCTCTTCAAGGAGATCCAATACCTGGAGGAGGACGCCCGCGCCGCCGGCGGCGTGAACCTCCACAAGTGGCGGCACCTCACCACGTCGGACCACCTCTACTACCTCCACGAGGGGCGGGGGGCCGATCACACGGTCCACGAGTATTTCAGCCCCTACGGCTCCATCACCTCCGCCACCTACCTCCTCACGCGGAACATCGACTACCTCCAGCAGTCCGTCCACACCTTCAACATCCTGAAGAAGGGCCGCCAGACCCCCATCGTCATCATCACCCCGGAGACCGCCAAGCTGCCCAGCGAGGGGATGGGGAAGCTGGCCCGTTACATCTCCGGGAAGAGCGGGGGGCTCGGGGAGGTGATCTCGGCGCTGTGCAAGGGGCTCGCCGAGCGCAACGTCCCCACCCACCTGGTCACCCTGAACCTCCAGCGCCGTTTCAAGGAGGAGGCCCACATCAGCGAGGCCGAGTGGATTCAGCACCGGCACCGGCTCAAGCCCGACAACGTGCACCTGGTGACCTCCGCCATCTTCGAGAACAACTGGAGCGCCTACCAGAACAATCCGCGGGAGACGGCGGCGGAGTTCCAGCGGCAGATTGTCAACACCTATCTCAAGGAGATCCGCAGCCAGTACGAGGGGCGCGCCATCCTCCACACCCATGACTGGATGGCCGGGGGGGTGCTCTCCGCGTACGCCCGGCTCCGGCAGATCCCGTTCCTCCACACCGTGCACAACACCCACACCTCCGACATACAGTTGGAGTTCTACCACGGGGTCAACATCGACCGGCTGCGGGAACAGCTGTACATCTCCACCCGGGACGGCCGGGACTGCATCGACGCCCACGCCACCGCCATCAAGAACGCCAACATCGTCAGCTTCGTGGGCAAGCAGTTCCTCCACGAGGTGGTCCACGACTACTTCCTCGATCGATCGTTCATTCCCTGGAGCGTGCGGCTGGAGACCAAGGCCAAGTTCTTCTCCAACCAGGCGTGGGCCATCCCGAACGGCATCTCGCCGGACATGTACCCCGAGAACCAGCCGGAGAACCCGGAGCTGAACGCGCCGGGGCTGGCGCGGTGTTTTTCCGCGGACGGCCCCGTGGTGGAAGCCAAGAAGGCCAACCTGGTCAAGTTCCAGCACAAGGTGGGGCTCAACCACGACCCGGAGGCCATCCTCCTCTTCTGGCCCTCCCGGCTGGATCCGGTGCAGAAGGGGGTCGAGCTGTTGGAGGACATCGCCCTCAAGTTCGTCATCGAAAACGGCGACGTGCAGATCGCGGTGGTGGGGGACGCGGTCACCGGCGCCTACGAACACGCGGAGACCATGGGGCGCATCGCCTGCGCGTCGAACGGAAAAATCGCGTACAGGGGGTTCGATGAGGACCTGTGCATGCTGGGCTACGCTGCCGCGAGCGATGTGTTCGGCGCCTCCCTCTACGAGCCCTTCGGGCAGATCGACGTGGTGGGCAACCTCTACGGCGCCACCGCCACCAACCGGGACACGGGGGGATACGCCGACAAAATCACCCCCCTCGCCCTCAAGATTATGGGCGCGCCGCAGAACATCGGCAACGGCGTGCTCTTCAAGAACTACGACTCCGGCGCCCTCTGGTGGGGCCTCCACGAGATCGTCTCCTTCCACCGGGTCTTCAGGCGAAACCGGGGGCTCTGGGAGAAGCAGCTCCGGCGCATCATGCGGGAGTCCAAGAAGAACTGGTCCCTCGAGAACATGGTGGCCAGCTACCTCTCGGCCTACAATCGGCTGGGGGGGGCGATCCAGATCTCCTGACCGCTTCGGCGTTTCCGCTCGAGGGAGGGCGGTACAATCGAAGAGAAACGAAATGCTCGTCGCGGGCTGCGAGTCCGCGTCGCGCGGAGAAGAGCGCGTCTTGGACATCCCGTCCCCCCGTGCTATCCTCCGCGCCGTGAGGCCGAAGACGATACGAGACATAGTGTCCGTCCCCGAGCACCCCACCGTGGTGCGCTTGGACGCCCTGTTCGTCCCGGGCACCGAGTGGATCGAGGAGAGCTACTGCCTCACGGAGGATGTCCGGGGACACCTCCGGGCCCTCCGGGGCGCCCTCGGGGAGCCCGCCGGCAAGGGGATTTTCGTCATCGGCCAGTACGGCTCCGGCAAGTCCCACCTCCTCGCCTGGGTCATCACCAAGCTCCGGCAGGGGGACTTCCTTCCTGAGGGGCCGGCCGCGGCGTTCGTCTCCCTCGTCAACTACAGCGCCGCCAACCGACTCGAGGATATCGTCTGCGAGACCCTCGGCATCCGGGGCGCCGCCGGGGATCGGCGGGTGGCGTTCTCCGCCCTCCGGGAGCGATACGAGAACGGCCTGGTCCTGGTGCTCGACGAGCTCTCCGAGTTCCTCCGGTCCAAGCCGGACCACCGGGCCTTCAACGAGGACGTCCGCTTCCTGCAGTTCCTCGGGGAGTGGGCCGCGGGGAACCGGTTCTGGATCATCGGGGCCATCCAAGAGAGCATCGAGCGCACCGGAGACATCGAGTACGATCTCTACCGGAAGATCAAGGACCGATATCCCCTCCGGCTCATCCTCTCGCCGGCCCACATCCGGGACCTCATCGCGGACGGGGTGCTCATCAAGGGCGAGGGCTACGAGGCGGCGGTGGCGGAGGTGGTGCAGAAGCTCGAGCGGGCCACCCCCGAGGGCCTCGCGGTGGACCGGGAGCTGCTCTTGGCCATCTACCCCCTCCACCCGGCCACCCTGGTGCTGCTGGAGGAGGTCCGGGACAAGTTCTCCCAGGCCCGGGGCGTCATCGACTTCGCGGTCACCCGGCTCCGGGGGGACGCGGAGCGGGGGGTAACCCCCTTCCTGGATCGCCCCTTCGGCGATCTCCTCACCCCGGATATCATTATCGATCATTACACGGATCTGCTCGCGATCCAGCCGGAGTTCCTGCCCCTCTCGGACAAGGTCTTTCCGTACTACGATCAGAACCTGGAGAAGCTCGTCGCCAAGGCCTCGCTGCGGGAGCTCAGCCGGCGGCTCCTCAAGCTCCTCGCACTGGTCTCCCTCTCCAGGTCCCGCAAGGGGCTGACCCCGGCGGAGGCCACCTACTGGCTCGGTTTCTCCGCCATCCAGATCACGCCGGAGAAGAACGTTCAGGTGGTGGCCGCCGCCCTGGATCGCCTGGCCACCGCGGGGCAGTTCGTGAAGATCTCGGGGGAGCGGTACTTCCTGGACACGGAGGAGGACTCCGCGGGCGCCTTCGCCAAGCTGCTCCGGCGGGAGCTGGCCCAACTCGACGACAGCGAGGAGACGGTTCTGGAGGAGCTGATCCCCCTGCTCCCCGGCCGGGGCGTCAATCCCCTGTCCCTGCCCCGGGAGGCGTGGCAGGCGCGGGACATCCGGTGGCACCACCACGACCGGCGGTGCTACATCTACGTGGGCAACGACGAGCCCCCACCCCGATCCGCCGGGGAGATCACCCTCTGCGTCCGGCTCCCCTTCGGCGACGCCGGGGTCGCCAGGGAGCACCACACCGTTATCCCCACACCCCTCGCCGTGACCGACGCTGTCCGGGAGGCCGTGGCCTGCGGGCGGCTGCTCTCGAAGCCCCTCGATCGGGCGGTGTCCGAGCGGGCCGCCGGGATGCTCACGGATCGCGCGACCGCCGTGGCGCGGCAGGTGTCCGACGCGTACTGCCGGGGGCAGCGGCTCGCGCCGAGCGGCCGGGGCAAGTTCGCGCCCCCCGCGGGCGCCTTCGACGGCACCGACTCGTGGCTCGCGGACAACCTCCGGTGGGTGCTCGGCCGCACCTACCCCGCCTTCGAGTCCGTGGCTCCCACGGCGGGGCCCCTCCCTCTCGAGACCCATCGGGCGTTCATCCGCTTCCTCACGGAGAACGACGTGGACGCCCCCGCGTCGGATCGGGAGGTGGATCTCGTCCGTGAGGCCTACTTGGTGCCCATGGGGCTGCTCAAGGGCACCCCCCGCGGGTACCACCTGCCCCGAAATCTGGAGCGGCACGAGCTGATCAAGCTGGCGGCGCCCCTCATCGATAACGGCCCGGCCCCGAAGACGCTCTACGACTACCTGGCGGGGCCGGTGTACGGCCTGGTGCCGGATCAGATCCACCTGCTGCTCCTGTTCCTCTATTTCCAGGGGGAGATCGATATCACCAAGGACAAGCGATCCCTGGAGGATCTGTTCGAGACCTTCCCCACTCCCCTGAAGTACGATCGCATCGAGAAGGGGGGCGGTCTGGAGCCGCGGGTCGCCGCGGCCCTCGACCAGCTCTGCGCCGCCCTCGGGATCAAGCCCGCCGCCGGGCACACCGTGCTCGCCGAGCGGCAGGCCGCCGCCCGGGCTGCCGCCCAGTGCCGGGTCAGGACCGAGCCGTTGTCTCTTCTGGCCGTCAACCTGGCGGCCACGGACGACACCGGGGCGCTGGTGACGCGCATCCGGCGGCTCCTCGACTGGACCCGCGCCCTCACCCAGGCGGACGATCCCCTGGAGGGGTTCGCCCAGCTCGTCTACGAGGCGGAGTCCGTGCCCCGCTACATCGAGGAGCTCGAGGCCCTCAAGGAGCTCCCGGATCACATCCACCGACTGATCAGCGAGCGGGATCGGTTTCAGCACCTGCTCGCCGGCGTGGCCGAGAACACGTTGAGTGATGAGAACGCCGCCGTCCTCCTCGAGAACCTGGGGCCCCCGCCGGGGCTTGACGCCATCGAGGATCTGGCCCGCTGGATCGCCGCGGCCTCCAACGCCTACGCGGTCTACACCCGCGACTACTCTAAGCGGCACGAACGGATGATCGTCGCGGTGGAGAAGCACCCGGCGTGGCGGTGGCGGCCCCCGGCGCTCACCCGCCTGCGTCAGGCCCGCCTGGAGCCCCATCTCGAGCGGTGTCGGGAGCTGGAGGCCGAGGCGGCCCGCCGGCGGTGCCGCGGCCTCTCCAACCTCGCGTTTCAGCCGGTCTGCGCCTGCGGCTTCGATGGCCACAAGGCGCCGGTGCAGGAGATCCTGGAGCGGCTCGCCGAGGAGCAGCGGTCGGTGGATCAGATCCTCACGCGCTTCTTCGCAAGGGCGGGGGTGCGGCGGAAGGTGGCGGAGTTCGCCGAGGCCAGAGACGAGGCCCGTCCGGCGCTCAGGGCCTACCTCGAGCAGCAGGCACCCCTCCCCGATATTCAGGATCTCCGGGCCTTCGAGAAGCATCTGGCGGGCTTCGAGATCGTGTCCACCGTCGATCTCACCGCGCTCGCCGGCGTGCTCACCGGCCGCACCTGGACCCGCGCCGCGCTGTTGGAGGCGGTGTCGCGGGCAGTGGGAACGGACGACGAGAACCCGATACGCTTTGACCCGATGCCGGTCGGCGGGGTCCCCCCGGCCGTGGCGGCGTGGTGCGTCCGACAGGCCCTCGCCACCGGCACCCCGCTGCCCCCGGGGCTCGACGAGGAGCGGCTCGCCGACGCGGTGAAGGGGCTGGATCCCACCGGCATCAGCGCCGCAGCCCTCGCCCGGATTGACCGGCTGGGCCTCCCGCAAGAGACGGTCCTCCGCCTGCTCCGGGGGCTCGCGGACGGCACCCTCGACATCACCCTCCCCAAAGAGCGATCGCCCCTGGTCACGGCGCTCCTCGAGATGGTGGAGGAGAAGGCGCCGAAGCGGACGAACGACTACATCGATCTCCTGGCCCGGGCCTGCTCGGCCACTGAAATCCTCAAGGAGGCGGTGGCGACGCCGTGGCTCGCCCACCTGGAGCGGCTCACCCACTGGCCCGGATTGGAGGCGCTGCCCAAGGCCGTCGCGGTGCTCGAGAAGCACACCAAGGCCGACTGGATCCTGGTGGACGCCTTGGGGCTCCCGTTCGTGCCGGCGTTCACGGACCTGCTCGACGAGCTCCTGCCGGGGGTCGCGCTCTCGCGGACCACCTTCGCCCGGTGGGAGGGCGCCACCACCACGAGCAACTGTTACGACGGCCTGGCCGCGGCGGGCGTCCAGCACCGGTTCCACAAGATCGACAGCCTCGACGCGCTCCTCCACGAGCGGAGCGTTCCCTTCGACGATCTCGTCAAGCTGGCCGCGGCGGAGCTCGGCATCGCGTTCAAGCGCCTGCGTCCCGCCCTCGATCCCGCCCGGGCCCTCGTCGTCTTCGCCGATCACGGCTGCCGCCCCACGCCGGACGGCAAGGGATTCGTCCACGGCGGAGATTCCCCCCTGGAGGCCGCCGTCCCGTTCTTTCATCTCGTTCCCCGAACGTAGCGAAGCTTCGCTCAGACCCGCGCCGCCGGGCCGGTCCCGCCATGCCCGCCGCCACCGTTTTGGCGAAGTTGAGCTGGGGCGTGGGGCGTCGAGCCCACTTCGAGCCCCGGGAGGTGGCCGGTCGGCGGGTTCTCGACGACGAGGCCGATCTTCTCCTTGCCGCCCTTCAGGCGGAGGTGCTCGATCGATCTCACGACAACCCGCCACCGGTGGCCGGCCTCCGGGATCAGGAAGGACATGCCCGGCGTGATCGTGCCCTCGATGATCTCGCCGGCGAAGACGAAGCCGAAGGATTCGACAGGGAATGACTCGTCTATCCTGAATCTCGTCCTCCGGTCTTGGGCCAACGTCCGCCTCATTTGCCGAGCGCGCGGCGGCACTCGCCGATGCGTTCCTTGACCAGCGTGATGTCGGCGGGGGGCACGTCCGGGAGCTTCTCCAGCTCGGCGACAACCTCCTCGTACCGGGGAACGGCTTTATCGTACGCCTTCGATTCGAAATACGCCTCGGCGAGATCCAGGGTGTTCCCGAAGACCTCCTCGTGCTCCCCCCCGAGGGCCGCCCGGTTGATCTCAAGGGCCTGCTCCAGAAGGGGAACGGCTCTCTCGAATTCTCCCGCCTGGCTCAGCAGATCCGCGGTTTCGCTCAGCAGCGTCGCGAGCTCCGGGTCCGCCTTGTCGAGCTGTTTCCTGCCGAGGGCGAGGGCCTTCTCCATGGCGGCGAGGGCCTCCCCGGGCTGCCGCAGGTCGACCCGGACGATGGAGAGGTTGCGGAGGTGGGAGTAGCGCTCCGGATTCTCGGCGATCCGGGTCGCCCGCTCCAGATACTCGGCGGCCTTGTCGAGGTCTTTCGACGCTCGGTACATCATCCCGGCGTTGTTGAGCACGGTGGCGAAGAGCGGCGTGTCCGTGCGGTCCGTCTCGGTGAGGAGCCGCTCCGCCTCCAGGAACCTGCTCAACGCCTCGCCGGGGTCGCGCTCCTCGGCCCGCCGGGTCCCCTCCTCGGTCAGGACCAGGGCCGGGTCGGCCGCCACCTCCGCCGCCGCCTTCGCGGCCTGGTCATAGGCCAGGGCTTCGTCGATGACGCTCATCTGTTTCTGGTGCTCGGCCATCGCCTCGGACGTCCCGCGTCCGTCATCGAGGTGCCTCAGCATGCGCAGGCCCGCGATACACAGCAACCCACCGAGCGCCAGGTACACCGCCCACTGGCGAGATCGGCCCTTGGGGGCGGACCGGGACGCAGGCTCGACCCGGGAGACCCGGCGCTCCCCCGGCGTTTCCCCCCGCTCCTCCAGGATCGCCTCGGCGATATCCTTGGCCCGTTCCGTGAACTCGGGAGAGCTCATCACCTCCCGGAGCGCTTCGGCGGACTGCTCGGACATATGGTCCCACACCGGGTCTTTACTCAAATCGTCGACGGTCTCGGTCATGGACGCTCTCCCTTCTTCGCGTTTCTCTGCTCCAACGACCCATCGGCCGCTTCAACACACTGTGGTCTGAATCACCATTGAGAATAGCACGAACCGTCGCCCGGTCCGATAGATACGATACATAGAAATGATCCGGCGACCTCCGCCGATTATGACCGGATCCAAGTCGAGTTGTCGTGGGCTGTCCGATGGTGAGCATCGTGCCTCATCTCGCCGCTCGCATCGTCTACCGTTGACAGCACCCCCCGATAACGGTGATAAAACAACGTTAACAGGAAGGCGACGATGAAACACTCGAGATTCGACGGATTGTTGAGACTGATGATGATCGGCGCGATGATGCTCGGAGCGGCCTGCGCCGATTCCGGGAGTGTCGCGTCTCCCGACGGCGGAGCCCCGTGGAGCGGCGCCGACGGGGACACCGACGGGGATGCCGATACCGACGGGGATACCGATGCCGATGCGGATGGGGATACCGATGCCGATGCGGACGGGGATACCGATACCGACGCCGACACCGCTACGGGGTCCGGCGGCGGATCGGATACAGAGACAGAGACGGAAACGGAGACGGACCGGGGCACGGGAGGGACGGACGGCGACACGGATGCCGATACGGACACCGACACCGACGGCGACACCGACGCTGACACGGACGGCGACACGGACACCGACACCGACACCGACGCCGACATCGACACGGAGACGGACTCCGGGACCGGGATCCCGGCGGACGGCGGCGACCCCGACGACGCGGGTCCGGGAGGGGACGCGGGGGACACCGATGTGTGCGAGTCCGTGGCGGTGCAGGCCGAGGTGGACCCAGTCTACCTGGTGTTCGCCTTCGACGTCTCCGGGAGCATGGGTCAGGGAGACCTCCCGTGGCATGACCAGTCCCTCAAGTGGGATCCGATTAGCCAGGCGACCCGCGCCTTCCTCGAGGATCCGGCCTCGGAGGGGTACTTCGCGTCGATGACCTTCTTCCCCCAGGGGGGGCGTGATGATTGGTGTGTCGACAAGTCCTACGTGGATCCGGACGTCCCGATGACCGCGCTGCCGTCCGAGACCTTCGGCGTCGCCATGGACGCCATCCTCGAGGACGAGTGGGCGGGCTGGACCCCCACGGTCCACGTGATGAACGGGATCATCGAGTACATCCTCGAGTCGCGGGAGGACGCCCCCGGGGAGTACACCATCGTCCTGGTGACCGACGGGTATCCCCAGGGATGCACGAACACCGGCAACGATCTCCCCGGTGTGGTCGCCGCGGCCCAGCTGGGGGTCGCGGTGGCGGTGGACACCTACGTCATCGGCGTGAACAATCCCCCCATCGAGGGCGCACCGGACACGGTCTCCAACCTCGGGGAGATCGCGGCGGCCGGGAACACGGAGAGCGCCTTCATCATCGACACCGGGGATCCGGATCAGACGGCCCTCGATTTCGCGGCGGCCATCGAGGCCATCCGGGGCGCCACGTTCGCGTGCACGGTGGCCATCCCGCCGCCCCCGGACGACCGGGAGTTCGACAAACAGAAGGTGCGGGTCACCTACTCGTCGGACGGCGGGGAGACCGAGCTCGTGTACGACCCGACCTGCGCGGAGAGCAACGCCTGGCGCTACGACGACCCGGAGCAGCCTACCCAGATCGTCCTGTGCGAGGAGACCTGCGGGGCCCTCCAGAACGACCGCTCCGGCGCGCTCGAGGTGGAGTTCTCCTGCGTCGACACCATCATCATCATCATTTAGCCCGAATAATCCCTGAACAAACGGCTGCAACCGCGCCGGCCCTTCAGATGCGCCAGCAAAGCTCCAGGATTTGGACGAGGTTCGAGTAGACGGTCCTGAGGTTCACCACCTTCGAGCGCCCCCCTCGGCGCGCGCGGAGATCGGTGGGCACGCTGGTGACCCGGGCGCCCTGACGGACCGCCCGGATGATGAACTCGATGATGACCGCCCAGCCTCGCCCGTCGGAGACGAGCGTCATGTCGTCCAGCAGCCGGCGACGCAGCATGAGCACCCCCTGGAACCGGGGCAGCCGGCCGAAGAGCAGCCGGTAGAGGAGCTTCTCGCCGGAGGACAGGAACGCGGCGACGAGGCCGCGCTTTCGGTTCGGCAGGTACCCGAGCACCAGATCCCGGCCGGGCATCAGCGACGCAAACCGCCGGATGATCTCCGGATCGAACTGCCCGTCGGCGGGCCAGAAGGTGAGCAGATCTTTGCGCGCCTCGGCGAACCCCGTGCGGTAGACCCCGCCGAGCCCGAGGTTCACCGCGTGGGTCACGACGCGGACCCGGGGGTGGCGCGCCGCCAGATCCGCGGCGATCTCCCCGGTCCCGTCGGTGCTCCCGTCATCGATGATTACGATCTCGTGATCGCCGGGGATCGACCCGAGCGCGCCGTCCAGCTCGCGGACCACCGGCGCCAGGTTCCCGGCCTCGTTGAAGGCGAGCACGGCGACGGTGATGTCGGCGGCCCCGGTCATCCCCGGGGCCTGCTTGGGCTGCGTTTTCATTTTCATGTCGGCCAGTATACCCCAACGTCTTGGACTGACAACGGCCCGGAACGACGGCAACACGGATAACGGCGACGGGTGATCCCAGCGCTGCGTTCTGGAGGCGGAGTAGCGACCGCCCCGATCTCGACCGGGGTCGGTAGACCGGAGGGCAATCGTCTCGGACGCCTGTTTCGACCGATTGAAGCTCTTATCACCGATTGTATCCGGTGGTGAAAATCAACAAAAACCTGTAGAATACGACCATATTGAGATTTGAAAGGCTCTTAATGATTAGACACATCCCCCTTTTTCTATTGCCGATACTATTATATCCACTTTGCTTCAGATGCTCTCGGGTGGACGCCGCGCCCGTCGATACCGCGCATGACGACGAAACAGATTTTCCGGTGGTCAGCGACGGAGACGCGGACATGGACACGGACACCGATACCGATGCCGACGCGGATACCGATGCCGACGCGGATACCGATGCCGACGCGGACACCGATGCCGACGCGGACACCGATACCGACACCGATACGGACGTCGATGGCGATACGGATACCGATACGGATACCGATGCCGACGGCGACACGGACACAGACGCCGACTTCACGGCGGTGGGAGACTCCGGGTTCGAAGTGGGCCGCGTGGCCCTCGAATACAACAGCGTCGACGAGGGGCGTGCGTCGACGGCGCCCAGCGGCTCGTGGCGGATCAGCCCGTGGGGGTATCCGTCGTGGGCGAGGACTACGCCAACTCCTACGGCTACCTCGGCGGCGTCGGCGTGCGCTTCATCAACCCCATCCCGGTGGTGTAGTCCCGCTTATGCCTTCTCCAACGCCTGATCCAGGTCCCAGAGGATATCGTCGAGATCCTCGATGCCGATGCTGAGGCGCACCATCTCGGGGCTCACCCCGGCGGCCCGCTGCTGTTCCGGTGAGAGCTGGCTGTGGGTGGTGCTCGCGGGGTGGATGGCGAGGCTCTTGGCGTCCCCTACGTTGGCCAGGTGGCTGAACAGTCGGAGGCTGTCAATGAAGCGACGCCCCGCGTCCCGTCCGCCGCGGATGCCGAACCCGAGCACCGCGCCGGCGCCCCGCTCGCAGTATTTTCCGGCCCGGTCGTGATCGGGATGGTCCGGAAGGCTGGGGTGGGTCACCCAGTCGACCTTGTCGTGCCCCTCGAGGTGCCCGGCCACCGCCTCCGCGTTCCGGACGTGGCGATCCATCCGCAGGCTGAGGGTCTCGAGCCCCTGGAGAAAGAGCCAGGCGTTGTGTGGCGAGATACAGGCGCCGATGTCCCGGAGGGTCTGGACCCGCGCCTTCAGGATGAACGCCGGCGGCCCCAGCTCGGCGTAGATCAGCCCGTGGTAGCTCTCGTCCGGCTCGGTGAACCCGGGGAACCGGCCGGACCCGGCCCAGTCGAAGCGGCCGCTGTCGACGATCACGCCGCCGATGGAGGTGCCGTGGCCCCCGATGAACTTGGTGGCGGAGTAGACGACGATGTCGGCGCCCCACTCGATGGGGCGGCAGAGGTACGGGGTGGCGAAGGTGTTGTCGATGATGAGCGGCACCCGGTGCTTCTTCGCGATGGCGCTCACCTCCTCGAAGGGAAAGACGTTGATGTTCGGGTTGCCGAGGGTCTCCCCCCAGATCGCCTTGGTGTTGTCCCGGATCGCCGCCTCGAAGTTCGCCGGGTTCGACGGATCCACGAACGTTACGTCGATGCCGAGCTTCGGGAAGGTGTACTGGAACTGGTTGTACGTGCCGCCGTACAGGGTGGACGCCGAGACGATGTGGTCGCCGGCCCCGCAGAGGGTCATGACGGCCATGGTCTGGGCCGCGTGCCCGGAGCTGGCGGCGAGCGCCCCGACGCCCCCGTCCAGATCGGCCATCCGCTGCTCGAAGACGTCCGTGGTGGGGTTCATGATCCGCGTGTAGATGTTCCCCATCTCCTCGAGGGCGAACAGCCGGGCGGCGTGATCCGCGCTCTGGAATACATACGACGTGGTCTGGTGGATCGGCACCGCCCGGGAGCCGGTGGTCGGATCCGGGGCCTGGCCCGCGTGCAGCTGCCGGGTGGTGAAGCCGAGCGGCCGTTTCTCTTCTGATTGACTCATGTATTCATCTCCTTCATTGCTTCGTTCTCTCGGCCTAGAGATACGGTGAAGCAATGCGATGTCAAGAACGGCGACATCCCGCGGGGGTGCGTTCCGGGGCCCGCGAGGATCCCTCGAAAACCGGCGGTCTCCGGATGACTATTGCGCCTGATTGGTCTAATAATGGGTCACATGAACAAGAGACCGCTTATTTCCTATCTGAAGAGGGGCTGGCCGTGGGGCGCGCCGCTGATCTTGGCGTTCGCCCTGGCCGCCCGGTACGGCCTCCCCGCGTCGGGCGTCCAGACCCGGGTCTGGTTGGCCGTCGCCGCGGCCGGTCTGGCGGTGGCCTACGGCCTGTTGCGGAAGCGATACCCGGACTTCTCGCTGAGGCGGGCGATGGCGGCGGAGGGCCCCCTCCGGCGCCTGGGGATGAGCTACTACCTGGCCGTCTGCCTGACCGCCGGCCTCGGGCTGATGAACTACTTCGGGTTCGACCTGAAGAACGTCACCACCGAGCGCAACTACGATGACGTTACCTACTACTACCTCAACTCCAAGTACTTCGACGAGCTCGGCTACACGAACCTCTACGCGGCGATGCTCATCGCCGACAGCGAGCGGGATCATCGGTTCAAAGGGATCCGCACCTTCCGCGATCTGACCGACTACGAGATGCTGCCGGCCGGTCGCGCCTTCGAGATGAAGGACGCGATCAAGGGGCGGTTCACGGCGGCCCGGTGGAACCGCTTCTGCGACGACCTGGCGTTCATCGCCGCCCGATGGCGGGGGGGCGACTGGCACTACCTGTTCAGCGACCACGGCTACAACCCGCCCCCCACGTGGACTCTGGTGGGCGGGTTCCTCTCGTCCGTCATGCCGGTGGAGCACCTCAAGGTGATCACCTCGGTGGACATGCTCCTCGTGGCCGGCCTGTTCGCGTTCATCCTCTGGGCCTTCGGCTTCGACGCCTTTCTCTTCGCCCTGCTCTTCTTCGTGACCACCATGAGCGGCCGGTGGCCGATGGTGGGGCAGGCCCTGCTGCGCTTCGACTGGCTGGCCGCCGCGGTCATTGGCGTGGCCTGCTATCGGAGGGAACGTTACGCGGCCGCCGGGGCCGGGCTCGCCTACGCGGGCCTGGTGCGGCTGTTCCCCGCGGTGCTCTTCTTCCCCGCCGCGGTTGCCATCGGAAGAAGCCTGATATCGAAGCGGACCCTCGAGCGTCACCACCTGGCCTTCCTGGCCGGCGCCGCGGTCATGCTCGCGCTGCTGGCGGGGGGCGCCCTGGCGCGCTACGGTCCCCGGGCGTTCGTCGACTCCGCGGAGAAGATGGCCATCCACGCCGGCCCCGACTCCTACTCCTCCCAGCGGGTGGGGCTCGGCGACGCGATGATCTTCCACGGCGAGCGGACCCGCCTCGAGATGGACGTCCGCGGCGGCACCCTCCAGAAGGCGGAGGAACTCCGCGGGCGCCAGCCCTACCTCAGGGCCATCGGTCTCGCGTCCTTGATCTTCATCGCGGTCCTGATGATCCGGACCGGCGGGCCGGCCTACCGCTTCATGCCCCTGATGGTGATGCCGTTCTTCATCCTGACCACACCGCAGATGAACTACTTCAACCTGCGAATCCTGCTCTTCATCTGGTCGGTCCATCTCTTCAAACCGCTGCGCAGCACGGTGGGGCTGGTGATCCTCTATCTCACCGAGGCGCTGGGGCTCCACAGCGACATACACAACGTTCGGTACTTCGCCACCAGCATCACCTCGGTCTGCCTGACCGCCTATTTCGCCTTCGTGGTGATCAGCCACGCGCCGGAGCTGTTCGGCGCGGGCGCCGACGGGGGCTTGACCTGGAAGCGGGTCCGGCGGCCGGTGGCGATCCTCGCCGCGGCGCTGGCGGTGCTGGCCCTGCCCCACTTCTACTACCGCCGCCTGGAGGACGACGCCCTCCGGACCGAGCCCGTCACCATCGAAGCCCTGTCGAAGGTCAAGGCGGAGGGCACCCCCTGGAACGCCCCCGGCAACACGGTGATTAAGGGCTACGGAATCTCGATCGATCTGAAGGCGGTCTCCCACGCCTCGAGGCTCAGCGTCAGCCTCGACGGTAATGATACGTATCGTCTGGAGCTCTACCGCGACGGCGAGCCCGTGGATCTGAGATGGACCCCCAGGCGGAGGCCCGGCGACCGGACCACGGGGCTCATGGTCCACGAGATTCGCCTGCCCGCGAAAACCGCCCGCCGGGGGGTCGACCGCGTCAAGATCATTCCGGTCGAGGGGGACAACTTCTACAGCGTCGGCCACCTGGTCTTTCTTTGATGCGATAGACGAGGACGCTCAGTCGGTCCGGTTCGCCCCCGATCCTGAAAGGCGGACCTTCCGCTTCGCGCGATGGCGTTTTATGGTGCGGACCGCCCCTCCGGCGTCGTGGGTCGGGACCGCCGCCTTGAAGGACTCGAGGATCCGTTTGAGGCGCCGCCGGTCCTCCCGGTATGCGGTCCGCTCACTCAGCTTGGCGCGATATCGCTTTCGATCGGAGGTAATCGGACAATAGAAGAGGCTGCCGTCGTCGTGAAAGCGGAAGCTCGCGTCCCGGACCCACAGGTCGTCCCTGAAGGGGATGATGACGTGCTCGCGATCCGTCCCCTCGGTTCCGAACAGGTTGTGGGAGAGATCCATCCCGTCGACCTCGCCGTCCACCCGGATATCCGCGACGGCGGCGATGGTCGGGAGCACGTCGACCAGGGAGATGAACGGGGACCGCGCCCCCGGCGGTATCTTCCCGGGCCAGCGGGCGAGGAAGGGGACCCGGGTGCCCGCCTCGCTCTTGTTCCCCTTGCCGCCGGGCAGCACGAGATCCCCGAGGCGGCTCCGGATCCCGTTCGGCGATCCGTTGTCCCCCGTGAAGATAATCAGCGTGTTCTCCTCGATCCCGAGGTCCTTCACCTTCCGGAGGATCCGCCCCACCATCATGTCCATGTAGGTGACCATGTGGCCGTATTGCGCCGTGGCCTTCTCCGTCCCCTTCGGATACCGGCTGTACGCCAGGTCCTTGTATTCCGGGGGGGAGACCAGCGGCGTGTGGACCAGCGCCATTGGATAATAGACCAGGAACGGCCCGTCCCGGTTCCGCTCCATGAAGTCCAGGATGAACTCCACGTAGAGGCGCGGTCCGAAATCCCGAACCCCCCCGTCGATCGACGCGGCGTTGCACCATAGGCCCGGGGTGTAGTAGCGGCTGCTCTTCTTGTTGGCGTACTGCCACTTCCACAGACAATATTCGTCGAAGCCGTGCTCCCGGGGCTGATTCGAGTACTGATCGAACTGCCCCAGCTGCCACTTGCCCGCGATGGCGGTCCGGTATCCCGCCGCCTTGAAGTAGGTGCCGAAGGTCTTCAACGTCTTTGGCAACCGCGCGCGCTTCTCCTTGGAGATCAGGTTGGTGAAGCCGGTGCGGTTCGGGTACTGGCCGGTCATCAGCATCACTCGGGTGGGGGTGCACAGCGGGGTGGCGTAGGCGTTCTCGAACCGCGCCCCCTCCTCGGCCATCCGATCGAGGTTCGGCGTGGTGTAGAGGGTGCTCCCGTAGCTCCCCAGCCCCTCGGCGCCGAGATCGTCGGCCATGATCAGGATGACGTTGGGTCTGGAGGGATCCGCCGCGGTCTTCAGGGGAATGAGCGCTGCGAGGCAAGCCACGAAGATCGGGCGCATCAGATGACATGGTTTTGCATCGAGAAAAGAGCGCATCAGGGGTTCCAACTCAGCTCGGACACGACCGTCGCATCGCGAGAACAGTATAACAAGATACGCTCGGATGGGAACGTTATTCTATTCCACGTAGCCGAGGGTCCTCAGTTGCTCGAGGAGGGTCTCGTCCAGGGCGATCTCCGTCGTCGCGGCGGCGTGCTCCGGCCGGGACATGCGGTCCTTGAAGCGCGCGAGGCGATCCGAGAGCCGGGCCGCGGTCTTCTGGCGGGTCTCCGAGAGGTCGTAGAGGTCTCCGGGATCCTCTCGGTGATCGTACAGCTTGTGGCGATCCCCCCACCAGTCGATGAGCTTGAGATGACCGCAGGTGACGGACCACACCGCGACGTTCCGGATGCTGGAGAACATCCGGTGGGCGAAGAGGCAGCGCTCATGGAACCGCCGCGGGGGGGCGGCGCCGTCCGCCATCGCGAGCAGCGGCGCGAGGGAGCTCCCCTCCCGCTCCGTCTTCACGTCGATGCCGGCGAGCTCCGCGAGGGTCGGCAGCACGTCGATGAGGCTGACGTTCTCGACGACCCGCGACGGCGCGATCCCCGCCGAGGGGCCGTGCGCCATCATGACGACGCGGTTGAGCTCCGAAAACAGCGTCGGGCCGTGCTTCGTACCGCCGCGCTCCCAGAACTCCTCTCCGTGGTCCGAGACAACCAGGAGCACGGTGTTCTCCCGCAGCCCCGGCAGCT
Source organism: Polyangia bacterium (assembly GCA_050304755.1). Classification (GTDB taxonomy): domain Bacteria; phylum Myxococcota_A; class Polyangia; order JAAYKL01; family JAAYKL01; genus CAYWLQ01. The sequence goes on along the minus strand of JBNLED010000211.1, from coordinate 9,075 downwards.
GCCAGATCTTCTGCAAGGTCGCATCGAGGTAGCTGATCTCGCTACGATACCGCGCCCGCGCGTCCTCCCTCGGGTCGGCGGAGTATTGATAGAAAGGCCTCCGCTGGTGGTAGGGCGTGTGCGCGTCGTTGAAATGGAGGTACAGGAAGAACGGCTTCGCCCGGACGATCTCCTTTCGCCACCCGGCGACCTTCTTCAGGATCTCCTCGGCCGGCGCCTGGATGATCCGCTCGAACCTGTCGAACCCGCGGCTGAACCCTATCGCGTCGCCGATGTTGATATTCGCCGCCAGCCCGAAGGTGCGGTACCCCGCGCCGCGGAACACCTCCGGGAGGGTGTCGAGGTCCTTCGGCATGCGGTTCACCTCGAGGTCGGTGTGTCCCTCGGCCTTCATCTTCTCGATCAACCCCCGGTGCGCCCGGAACCCCTGCACCACCGTATGCTCCGGCGGGTAGAGGCCGGTGAACAGGGAGGCCGTTGCGGGGGCGGTCCACGAGGAGGTCGAGAGGGCGTTGTCGAAGACGACCGACTGCTTGGCCAGCTCTCCCAGAAACGGCGCCGGCTCCGTTTTCGCCCCGTAAACCCCCAGAAAGTCCGGACGCAGGGTATCGAGCAGCATCACCACCACATTGGGACGGGGCCCGGAGGCCGGGGCGCCCTTTCCTTTGGAAATCGTCACATCATTCCGCTTCGTGGAGATGTCCGCGGGCTCCGCCCCTTCCTTTGCCTGCCGGGTCCTTTCGTCATGGCGTGATGCCGAACACGCCGTCGAGGCGAGCAATAGAACCCCGAAAATGGCCCCAAGGTGATTCATCCAGATCCTCCGAAGCATTGGCCGGGCCGGGAAGCCCACGGCAATGCGACAATCGTTCGCGGAATAATTTCATGAAGCAGGATATATGCCAATGATCGACACGTTCCCAAAATCCTTACAAGGAGGCTAACCAATAGGGATCGCGGGATAAATCGGAGCGCACCGGCACCAGGTCCCGAGAAGCGATACCGCAGAAGTCCTCTACGCTGGGATCGTGTCCTCTTTTACAAGAAGCCGCATGACCGGTGGATCCCTGGCGGCGGCGGTGACCCTCGCAATCTCAAGTCTGCTGAAGAACCCCAAGGCCGAAATCGAAAACCGTCAGGCGGCTCTTGCCTCGCATAAAGCATCGCACAATATTATCTTACATGATTTACATTAAATTGATACATGAGGAGGAATGTCAATGATTTCAGGAATAAACGACTATGTGTTCTTCGGCGTCCTGGTTGCGCTCGCCATCGTCGTCGTCAATTTCATCGGATGGCTCCTGTTCAAGCGCGGTCTGGCGATTCGGGTCTTCGCGATGGTGACTCCTCCCATGGGGATCATCGGATACATCGGGTATGTCGTTGGCCGACAGAATATCCTGGTGACCTCGCTCCTCCTCCTGTCCATCGGCGCCGCCATCGGCACCATCTCCGTCATCTGGCTCAATCGTATCGTGGTCAGGCAGTATCGCGCCCAGATAGAGGAGCTCATGGCCGCCGTCTCACAGCTGTCCGCGACAGCCCAGCAGACCTCGGCCACCGCGGCGGAGCAGTTCGGGGCGGTGGGGCAGGTCTCGGCCACCTCCGAGGAGATCAAGGCGATGAGCGAGAACGTGGCCCAGACCGCCGAGGTGGTGCTCTCCACCGCGGCGGAGGCCGTCGAGAGGGGACGGGAGGGGCTGTCGCAGGTGGAGCAGGCCTCCCTTATCATGCAGGCCGTGGGGCAGGTGCAGGAGATCGTCGAGCTGGTGAACGATCTCGCCGAGCAGTCCAACCTGCTGGCGGTCAACGCGGGGATCGAGGCAGCCAAGGCGGGCGAATACGGTCGCGGCTTCTCGGTGGTGGCGTCGGAGGTGAGAAACCTGGCGGAACAGAGCAAGGTGGCGACCCAGCAGATCCGCAACGCCATCGGTCGCACCGAGGAGGGACGGCAGGCCATAACGCAAATTCAACAGGCCATGCAGGGGATGGTGGTGGTTCAGGAGAAGTCATCGGACAAGGCCCGCCAGATCGCCGGGGTCATCTCGCAGCAGACCGCCGGCATCCGGCAGATCGCCGAGGCCATGGGCAACCTGTCGGAGGGGAGCCGGCAGACCGCGGCCGCCACGGAGCAGCTGGAGCAGGCCGGGGCGAGCCTGACGCGGGTGGGGCACAACCTGCGGTTCTTCGTCACGGGGGAGCACATGGCGTAGGCGCGCCCTCCTAAATGCTAGGCGAGCTCGACGGGGCCGTTCCCTTGCCCCGCCCACGCCTCGATCGACGCGCGGAGATCCGATATCTCCTCCGGCGTCAACGTTTGTCGCTTCGGCAGGGACCAGTGCGTCGTCCCACTGAAATAGAGGATTAGCCCGGACACGCCGAGCTCTCCGTCGATCTCCGCCAGCCGCCCTCCCCGGACATAATAGAGGGTCCCCGCCCTGCCGTCCATTCTCAGATGAAGCCCCTCAGCCCGGATCAACCGGTCGACCCCGTCCTTCGCGCGACGCTTCGCCACCCATGCCGCCTTGATCCGCTCCGCGATGAAGGTCTTGCGGAGGGTCGGGCTGATGACGGCCTCGGTCCACCCGAAGGGGATCCCCCCGGCCACCTTCAACGTCCGCGCCAGCTGACGCTGACAACGGGCGGCCTCGTCCGCCATCTCCAGCGCCTCGGCCGCCCGGGCGAGCGCCCGCCAGAACTCGTCCGAGAAGTAGTGGTCAAAATCGCCCGTCAGCGCGATCAGTTGCGCCAGGGCGCCGCCGCAATCCCCCCGGTCCAGCCGCTGGACGCACCGCAGGAACGCGGGGTGTCTCGTGTAGTGGCCGGGCATGTAGTCGACCAGCCGCCGGAGGATCTTTTCAGGGGACGCCTTCGTCATATCACATGAGTAGCACCGATTTCGCGCGGGGAGAACTATTACTCACAACGTTTCGCGGGGGTGCGACGGATATACATGGAGTTGCCAGGCCCCATGGAATATGGGCCACCCCAGGAGGCCGCCTTTGGGGCCGTATCCCACGACGATGGTCCGAAGCCGTCCCTCCTTCTGTCCGGTGAGTCGGGGAAGGCGGAATGTGCTCTCTCAGACCTTGTAATTTGGGAAGAATATATCGATGATATCGATTCGGAGAGATGTTAATCGGTTTGGGAAACGCGTTACGAAAAATGAACGGGGAGGTACCAATGGAAAACGTCTGTCTCATCTATGTGATCGCAGTTCTGCTGTGCGGCGCCTGCGGGAGCAAGACAGAGGATACAAAGGCTGAGAATCCAAAGAAAAAGGAGCCGGCACAGGTTTGGGAAAAAGAGAACGGCCAAGAAGCCCAAGCGCGTGACAAAACGCATCCTGCGTCGACGTCAGACAGCCCAGCGCCGCCAGACGCGACCCAGACCGCTGACGCCGACGCGGCAAAGCACTGCCAAGGCGACCCCAATCCCTGTGTGACAGACACCCTGTTCGAAATCCTCGGCATGCTGCAGGAGTACAGCGGCCGCAGGCTGTCGGACGAGCAAGTCGAGTTCTTTTTCTACAATGAGTCAAAAGCGGCCGCCGCCTTTGCTGCCACCATCGTAGCTTATGAAAAGGAGGTGGGCATCTCATTCGCTGTAAGACAAATCGAGGGCGATAGAATTGAATTTCGTTCGAAGTCCCTTAGCCGCCTGTTGAATTCCTTTTATAAAAAAGCCGAAAATCGAAGCTGGTACACCGTGAACCGCGCATCCCTCGATTCCGCCACCCCCGCGCGGAAGCGGCGGTTCGTCGCCGGCGTGTACAAACGCTTCGGCGTATCGTCCCCCAAGCGCCAATCCCTCGTTCGCGTGGTCAACGCCTTCGAAAAGGCCGAGACCGTCGCCCACGTGCTCAAAACCCTGGGTTGCCCGGAAGCGGCTGTGTATACAACGCCGACCATTCCGGTGTCCTGTTACGTTCGTTTTGTGCCAACGAAAGAGCTCAAGGCGCTGCTCCAAATTGAAATGGTGCTCACCGAGTCCGAGTTGAAAGAAGCCCATCCGAACATATCGCCCGGCGTTGCTCGGATCCCGTTGTAGTATCCTTTGGTCTCACGCTTCTGTCACCGTCCGCTTTGCGATGACGCGGATGAGGGCGCCCGAGGCGTAGCCGGCGCGCGCCCGCGAAGATCATGGCGGAGAAGCCGGTGTTGGTGGTGATAGCGGTCATGGCGAAGGAAGAGCCGAGGACCGATGACAGGGTGGCGATGCCATGGGCACGGTGGGCTCCCTTTTGGCGGAGACGAGAGAGGCCACGCCCCGGGGATAGTACAAGCCGAGGGCGAGGCCCACGACGGCCACCATTCGGAGCTTGACGATGAGGCCCTGGTAACAAATTAATTGGATGTGTGTTCAACCTCTGAAAAGCAGGCGGAAAGAAGCTGTCGCAAACGCCACACTTCGACGGCGCGGATTGGTCCCCTGTCGACACAGACGTGTGGGTTCAGAGTATCGAGGCCGGCAGCGGCGCGGACGACGTGTACGCCATACGGGCCCCCTACTTCCCTTCGTACTTCCGCTTGGCTTCCGCGGCCTTGATCTTGTATTCCCGCTTGGTGAGCTTGCCCGCCCTGAGCGCCTGCTTCAGCGCCGCGTACTCGGCGTTTAGCATCCGCCGGATTTCGGCCTGGTGTCTCGCGTAGTCCTGTCGGGTGATGACCCGCTTCCGGAGCGCCTCTTTGAGCTGCCGCATCGTCTTGTACGGCGGTTCCTTGGCGGCTGTCGCTGCCGGCGGCGGGGCGGACACCGTCGGCGGCGCCGGGGAGACCGCCGCCGGCGGCAGGAGGGTCGGCTTCCCCACCGAGGCGGCCTTCGAGTCCAACGGCACCTCGAGGATCTCGCCGCCGGAGACCCGAAGGGTGACGCTGCCGATCTTCTTGCCGTCCTTGACGAACGATACCTCGTGCTCCACGCCGGCGGTCACCTTGATGGAAGAGCGCTTCGCGGTATTTCCGTACTTGACGATGTCGACATAGACGTCCACCCCGGGCTCCCCTTTGATGATGATGGTCCCCACCATCCGCCGGAGCCGATCGAGCTCCTTGAGCACCGCGTCCCGCCGCTCGATGGGAATGTCGTCCCCCCCCTTGCCGAGATAGTGCTCGAAGGCCTCGATGGCCAACCCGTACCGCTTGAGAGATGCCTCACACTGGCCGATGTTGTACTGAATCTTCCACGAAGGGTTCAGGGCGTCCGCCCGGCGGAACGCCTTGACCGCTTCATCCATCTTCCCCGCCTTGTACAGCGAGATTCCCTTCCCAAAGGCCGCCGCGGCCCTCTTCTCGTCGCTCTGATCCGTGAGCCCGTCAACCGAGAAGATCATCGACGACAATAACAGGCAGATGTTGAGTACTGATTTCATCTCCTTACTCCATGGCGCAATGAGGTCATTTGGCTATCATCGAAACGGCGTCCGGCGCCGTCCCTATCCATACTATGACCCAGTTTCACCGAGGGAATTCAAATAATCGGGACCAGCGCGCGACCGTTCACGCTTTATCGCTCAACGCTTCACGGCGAGGGTCAGCCCGTCGCCGATGGGGACGACGCTGAGCGCGACCCGATCATCCCGGTGGACGCTCTCGTTGAACCTACGGATGGCCTCGGTGTCCGGATCGTCGGCCTCGGGATCGATGACCCGGCCGCTCCACAGCACATTGTCCACCGCGATGATCCCGCCGGGACGAAGGAGCCGGAGGAGGCGATCGAAGTAGGCCTGGTCGTTCTCCTTGTCCGCGTCGATGAAGCCGAAGTCAAAGGCCCCCTCCTTTCCAGCGGCGATCAACCCGTCCAGGGTCTCGAGGGCCGGTCCGATGCGCAGATCGATCTTGTGATCGACGCCGGCCTCGGCGGAATACCGACGCGCCGTTCCGGTATGCTCCTCGCTCACGTCGCACGCGATGATGCGTCCGTCGTCCGGCAGGGCCAGGGCCGTGGCGATGGCGCTGTATCCCGTGAATACACCGATCTCGATGGTGTTTTTCGCGCGGACGAGCCCGACAAGCAACGCCATGAGTTGCCCCTGCTCCGGCGAGATCTGGTAGCGGGAGAGCGGATGGCCCGCTGTCTCCTCACGGAGTCGCCGCAGCACCTCAGGCTCCCTGAGGGAGACGGACAGCAGGTAGTCTCGCAGCTCATCGGTCAGGTTCAGGGTCTGTCGGGACATGGGGCCTCCTCTCTTCGGTTTCCGGGCTCGGACCAGGGTAGCGCCCGTTCGTCGCAGGAGTCAATGCCGACAGGATATCAGCCGAGCTTCAGCAGGGGGAAGCTGTCGCGCTTGATGCGGTCGATGGTCTTCTTGATATCCCGGTCCACGGCCTCCCGGTAACCGCCGTGGGAGAGGAGGGTGCGGTCCCGGAGGCCGCCGAACCAGGCGGTGTTCTCGAGCATGACGCCGCCGAGGCCAGCGGAGAGGGCCGTATCATCGTCCCGGCCGCTCGCCATGATGCTCCAGGCGAGGGCCCACCCCCGGACGGTGGCGCCGACATTGTAGCCGCCGCCCCCCACCGCGAGGATGGGCTTGTTCAACTCCACGATGTCGGCCACGATATCGGCGTAGCAATTGTTGGTGAGGTTGAGGTGGGCGAGGGGATCGACGGCCAGGGCGTCCATGCCGAGCTCGAGCACGATGACGTCCGGTTTCACCGCGTATACCACGGGGATGACCACCTCGTGAAAGGCGGTGGTGTAGATAGTGTCGTAGGTCCCTACCGGCAGGGGGAGGTTGATGCTGGCCCCGAGCCCCTCCCCTTCTCCCCTCTCCTCCACGAAGCCGGTGCCCGGGAACAGGGTTTTGCCGCTCTCGTGCATCGACACCGTCACCACGTCGGACCGCTGATAGAACGCTTGCTGGGTGAGATCGCCGTGGTGGGCATCGATATCGATGACCATGACCTTCATGCCCGCGTCCGCGAGCAGGAGGCAGCCGAGGACCACGTCATTGAGGTAGCAGAACCCGGCGGCCGCCTCGGGGCCCGCGTGGTGGAATCCCCCGGAGGGGTTGAAGGCGATATCCGCGGCGCCGTCGATGATCGCCCGGGCGCCGGTGAGGGTGCCCCCGACGGCCAGGGAGAGAAATTCGTACATCTCCGGAAAGAGCGGACAGTCCGGTGTGCCGAGCCCCATCTTGAGCGCCTTGAAGTCGTGCTCACCGCGTCCCGCGCGGCGCAGCACGTCCAGGTATGAGGGGGTGTGAAACCGCTCCAGGACCTCCCGGGGGGCGAGCTCCGGTGTCACCAGCCCGGTGCTCGGCAGGTTCAACATCCCGAGGGACCGGACGGTCTCGAGGGTCTGGCCGGCCCGGCGGGAATCGAAGGGACACTCCGGCGGATACCCGTCCCGGTCGAGGCGGTCGCCGTGGATGAATATGGCGCGCTTGTCCAAAGGATTCCCCCTCTCCTCAGGCGAACCTGACGGTGAAGCTGTAGACGTCGTCGTTGGGCACGCTGGTGACGTCGCACTCGCTCTTGTAGATGACCCGCTGCATGGATCGGTTGGCCTTGAGCACCTCCGCCGTGAACCCGCCGAGGCCGTTCCGCCTCGCGATGAGGGTGAGGTGCCTGAAGAGCGCGGTGCCGATGCCGTGGTTCTGCCACTCGTCCCGCACCACGAAGGCGACCTCGGCGAGGTTGCTCTTCTCGTCGAGGTAGTAGCGGCCGATGGCGATGATCTCCTCCCCGTGGGCCTCCGGCAGGGTGGCGACGATGGCGACGTCGGTGCGGTGGTTGATGTAGACGAAGTTCTGGATGACCTTCCGCTGCACGAACTTCATCCGGGACATGAAGCGGTAGTAGATGGTCTCCTTCGAGAGGGCGTGGAAAAGCTCGGTGAGCCGGGGCTCGTCCGTAGGGTGCATCGGGCGGAAGTTGAGCAGGGTGCCGTCGTGGAGCACGTGGGTGGTCTTGAACTCCGGGGGGCCCACCACGATCTTCCCCTCCACCTCCGCGTACTCCGAGCGGAGGTACTTGGCCTTGACCGCCTCCCGGGTGAGCTCGGCCCGGAACTTGGGATGGGCGATGGAGATGAGGGCGATGGCCCGCTCCTGGACGCTCTTGCCGTGGAGGTAGGCCACGCCGTACTCCGTCACCACATAGTGGACGTCCCCACGGGTGGTCACCACGCCGGCCCCGGGGCTGAGGCTCGCCTTGATGCGGGAGATGGTGCCGTCCTTGGCCGTGGAGGGAAGTGCGATGATGGCCTTGCCGCCACGGCTCCGGGCCGCCCCCCGGTTGAAGTCCACCTGCCCGCCGATGCCGGAGTAGAAGTTGGTGCCGAGGGAGTCCGCGCACACCTGGCCGGTGAGATCGATCTCCAGGGCCACGTTGATGGCCACCTGCCGGTGCTGCTGCCCGATCACGAAGGGGTCGTTCACGTACTCGGTGGGGTGGAACGCGAACGCCGGGTTATCGTCGATGTAGTCGTAGATCCGCTGGGTCCCCATACAGAAGCTGGCCACAATCTTGCCCCGATCGAGGCTCTTGTTCAGGCCGTTGACGGCGCCCGATTCCACCAGATCGATGATGGCATCGGTGAACATCTCGGTGTGGATGCCGAGGTTCTTCTTGTTCTTCAGGAACGGCATCACAGACTGGGGGATGGCCCCGATGCCGAACTCTATCGTGGAGTCGTCCTCGATGAGGGCGGCGATGAACTCGCCGATCTTCTTCGTCTCGTCGGTGGCCTCGAAGGGCGGGACCTCGATCAGCGGCCGATCCACCGGGACCAGGATGTCGATGTCGTGGACGCTGATGCTGCTGCTGCCGCGGGTCCGGGGCATCCGGGGGTTCACCTCGGCGATGACCAGGCTGGCGTTCTCCGCCGCGCTCTTCACGATATCCACCGAGATCCCCAGGCTGCACATCCCCTGCTCGTCCGGCGGCGTCACCTGGATGAGCGCCACGTCCAGCGGGAGCTGCCCCGAGGTGAAGAGCCGCGGGATGTCCGAGAGGAAGATCGGCGTGTAGTCCCCGAGCCCCCCCTGGATCACCTCCCGCACGTTCTTGGAGATGAAGAAGCTGTTGACCCGGAAGTTTCGGGAGAGCCTGGGGTGGGCGTAGGGGGCCT
>JBNLED010000210.1:0-63288 GCA_050304755.1 Polyangia bacterium | reverse complement strand
TTACCCAGATCTAATCCACAGTACTTCATGGTCGGTTACCTTTCTGTGCTCGTTCTCGAGCACGTTGTAGTTAGCAACCATGCGGCTATCATGTTTCGGTAGCCATCGAAAGTGACCGGCCGCTTTATCCCATCAGGCCTAAACAAAAGACATTTTATAAGATAGTATCTGCTCACGGTGCGCCCGCCACCAGCGGAGACCCCCAGGTGTTGCACAATGGGTAGGAAGAATGAATGCCCTCCGCAAATATCCATGAGCACGCCCACGGCGGATCACCTCCTCTTTCCCCTCGTCATCAGAATTTTTCCCTCGGCCCCGATCATTGACAACCTCGACGGCTTTGTCTTTCTCACCATTGGGTTCCGATGGTAACAAAATATCGTTTTAGAAATCTGGATTATCTTCAAAAGGATACACGAATACATCGGCTTCGCCGACCGGCGATCCTGGGAGATTCAATCGTCGAAGTCGAAGACCCCGCTCACGAATTGGAGGGTGTGTCTCCGAAGATAACGGCGAGCTCTGAAATGCAGAAGTCGAAGGGGGTGGGCGCTTGCGGATTGGTCGCCACCTGAAACTGGATGGCGTCGAGCGTCTCCACGTCGAGCATGTTGCCCGGGTTGTACCAGACCTCCGCCTGGTCGACCAGGGCGGTAACCATGGCGGCGTCCGGCGGGACGACGATATAGGCGCTCTGATCAGGCGGTCCGGACCCGCTCGATATGTCTTCGTGAAACAGCACGCGGAGCTCGTCCCCCCAGTGGCCTTCGATTTTGAAGGTGACGCCGAGGAACCTGTCGCCTATCTCTCCGGGTTCACCGGGTTCGAGGGCCGGCGGCCAATCCCTGTTGAGGTTCCCCCCGAAGCCGGCGCCCCAGTAGACCGCGTCCAGTCCGTTTTCTTCTCTAGACGCGACCCCATGGACACAAACCCCTTCTGCCAGTATCGACCACTCGATCTCGGACGCCCCTCCTCCACCGTAATCACTGTCGGCGAAGTCGTACCAGATACCGAAACGGCTGTAACCCGAGCCGCGCGCCGGCATCGAATAGAATGCGTTATGCGGAACGGACGATAGGCCTTGCGGCGCCGCGACCGTCAGACACATGCTGAAACGCGACGAGCATGCGCGGGTGACCTTCCAACTCGACGCCGTGGTTTCGGGCGGACACGCGTCGAGAAGACATTCGTCGAAGGCCGTGATACAGGCACGCGTGGACTCGTAAAACGACGGATCATAGAGCGAAGCTCGCTGCAGGATCTCCTCCATCGTCCCTTTGAATCCGCCGACCAATGAATCGCACGCGATGGAAACCGTATCGCCGCAGTTCTCGGAATCTCGGCACGCCGTATTCACCCGATTGTCGTTTTCGAATTCCCCGGTGTCGTCTGACTCGGGCCCGGCCGCGTCACCATCCGCCCCGTCGATCTCGTGGGCCGAATAGCAGGCCGTGCCGAGAAAGATACTGAACAACGTTGTGACCGATACATCGATATTCATGAAAGCCTCACCGTGTAGCCATCAGACGAACGGTTCAAACAGCCGGCCGGGAGGCGTAGTCCATCCAGGGCCTCCGCGCCTTCCTCGATCACGTCCTCGACCTCCTCGCTCACGTTCTTTCGCCTCCGTTCGTTGCGTTCACCAAATTCTTCCGATTGAGGGTTCGATGATACCACAATCACGCGCTGGAGGTGTGTGAATTCGGAAGCGCCAGGAGCTACTGATACCACCGGTTATTGATGTCCGCCGCGCCCTCGATCCCTTCATCGAGGGTCAGGGTGTAGCCGTACTTGGCGGTGCCGCCGTCATAGATGTACTCGGTGCTGGCGATCACAGCGACGACCACGCCGTTCTTCACGTTGTTGAGCGGTACCGAACAGGCGCCGCCGGTGACGGGCTCGCCGTAGTGGACCCCTTCGTTTGTGTCCCGGTACACCAGCTGGCAGCTCATGTTCTCGGTGTCGGGGACAAAGCCCACGGTGGCGCAGGCGGCGCCCTCGCTCACCGTAAGGGGGATCTGGTTGGCGCCGGACCAGCCCGGGAGGGTCCGGGCCTCCGGGGTCAAGCTCTCCCCGTCACGCGCGGTGGCCACGTAACAGGTGGCGGTCCAGGGGTCCACGGCCATCCAGGAGGGTTCCCATTCCGCCCCGATGACCGCGTTCCAGTTGTCGTCCAAGAGCCGCTGGTAGGCCGCGGACCAGATACCGAAGTCGCCGAAGGCCTGGCGGGCGCGGTACTCCTGGATGAGCCGCCGCGTCTGCGGGGGCCCGAGCCCCCCGTCCACCTCCGCCAGATCCTGGAGCACCCGCCCGCTCGCCTCTGTATACCGCCAGATCCACGCGATGCTCTGCTCCCCCAGGATCACCTCCAGCGCGTGGGCGAAGGTCTCTCCGTACTGGGTGCCGCCGAGGAGCCGCCGCCAGGTGCAGATCTGCTGCCCCCCCTCGAACATGTCCACCCGCTCGGCGCAGGGGCCGCCGAAGCTGCCGTCCTGGAGCCATCCCGAGTAACACTCGACGGGCATGAAGGGGGCGATGGCCGCGCCGGCGCTGAGCCACCCCATGCTATTGGGGCTGCCGCCCCCCCGCTTGGCCTCCATGGTGGCCTGGAGCCAGGTGTTCCCGCCCTCGTGGAACCAGCAGGCGTTCTTACAACCCGGCATGGTGGCCAGGATGCTGTGAATTCCCTCATGGATCATGGCCCCCTGCTGGGCCTCCTTGTCGTCGTAGGGGCAGTCGGGATCGAAGCTGTACACCGGGTAGTAGGAGGCGAGCACGATGGGACCGTCGCCAGCCCAGGATTGCCAGCCCCCCAGATCCGTGTTCGAGGCGTCGTCCGTGGAGAGCCCGGAGCCGTACAGATAGATGGCGCTGTAGTTGCCGCTCCGGGCGCGGCCGTCCCGGGGCCACCGCATGATATCCGAGATATAGGCGAAGTCCTCGTTGAACCGCTCCAGCATCGGTAGCCAGGCCGCCTCGGTCACCAGGGGGTTCTTATCGGCGCCCCACCGGAAGGTCCACCAGCCGTCGGTGTAGGTGCCCTCCACGCCGCTGACGTCATCCGCCACGGTGGTCGGGGGCGGGATGGTGTCGAACTCGTCGACATAGTCGTACGCGATATTGGGGGCGTAGACCGGCCAGGTGTACTCGGCGCATTCGGGGTCGGCGTCGCCGTCGGCATCCGCGTCGGTGTCGGTGTCGCCGTCGGCATCCGCGTCCGTGTCCGCGTCGGTGTCGCCGTCGGTGTCCATATCCCCGTCCGCGTCGGTGTCTGTATCTGTATCTGTGTCGGTGTCGTTATCGGTATCTCCGTCCGTATCAGCATCGGTATCAGAGTCTGCATCCCCATCGGCATCGGTGTCGCTATCTGTATCGGTGTCGCCATCTGTATCGGTGTCGCTATCTGTATCGCCGTCGGCATCCGTATCCGAGTCGGTGTCTGTATCTGCGTCGCTATCGGTATCCGAGTCGGTGTCCGTATCTGCGTCGGCATCACCATCAACCGCGCCGCTCGCCGTGTCACCGAGCCCTTCGCCATTGTTCGATGACTCGCTGCATCCGAGACTCGTCAGGAGGCACGACACGAATATCGCCCATCGCGGTTTCATTGCCTGTCCTTTCCATCCGCTATGATCGTGGCGTTCGATGATACCAAAATCATGCGGTGGAGGTGCGCAAAAATTTCGACCTGTACGGTTGTCGTTGGGGCTGCTGAAAATTTGACCGGGTGGACCGGGTGGACCGGATTGCCAGCCACAGCCAAGATCAGAAGGGGGTGATCGTGAGCGGGTGTTTACTCATCCAGACAGAAGCCCACATCGGCGTGGTCGCGAAGACCATGTTGGACATTGCTGCCGACGATGGTGCGATCAACCCCCCAAAGCCGTATGACATATCCGCAGGCGTCCATGCCCTTGGTGTCCAAGGACCACTGACCGCTCTCTCCCGTGGTGGGAACGACGCCGTAGGTCCGTATTGATGGGGAGACTGCGGCCCCGTGCGCCGGGCCGTTGGGAATGACATTGAGCGTCAGGAGCTTGAAGTGCTTATCGTGCACGTGGTAGGTGCCGTGGATGATATCTCCTACGTGGAAATCCCCGCAGGCCTCTGCGGGCTCAATGCTCCCGGCGCCGCCGAATTGCACGCCGGTGATGTTCACGGTCACGGGTTCTGGTTCGTCATTGTCCAAGCACAGTATCACGGTGCTCCTCGTAGTGCCGTCCTCGCAGATCTGAATGGCGCCGGGGTAGTAGTTGTTGAGGCTGTCCTTGGCGAGTATCCTCACCTGCCACAGGCCGTTCATCCCTTTGCCGGTCTTCCACTTGGCCAGCACATTGTTGGACACCTGTCGCCATGCCGAGCCTTCCAGGTCCTCGTAGTAGGTGTAGTAACCGTCCACGGCATCCGGTTTCTGGATGATGTTCTTCTTCTGAGGCGTGGACCCGCCGGAGGTCTGCTGTAACACCTTGATGGTGAACTGTTCGTCGAGGGCCTTCCAGGGCTGCGGTGACGAGGGGGTGTAGGGGCGCACGTAGATTTTGTACTTGAGCGGCGACTCTGTCCCCTCCATTACCCCGGCCGGGGCATTGGCGATGATCCCCGTGATGGTAACGGTTCCTCCAAAGGGACTCTCGTTGGCCACACCATTGCTCGTGATAATACCCGTGCCCGTGGCGAGCCCGGTGCTCTGGTCGATATCGCAGACATCCATGTCCCCGACCGTGTCCAGGAGGGGGAGGGGATCGTCTGAGGGTTTGCCCGGCAGAATGTGGATGTGGGTATGCTTTCGGTTCCCCCATTTGGGTCTATAGTACGGGTTGCTCGCGGGTGGCTGTGTGCTCCAAGACAAAATGGCGCGGATTCGTACGATGGACGCCCCCTTCGCGCAGAGTTTTCGCCGGTGGCTGAAATTCACGGGCAGATAGACGGCGTACTTGAGCCCCTCCTTGGTGATGCCGGTGATGTCGTGGGCGGTGATGGAGCTGGTGCCGAGATGCACCCAATCGCTCTCGTCTTCATCCCACTCCCAAAACGCCACGTACTCCTGACTTCCCTTTTTACATAGGTCTCCGAGGTATCCGTACGGCCTCTTGATGGTCAGGGTACCCACCAGGGCTTTCTTCACCGTGTCGTAGCCGATGCAATTGAGCTCTTCGTAGTCGGTGTTCTCCGAGAGCTTCAGCAGATCGCCGACAGCGTCCGATAGGTTGATGTTCACGTCACCGAGATCGATGTTGGCGTAGACGCTATCCGGCGCCCCGAGGGCCGGCTTTTTTGTGACCAGGTTCAACTGGGGATAGATATAGCGGTGAACGGGGACGCCCTTGTTCTTGTAGACGTCATGGAGCTCCCGGGGCAATAGCGCCTTGGACGGCATGACCGATATCTCTTGCTGTAAATCCAGAATCTCGACGAGGGCCTTGGGAATCTTCAGCTTCTCCAAATCGTGAAGATCCTGGAGCGTGAACTTTTTACGCTTGTCTATCTGAATGCGTCCGTCTTTGGCATTGCCCCAAACCGGCTCGTGATCGGGAGCGTCGGCGGGAGGCGGTGTCTGCCAGGAGAGAATGGCCCGTACCTTCGGCAGGTTTTCTTTCGTGCAGGGGGACTTTCGAGGGTTGATGGGTAACACGACTGCATACTCCAGGGGCTTCACCCCGGGGACATCGTAGGCCCTGAAGGCGGTCATGCCCACATCGCTCCAATGGCCGTCGTTCTTCCAGTCCACGTAGAAACGAACGTACTCCATGCTCCCGTTCGAGCAGATACCACCGCTATATCCGTAGGTCTTCTTTACGTAGACGACCGCTTCGAGCTGATCCAGGTGGGGATGAAAACCCACGCACATCAGCTCTTCATACGAAACGTTGGCCTTCATCGACTTGACCGGTTCGAACTCGGAGACTTTGAGGTTGCCAAAATAGTTGGGGTTCATGGCCAGGAGCGCGCTGAACTGACCGCGCTCTTTTTCGAGCTTCGCCACCTTGATGTTGATCCCCAGCGCCTTTATGGTCGCCGGGCCTACCACGCCGTCGACTTCCAACCCCTTGGCCTCCTGGAACACTATGACGGCTTTTCTGGTCTTTGCGCCGAAGATACCGTCCACCGTCGCGAGCGCGATACCTTCCTTTATCAATTGGCTTTGTATCTTGCGGACTTCCTCTCCTTTAGATCCGATTCGAAAACTCATGGTTTTCTCCTTTCAATTGATTTGTGTTGAAAAAAAACTGTTACGAACGCCCCCAACTGAAAACGAAAATCTCTCAAACAAAGGCATCACCTCCTCTCAACGCAGACGGGTATCTCTGGCACCCCCATGGGGGTGCGATCTCATCCTGTTCGACTGGCCGGCGTCGAAGGTGGCAGCAACTACCATGCCAGTGATGGGAGGCTGGACGCGGTGCTATGGAGGTCATCCTCTTCTGAAAGAGACAAGAAACAGGACACATCGTCTGGAAGAGTGTCCAGTAGAAAGGACAGTTCGGGTAGACGCCGCTCCTATCGCTACACTTCATATCAAACTCGGACTCCCCATCCACGTCGAGCTTGATGGCAACGAACGCTTCCGGGGGCCGAGGGATTCAGTATCAGGTGAGCCCCCTTGACGGGCGGTGTCCCCGAGAAACCGCGACCGCAATCTGCTTGACTGCCATGGTTCATCGTGCAAAAATTGCGTATATTCTATAAAAAACGCACTTTTACCGTATGATGCTATTTTGGTTTTTTTTGGCCTGTTTTTCCATAGGGCGCAACTGCACAAAGTAATATGAGGAAATTTTCCAACCGAGAGCTCATCCATGGGATCGTCAACGGGAATATTGCCGCTTCGAATGCGTTTCACGACAAGTACAGCCGACGAATCATCCGTTGGGTGTGGCGTCTGCTCGGCTCGGACCGGGAGCACGATGACGTCGTTCAACAGGTCTATACGAGCATTTTCAGGTCGATTAGAAATATCAGGCAGCCCGAGTCACTGGACGGCTGGGTGAACCGCGTCACCATTATGACCGTCAAATACGAGCTGAGGCGGCGGGTGGCGCGACGCGCGAGGATTTTTTACCGAGACAGCCGGGATCTGGATGAGTTTCGTGAGAGACGCAGTCCCTTCAAAGAACGCCATATCAAGATTTTTTACAGCATACTCGACAATATGCCGGCTGATGATCGCATCGTTTTCGTCCTCCGATACATGGAAGGCTACAAGATTGACGAGATCGCGACCATCATGGCGTGCTCCCCGAGCACCGTGAAGCGAAGGTTGGCGCGATCCGAGTTGCTCTTTACAAAGATGGCGAGCTCCGATTTCAGGCTGGTTTCGCTCGTAGAGGAATATCATGCGGTGTAGTTGCGAACAGACATTGACCGATCTGGGCCGGCGGATCGCCCGTGAGGTGGGCGACGGCGTGACCGATGCGAAGCTGGATCGATACCAGGAGTTTATCCACAGCCTCGCTGACAAGAACAGAGAGCGCAGGGCGGAACCGGTGCGCCGCGGCGGGTGGCTTCGATCCCTGACGGGCAGAATACTGCAGCGGAGGGGGATGCCGATATGGGCGTTCTCCTCGGCGCTGGTTGTGTTGACGCTCGGCGCGGCGCTGCTCCTGGCGTGGCCCCGCTTCGAGGAGATCCCCGTCATGATCGAGCCGAGCACCGAGGGGATCGGTAACAGCGTCATCGCCGCGAATAGCGAGGTATCGCTCGCGTTCGGCAACGGCAGCCGGTTCGACCTTCGGCAAGGCGGCAGCGCGACGGTGGAGAGCGCCACCCAGCGGTCGGTGGATGTTCACCTGGAGAACGGGGTGCTCATGGCCCGGGTGAAGGGTAACGGAACCACGGAGTGGTCCGTGCAGGCGGGGCCCTATCGGGTCGTGGTGCTGGGGACCCGGTTCGGCGTCTCCTGGGATGAGAAGGCCGGGGTGTTCGATGTCAAAGTCGAGAAGGGCACCGTACGGGTCGAGGGGACCCGCCTCAACAATGACGCGGTGTTGCTGACCAGGGGATACCACCTCCGCGTCGATGCCGAGAAAAGGGAGACCATCATTCCGGATCCCAACGAGGACGCGCTGCTCACCTCCTTTCCCGAGCTCGTCGCCGAGAAACGACCCCGGCTGGCGGAGCGCTTCTCGCCCCCTCGAGGGCCCGAGAACGCCGTGCAGTGGTCGGGTGACGCCGAAACAGAAGCCGGCGGCGGCGCGCATCCCGGTCCGCGGAGCGACCGAAAGAACCGGCGGAAGGGCGCTCCCCGACCTGTGCCCGGTCAGCCAGAGCCTTCCTCAGAAGCCGCTAAGACGGGGGCCGCCGCGACGCTACCGCTGCCCCCAGAGGAAGATGAATCCGGAAACGAGGGGAAAGACGAGGCCGCACCGATCCTTCCGCAGCTGATTCAGCTCATAAAGGACGGGAGGTATGCCGAGGCGCGCCTCATGGTCTACAAGATAGAGGACGCGCCCCTCGTGAAGTCCGATCTCGTCGCCCTGTGGTCGCTGAAGGATGTCGCCCGGACGGCCGGCCTGCACGATATCGCGGAGCGCACCCTGCTGACGATCCGCAGACGATTCGGGAGAACCAAGCAGGCGAGGCTGGCCGCCTATTGCATCGGAAAGATATACGAGGAGAACCTCGACAACGCCGCGACGGCCATCCGTTGGTACGCCACCTACCTGACCGAGAGCCCCCACGGGAATATGGCGGAGCAGGCCCGGGCGGGAAAGATGAGGGGCCTCGACCGGCAGGGACGGGCGAGGGAGGCGCGCCACGAGGCCCGCGTGTATCTCGATCTGTACCGCGATGGGACATACGAGCACGAGGCCAAGGCCGTCCTGTCGGAGTAACGGGAGATGCCGATGACCTGTATCAGATACCCGAAACAGCGCTCGGTGCGGCTGTTTGTCTTTATCCTTGTCCTGTCGTTCAACCGCAACGTTTCGGCGGACGTACACCACGCATCGCCCTCCCCGCACCCCGGCCCGGCGCTGACGGTCGACGATATCCCCACCGTGGTCCTGGTCTCCTTGGGGGGCAACGAAACCGAGCTGTTCTGGCCGCGAGGGGAGGCGTGTATCAAGAGGGAGATAGGTCTGTATGACGACGTCCACCTCGCCGTCGTGACGACCACCTCCGATTACGAGGCGGAGTTTCGATCGGAGCTGAGGACGGCCGCCGAACGCCACGCCGCCGTCGCGTCGGTGCTGGTCTACCGGACCGTCGACCAGGGGGTGCGCCTCCTGCTCCATATCGGTGGCCACGGCAGCATCTCCGGGACGATCAAGGAGTGGGACTTCGCGGCGACCCCCAGCCAGTTGGAGGCGGACGAGGCCGCGCTCACCGCCGCGGACGCCGTCCGTTCGGTGATCGCGTTCGACGGAAGCGCTAATCCGCCGCCGGTCAGACGCCGGGGCGCCGTCGCGCTGGCGATTTCGGGGGCGGTGACCCTCGGCGTCGGCGGGGTGCTCCATTGGCGGAAGATCGCGCACGAGCACATAGCCAACGGCATCTATAGCGAAAGACAGGACACCATTCACGACGGCGTTAATTACAAAGCCGAGGCGCTCGAGCCCAAGTATTTCGAGGAAGCGAGAAAGGCCAAGGCCTTCCGGGTCGGCGCCATCGTCGGCTATTCGATCGGGGGCGTGTTGCTCACCGCCGGCGTGCTCCTCTTCTCCCTGAAGTCCTCGGACAGAGAGTCGCTCGTATCGTTAAACCGGCTGACCCTGAAAGGGACCGCCATCGTGTGGGAGTTCTAGAGATGAAGAAATCAGAATCCGGCGCGCCATCGAGGATCGCGTTGAAGTTATTTCCTCCATCAACCGTCCTCTCGGTCGTCCTGGCGTGCAATAACCTCGAGCCCCTGCCCGACGACGACATCGAATATGAAATGATTAATATCATGCCCAATACGAACGGGCAGATCCTGGATAAAGACATCCCCATCCAGGGGTCCTGGTATTGGTACAACAACCTCGGAAGTCATATCGATAGGATCAAAGCGGTCGCGGCGGATGCCACACCGCATATCTGGTACGCATCGGACGCCGGGCAAGGGCTCGGTCCGGATGACAGCGACACCGCGAGCGGCGGCGGCTCGTCGCCGGTGACCCGGGTCTGCGTCTCGGGAAACCTGGGGCGACAGGACGATCCGGAGGGATACTTCGGCATCGGTTTCGACCTCTGTACGACCGACGACGCGAGCATGAACCTGAAGCAGTTCCCCTATACAGTCGGGACGTGTCCCATCTGGAAAAAGGAGGCGCTGCTGAGGCGGTTCCTCGGCGTCTCTTTCAAGGTGACCCCTATGGACAGCCTGCCCTTCCCGCCGAGGGCCAGGCTCATGGTCCAGTTCAAGGAGAGAGGCCGTCTGGACGACAATCAACCCTACTGCGTCATCGACCCGACCGGATCCGGCGCCGAGCCGAACGAGCAGGAATGCAAGGTAGACATAGCGCGCGATGGGTACCTCGTACAAGCCTGGCACGGGGAAGCCGTGCATCCCGACAGGACCCCGGATTCGGGCACGGCAAAGAGAAACCTCTGGGCGCTTCAGGGGATACATTTCGAGGTCAAATCCGATGAGCCGTCGGACTTCTCCTTCTGCCTGGAGGAGGTCTCTGTCATCGCCTCGGTCAATGAGAGAGGTGATGAATCGCATTTCGGTGAAGAGGTCAAGATCGACCAGGACATCCAGGTCGACACTGATCAGGAGATCCGAACGAGCCTCGAAACGGTGACCGAGGCAGGGACCGATGGTCCCAGTCCTTGGGTGAAGGCGAGGGAGGATGAGCAGGCGAGGGAGTCGAATCTAAGAGAGGATATGGCGTATGACCTGGAGATCGAGGACTTCTGGATCATGAAGGAGGAGGTGTCCGCCGCGCAGTTCTCTGAATGCCTTGATACCGGGATCTGCAAAGACAAACGAGAATGGGACAGCTGCACCCCGTACCGGTACGGAAAGGCGATTCAGGAAGGGAACGCGGGGGCGGATGACTGGGGGCGGCGGTCCGCCAACTGCGCGACGTGGCAGGACGCGAAACGGTTCTGCCGATGGATCGGCGGAGAGCTCCCCTCCAAAAGGCTGTGGGAGTATGCGGCCCGGTCGGGATACCGGGCGGGGGAGACCGTCTACCCCTGGGGAAACGAGGACCCCCTGTGCGAGAATGCGATCTTCTACAACTATCAGGGGCGGGGCTGCGGGAACAACGGCGTCCCGGAGCCGAGCTGCGAGCTGACGAACAAAGGAAATACGTTCGCGGGGGTCTGCGACATGATCGGGAATCTATGGGAGTGGGTCGATGACGAATACACGACTACGGACGAGGGCTGGCTCGAGGGATATAAGATCATCAAGGGGGGGGCATTTGACACGATTAATATCACGGACTCGTCGATAGAGCAGAGCTCCCTCTATATATCACAGATTACCAGCGCGGAGCACCCGACGGAGCCGCATAATCCGAACCACATCGGTTTCAGGTGTATGAAACCATTAAACCCGCCTGGCCTCTGTAACCTCCAGAACGCCCAAGAGGGGCCCCGATCGCAGAGGCCGAACCTTTTTGACCCGTAATCGCGCGCGCCGCAACTGAAGTATACCGTATAGAGAATGAACAAAAGGAACATCGAAGATGGCGATGTCGATTTCACGGCCGCGAGAGATGGATTTGCTGGCCCGCGCCAGATCGCGTGTGGGACAGAGCCTGTGTAAGAAATATCGCATCGACGATGTGCTCGGGATCGGGGGGACCGCGACCGTATACGCCACGACCCATCGGAACCTTCGGCGCTTCGCCGTGAAGGTGCTCCACCCCGAGCTGGCCTATGACATGGATATCCGTAACCGCTTCATCCGGGAGGGGTTCATCGCGAACTCGGTGGGGCATCCGGGGGTCGCCGCGATTCTGGACGATGACACGGACCGGGACGGGACGGTGTTCATGGTGATGGAGCTCCTCGAAGGGGTCAGCATCGACAGGCTCTGTTACCCCCCCTGCGGCCCCATGCCGGTGGGCGTGACGCTGAGGATATGCCGGCAGTTGCTCGGCGTCCTCGACGCGGCGCATCAGAAGGGCATCGTCCACCGCGATGTCAAGCCCGCGAACGTGTTCCTCACCACCGGGGGTGAGACAAAGCTGCTGGACTTCGGCATCTCACGCGTCCGCGGCAGGGTCCGGAGCCTCCTGAACCTACAGGAGTGCACGCGGCTGGGGACCCCGGCGTTCATGGCGCCGGAACAGGCCACCGCGCGCCATCGGGAGATCGATGCCAGGACCGACCTGTGGTCCGCGGGGGCCACCCTGTTTACCATGCTCTCCGGCCGCCATGTGCATACCGGGGACAGCGCGGTGGAGGTCATGATAAAGACCGCGACGCAGTCGATCCGCCCGCTGGATAGCCTCGCCCACAGGATACCCGGCGTGGTGCTGGATATCATCCGGCACGCCTGTGCGTTCAAAAAGGAATCCCGTTATCAGACCGCCGGGCAGATGCGGGATGCCGTCGAATGCGCGCAGAAGACGCTTTGTGAGCACCGCGGCGAGGACGACCTCCGGGACTACCTCGAAGGGGAATGCGCGAAGTGCGGCATAAAGACGGGGAGCACGCCCCCCGGGGGGGTCGGGTTTGATGACAGCGCCCTGACCGTCCGGCACAAGGAGACCGGCAAGGGCCTGTTCGACCGGTGAACACGCCGCCGCGATGGCGGTGAAACTTGGTGCGTTGTTGTCGAGGGGGGTCTCAGACCTTGACCCGCGACTCCTGGGAGTCTTCGAGCAGCGCCCGCCACCGGTCCAGGACCGGGCGGACATCGGTCTCGAGGAAGTCGTCGACCTGGGCCTCGGCGCGGCCGATGAATTTGGCGGCGTCGCAGGCGATGGCGTTCAAGGCCGCTTCGTCAAGGGGGAGGCGCGGATCGGCGCCGAGGCGCTCGATGAGGTCGTTGGGACGGCCCTCCATCTTGACATTTCTGGCGGCCTCCACCGAGTGCTCGCGGATGACCTCGTGGATCTCCTGGCGGCTCGCCCCCTTCTCCACCGCGGCCATTAGGATCTCCTCGGTGGCCATGAAGGGGAGCTCCTCCTTGAGCCGCCGGTTGATGGGGGCCTCGTTGACCACCAGCCCGGCGCCGATGTCGACGAGGAGCCCCAGGACGGCGTCCGTGAGGAGGTAGGCCTGGGGGATGTCCATGCGGCGGATGGCGGAGTCGTCCAGGGTGCGCTCCAGCCACTGGTTGACATGGGTGGCGTGGAAGTCGGAGACCAGACCGATGAGCTTCCGGGAGAGCCCGCACATCCGCTCGGAGCGCATGGGATTACGCTTGTAGGCCATGGCCGAGGAGCCCACCTGCTTCTTGCCGGCGGGCTCGTCGAGCTCCTTCATGCCGGACATGAGGCGGATGTTGGTGCCGATCCAGTGGGCCGTGGCGCCGATGCCCGCCAGGACCTCGGCGATCTTGGTGTCCAGCTTCCGCGGGTAGGTCTGGCCGGTCACGGGGAAGACGACGTCGAATCCGAGCTTCTCCGAAACCTTCCGGTCCAGCGCCTTGACCTTCTCGTGGTCCCCGTCGAATAGGGTGAGGAACGACGCCTGGGTGCCGGTGGTGCCCTTGGCCCCCCGGGCCTTCACCTGCGCCTCCGCCCACTCCACCGCGGAGAGGTCCATGAGCAGATCCTGAACCGCCAGGCTGAACCGCTTGCCCACGGTGGTGGGCTGGGCCGGCTGGAAGTGGGTGGCGCCGAGCACCGGGATCCCCTTGGTGCGCTCCACGAAGCGCGCCAGGCCGTCGATGGCCCGCACCAGATCCGCCTTGACGAGGGCCAGCGCCCGCTTGTGGAGGATGAGATCCGTGTTGCACCCCACGAACTGGGAGGTGGCCCCCAGGTGGATGATCCCCGCCGCGCTCGGGCACTGGGCCCCGAAGGCGTGGACGTGGGCCATCACATCGTGCCGGAGCTCCCGCTCCTTCTGCTCGGCCACGTCGTAATTGATGTCCTTCACGTGGGCCTTCATCTCGGCGAGGGCCTGTTCGGAGATCAGATGGTCCAGCCCCAGCTCCCGCTCCGCCTCGGCCAGGGCCACCCAGCACCGGCGCCAGGTGGAGAACTTGGTGTCCTCGGAGAAGAGGGCCTGCATGGCGCGGCTGGTGTAGCGGCTGACCAGGGGTTCTCTGTAGATGTCTCGGCTCATGTTCACCTCCCAAAGGGGGGAGATTATGTCGAGCCAGCCGGGATATCAAAGCAATAATCGTGAGGCTCGAGTAAAAACAACTTCCAAAAGCTCGTTATCTATTTTTCCGTGAGTCCTAACTTGGACTTTCCGTTTTTTGCACTATATTTGAAGGGTCGTAGAATCGGAGGAGGATGGGGACGCTTAATACAGCGCCCCTGAAATTCGGTCCCATATCGCGACGGACCGGGAGAGGGCAAGGCGTGACGAAGAAGGCGCCGCAGCGCTTCGATGAGGCGCACCATCGACTTCGGCGTCCGGGACGAGCGAAACGGGCCCTATTTTGCGGAACGCTGTACCTTAGAAAGCAGTAGCCAAGTGCACACCACCGACGGACATATCATCTGTTTTTCCTGGACCGCTACAGAACACCGTGAGTCGATCACCGAGTTCATCCGCGACGGATTGAGGTATCGGGCGGCGGTCTGCGTCCTCTCCCACACCTTGGACATCCCCTCCATCCTCGACGATCTGGCGCAGGAGGGGGAGAGCATCACCGCCGGAAAGGAGAGCGGGCAGATCGTCGTGCTCTCCGCCCAGGAGATCCTGGCCAACCGCTGCGACATGACCCCCAAGAAGGTTCTGGCGTGGGTGCGGGGACGCCATCTGGATGCCGCGGCCAAGGGGTTCCCGACGTTCTGGCTGACGGTGGAGATGACCTGGGCCCTGCAATATACCTCGGAGGACGAGCGGCTCACGGGGCTGGAGGCCGCGTTGAGCCGGCTCGCCACGGAGATCCGCGCCACCATCGCCTCCCGCTATGATCTGAGTCGCGTGGATACGGGGCGGTTGACCAGGACGATCCGGACCGCGAAGAAGATCGAGCTCGGCAGGGAGCTCGTGGACAACCCCTACTACACCCCCTCGGAGGATCTCGCCGGCCCCAAGAGTCGCCAAGTCCTCTTCAACCAGATGCTGGAGCACATCAAGGACAAGAGGGCGCGGGACACCCTGCTCGACAACGAGAACCTGCTGCGGGCCCTGTTCCGCGAAATCGACGTGGGCTTCGTCCTGTTCGAGGTGTTCGACAAGGGGGAGGAGCTCTTCGACTTCGTCGCCGTTCAGGGGAACCCCGTGATCGAGGAGATCAACGATCTCGCGACGGGGGGGGTGATCGGAAAGAATGCCCTCGAGCTCTTCCCCACGCAGAAGCTCGAGATCATCGATGTGCTGTCGGAGGTCGCCCTGACCGGCAGCTCCGCCCGCTTCGAGCAGTTCAAGGCCGACACGAAGCGGACCTACGAGGTCATCGCCTTCAGACCCAAGCAGGAGCTCTGCGCGGCCCTGATCACCGATATCACCGAGCGGAAGCGCTTCGAGGAGGTCAAGCAGCGGAGCGAGTTCAGGATCCGGCAGGCCCAGAAGATGGAGGCCGTCGGCCGGCTGGCGGGGGGCGTGGCGCACGATTTCAACAACATCCTCACCGCCATCGTGGCGCTCTCCAACGTGCTCCTCGAGGAGATCCCCGAGGGCTCGTCCCAGTGGTGTGACGCGAACGAGATCCGAAAGGCCGCGGAGCGCGCCGGGGCCCTCACCAAACAGCTGCTCGCCTTCAGCCGCAAGCAGAAGATCGCCCCCCAGGTGCTCAACCTGAACCAGGTCATCGAGGACTCCCGGCGCCTGCTGTCGCGGATGATTGGGGAGGACGTCCAGCTCGTCTTCTCACCGGACGAGGCGCTCATGCCGGTGACCTTCGATCCGAACCAGATGGAGCAGATCCTCGCCAACTTCGCGGCCAACGCCCGGGACGCCATGCCGCAGGGGGGAGAGCTCCTCATCGAGACCGCGAACGTCGCGCTCGCAGAGCCCCAGCTCACGCCGCACGGTGAGGTCTGCCCAGGGAACTACGTCCGGCTGCGGGTGACGGACGACGGGATCGGGATGTCCGAGGAGATACAGGAGCGCATCTTCGAGCCGTTCTTCACGACCAAGGGGACGTCCAGGGGCACCGGCTTGGGGCTGGCCACGGTATACGGGATTGTCCGGCAGAACAACGGAGCGATTTTCGTCCGCTCGACGCCCGGAGAGGGATCGACGTTCGAGATATTTCTCCCGCCCGCCGCGTCGGTCGTCCAGAGAGTCACCTCGAACGCCCCCGTCGCCGTCGCCGCCGGGAGCGGAACGATCCTGCTCGCCGAGGACGAGGAGACGGTGCGAAACCTGACACGACGCGTCCTGAAGCGCAACGGATACGAGGTGATTTCCGCGGCGAGCGGCGAGGAGGCGCAGCTCCTGTTCGAGAGCGAAGGGTTCAGGGTGGATCTGCTGATCACGGACGTGGTCATGCCGGGCATGGACGGGGTGCAGCTGGCCGATGAGCTGACCCGCAGGAAACCCGGGCTGAAGGTCATCCTCATGAGCGGTTATCCGGAGGATGTCCTCGCCGAGCACGGCGTGCTCCCCGCGACGCCCTTCCTCGAGAAGCCCTTCTCGCCGGAGCGGCTGATCGTTCAGGTGCAACGGTTGATCAAGGACAGCTGAGTCCGTCTCCCCGCTGCGCATCTTCTCTAGCCCGTCCAGCAAGGTGAGGGCGTCGTTGTCATCCCCCCCCAATCCGCCGGGCGTCTTGGAACACCAAAAACTTCACGAACGAGCGTCGAATATCGACTATTATCAAGAGCAACGATTCTGGCCTATGGCAAGCAAGTATTGGAGAACTACCATGAAACATAACAATCTTTTGAAATCCGCCGTTTCACTCTTGGCTGCGCTGGCCTTCGGATGTCAGAGGGTACCGTCCGAGGGCTCGGGCACAACTGACCGGGATACCGGATCGGATATGGATACCGACGCCGATAGCGGTGGTGATGCCGACGCCGATGCCGACGCCGATGCCGACGGTGATACAGATGCCGACGCCGATAGCGATGGCGATGGCGATGGCGATGCGGACTCGGATGTCGACACCGACACTGACGTGGATACCGACACTGACGTGGACACCGACACTGACACCGGCACCGACGTGGACACCGATGTTGATGTGGATGCAGATGTGGACACCGACGCCGACACCGACTCCCAATCAACCCTTGACACAACGCCTGTGGATAGCGAGGTTCCGGTTCCCTATGACCAGCCGCAGATCAAGATAAAGGTTCTGAACGAAAGAGAGACGACCGTTTATCTGGACAACTATATGGAAGGGCATTTCCTGGAGATCGACGTGCTGAACGACGGCGAATGGGAGCCGCGACTGTCCGACCGACCGTCGTGTACGAACGAATGCGACCGATTCACACAGGGCGAGGCGTGTTGCATGGCAGAGACCTGCGAGGGCCCCCCGTTCATGCTCTTCGTGCTGAACCCCGGTGAGGACAACTGGGTGGATCACTACTGGCATGGAGACCTCTTCGCGACGGACATCGACCACTGCTCGGACTGCAAATGCTACCGGGAGCTGCAGGTCATGACCGGGACTTACCGCGCGCGGGTCTGCGCGTACAATGAATTCGAGTGTGCCCCATCCTTCAGCTGTGATGATGCTTTGCCCACCGGCCCCTTTGCGAACGGCACCGTCGCCGGATCCCACGTCTGCTACGCGGTCGAGTTCGAGGTTCCCTATGAGGAGGAGTACCTCTATCTGATCATCAGCCCGGAGACCATCGTCGTCGTGTGACGGCCGCCCGCGGCGAGAAGGGTGCCGGGACGCCTCACCTCCCGCCGTGCTTCGACTTCATCGCGGGCCGGAATGATCAGGGCGGGCGACCGTTCAGCAGGCCGCCCCGACCGTCTGGAGCTCTGCGCTGGCGCTGTCGGTGCGCTATCCCCATTACTCGAAGGAGAACCGGCGATACTCGCCTTGACCGTACGGGAGGTGTCCATGAGACGAATTCTGACAGTGTGTGCGATGGCCTGGCTCGTCGTCCCCGCGGACGCCGGCGCGTGCTCGGCGTTTTCCGCTGACTCGGAAATGGGGCGCGTGGTGGGGAAGAACTTCGACTGGCACACCGGCAACGGTTGGGTCGCCGTCAACCGCAGGGGCATCCGGCGGCGGCCCCTGTTCTCGTCGCCCGCCGACGACGATTCCTGGATCGCGGCGTTCGGCAGCGTCACCTTCTCGCCCATCGGCCCAGGGTTTCCCATCAGCGGCATGAACGAGAAGGGGCTGGTGGTGGAGGGGCTCCAGCACACGGACTGGCGCGGCGATTCCACACGCATCGACGGGCTCACCGCCCTCGAGTGGGCCCAGCAGGTCCTCGATCGGTTCGACACCATCGACGAAGTCCTGCGGTTCGCCGAGGCCACGCCGTTCATCCAGTTCGCCCTGCCGATCCACTTCCTGGTGTGCGACACCGGGGGGAAGTGCCTGGTGGCGGAAGCGAAGGACGAGGGGCTGACGATCACCGCGGGGAAATCGCTGCGGACGCCGGTGCTGGCCAACCGCTCGTGGAACCGGGATTTCAGGGCGAGCCGACCAAAGAAGAAAAAGAAGTCCTGGCTCGGCGGGGTCGCGGCGTGGTTCTCCGGGGATCAGTCGAACGAGGCCTCGAGCCGCTTCGGCACTCTCCGAAAGGCGCTCTCGCGACGCCATTTCCGTCGGGACGAGGATCTGTTCGATCTCCTCGACGCCTCGCGGATCCGCTCCCTCACGAAGTGGCAGATCATTTGGCACCAATCGCGTCATACGGTCACCTGGCGCCACTTCGAAGGCAACCGGCGGAGCCGCCTCCGCCGGATCGCCTTCGACGCGCTCGGCTTCGGCTGCGCGAAGGGGGCGGTCCTCGTCACGGAGACCACCCCGGACGGGGAGGTCCGCTTCACCCCCTGCGGCGCCGACTGCGGCGACATCATTCGGCAGCGGACCGAGCGCATCCTGGGCTATCTCGGCTTCCCGGTGAGCGACGCCTTTATCACGCGGCTTCTGACCGTCACCGCCGCCGGCGGATGTTCGATTCGCTGACCGAAATGGTGTAATCTGGTTCAATGAATCCCCCGGGACTCACATACCGTGGACGGCTTCGGGCCGAGCTGGTTACGGCGCTCCTCATCGCGGCGGTGGTGCTCCCGCTGGTGATCATCAGCAACGCCACCGCGCCCCTCTGGCTCATCCTCGTCCACGCGGCGGTGCTGGTCCTCGTCATTCCGGTCGTCGTCTCCGCGGCCATGCACGCCGCGACACGGGTCGCCCGATCCCCCGCGGGATCCTCCCTCCCCGTCACCATCGCCGTTCGCGTCGTCAGCGTGATCGCCGGCACCGCGGTCGCTGTGCCCCTCATCGCCTTGATTTCGAGGGTCCCCATCGCGGTCCTGGTCTCGAAGCCCCTCGCCGCGGGCATCATCCCGGTCGGTCTCGCCTATGTCATCTGGAGCGTGCTCGGCTTCTACCGGCGCGCCGAGCTCCGGACCGCCGCCCTCGAGGCCGGGCGGGCCCGCCGCGCGTGGGCGGCCCTCACCGCCCAGATCAAGCCCCATTTCCTCTTCAACACCCTCTCGAGCCTGGAGCAGCTGATCGACCTCGATCCGGCGCGGGCCAAGCAGGGGGTCGTCCGGCTCTCGGATCTGTACCGCCGCGTGCTGGCCGCGTCCGAAAAGACCCTCTTCCCGGTCTCCGAGGAGCTCTCCCTCGTCGAGGACTACCTCCACATCCAACGGCTGCGGTTCGGCGATCGCCTCGACGTCCGGCTGGAGGTCCCGGAGGCGGTGCGCGCCTGCCCCATGCCCGCGACCCTCCTGCTGACGCTGGTCGAGAACGCGGTCAAGCACGGCATCGAGCCGAACCTCGGCGGCGGGCGCGTGACCGTCTCTCTGCAACGGGAAAGGGACCGCCTGACGATCCGCGTGGCCAACCCCGCGCCCCGAACCTCGAAGGAGAAGACCTCGGGGCACGGTTTGAAGGACGCCGAGAAGCGGCTCGATCTGCTCTTCGGTGGGGCGGCCCGCCTGGCCCTCGCCGAGACCGGGGAGCGGGTGGTGGTCACCGTCGAGGTACCGCTGGCCGGCGCATCGGAGGCGCCGCGATGACCACCGTGCTGATCATCGATGACGAGCCCCTGGCCGCGGAAAACCTGGCGTCCAAAATCCGCCGGGTCGCGCCGGTGACCCGGGTCGAGACCCTCTGCGATCCGCTGGCCGCGCTGCGCCGCCTCAGAGATGAACCGCCGGATATCGTGTTCCTGGATATCACCATGCCGGAGCTCTCGGGCTTCGAGCTCCTGGCCCAGCTGGAGGAGGACGAGCGGCGGTTCGCCCTCGTCTTCTGCACCGCCTATTCGGAGTACGCCCTCGCGGCGTTCGAGGCCGCCGCCCTCGACTACATCGTAAAACCCGCCTCCCCCGAGCGGGTCGCGGAGGCCGTGACCCGGGCCGTGTGCGCGCTCCGGGGCGCGTGGCACCGGCGGTTCGAGGCGTCCCCCCTTCGCCCCGTCCTCGAGAAGGTGACGGTGAGAAACGGCGGCGGCACCGCGTGGCTTCGGGATCGTGACATCGTCGCCGTCACCTCGGAGGCGCACGAAACCGTCGTTTATACAGCGGTGCGGGAGTATTTCTGCGATCTCTCCCTCGCGACCCTCGAGGCGCGCCTGGATCCGACGCGCTTTTTCAGGTGCCACCGCTCGGCCGTCGTCAACCTCGACCGCGTCACCCGCCTGGACCCGAACACGAGCACCGTCACCGTGGCCACCGAGAAGGGGCCCCTCTCCCTGCCCGTCTCCCGCCGGTCCAGGACCGCCCTGAAGCAGCGGCTGCGCGGCTATCGACAGGATTCGGCATGGCGATAGTCATTGAAGGACTGGAGGAAGCGTCGGTTTCCCGGAGCGACGATATGCTTCCTGGCGTAGCGATAACCCATAACATGTGAGAATCCCATATAAACCTCTTCACCGTTAACCTTCTCGTCGGCCTTCTTCTTGTTCAGGGCGCGAGCCCGGTGCTTGGCATCCGCGAAGGCCTCCCGGAGCGCGGCCTGTACCGGTGGGTCGCCGTTCCGATAGAAGTTGGAGACGGCCCAGGTGAGGTGCCAGACACCGAAGTCGCTCTCGATATCATCGATGTGGTCGAAGTAGAGCGTCGAGATGCGTTCGGCGAGCTTGGCATCTATCCTCTGGTCCCGGATCGCCCAGAGCCCCAGGATGCTGTCCCATGCGTTCCGTTCGAGCTCGCATTGGGCGACTCTGAGCGATGCCTCGAGATCAATCTCCTCGATAATGACCTCTGATTGATTATGCGTAATCGTGGGAAAACTGCAGCCTGTCATGAAGAAAAGGACAACCCCCGTGAGACCTCTTGAAATCGGCATGAAAGCTCCTCTGGTAGAAATTCTGAGGAGACCATACCACAGAACCGGGGGGCGCGGTCCTCGGAAGTGGAATGGCCGCCGACTGATTTTTGACGACACGTCTGCCAAAGTCGACAATTTTTCCCTCCCTCAGGTTATGGTTAGGATGGCTTTTTGTTCGGATTTAATCGGGGACTCATCGTGGGGTTAGCTGTTTCATCATGCTGTACCCACAGCTGCAGAATCAGCTCCCTGAGCTTCTGCACCCCTCCTGGCACCGCCGCGAAAACATCGAAGCTGTCGAACAGGGTCTTGATTGGATCTTGATCTCTTTTCTCAGCGGCCCTCATTGTTCAGCCTCTCCCCCCGGCCCCCTCTCCCGCACGCGGAGAGGGGGAGAAAGACTGCTCGTCCAGGGCTTCTCTTACTTTGTTCAATACTTCGTGCAAGTTGGTCTCAACCTCTTTGTCGGCAAACCTGATCACCTTCAGTCCGCAATCGTCCAGAAATTGCTGTCTCAGCGCGTCGTGTTCGGTTTGTTGTTTGTGAATTCCTCCATCGATTTCAATTACCAGTCGGTGGGACGGCACAAAGAAGTCGACGATGAACTTCTCGATCACCTGCTGTCTTCGAAACTTGACCCCATCGAGTCGTCGAGCGCGAACCGCCTGCCAGAACAGATTCTCCGACCGAGTGGGAGCCCGGCGCATCTCACGCGCCAACTCATAATAAAGTCGCTTACTCAATCAGCCCCTCCTCCTTCTTCCTCCCCCTCTCCGCTCTGCGGGAGAGGGGGCCGGGGGGAGAGGCTCTTGGGCCGGGGAGAGGCTCCTGGGCCGGGTGAGCCCCCAGCGCGTCCATCAGCTCGGCCGTTGACGTCCCGATATTACTACTCTAATGGAAACCGGGAACTCCGTCGAGCGGATGGAGCGGCTTCTTCAGGACAGAGGCTGGGGAAAAAGCCTCCAGAAAGGGGAAGGCCCGGTCTTGGCCTCGGCGTTCCGGAGGGGCTGGAGAATCCGGATGCGGGTCTCCTCTGGGATGTCGGATTCGAGCTCGAGCAGGCACTTCAGTGCGTTCACGGTGCGAATCCATTGGTGCCTGGCGTTCAGAACATCCTGCTGGGTCACCTCCTCATCCTCGTCCCGCTCGGCGATCCGGACCCGCCGGCGTTCGATGTCGCCCAGCTCCCGTCCGAGCGCGACCCACTCGTCGAAGTAGCTGCGCAGCGACTTGCCCTCGACGGCGTTTCCAGCCAGCACCGCTTCGATCTCGGGGGTGAGCCTCGACACGGCCAACTCCACCGCCCCGGATTCGGAGAGGTAGCTGTCCTGGACCATCGCCAGGCCCCCGGGCAGCAGGATACCGCGGGCGCTTCTGATGACGGCCCCGCGGGGGCCTTCGACAGCCGTCGATGTCGAGGGAGGCCACCCCTTCGCATGCGGTCGGCCTCCGGACGGTTCGGTCACCTGGTGGGGGCAATGCAGCGGGATCCACAAAGGCGAGTGTGACCCGGCGGCGGCGCTTCTTTAACCTCCTTCATCGTCACAACGGAGCTCAGCGCAATACGGGGTTGGGCGAGGATACGAAGCATTGGAAAGGATCGGCGGCGCGATCGGCCTCGAATTTCGCTCATCCGCTTGCGTCGTCTGAAAATCGTGAAAGAATTACGGATGAAACGTAGGTGTCATGATGACGCCTTCAAACGGGAGATACCGACGATGATAGAACCTAAGGTGATTGTCCTGGAGAACGAGTATATTATGGTCAAATGCTATCCCAATGAAGGCATTCTCCACCACGAGTTCCACCAATACGCCTTCGGGGATGTCTTCCGCGAGATTATGATGGCCGAGCTCGAGGCCTTTGAGACGAACCGCTGTACCAAGTGGTTGTCCGACGACAGAAAGTTCAGCGCGGTACTCCCCGAAGACAAGAAATGGGGAGATGAGGTGTGGCGTCCTCGTATCCTCGAAGCGGGGTGGAAGTACTGGGCCATGGTGCTCCCGGAAAAGATCACGGGCCAGATGAACATCCAGAAGATGCTTAATGAATACGAGGAGTTGGGCGTCACAACCGGAGTCCATTCCGCGCCGGAGGACGCCCTGAGCTGGTTGCTCGAACAAGAGTAATCTGCGCTCCGGCAATGGGACGATGGTTCTGACGCCTTCGCGGCTCCCCGGGAGCCTGAGGCAGGCGCTATTTCTTCTTCGGAACGACGGTCGCGCCCTTCACCGTCAGGTACGGACGCAGCTTGATGAACGTCTTCCGGCCGATACCCTTGACGCGCATCAAATCCTCCACCTTCTTGAAGGGACGCTTGGTGCGGTAGCTCAGGATGGCCTGGGCCTTCGACGGACCGATGTTGGGCAACGCCTCGAGCTGGTCCAGGCTCGCTTCGTTGAGGTTGACCATCATCTCCTGGGCCGCGCCCGGGGCCGCGTCCGCGGCGTTGACGGCGGCCGTCTGGGCGATGACAAGGGCCGCGATGATCATGGATGCGATGGTTCTGACGGGTTTCATGGGTTACCTCCATTTTGTCGCCAAGATTGATTTGGCGGGTTGTCGCCGTTGCGGCGGGTTGTTTGATCGATCTCACGGATGTGGATCTGTCCGTTCACCGGAAATGCGTCGAGCTTGGCGCTGATCGAGCCGTCCCGATTGTTGCTGGCCACGCCGATGTCGAGCCAGATGCCCTTGTCCTGCCCCGGTTTCTGCACGATGGTGAAGACCTTGAGCACTCGTCGTCGGCCGTTGGGTTGTGTGTTCTGCATGGCTCACTCCTTGTTGGGGCAATAGCCCTTCTCATCTCGTCCGGACACAGGGAGCCTGTTTGCATGCCCTGTGCCACCTCGTGAGTCGTTTCAGGAAAAGCCAAATATGGGCTTAATTACAATACGATAGAGAGTTGAGATCCTGTTTGAAGAGGGGGAAGACGAACAAAAAAGCGGCGACGACAGGAAGGGTGATTCTGACCTACCCCTTTTCGTCGCCGATCCACGGCCCCTCGAACCATCGAACGTTCGGAGGGAGAATCACTCGTCGCAGTCCACGATCTCGGGCTCGAGGTTCGCGGGAGGTTCCTGAAGCCACGCATCCTCGGGGAGCTCGACGTTGAGCTCCACCCCCCCCCGATCGTAGCGGACGAGGAGGTCGGATTTCTCACGGGGCATCTTGATTCGGATCTCGTGGGGCATGCGGATACTGGCGACGGCCAGCCACTTCTTGTAGGTGATATCGAAGATGACACCGTTTTCGTCCTCGAGCATGGACCGCATGAGGGGAAGGGTGTCGTGATTCCCGTCGATCTCGAGGTGCTGGGTCCGCTTCCCGTCCGAGAGGGTCACCCGGTAGAACCCCGCGGTGTCCCAGGTGACCTTCGAGGTGCCCTCGATGAGCGGGGTGTACCCCACGAGGATCCGCACCACGTCCTCCCGGGGCAAGGGAATCCTCACCAGCCGCGCGATGTTGCACGGCTTGGCCGGGCCGGTGAGGTAGCGCCCCTCCCGGAGATCGTGGAGGGCGAATACATCATCGTTGATCGTCAGCACGTTGAGGGGGCTGCCGAAGGGGGAGACCAGCTCGATGCGGAGCTTGTCCGGCAGCACTGAGAAGAAGTAGGTCTTGCCCTGGACCCGGTGCTCTCCGAAGTGGTCCACCCTCCCGGTGATGCGGAAGGAGGTGATCGTTCGGCGACGTTCCGCCAAGTCGGAGAGGATCTTCGGCGCCTGGGTGTAGGCATCCTGCGGGGGAGGGACCGGTCCGCAGCCCCCCGCGAGCAGGGCGAGCACCACCATCCATAAAACGATGCGCGTCATCTCACTTCATCTCGCTTCGACCGCTCAGGGCCTTGCCGAGGGTCATCCGATCCGCGTACTCGAGCTCCCCGCCGTAGGAGATCCCGGACGCGATACGGGTGATTTTGACCTTCAGACCTTCCAGGGTCTGCTGGATGAGCAGCGCCGTGGCCTCTCCCTCGACCGACGGCCGGGTGGCGACGATGATCTCCTCCGCCCCGGACTCCCGGACCCGCTCCCGAAGGAGATCCACCTTGAGATCCTCGGGACCGATGCCGTCGAGGGGCGCGAAGAGCCCATGGAGCACGTGGTAGAGCCCCCGGTAGGCGCCGCTCTCCTCCACCGCCCACAGATCCTGGACGCTGGCCACTACGCAGATCTGCCCGGTGTCCCGCCTCGGGTCCGCGCAGATGGCGCAGGGCACCTGCTCCGAGAGGTTGCGGCACCTGGGGCAGGGCTTGACCCGGTCCCGGAGGGAGCTGACGGCCTGTCCGAGCCCTTTCAGGTATTCGTCCTGAGCCCTCAAGAGATGGAAAGTGAGACGAAAGGCCGTTCGCCGGCCGATGCCCGGGAGTCGCGCGAGCAGATCCGCCAGATCGTGGATGGCGTCCGACATCTGCTAGAACATGCCGGGGATCTTCATGCCGCCGGTCACCGCCTCGGTGGCCTCGTTGATCTTCTCGTCCGCCAGGGAGAGGGCCGCGTTGATGGCGGACACCACCACGTCCTGCAGTGTCTCGATGTCCTCAGGATCCACCAGGGCCTTGTCGATCTCGATGTTGACCATCTCGCGGGCGCCGTTGATGGTGGCCTTGACCTTTCCCCCCGCCGCCTCCGCCGTCCAGGTCTCCTCCTTGATCTCTTCCTTTACGCTCTCGAGCTTGGTCTGCATGCGGTGAGCCTGACGCATCAGCTCGGAGATGCCGCCTCGAAACGCCATCCCGCCTTTCTTACCCTTGGATTTTGCCATCTGCCGTTCCTTTCAAACGCGTCTCGCGCGCGCTACCGATTCCGTTGTTCCGGATTCCGCACCAACTGAACCCCGGCCACCTGGGCGCCGAATTCGCTCTGGATCTTCTGCACGAGGGGGTGGGAGAGAGCGGAATCCTTCATCTCCCGCTCCCGATCCTCCGCCTCCATGCGCTGCTTCGTCGCCGTGGGCGCGGTGGAGGTCCTGTCCACCGATACCGATACCTGCACATCGCGACCGAAGCGTCCCTGGAGATACTCCACGATCTCGGGCAGCCGGTCCTTGGCGAGGGCGGCGATGCTCGCGTACTCGGGGTTGAACGATATGGTCAGCCCACCGCCGCCGGCCCGCGGTATCCCGTATTCAAGAAACGCGCCCATCGCGGGCTTCGCCTGTTTCAAATCGACTATCGCGCGCTCCCACACCTCTTGCCCGATCTCCGGTGCCTCGCCTCGCGGCGGGGTCTCCTCCGCGGCCGCGGCTTCGTTCGTCCCGGAGGGCGCGGGAGCGGTGACCGGCGGCGGCCCTTGTCGGTCGGTGGTCGGCGTCCCCGGAATCGTTTTCGAGGGCGCCTGCCGGTCGTCGGTGATCGGTTTCGGTCGGGCGTCCGCCGGCGGCTGCACAGGCGCCGAGCGCGTCCGCCCGCCTTGGGCCGGAGAGGGGCCGCGAGAGCCCGCCGAGGGGGCCCCCGGCATCACTCCACCCGAGGGGGGACCTCCGGAAGCGCCGCCTCCTGCCGCCAGGCGTTCCAGACGGGCCAGGAGGTCGACCGCCGGGACCAGCTCCCCCAGGTCCGCGATTCGTGCGACCGAGGTCTCCAGGAGGATCCGGGGGTGGGAGGATCGGGCGATGGCCTCGAAGGCCTCGCTGAAATGCTTGAACAAACGGTGCAGCGTGTCCTTGGAGACCATGCCCGCCTGCTCCCGGAGCTCCGCGGCCTCGGTGTCCGCGAGGTCCAGCACGGTGGCGTCGTCGCCGCAAACCCCCGCCACCACCAGGTTGCGGAGGTGCTCCAGGAGCCCCTTCGAGAAGGTGGCCATATCGTATCCCTTGTTGTCCACATCCCGGATGATCTCGAGGCAACGCCGCGGATCCCGGGTGAGCATTCCCCGGGAGAGATCGTAGAGCACCTGCCGCTCCACCACTCCCAGCAGATCCGCCACCCCGTCCGCCGTGATCTCCCGCTTTCCCGCGGCGAGCACCTGATCGAGAATCGACAGGGCGTCCCGCATGGATCCCTCGGCCTCTCGACCGATGAGCTGGAGCGCGCCGTCCTCGAAGGCGATCTCCTCCTTCGACAAAATCGTCGCGAGCCGTCCGACGATCGCGGCGGTGGGAATGCGGCGGAAATCGTAGCGTTGGCACCTGGAGAGGATGGTCACCGGGATCTTGTGGGGCTCAGTGGTGGCGAAGATGAAGATCACGTGATCCGGCGGCTCCTCCAGGGTCTTGAGCAGGGCGTTGAACGAGCTCGTGGAGAGCATGTGCACTTCGTCGATGACATAGATCTTGTGCTTCCCGAGGACCGGCCGGAAGGGCACGGTCTCCCGGAGGTTCCGGATATCCTCCACGGAGTTGTTGGAGGCGCCGTCGACCTCGATGACATCCACCGCGGTGCCGGAGGTGACCGCGCGACACGATTCACACTCCCCGCAAGGGGTGGGGGTCGGACCCGTCTGACAGTTGAGGGCTTTGGCCAGGATCCGCGCGAGGGAGGTCTTCCCCACGCCGCGGACGCCCGAGAAGAGGAACGCATGCGCCACGCGATTCATCTCGATGGCGTTGGAGAGGGTCTGGGTGACGTGAGCCTGGCCGACCACCTCGTCAAAGCGCTGCGGTCGCCACTTTCGCGCGAGAACTAGGTAGGACATATGGCTCTAAATCTCGAACACAAGCCCTTCACGGGCCGCCACGGAATTTTTGAAGAGCTTCTGACACCGCTTCTCGATGTCGTTGACAGCGGCGTCATCGTGAGCGGGATCGTGGTGGAACAAAACGAGCTTCTCGGCCCCCGCGAGCTCTGCGAGCCGGGCGCCGACTTCGTATGTCGAGTGGCCCCATCCCACGCGGGGGAGGCCGCCGTTCTCACCGGTGTACTCCTCAGGGGTGTACTGGGCGTCGTAGATGAAGATGTCCGCCCCCTCGGCGAGCTCCAGCACGTTCTCGTCCGGAGACTCGGTGTGCTCGGTATCGGTACAATAGGCAATCGCGGTGCTTTCATACTCCAGGCGGTATCCGTAGCACCCGTTGGGATGCCGCAGCTGCAACGCCCTCACGCTGACGCCGTCTCCGAGCTCCACCGCCTGGCCGTCATCGAACTGGTGAAAAGCCATCTCGGAGGCCATCTGCTCCAGGGTGAGGGGGAAATTCGGAAAGTTCATCTGTCCTGACAGGGTCTCCGCCAGCGTTGTCGTGACGTTCTTACCGCCGTAGAGCTCGAATTGGCTCCCCGGGGCCAGCGCCGGTGTGAAGAACGGGAACCCCTGGATGTGATCCCAATGGACATGACTGAAGAACATCGACGCGTGGATGGGGAGCTCCTTCATCAGCGACTCCCCGAGGACCCGGAGACCGGTGCCGCCATCGAAAATGATGAGCTTGTTGTTACAGCGAACCTCTAGACAGCTCGTGTTTCCGCCCGTATTGACTGTAGAGGGGCCAGGGGTCGGTATGGAACCGCGAACCCCCCAAAACCGTAACATTGTCATTGGCAAGATCTAGCATAAATATGACGCATGAAACAAGCGCCAAACGCCGAGACCAGCACTAAATCTCTTCTTCGTCTCCGGCAGCGGGGGTCGCCGCCGGCGTGGCCGCGGCCTCCTCTTCGGTCGCTCTCGATTCCTCAACGGCTTCGTTGGGGGCGAGGGCATTGAGTATATAGAGTAAGAAGATAAGCAGGACAGTGCCACCCAATATGGCGTACGGCGTCTTCACCGGGGTCTTGGTTGATTGTTGCTCGAAATGGGAGAGCTCCGTCATATATGCCTCCTTGTAGTATCGCTGTCTGCGATTTCGGGACCAATCGTACGGATTCGTGATATAAAATGCAAGCACTCTTCAAAGCGACCGCGTGAAATCCCAATTCCGTGCCGACACCTGAACATCAGCCGAGCTCTTTTTAAAGGCACCATTTTTGCTAAATAGAAAAATCGCAAAACTTGAAAACGAGCCTCGAACGCTGTGAGTTGAAATAAGGAGTCGGTCATGTCTAACCGCTGCCTGTGCTTAAACGACGAGGAGACCAAAGTCATTCGCAAGATGAACCATGTCGTCGAGTTGGAAAGGAGAAAACACCTTTTGCTGACAGCGCTTAAGGGGATCTCGGTATACGCTCATCAAGCCCGGAAATTCACCCTGACGGATCGCGAAATCGACCGGTTCACGGTGGAGACACTGGAGACGGCGGTCTCCGACGCCCCCATGGGGCTCGATCGCATTCGGGATCTCCTCGATCGGGCCCTGGAGATGCGGGACCGCTCTAAAAAACTGTATGACTGGGCGTGTGATCTGTTTTCAAAAACCCCGGAACAACCGGAATCCCTGAGGTCGAGAGAGACCGCCGATCCCCGACACATGCTGATCAGCGAGCTGAGAAGCGCAACGCCAAACGAACCCAAAACCGCTTTGAAATACAGAGAAAGATTGTATTGGGAGGGGGTCTGCGCACAGAAGCTGAGCCGCTTGGCCAACCTGGCAGTCTTTCAGCTCGAGAGCGGCACCCTCACCCATGATATCTGCGGCGCGGTTCACGAGATTCTCGATCTGATGTCCAGAGACCTCGCTGTGTTCGAGTTGATCGATCTCGCCGTTTTCCTCGACGCTGACCCGGTGGAGCTGCTCAACAGACGTGATTCCGACAGGCGCTCGATCACTTCGGCGGTTCAACGGTTCTCTGAGGTCAACGAAGACTCAATCGCAGTGTAAAATTATCCTGAAGAACAAAAACGGGTCATTTTTGACTGGGTTAATGGGGTGAAAAAGACCCGCCCCTCCGACGGAGATTCGGCCCTGCACCGATCCGAATCAATCTATTTCCAGGCCGCCAGATAGGCGACCCACGATACGAGATTCTCGACTTCGTCCTTGGGGCGGGTGATGTCATCCTCGCAATCCCACCACGCCGTCACCTCCCGGAACCCCACCTCCTCGAGAATGTCCCGGAGCTCGGGCATGGACCAGATACGCCAGTCGTAGGTAAACGCCTCCTCCAGCCGGCTCCCGTCGGGGAACCGGAAGTGAATCTGGCAGATGATGTGATTGTTGATGGGATCGAAGGAGGTCTGATCCCAGACATAGGTGTAATCGTCGTACTCGGTCTCCTCCTCCATGACGAACTGGGAATCCGGCCCGCCATAGATGTCGAGCAGGAACACGCCGCCCTCCTTGACGCTCTTGAAGGCATTCCGGAAGTAGCGTTTGAGTACTGCTCGCTCATGGAAGACCCAGTATGAGAAGTTGAAGGCCAGGATGGCATCGAAACCGTCCGCGCGGCAGTCGAGGACATCGGACTCCAGGAGGGTGACCCGCCGTTTCTCATCTTCACCGAGGGGCGCGATATTGTGCGCCTTTGCCCACGCCAGCGTGGGGGCGTCGATATCCACCCCCACGGCGGTTCGTTCGGGGTGGCCGGCCACCCAATCGGCGCAGAGCTTCGAGGTCCCGGAGAAATCCTCCCGGAGCCGCAGCGCCGGAGGCTTCCCCGCCTGTTTGAAGACATCATCGATGAGGTCGATGGTGGACTCGGTACACTGGACCGAGCGTTCATACAGGATGTGCGGATCCGCCGTCCGGGCGGTCAGCCGGTTTAGCGTGCGGGGCCGTTTCTTCTTCTGGTTTTTCTGATTCTTGCGGCGCATGGTGAGCGAGAATGCTCGAACTCACGACCCTTCGCAACCCAAAATATGCGGCAACGGTTTCTTGTTAATGTAATATAGGTTAAACCTTCTGCCTGGTGGACAGGCTTGCAGGAGGAGAACCATGTCGTTTCATCAACGGGATTTCACTGACATCCATAAGTTCACGAGGGATGAATTAATCTATATCATTGAAAAAGCTTCGGAAATGAAGACGGCCATCCAGGCGAGGGATGTCCCCCGGTACCGGCTGGCGGACGGGCGGGACCTGATCGCCGCGCTCCTGTTCTACGAGAACTCGACCCGCACCCGCACCAGCTTCCAGATCGCGGCGATGCGGCTCGGCATGCGGACCTGCGGGTTCGCCGGCGCCGAGGGAACCTCCGTCAAGAAGGGGGAGTCCCTGCGACACACCCTCGATATGTACGAGACGTTCAGCTGCGACACCGTCATCATGAGGCATCACCTCGACGGCTCCGCGCGCTTCGCGGCGCGGCATCTCGGCATCCCCGTGTTCAACGCGGGAGACGGAAAACACGAGCACCCCACCCAGACCATCCTCGACCTCTTCACCATTCAAGAGCACCTGGGACGACTCGATGATTTCGACATGGGAATCGCGGGGGATCTGAAATACGGGCGAACCGCCCACTCTCTGGCGGTGGCCCTGACCAAATTCAAAGGGGTCCGAATCCACCTGTTCGCCCCCGGCGATCTGGGGATGCCCGAGGTGTTCCTCGCGCTGCTTGAAGAAAAGGGACTCGAAATCGTCAAACACGAAAATCTGAGCGCCATGGCCGAAAACGTTGATATTCTGTATCAGACGCGAATTCAAAAAGAGCGTATGCCGGATCCCATCGAGTTCGAGCAGGCCAAGGCGAAGAGCGAGTTCAAGATGAGGATGCTCGAGAATACCCGCGAAAACTTCGGTCTGATGCATCCGCTGCCCATCGACAAGACCGCGCCATCCATCTCGTCAAATGTGGACGCGCACCCCAAGGCGATTTACAAGAAGCAGGCGGGAAACGGCGTGCCGACACGGCTGGTGGAGCTCGCCCTCGCCCTCGGGCTCCTCGGCGAGGACTTCGACGGGGAGGCGTGGAAGCCCACGCCGGTCGATGACAATTTCATTTCGGAGCGGCAGGTGACCCCCCAGAAGAATACGCGCACCGATTTCTCCATCCGCCCGATTCGGGACAACGGGGTGGTCATCGATCACCTGCAGGCGTACCAGGAGGAGATCCTGCTGCGGATCCTCGGGATCCGCGAACGGCGGGACGTCTATCGTGCGG
This sequence comes from Polyangia bacterium, assembly GCA_050304755.1. Lineage (GTDB taxonomy): Bacteria > Myxococcota_A > Polyangia > JAAYKL01 > JAAYKL01 > CAYWLQ01. Next base: position 30,943 of record JBNLED010000210.1, on the reverse strand, counting down.
GCACTGTGAAATCGATGCGCCGCCCCGGTACGGTGAAGGGGATGCTCATGATCGAGGACAGGGAGTACACGGATGACGAGCTCCGGGCCATCGCCGCGGTCTCGCCGGGGTGCACGGTCAACATTATCAAGGGGGGAGAGGTGGCCCGGAAGGTCCGGCTCAGCCTGCCCGCCCGCATCTCCGGCATCCCCCAGATGGCCTGCCCGAACAAGGGGTGCATCACCCACCTCGGGCATCAGGAATCAGTGCCCCCGGTGATGGTGCGCTCCGGAGAAAATCGGGTATGCTGTGATTATTGCGATCATCTCATGCTTTCCGCGGAGATGTTCAGTTAGTGACGTGATGGAAGACGCAAATATCGGTCGCATTCTACAAGGAAAATACGAGCTCTTGCGCGTTATCGGGACCGGCGGTATGGGGGCGGTCTACGAAGCCCAGCACCTCCTCATCAAGCGTCGTCTGGCCGTGAAGCTGCTGCATCAGGAGTATGCCAAGCAGGAGTGGACGATGCAGCGGTTCAAGCAGGAGGCCATCGCGGCCACCTCCATCGGGCACGATCATATTGTCGATATCACGGATATGGGGATCACCCGCCAGGGAGAGATCTTCATCGTGATGGAATACCTCGACGGGATCGACCTGGCCGCCCTCCTCAGAAGGGAGCAGCGGCTTTCCATCCAGCGATCGTGCCATATCGTCATTCAAATCCTCTCGGCCCTCGAGGCCGCGCACTCCAAGGGCATCATCCACCGCGATCTCAAGCCGGCCAATATCTTCCTCATCGAGAGCAGCCACTCGGAGGACTACGTCAAGCTGGTGGACTTCGGTATCTCCAAGATGAAGCAGAAGAAGACCGAGGATCACATCCTCACCCGCACCGGTGAGCTCCTCGGAACCCCCTCCTTCATGTCCCCGGAGCAGGCCGTGGGAAAGGTGGACATCACCCCCCACGCGGACATCTTTTCGGTGGGCGTCATTCTCTACAACCTCCTCACCGGAGAGCTGCCGTTCACCGGTGCTGCCCTGACGATCGTCCTGATGAAGATCATGAACGACGAGCCTACGGACATCGCCGAGCTGAGGCCAGAGACCCCCCCCGACCTGATCGCCGCCGTAAAGAAGGCGCTCGCCAAGACCCCCGAGGATCGGTTCAAGGATGCCGCCGCCTTCCGTCGGGCGCTCCTTCCGTTTTCACCGGAGACCCCGAGTCTCACGGGGCTCAAATCCACCCACGCCCAAGTTCGGTTGAGCGCGCTGGCCGAGGCGATTCGGGAGAACCAGACGAGCGCCCCCTACGAGACCCCTCCCCTCGATATGGTGACCACGGTCACGAAGCGGTCTCGTACGCGGTTCTCGCTCATCGGTCTCGGTGTCGGACTGGCCGTCATCATCGGACTGGGGATCTTCTTCGTCCGCGGGTACGCCCCCGTCGAAGAAAAAGGAGAGGACGCCCCCATCGTTCACCTGGCACCTCCCAAGGCGGCGGCGGAGATGTCATCGAAGGCGGCGAGCTCGAAGGAGGAGACCGTCACCGAATCGGCTGAAGAGACCATCGCGTTGCACATCAATGCCACTCCCGAGAACGCCGCGATATTCCTGGACGGCTTCCTCCTGGGACGGGGGACGGTGAAGAAGCGGTTCCCGAAGGGTGCGTCATTCCACGAAGTGAGGGTACAGGCCCCGGGGTACTCCGAGTTTCACAAGTCGGTGACCTTTGATGAAGCGGTCAATGTGACGATCGTTCTTGGCCGGACGAACGCCAAGCAGCCCCCTCAACAACCGCTCAACAACAAAAAGGGGAACAAACCGCCGGCGGCATCTCATCCGCAAAACACCGCCCCGTCCGGCGACGACGGCGTGAAAAGCGCCCCTGAAACCAGCGCCGCGGAGCCCGAACCACCCGAGGGGGACCCGAGCCCCAAAGCGCCGCGGGGGGACCCGGGCGCCGCTCTCCGCCCCATCGACGAGGAGGCCCCTTGGTAGACGCCGGCCTTTTGATACTGAGGAGATTTTGCGGTATGGTGACATCACGTCTATTTCGGAGACACTGATGGGAAAGATACTCGCCGTCGCCAGAAACACCTTTCTCGAGGCCATCCGGGATCGAATCCTCTACGGATTTCTGTTCTTCGCTATTTGCCTCATCCTCTTCAGCTTGGTGCTGGGCCAGCTCTCCATCGACGAGGGCGCGCGGGCGGTCATCGACATCGGCCTGGCGGGGATCTCCTTCTTCTCGGTGCTGATGTCCATATTCCTCGGCATCACCCTGCTGCACAAGGAGATAGAGAAGCGGACGCTCTACACCGTGCTCGCCCGCCCCATCTCCCGATCCGCCTACCTCATCGGGAAGTTCTTCGGTTTGCTGGGGACGCTGCTCGTCCAGATCGCGCTGATGACCGCGGTCTGGCTCTTGGTGCTGAAAATCCAGGGCGCCGCGCTGCCCGCCGGTCTCCTGGTGGCGCTCTTCCTCATCTGCCTGGAGACCCTGCTCGTCATTACCATGGCGCTCTTCTTCACCTCCTTTTCGAGTCCCTTCCTGAGCGGCCTCTTCTGCCTCGGCCTCTTCGCGGCGGGGCGCAACACGGACCTCATCACCCAGCTCGCCGCCCAGAAGAGTGCCGCGGGATTCGGGCCGTTTCTGAAGGCGGCGGGCGCCGCCATCCCCAACTTCCTTCTCTACTTCCCGAGCGGGAAGGTGGTGGAGGGATCGTTCGCGACGATACACGGTCAGTTCGTCTCCTCGGGGTACCTCGCAACCACCGCGGGATACACCCTCTTCTACGCGGGGTTCTTCCTCATCTGCTCCATGGTGCTTCTGAACCGCCGGGATTTCATCTAATTCTCCATGCGGCCGCTGCTTCGCATCACGGGTTATCTCCTCCTCGGCGGGGCGCTGTGGACGGCGGTGATTACCGGTCGCCTTCTCGCGGACGGGAGTCACCACCTAAAAAAGGCCGTTCAGACAAGGGACGCCGGAGACCGGGCCGCCGCGGTGGCGAGCCTCGAGGACGCGGCCAAGGCCTATTTCCCCGGGAGTCCCTACCCCGGAAAGGCGCTTCGGGAGCTCGGCATCATGGCCCGCGCCGCCGAGATGCGGGGGGAGACGGAGCGTGCCGTGGCGATCTGGGAGGTCATTCGACGCGCCGTTCTCGCCACCCGCCATTTCCGTCAGCCCAACGAGGCGACACTGGAGACCGCCGAACAGAACCTGCGTCGCCTGAGATCGGCCGCGCCCGCCCCGGCCCCCCGTGAGGCGGATCCCGCGGCGCGTCCCGAGGACCCCTCGCCGCTGGGATCCCTCGCGCTCTTTCTGGGGCTCGTCGGCTGGGTGCTCGGCGCGACGTGGATCACCCTGCGTCCCCGGCGGACGGACGGATCGCTTCTGGTTCCGATGAGTTACGCCTGGGTCGGGTGTCTCGGGGGGCTCGTTCTGTGGGGGCTCATGGCGTGGATTCTCTAGAAACAGTCCCGATGCCATCCAGACATGCAAAACGGGTAGAAATGGGTTACCCTTACTCTAACATAGGATTCCGGAGGAATAACCATGATTACAATCTCAAATGAAGCCAAAAAGGAAATCCACAGCTCCATAGCCGACAAGGGGGAGAACCCCTGCGTCCGGATCTACGTCGTCGGCTATGGCTGAGGCGGCCCCACGCTGGGGATGGCTCTGGATGAGCCCAAGGACGGTGACGAGATAATCGAGGAAGAAGGATTCAAAGTGGTGGCTGAAAAGAGGTTGGTGCAGGAGCTCGGGGGCATCGATGTGACCTACCGAAACATCGGCTTCGGGGGCGGGTTCGTCATCCGCCCCAAGTCGGACTACGCCGGCGGTTGCGGGTGCTGACCGCCGCCTGATCCCGCGCGCATTCTGCGCCGTGTCCCAAACCGCTCGCGGTGAGAGAGGCCATCGGCACACCCACCGGCGACATCTACTACGAGTATGTGGCTGATCTCACCGCTTTCGGTCGAGGGTCTGGATTGTGAAAAGCCCTATGATCGCTCACTCGAACAGCTTCTCGTACTCCCCATACCCCTCGGCCTTCAACCGCTCCTTCGGGATGAACCGCAGCGACGCCGAGTTGATGCAGTACCGCTGCCCCCCCGGCCCGGGGCCGTCGTCGAAGACGTGGCCCAGGTGGGAGTCTCCGGTTCGGCTCCTTACCTCGGTGCGGACCATGCCGTGGCTCTTGTCTGTGAGCTGCATCACCCTGTTTTCGGAGATGGGGCGGGTGAAGCTCGGCCACCCGGTGCCCGAGTCGAACTTGTCCGTGGAGCTGAACAGGGCTTCTCCCGTCACCACATCGACATAGATACCCTCCTTCTTGTGGTTCCAATACTCGTTTTGAAACGAGCGCTCCGTGCCGTTCTCCTGGGTCACGTGGTACTGGAGAGGCGTGAGGGACTGCCTGAGCTCGGTCTTTTGCGGACGGGCCGGTTTCTGTTTAGGGGCATCCGACTTCCATTTGTTTTCGATGAACGTCTCACGTCCCGAACCCCGCTTGTACATCTTGTAGTGTACCGGGTTGGTCTTGTAGTACCCCTGATGGTATCCCTCTGCCGGGTAGAACGGCCCCGCCGATCGGATGGTCGTAACGATAGGATTTTCAAATCGGCCCGACGCAGCGAGCCGTTCTTTTGAAGCAATGGCCGCGCGCTTCTGAACATCGTCGTGATAGAAGACTGCCGTCCGGTATTGAGGACCGCGGTCCGCGAACTGCCCGCCGTCGTCGGTAGGATCGATCTGGCGCCAGAAGACCTCCAGTAACCGGTCGTATGAGACCTTGTCCGGGTCATAGACTACCTGAACCGCCTCCACGTGCCCCGTGGTGCCTGACGATACCTGCTCATAGGTGGGATCGGCCACCTCTCCCCCGGTGTAGCCCGAGGTCACCGTGATGACCCCCGGGACCGCTTCGAAGGGAGCCTCGATACACCAGAAGCACCCCCCGGCGAACGTGGCCTTGGCCGTATTGCCTTTCCGGTCGCGCCCTGCCACCACCACCGCGACGAAGAGTACGGTCAGTATGATGAGCAATGCCTTCATCTGCAACACCTCCTTTCTTTTCGCATACGGTGAATCAGCGGATTTTCCAGAACCACAGGTGGAACCACAAAATCCCCATCCACAAAATCCCCACCCGGGTTGAATTGTTGAAGGCTGGTGTGGATCCCGTCCAGTTGGGATATGGGGTTCTTGCGTCGCAGGTAGCGGCCTTGCTCTCTTAGTCGTTCGATCTCCTTGCGTACGAATCCTTCGCTTCCTACCGCGATATCGTCCACGAAGTATCTCAGCCGCTTCCGATAGATCCCCGAGGCCTTGAATCCCCTGGCCTCCTCTTCGCGCAGCACCCGCGCGGGGATGGCGGCCTGACCGGGTTTCGTGGGGACCGCGCCCCTGTAGTAGAGCATTCCCCGGTACTCCACCAGCGCGTCGGCGCGACGCTTGCGGCCCAAGAGCTCCTGCAGGGATATCATCCACTTGTCCTGGCGCAGCTCTCACTCCGATAGATCAAAGATCCGCTCCTCGAACCGAGCCCAGTTGGCCTTGAGCCACCCCTTGAGTAACGTCTTCGGGTAGATGACGGAAGCGCGCCTCATGAGCGCCTCGCGGGAAAGGGGGCATCGTTCATCGAACCAGAGGACGAAGTGGGGTGGAAATGATAATCACATCTTCGGGCCATGCTTTCGACCGTCAGTGCGGAATCGCCTTTTTTGTGCATGACGGCTGTAGTTGTCAAAATCGATGTCGTAGGCCGTGTGAATCTCTTCAGTGTTGACATCAATGAGAAACTGGAGGCGATGAGGTTCTTTCTTCCAAGCCGCATCCCGTGGTTCGTTAATCCAGGCGAGCATTGTGTGGAAGTGAGTCTTTTCGAATTCAGCGATGAGATCTTCGCGAATGGTCTTCAGTATCGCATAGACCGAAATGCAATAGGGTTTATGATCCGGGCTGTCGGCCGAATCATCGGGCGGGGGAGTGTACCGCACCGAGAGGATGACGAGTCTGCGTTCCTGTTTGACGAATCTATCGTAATTGGATTTGAACAGACTGGGGTCGTCGCTGAATCGGAGCTCAACGTCGTCCGCCTTCGGGCTGTCTGCGAGCAGCTGGCTAAGCCCCACCTGATTGATGAAATAGGTTTGATCTTTGTTCAATTTGGTCTTGTGTATCACCGGCAATCGAACCATCTTCCCTCCTCCATTTTCGCCCGAGTCGTCAATCGGCCCCCGTTTTACGAACACAAGCCGTAGCACAAGAAGCAGATATAAAAATATCGGCAAATTTCGAGAAGGGCAAGCGCCGGCAACAGGTCATCGTTCCAGGCAACAGGTCGGTGTCAGGGATTATTCTGTCTAGATGAGCTGCCCTCGTTGTCACGACAGGAGCAGTCCGGAGTCGCTTCGGTCAGTCATCGTGATAGAATGGATGGACGAACCGGTGTAGGAGATGAAAACGTCGGCGAAAGGTAACAAGTTGAAATATCTTCTCTGGTCAGCAGTAGCAGCACTCCTGCTCCTGGCGTCGGGGTGCGCCGACGGAGCGGAGACCCCTGCGGACGCGGCGATCGGGGACAGCGCGTCGATTGGCGATGGTGACGTCGACACGGATTCGGATACGGACAACGACGCCGATACGGATACTGATGGAGACACGGACGCGGACGCGGATACCGATATGGACGCGGATACAGACGCCGACGCGGACGCGGATATCGATATGGACGCGGATACCGATATGGACGTGGACGCGGATACCGATGCCGATACAGACACCGACGCGGACGCGGATACCGACGTGGATACGGATGTGGATATGGACGCCGACACTGACGTGGATACCGATGCGGATAGCGATAGCGTATCCCCGTGGGACACCGACGCGGACTCATATACCGGCACGGGCGCCTCATCGGACTCGACTTCGGGTGATACGGAGACGCTGCGCGACACGGCCACCGATCCCGGCGGCTGGGAGCTGGTCTGGGCCGATGAGTTCGACGGCCCGGAGATTGATCTCTCGAAGTGGGAGCACGAGGTGGACTGCTGGGGCGGCGGTAACAACGAGCTGCAGTGCTACGAGGACGGCGAAAAGAACGCCTATGTCGCGGACGGGTTCCTTCACATCCGGGCGCTGGACGACAACCCGCCGGACTCCGGCGGGTACTCCTCGGCGCGGCTCCGCACCATCGACAAGGGGGACTGGCGGTACGGCCGGTTCGAGGCCCGGGCGCGGCTCCCCTCCGGCCAAGGGCTCTGGCCGGCCATCTGGATGCTGCCCACGGACAATCTCTACGGCGGTTGGGCGGCGAGCGGCGAGATCGATGTCATGGAGGCGGTGAACCTCTCCGCGACGAACAACGTCATCTACGGCACCCTCCACTACGGCGGGGAGTGGCCCGACAACGTCTCCTCCGGGAATGAAACCGTGCCCCCGCGGAGCGTCTCGGACACCTTCTTCACCTACCGCATCGAGTGGGAGGAGGGGGAGATCCGCTGGTACGTGGACGACGCGCTCTACGGGACTCAGACCGACTGGACAACCGCCGGCGCCCCCTTCCCGGCGCCGTTCGACCAGCGGTTCCACTGGATCCTCAATGTGGCGGTGGGGGGGGACTGGCCCGGCCCGCCCGACGGCGACACCGTGTTCCCCCAGGAGATGGTGGTCGACTACGTCCGCGTGTACCGATGCGCCGCGGATCCCGAGACCGGACACGGCTGCGGCGGTTGACCTCGACGTTGATGTTGGTTCAGTAGCGCCACTTCGAGACGACCATCATCCCGCGCGCGAATCTCTATCATTTAATCCTCGCTTCAGGGGCAGATGGCCCGGACGCACTGGGCGTTTTCGTCCAACCCCTCGACGCAGTCGCTTTCGAGATCGCACTCCTTGCTGGCGGGGATGGTGTCGCCGTTACCGCAGGTGAACATCGGACACTTGGCCTCGTCGGAGCCGTCGTCGCAGTGGGGGGTGCCGTCGCACCGATGGGAGATGGTCACCTCGCCGCCGTCCGCGCACGAGAAGGTTCGGCAACCGGTCTCGTCGGCCCCGTCGAGACAGTCGTTGTACCCGTTGCACAGCGTGGTGTAGGGCACCGTGGTGCCGTCCGTGCAGGCGAACGGGCTGGTCTGGCAGCCGCGGATACACTCGAAGATCGTCGGCGATCCCGAGGGATCGCAGAGCTCCGCGGTGAGATCCTCGCAGGCCGCGTCGACGATGCAGCCGGTGATGCAGTCGCCGAGGAGACCGTCCGGCAGCACGCAGTTGTAGGTTCCCTCCCCCAGAAGACCGCAGCTCTGGTACTTCGCCGCCTGGTCGGCGCATCCCGGAGGGGCGGTCCAGGTGGGATCGGCTTCGCCGGTGTCCTTCGGCGGATCGCTCGATTCGTCATCCGCGCAAGCCGCCCCGAAGGCGAGGAATCCCAAGACCAGTACTCCGTGAATCGCATTTTTCATCTGTCGCTCCTGTATCCCGGAAACTCAATAAAATCAATATGTCCGATACATGAGAAACTTCTACAAGGCGGTGATTGGATTGTCCAGGGATTTTCGGACGGCTACCAGACCCGTCCGGGGGTCCTGCCGTTGTCGATCTCCTCTTGAGCCTCCGCCGTCAGGACCCAGGGCGCCCTCACCTCCGGGCGGCCGTTGCTGTTGAGGAAGGGGAGGGCATTGAGGTCCCGGATGTCGGGGGTGGCCTCGGGATCCCGGACCAGCTTGATGAAGCTGGAGAGGCTGGTGGTGTTGGGGCCCACGCCGGAGCTGTAGAGGCAGTAGGTGAGATCCGCGATGACCTCCTCCGCCGACCGGTAGCGTTCGTTGGGGTCGGTGGTGAGCAGCCGCTCGACGATCTTGGATATCTCCGGATTGACCCCCACGATGACCTGGTGGGGCGGCCGCAGGGGACGCTCGAAGGCGAGCATGACGCTGGTGATGGCGCTGATGACATTGGCGATATGGGAGGTGTTCAGGTTGGGGTTGAACCCGGTGAGCATCTCGTAGAACACCACGCCGAGGGAGTAGAGATCGGCCCGGGCGTCCACTGTCCCGTCGGTGAGGGTCTCGGGGGACATGTAGGGCACCTTCCCGGCGATCTCGACCTTGGGCTGGGCTTCGGATATCTGAGCGGCCACGCCGAAGTCGGTCAGCTTGACCGAGCCCTTGCCCTCGTCGATGAGGACGTTTCCCGGCGAGACATCCCGGTGGATGATCCCCTTGGAGCCGTCGTCGAAAACGAACTCGTGGGCGTAGCTCAGCGCCCGCAGCACCATGAACATGACGAACCCCGCGATGGGCTCGGGAATCCGGTGCGGGGCGCTCTTGTCGTACACCGAATCCGGGGTCAGCCCGATGATGGCCCGGAGCCCGTCCAGATCCATCCCCTTCATGTACGCCATGGCGACGAAGTAGCGGCCGCCGGCGTCCCTGCCGGAGTCCACGAAGGGGACGATGTTGTCGTGGGAGAGGTGGGACATCCGGAGGGCCTCCCGCGCCAGGGTGCGGCCCGCGTGGGCGTCGAACAGGAATTTGATGGCCACCTTCTGGCTGTGATTTCCGGCGCTGATGCGTTCGGCGAGCCACACCTCCCCCATGCCGCCGCGACCGAGGCGTCTCAGCAACCGGTAGGTCGATACGGACTCGAAGGTGGCGTCCTCTTCGAGCGCCGGGGGATCGATGACGGGGATAAAGCTGTCGAATACCATCCGTGCCTCCACTTCTAGATAATAGTAGATTCTCCGGGGGGCATTTCAAGTCCCGCGATACACGGGGGAGTGTAAAAAAGTCAGTCTTTCTGGGTCGCTTTTGGGGGCGTCTTTTTGATGTCTTCTTCCGGAACCCGGCAGGAGTCCGCCATTCACGTGGAGACACCGAACCGGGGCAGCACGAAGAGCTGGAGCACGATCCACCCGGCAAAAAACAGCAGGAACCAATAATCATCCATAGTTATCCCTCTTTCTCTTTTTCCTGTGGCCTCATCCGTTACCGCCGAACCGACGGTTCATCAGAACCCTCACCCGCCGCCGCTGAAGCCGCCGCCGCCCCCCGTGGCGCACCCCCCGGCGCCGACCGTCCCAGTGGCGAACAGAGAGAGGATCTTCCGGGCGGGGGCATCGCACTCGGGGCAGGTCACCTCCTCCGTATCCGAGGCGCTCCTCAGGACTTCGAACTGCGTGCTGCAATCATCGCAGACATATTCATAGAGCGGCATATACAGTCCTCCTTTACGCATGGGGTATCCCCATACTGAGTGGAGCCACCGATTTACACAAGGGTGGCGCAGAAAATGTTTTTTTGGGGGGGAACCATAAGGGAGGGGCCGTTTGGGGCTGCCTTTACAGCCCCCCACTATACAGCCGCCGATATACCCCTCGAAACCAACCGCCCAGGTCGCGTTTTTTCTCTCGCACATGGCAGACGGCGGTCCCTCCTTTTGGTATGCTGCGTCGGGAGGTTGATTATGGAGTACATCAAAGCAGGTGCGGAGCAGACCGATCGGACCCTGGAGATCGCCTTTGATTTCGCCAAAGCCGGCGACATCGACGCCGTCGTCGTGGCCTCCACCTGGGGGGACACGGGGGTCAAGGCGGCGCGGCTGGGGCACGACCGGGGCATCTCGGTCATCGTCGTGACCCACAACGCGGGGTTCAAGGAGTCCGGCGGGCTGGAGCTCACGGCGGAGAACCGCACGAAGATCCTGGAGCTCGGGGGCGTCATCCACACCGGCACCCTGGTGTTGCGGGGGCTCGGCTCGGCCCTGAGGAAGAAGTTCGGGGGCAGCGAGGAGGAGCTCACCGCCTCGGTGCTGCGGCTCTTCGGGCAGGGCATGAAGGTCTGCGTGGAGATGGCCGCTATGGTGGCGGACGCGGGCCTGGTCTCCGCCGATGACATCGTGTGTATCGGCGGGACCGGCAGGGGAGCGGACACCGCGGCCCTCATCCGACCGGCGCCCTCCAACCGGTTCTTCGAGACCAAAGTGCGGCAGATCATCGTGAAACCCCAGGACTTCTAGCGGACAGCGGTTGGCCGGCATCACGTCATACGGGGGATTCCTCCCGCGGCTCAGGCTCCGGCGGGCGAGCGCCGTCGACAGCATGGGGTGGTACGCCCCGGAGCTCAAGGCGTACGGGAGGGGGGAGCGCGCCTTCTGCAACGCGGACGAGGACGCCCTCACCATGGCCGTGGAGGCCTCCCGGCGCTGCCTGGAGGGCATGGACACAAGGCTTCGCGGCCTCTACCTCGCCTCCACCAGTCTCCCCTTCCTCGACCGGATGAACGCCGGGATCCTGAAGACCGCGCTGCAGCTCGAGGACGAGGTGCGGGCCGCGGACTTCACCGCGTCCCAGCGGGCGGGCACCGCGGCCCTCATCGCGGCCCTGGAGGCGGTCCGGGACGACACCGGATCGTTCCTGGTGGCGGCCTCGGACCGCCGGCTCGCCAGTAGCGGCTCCCCCGAGGAGCTCTGGGCCGGGGACGGGGCCGCCGCGGTGACGCTCGGCGCGCGAGACGAAATCGCGACCTTTCTCGGCGCCCACACCCTGACCCGGGACTTCCCGGGACACTACCGGACCGAGTGCCGCGGCGTGGACTACATCTGGGAGGAACGTTGGATTCGGCAGGTGGGCTACCCCATCATCCCCGAGGTGGTCCGCGGGCTCCTCGACAAGCTGTCGATGGGGCCGGAGGATGTCACACACCTCGCGTTCCCCTGCTTCTCACCGGCGGAGCACCGCAAAATCGGCGAGCGACTGGGGATGTCCGACCGGATAGCGGACCCCCTCCTCGAGACCGTCGGGGAGACTGGAACGGCCCACCCCCTGGTGCTGTTGGCTCATACCCTGGAGCGGGCCCGACCCGGCGAGGTCATCATTGTCGTCGGGTTCGGGAGCGGCGCCGACGCCGTCGCCTTCCGGGTGACGGAACGCATCGGCGGGCTGCCGGCGCGCCGGGCCGTCGAGAGCAGCCTCCGCCGGAAGTCGGTCGAGACCAACTACGCCAGGTTTCTGAAGTATCGGGGGATGCTGATCGCCGAAGAGGGGATCCGGCGGGAGGCGCCCCAGCGGACCGCCCTCTCCGTGCTCCACCGCCATCGGGACCTCCTCACCGGGCTGGTGGGGGGGCGCTGCGACGCCTGCGGCACCCCCCAGTTCCCCGACGGCCGGGTCTGCGTGAACCCTGACTGTCGCCGGGTCGACTCCCAGCGGCCCTACGCCTTCGCCCACCGGACCGCCCGCATCAGGACCTTCACCGCGGACTACCTGGGGCCCTCGGCGAATCCGCCGAACCTCTACGGCATGGTGCAGTTCGACGGCGGGGGACGGATGCTCGCCGAGTTCACGGACTGCGCGCTCGAGGACCTGGCGGTGGGCGGTGCGGTGCGCATGGCGTTTCGGAAGCGCTACGACGACGGGGCCCGGGGCTTTCCGGGATACTTCTGGAAGGCGGTCCCATGCCGCGGGGAGGAGGGGTAACCGTGGCGAGAGGGATTCGGGATCGGGTCGCGGTGGTGGGGATGGGGTGCACCCGCTTCGGCGAGCGGTTCGAGGCGAGCGCCGAGGACCTGATGGTGGAGGCCTATACGGAGTGCCTGACGGACGCGGTCCTCACCGCCGACGATATAGAGGCCGCGTGGCTTGGCACCACCATGGAGGACGTGCACGTGGGCAAGACCGGCATCCCCCTGGCCGCGGCCCTGCGCCTGCCCCATATCCCCGTCACCCGGGTGGAGAACCTCTGCGTCACCGGCACCGAGGCGTTCCGGGGGGCGGTGCACGCGGTGGCCGCGGGGGCCCACGATGTCTGCCTGGCTCTCGGCGTGGAGAAGCTGAAGGACGTGGGGTACGGGGGCCTGCCCGCGTGGGGCTCCAACCTCGGCGCCCTCAACTGGCTCCACCTGCCGAACGCCACCGCCGTGGGGGCCTTTGCGCAGCTCGCGGTGGGGTACCAGGCCAAGCACGGGATGTCCCTCGATGATCTCAAGCGGGCCATGGCGTGGGTCTCGGTGAAGAGCCACGACAACGGAGCCCTCAACCCCAAGGCCCACCTCCGGCGGCCCATCTCCGTCGAAAAGGCGTTGGCCTCGCCGATGGTGGCCTACCCCCTCAATATCTACGACTGCTGCGGGGTCAGCGACGGCGCGGCCGCGGCCATCGTCACCACGGTGGAGCGGGCTCGGGAGATGGGGATCCGCCGTCCGGTCACCGTCAGGGCCCTCCAGGTGGTGACGAGCAACGGCGAGGAGATGGGCTTCGACGGCTGGGACTACGATCGCATCCTCACCACCGAGCGCTGCGCCGAACGCGCCTACGAGGAGGCGGGCGTCACCAATCCCGGCCGTGAGCTCGACCTCGTCGCGCTCCACGACTGCTTCAGCATCACCGAGCTCGTCTCCTACGAGGATCTCGGCCTCTCCGCGCGCGGCCGGGCGTGGCGGGATCTCCTGGACGGGAAGTACGATCGGGACGGCGCCCTCCCGGCCCAGGTGGACGGCGGCCTCAAGTGCTTCGGTCACCCCATCGCCGCCTCCGGGCTCCGGATGCTCTACGAGCTCTACCTGCAGCTCCTCGGGCGGGCCGGCGACCGCCAGCTCGACGGCCCCCGCCTCGGTCTGGCCCACAACCTGGGCGGCTACCCGTACCGCAGCGTCGCCGCGGTCACCCTCCTCGGCCGGGCGGAGTAACCCCGGATGTCACAACATCAAAGAAAACCGGATGAACAAAGGAAAACCCGATGAGAGAAATGCTGATTCTTATATTGTCGCTCGCTTATTGTGCAGGGGCCTCCGCAAAAGAGGACGCAGCACCGGAGCCCGGAACCTCAGAACGAGATGAGGCGCTGGGGCAGCTCCACGGTGTCTTGCCGAAGGACAGCGCCGAGAAACACTACACGAAATTCGTCGACCTCAAACAGTCCGGCGCCGTTGTCGGAACTTTCCCCCGATATATGGAGCGACGGTTTCTGAGACAAAAAAAGGGCGGTATCATCATGGTCGCGGCGGCGGGGGCCCTCACCGCCGGTGTCGCCGCCATCGCCGTCGCCTTCGCGCTCCGGCCGACCTGTGAGGTTCAAGAAGAGCCCGCGTGCTATTTTTCCGCCGGAGACGCAGCGATGATCACCTCGAGCGTTGTATTGTCTGTCGCCTCGATTGTCCTGTACGGGGTCGGCTTCACCCAATGGTTCCGGGGAAAATCCCGGGCAAAAAAAATGAAGCAGCTCGGCGATACACCGGCCGCGCGCCAAAGCGGCCTCGGCGGTGTTTATCTCTCCCTCGTCAACAGCCCCGACCGGCGCGCCTTAGGCCTCGCCGCCGGTTTCCGGTTTTAGCTCGAGCACCGAACAATTTGAACTCCTAATACAATCGAGCACTTCCACGCATCTAGCGGCTTACGTCCTCGCGACCTCGGTCACCGTAGGTCAACTACGCCTTGGTCGGTCGCTGCGGGCGCGCTCGCTAGCTGTATGAAATTGCGCGATTTCTCGACGGAGGCCAAACTGCTCGGTGCTCTAGGGTTCTAACGCCCGGCTGTCGGGGCGGACAACCGTTGTGCATCGTTTTTCTAGACTTCTCGACTCCCTGTCGATGGGAGACCGTAATTCACGTTTGTAGCGAAATCCTCGGGGCCCGGGATTGCGTCCCGGCCCCATCCGGCATAACGTGCTCTCTATGGGAAAGGTTCTATCAGCGTGGCTCATGGGTGTCGGACTCACCGCTCTCGGCCTGACCGGTTGCGGCTATCTCGACGTCGAGCGCCTCGAGCACGACCGCGAGCCCTCAGGAGGGACGGCCCCCGATTCGAGCCGTGATACCGGGCGCCCGTCCGATCCCGGCGAAACGGATACCCCGGTCCCCGAGACCGACAGCGACTCGTCCTCCTGCTTGGGCGGAACGACGCCGATCGAGCTGGCGTCCTTCGAGACCGGCCAAACGGGGACGACCCGCTCTTCGTGGGAATACGACGGTCTGTTGTGGACCACCGGCGGCCTCACCGGTCGGTATCCGGCCTGCGAATCCTCCTATCTCCGCTCGCCCCCCGTCGACCTCTCTTCGTGTCAGGGGACCCGCCGCGCTGTAGCGCTGGTCTTCGAGCACGATCACTATTTTCAGGAGCAAATATCCATCGATGGATCCCCGTCCTGGCCGGACGGCGGCGTCGTCCAGCTCAGCCGTGACGGCGTCACTTGGCAGTCCGTGGACCTGGGAACGGACGCCCGGCCCATTTCCGGAGACTACGGCGGGTGCGACGACGACATACTGGCGGACGGCGAGGTCGGTTTCGTGGGTGAGATGTCCGGGTGGCGGACCACGACGCTACAAATCGAGGAGAGCTACCGGACAGATGGCTTCCAGGTGCGATTCGTTTTCGGGAGTGATGGGACGAGCGGCGCGACGCCGGAGTTCGAGCTGGGGTGGTTTATCCGAGACGTCTCGGTGGTGGTGACGGCGCTGTGATTCGGGGGATCAGTCCAGCCCGAACGCGGCCTTCAGGTCCTCGTTCACGGCGCCGGAGTCGTCCATCACCATGAACCAGTGCTGCCACGGAATCTCGAGCTCCTCGAAGACGTCGATGAGGTCGGTGTAATAGCGGAGGCGGTCCTCCTCGGTGCTGGTGCGATCGAACACGCCGAACTCGTTGCAGACCACGGGGACGTCATTCTCGACGGACCAGCGCTTGGCCTCGATGATCTGGTTGCGGATCCAGGATTTGTTGCCGGTCTTGTAGTACTGACGCAACGCCGAGAAGAGCCAGCCCTCCGTGCTCGCCAGAAACCCGAAGTCGGAGGAGTACTCGGACCAGCGATCCGCCGAGTAGGGGTAGGGGATGTTCCGGGCCGTGCCCAGGCCGGCCCAGCTCGCTCCCTGATGGGTGAATACGAAGGGCTCGTAGAAGTGAAACACGTAGACCATCCGGTCGTCCTCGAACGGGGTGCGTTGGGTGAGCGGAGAGATGCCGTTCCACTCCACGTCCCCGAAGAGGATGACCCGGTTCGGATCCTCGCTCCGGATGCCGTCGATGATCTGCGTCGCGAAGTCGGTCCAATCGTTCGCGGAGACGGAGCTCACGTCACCGGCGAGCTCGGGCTCGTTCATGAGCTCGAAGAAGAGATCCTCCCGGGGGTTGTCGGCGAAGTGGGCGGCCACCGCCGTCCAGAGCCGGATCACGGCGTCCACGTACAGCGGGTCGTCCATGTCGAAGGACCCGTCATACTGGTGGTAGTCGACGGTGAGGGAGAGACCCGCCGCCGCGGTCCACTGCTCGAAGCTGTCGAGGATTTCGAACAGGAGCGGCTCTACCTCGAAGTCCGCCTCCCCCTCGAAGTAGGCGGCCCGGTCGGCGATGTACCGATCGAGGTCGATGGGCAGCCGGAGGGCCTTGAAGCCGTTCTCGGCCAGGGCGTTCACGTACTCCTCGTCGTACTCGTAGGCCTCGAACTTCTCCTGCTCGAGCCAGTTGGTGAGGTTGTAACCCTTGGACAGGGTCTCGAGAGCGACGGCCTGGACCGGGTTGTCCATTTCGATGGAGTCGAGGGTCTCGTCCTCCGGCGGGTCCGGGTCGTTGATCTCCATGTCGGGCTCGGCCTCCGGCCCGCCGTCGTCTCCCAGAAACGCGACATCATCCATCGAGATTGTCCCCTCGTCGCCGGTGGCGCCCTTGACCTGCCAGCCGATGTTCCTGACGTTGTCGAGGTTGAAGTCCACGGGGATGCCCCAGCCGGCCTGGGCGAAGTTGGTGAACGGCAGGTAGACCGTGGTCCAGTCGTCCGCCGCCGGCACGGTGGCGATGAAATCATCGTAGTCCGTCACATCATTGGTCTGAATGAGCACGAGGTGGGCGCTCCCTTTGAAGGTATAGGTGATCCCCCCGAAGCCGGAGGCGTCATAGGGCGCGGTCTCGTCCCCCAGGTTCACTCCCCAGCCGATGTAGGGCTCATAAGCCCAATCCCCCTGATCGAGGGCGTAGCTGATGGTGAACGAGCGCTCGGACTCATACCCCTCCCCGTCCGCGACCACGTTGCCGTCGTCGTCCAGGGTGATCTCCATTGACGAGGCTCCGTCGTCGCCCGAGTCGGTATAGGTAAACCAGAAGCCGCCGTCGATGGACTGGTAGTCGCCGTCCTCGAAGTCGTCAATGAGCAGCGCTACTTCGTACTCCGGCTCGCCGGTATCCCCGTCGCTTTCGGTGTCGCCGTCCGACGGGTCAGTGGACTTGGGGGTCGTGTCGGAGGGATCATCGGCGCTGCCGCCGCACTGGACAAGACAGAGGGCGCCCAGGAGGCCGATGGCCACCGTCAGTCGTTGAAGGAATTGGATCTTTAACATAAATATCTCCTTATGTTGATCAAGGGTTACAGATTGTGATGCAACACGTTTCACTAGGGGCTTCTCCCTGAAAGAATCGTGCCGAACAGGTGAGAAGAACAAAGACCTTAACAATTTCCGAAGGGTACAGCCGTGCGTCTGAAAGGAGAGATAAGAGGGGCTGATCGGGATCTCAATAATTGAAACCCTACGGATACTCGAGGCGAAAAATGGGTGCTGAAAATAGACAGGGGAGGGCTGTTGATGGACGGGGGAAGGGGCGCTGTGTAACGGACGGGGAAATGGGCTCTGTGTAATGAACGGGAATGGACGCAATAGTCCTAATGGACAGCCACCTGGTGTGTCTTGTCTATCCTCCCCGCCGTGACCGAAGCCGCTGTGGACAAAGAGGGGCAGCCAGGTGCTGTCCATGGCGTCCATTCATGTCCACTACTGTCCACTGATAGCAGCCAGAACGATACCACCGTACAAGCCGATATTCTTACCCCATCTGGGCGCTGGCCCCTCAGGCAGGGGCGATCAAGCGGAACCCTTCTTAAATCCGGAGCGACCGTGGATGAGGTCCGCGAGCTGGTGGCTCACCTGGGTCAGCTCAGCGGCGGCGTCCTTGATCTGACGGGACGTGGCGGCCGTGTCCTTGCCCCCCTGGCTGAGGTTGCCCATGGCGTCGGAGATCTGCTTGATCCCGGCGGACTGCTGGATGGAGGCGCCGGATATCTGCCGGACCCGGTCCGAGGTATCGGTCAGCACCGCTCCGAGGCCGGTGATCACCGACTCGGTCTTGACCAGCGCTTCCTGTCCCCGGTTCGACTGTTCGAACACCTCGCGGATCTGCGAGGCCGCCTCCCGGCTCTGCTCGGCGAGGCTGCGCACCTCCGACGCCACCACCGAGAACCCCCGGCCGTACTCCGCGGCCTTGGCCGCCTCGATCCCCGCGTTGACCGCCAGCAGGTTGGACTGCCCCGCGACGTTGTCCACCACCTGAACGAAATCCGTCGCCAACGCAAACCGTTTCATGATCTCCACCACCTCCCGAACCGACGCCACCCCCTGATGCCCCTGGGAAACCGCGTCATTCGCCACCCGAACCACCTCCTGGGAGGCCTCCGCCGAGCTCTGGCTCATCTGGTGAATCTCCTCCACGCTGCTGGTCACCTGAGCCACCGCCGAAGCCTGCTCCTCGGCGCTGGCAGCGGCCTGCTGAGAGGCCGCGGAGAGGCTGTTGACGACTCTGAGGATGGTGTCGGATTGTTGTTGAATTCTGGCGATAATTGTGCGCTGAATGACTAACACCATAAAAATTATAAAAACAATGGCCGTAGCAAATGAAATCACGAGTATTGCAGGTGAAAGCCCCTGTTTTCCGAGCACAAAACCGATATAGGCGGTAGAACCAATAGATGGCATTAGCACGCGAAACATCCTAGTCATCAAACCACTACCAAACCAAACGCGCACACCGAAAAATAGAGCTGTCGCCGCAACAATTGCACCTAAACCAACTATAATATAGTCATTCATCGTGGCTCTCCTTGTAGTACCTAAAACGAGTAAAGCACCGTTTTGAAACGCGTCAAACTATTTATAGGTGTAAAAATGCCCGGAATTGAACGGCAAGACTCGTCCCTCTTTTTACAACAATACTCCTTGAAGTTGTATCAGCACCTGGGAAAACATGGAGTAATTTGGGGTTAAATGTGCAGACTTACACGGAGTCCATAAACATCAAATACTGGTACAAGTGTTCAAGGCTGTAAGTTTTTTGCCATCCTCCGTTCCCTCCCAAGATTGGCCTACACGCGGCAACTTAAAACTTAAAAACTTAAAGGTTAAACCTTTGATTCTGATGGTTTGTAGCGAGTTGGATTCAATGAGTACCATTCTTGTATATTTTTCTTAGAATTTTCGATTAAACATACAAATGGATCGTTGTGGCCAAGTCGATCAGAAATCAAGCTAATCAAGTTCTCAAGTCCATGAATATTGTGTTCTATAAATACGACCGCTTCCTGAGATCCCAATATCCTTTCCATTACTAACAGCAAATTGGTGGTTTTTCCACTCTCACCTTCAAAACGTTCTTTCCTCGAACTTTTCAGATCATTGAGCATTCGCTGTTGCATACAAAAAAATCGCTCGAGGTCATTGAGAAGAGAATCATCACTTCGCGCTACTCGGCTTAGTTTATATACCAGTGATGTGGTCGCTATCAAATTACGGATGGTCGTTGTGTGTATTCCATGTTCAAGACACTCCAGAAAAGAAGGCGAACTTGAACCACCATTATTTTGTAATTCAAAATACATCGATCTGGCGGATTGGGACATAGTATGGAGCCAATAATCGTAGTCAGCCGGTGTTCTAGCTCGACTCTTGACGGCGTCACTGAGCCTTAAAAAGAAGATGTCCTCCTGATTCGCACACTTAGGAATAGTAGAGGTTCGTTCCATCAATGAAATCACGTTTGCCCAATCTATGTGGGAATTGTTAACTTTCGAGGTGTCACTTCTGTCATCTATCCAGATCCAGAAACTCATATCGAGTGCGACAATAAACAGTCCTTCTTTGTCCCCTGCAAAGGGAGGATGTGAGAATCCTTCTGCAAGAAAAAGTCCATCCACCGCATGGTGTCTTTCGAACTCCTCGATGTCAGATGCCCAGTCGAGCATTCGTTCCAAAATCTCCGGGTCCACTTTCGATTCAAGCGATGTCATTACTCACTCCTATTTTGAATGAAGAAGTTGAAAACGGTGTTTGATGATAGCCTATTTCACCGACTCAGCTTCACCGGCTTATCAAGATTGTTGATCTGCCGCCACACTTTGACCAGGCCTCTACTGGTGAAGGCCTGGGTGTGGGTCTGGTAGTGGCTGAGGAGAGGTCTTGGGCCGTACATCTCCGGGATGCCCTCCCAGACGCCACCCTCAAGCTGTGTGTCGAGGAGGAAATTGAGTCCCTGCTTGAGCCTCGGGAAATCGTTGATGTGCCGATAATCCAGAAGGGCGGTCAGCGCGAGACCGGTGGCGCTCGGCGTGCTCGGCTGCCCCTCTTCGGAGCCCCAGCCGCCGTCCACGTTTTGGCTCTGCTCGAGATCGTACAGCGCTCTTTGGACGCTTGGGGCCTTTGGTCCGAGGGCTTCCGTGACCTCGGCGACGGCATACGGCTTTCCCCGGTACCAGCTCGCCGACCACCGGCCGTTCGCATTGAAGCGATCCACCAGCCATCTCCTGGCGGCGTCGTTGCGGATGAGGTGGTTGCTCTTGGTCGCGTTGACGGCCGCGACGATATGAGCGTTGACGTCCTCCACCGGCGGGTCCTCGGTGAACTTCCAAGTGCGCCAGAGCCCGTCGGATTGCTGGAACCGGGCGAGGAACGAGAGCCCCTTGAGGCAGCTCTCCGCGGAATTCGGCGTATCAATGAGGGCGAGAATCGCCGCGGAGGTCGTATCGTTATCGGACTCCACCAATGATCGAAACGACCACCCGCCGTCCGCGTTCTGCGACATCTTCAGAAAACGGGCGCCGGAGGGGAGCGCAACGGTATCGAACATCGGATATCCCCTGAACGAACGCAGCGTGAGCACGGTATCCCACACGTCGCTGCTGCAGAATCGCCACGTGCCGTCCATCTGTTGCTGACGCAGCAGGTACTGGAGGCACTTCGACCACGCATATGATCCCGGCGCCACCTCACACAAGGCAAGATAAGCGAGGGCAGTGCTCACCGGGTTGTGGAAGTATCCGCCGTCCTCGTCCTGCGACGTCGTGAGAACCTGCAATGCCGGACGTATATCTTCTTGTACCAGCACCCGGGATTGCAGCAGGATATGAACCGCGGCGATTTCTATTTTTGTCCACTGCTTGATGTTGGTCTTCTCCGCCTCTGCGAAGCGAGAGGACACCAGCCGCCGAAGTGTCTGCTCGTCAATGGTGGCCTTGACCGGCAAACCGGCGTACAACGAGAGCGCATAGAGCAGCAGCAAACGACTCTTGAGCTCCGCGGTCAGAAGCACGGGATCCGTCAGGTCGATGACCCCCTCCTCGCCGAGTAGGATCGATTTCATTGCATTCTCGACTAGATAGGCAACCGGAGAGTGGGTCTGTGGTACAGCATCGGTTATCCATTGTTTGGCCCTCTCCACCAGGTTGGCGTCAATTCCCGGTGTTTTCGATAGGGCGTAGCCGACAAGGGCGGTCTCGAAGATCCGTGGGTCCGGCGTGATTTCCCACGCGCCGGTGGGAGCCTGAGAGTCGATGCAGTACTCCGTTGCTTTTTTCAGGCAGAAGTCGAGCTTCTCCCGAGTGGTCATGTTGCTGTTGGGGGGTATAGAGCTTCGTGTTCGAGTCGTGTGTTTAGTGACAAGAGTACCCTTGATCATGGGTTTCTCGCTTCCACCCCCCCGGGTTTTTTGATTATTGAATAGAATATATTAAAGCATTTAAATTTAGGCTGTCAAATGCTCTGGTTCCGTTTTTTTGTGAAATTTCCAATTCTTATATGCTATGAGCATAAAAGAACAAAGGTATTGTACTCTATCAGATACAGATAATGCCTTGACATTCCCTTAGAGACAAATGTGACTTTTGAGTGTCGGGCTCAGCGCATCACCATTAACTACACTGGGCCGGGCCGATTCGGCAGGAGACCGAGTCCTTCTGTGTTGATATATTATATTGTTTAGCCAGCGCGCGATGTGCGCTTGGCCGCCTCAAAACGACACAGGAATACCGACAAGGATCTCATGGCGCCAGTCCTCCCCGAGGATCGGTGGGAACATCTGATAGGTCAGCTCCAGGGCGAGAAAGATGCGGATCCCGGCGGAGGTTTTGAAGCCCAGCTCCCGGGTGGGGTGGAGCTGCTCCACGACGCCCAGGGAGAAGCGGTAGTCGAAGAGGCCGGCCATGCCCCACGCGGCCCCGGGGGGGAAGAGCTTCACCTCCTGCAGCAGTTGCAAGGTGTCCACGACGCTGTACTGGGCGCCCAGGGAGAGCTGGAGGTTTCGGATGATGACGTCGAGGGTGAGACCTAGGAAGAAGGCGTGGTGCTTTCGGGGCAGCTCCAGCTTGTACGCCGGGTGGAGGGTGACCCCCAACCGGTCCCATCGGCCCACGTAGAGGGAGAACTCGAACAGGTCCGCCGGCACCTCAGTGAAGCGCCCCTCGTAGGTCGCTGTCCGCCGGTCCTCTCGCACCTTCGCGAGGCCGAGGTTGTCGGCGAAGTTCTCCACCCGGCGCCCTTCGCGGGTCCGCTTGGGCCAGGTGACCCGGATGACCACCTCTCCGACCCCCTCCGAGAAGGAGAGGATGGGGAAGAGATAGTACCGGTAGAAGGCCGTGACGACATAGCTCCCGTGCCTCGCCGCGTTGAGCAGGTGCGAGGACGCCGCGAAGGAGGGGTTCTTCCGGTCGGCGTGGTAGCCGTGCTGCTGGGAATACCGAACCACCACGGTCTGCCGTTCCCCTCCCGCCAACGCCACACTGAAACGACAGCCGGAGAACCGCTTGATCTTTTCATGGATGTCCTCATCGAGGGGCTCCTCCGACACCCGCGCGCACGAGACCGGCGCGGTCCCGAGGGTGATGTCGAAGTCCCGGACGGTGAACTCGTGCGGCGCGATGAAGAACAGCTCTCCGTCGAAGGGGGCGTCGCGGGTGTTCGCGATGTGGTACTCGACCCGGACCGCCGCGGACAGATCGTCCGGGCGGACATCGAACGTGATGATCTCCTTCTCGACCTCGAGCCCGTTCTCCTTGGCCACGTGCAGCCGCCCTCCGCCGTTCGGCGCCGGCCGCTCGAGGGCCGCGGCGTTGGCGCGGCAGAGGCCGGGGACGAGCAGGATGAGCCAGACCATGACCGAATATCGCATGGGGATGAATTCTCCCACATCGGCGATGGGATGACAATTCCGGACGTGTCCCGGCGCCGGTTTCCTGACACCGCCCCCGCTCCCGTGGTATGGAGGGGCGATGAGGCGCGGGCGAAGACGCAGGAGGGGATGGGTGGCGGCCCTGTGGAAACGGCGCTGGGTGCGGCGGACCTGCGGGCTGACGCTGGCGTTCGTCGTGGGGGTGAACCTCTCGGTCGCGTATTTCGGACAGAGCGACCCGTTCTTTCTGTCGCCGTTCCACCTCTGGGACAAGGCGCGGGCCCTCGGGCTCCTCGCGGCGCACCAGGTCCGCCGGCTGGGCGTCCCCGAGATGCCGAGCCCGCGCCAGGCGCTCGCCCATTCGGCGCGTAAGCACAAGGTTCCCCAGTCGCTGGCGTTCGCCGTCGCCAAGGCGGAGTCCGATTTCATCCCGTCCCGCATCAGCCACACCGGCGCCATGGGGGTGATGCAGCTCATGCCCGACACCGCCCGGGCGCTGGGCATCCAGGATCCCTTCCACCCCGGACAGAACGCGGACGGCGGCGTGCGATACCTGGCCAAACTCTGGAAGCGGTACCGGGGGGACGTGCGCCGGGTGGTCGCGGCCTACAACGCGGGGCCCGGGAGCGTGCCGCGATCCGGCGCCTACCGGGTGCCGCCGGAGACCCACCGCTATGTCCGAAAGGTCATCCGGTACTCATACCGGTTCCGGCCCGCCGGGCCGGAGCCACAGCGCCCCTGATCGCTCGATGGGTGCGGGGACGGCTCAGATCTCCGTGATCTCGGCCTCCTTGGCCTCGACGATCTTGTCCACTTCCTTGACCCCTTCATCGGTCATGGTCTGGATCTGCTTGAGGGCACGGGCCACATCGTCCTTGGGGGCGTCGCCGGAGGACTCCATGTCCTTGAGGAGCTCGTTGGAATCGCGGCGGCCGTTGCGGATGGAGACCTTGCACTCCTCCCCGTTCTTGCGGACCACCTTGACCAGCTCCTTGCGCCGCTCCTCGGTGAGGGGGGGCACTGGGATCCGGATGATCTCGCCGTCGCTCGACGGGTTGAGGCCGAGGTCGGAGGCCTGGATGGACTTCTCCACGGCGCCCACCACGGAGCGGTCCCACGGCTTGACCATGATGAGGCGGGGCTCGGGGGTGGTGACGGAGGCCATCTGGCTGAGGGGGGTCAGCGTGCCGTAGTAGTCCACACGGACCGAATCGAGGAGGGCGGCGTTGGCGCGACCGGTGCGGATTCTGGACAGGGCGCTCTTGAGGGCCGTCAGCGCTTTTTGAACTGAATCATCCATACTTTCGTAGACTTCCTCGATCATAACTCTCACTCCTTGGGCGGTCTTGAGGCGACGTCAATGTCACCGGGGGGGAATTCTACTCATCAACTCATCTCTTGTCGATGGAAGAAAAAACAGTAAAGCGCCGCCCGGATTTTCGTGGTAGTAGAGGGGGCAGCAGATATGGATCAACGAGGCGAAATATGAGTCATCGCGTTCGAGAGCTACTGGAGGAGCCCGGCATCATCGTCTTCGACGGCGCCATGGGGACCATGCTCTTCAAGTACGGCATCTTCATCAACCGCTGCTTCGATGAGGCCAACCTCACCCACCGGGAGCTGGTGCTCCGCATCCACCGGGAGTACCTCCGGGCCGGGGCCATGGTCATCGAGACCAACACCTTCGGCGCGGGGCGGTTCAAGCTCCGGACCTTCGACCTGGCGGACCGGGCGGAGGCCATCAACCGGGCGGGGGCGGAGATCGCCCGGGAGGCGGCCGGGGACGACGCCCTGGTGGCCGGATCGGTGGGCCCACTGGGGGTTCGGGTGGAGCCCTTCGGTCCCACCCCGGTGGAGGAGGCCTTCGAGGCGTTCCGCGCGCAGATCGCCGCGCTCGAGGCCGGGGGGGTGGATCTCATCTCCCTCGAGACCTTCACGGATCTGGCGGAGATCAGCCAGGCCCTGGCCGCGGTGCAACAAGTCCGGGAGACCTCCGGCAGGGATCTGCCGGTGCTCGCCTCCATGACGGTGGATCACTCGGGGAACTCCCTCTTCGGCACGGAGCCCGAGTACTTCGGCCCCAAGCTGGTGAGCCTGGGGGCCGACGTCGTCGGGGTCAACTGCTCGGTGGGCCCCAAGGCCACCCTGGACACCCTCGAGCGGCTGGCCAAGGTCACGGACGCCCCCCTCTCCGCCATGCCCAACGCGGGGCTGCCCACGGAGGTGGAGGGGCGGCGGATCTACCTCACCTCCCCGGACTACATGGCCAACTACGCCCGCCGGTTCGCCGACGCCGGGGCCAAGGTGGTGGGGGGGTGCTGCGGCACCACGCCGGACCACATCCAGGCCATCGTCTCCTCCATCCGACAGCGCACCGGGGAGCATCGCTCCCTGCAGGAGCGGAAGACCGCGGCGGTGCCCCGGGAGACCCCCAGCGACGAGATCCCCCTCGATGAGCGCTCCAGCCTCGCGGCGAAGCTCGCCCGGGGGGAGTTCATCGCCTCGGTGGAGCTCGCCCCGCCCCAGGGGTGGCAGCTCAGTAAGGTGAAGAAGAGCGCCGAGAAGGCCAAGGCGGCCGGGTTCGACGCCATCAACATCCCGGACGGTCCCCGCGCGTCGGCGCGGCTCGGCGCCCTGGCCATGGCCGCGGTGCTGGAGCAGGCCGTCGACGTGGAGACCATCATGCACTACGCCTGCCGGGATCGGAACCTGGTGGGGATGCAGTCCGATCTCCTGGGCGCCTACGCCATGGGGCTTCGGAACGTGCTGGCCATCACCGGGGACCCGCCGATCCTCGGGGACTACCCCCAGGCCACGGCCGTGTTCGACGTGGACGCCATCGGCCTGGTGAGCATGATCACCCGACTGAACCGTGGCCTCGATCTCGGGGGGCGGCAGATCGGCAACCCCACCGGGTTCTTCTCTTTCGTTGCGCTCAACCCCACCGCCATCAATCCGGAGAAGGAGATCGAACGGTTCGGTCTGAAAGTGGAGGTGGGGGCCAACGCCGCCATCACCCAGCCGGTGTTCGACGCGGAGCAGCTCCTCGGCTTCCTGGAGCGGACAAGTAAGGTGGCCGACATCCCGATCGTCGCCGGCATCTGGCCCATGCAGAGCCTGCGCAACGCGGAGTTCCTGGCCAACGAGGTGCCCGGGGTCTCCATTCCCAAGGCGCTCATCGAGCGGATGGCCGCCGCCCGGGAGCGGGACGAGGAGCGCCGGGAAGGGGAGCGGATCGCGGTGGAGATCCTGGCGGCGGTCCACCGCCGGGTGCGGGGAATCCAGGTGGCCGCCCCCTTCGGCCGAATCCGCTCGGCGGTGGCGGTGCTGAAGGCGGCGCGTGACCTCACCGCGACAACGGGGGATGCCTAGATGCCGAAGCGCCGGTTGAAGCTGCTCATCGCGCAGCACAGGTGGTGGTTCCCCACCGCGTTGAGCGGCGCGGACTTCGCGAACCACGAGCTCGCCCGCAAGATGGCGGAGCAGGGGGTCGACGTCCACGTGCACGGCATCCTGCCGCCGGGAGAGACACGGCGGGTGCGCCGCCGCCGATACACGGCGGAGGGGATCCCCGTCTC
The DNA here is from genome assembly GCA_050304755.1 of Polyangia bacterium. Classification (GTDB taxonomy): domain Bacteria; phylum Myxococcota_A; class Polyangia; order JAAYKL01; family JAAYKL01; genus CAYWLQ01. The sequence goes on along the minus strand of JBNLED010000210.1, from coordinate 4,182 downwards.
CCTCGTCAAGAGCGACTTTCTCAAGCATCTCGGAAACCGGGTTCAGGAGTTCAAGCCGGACGTGGTTCTCACCACCTGTCCGGAGCCCAACTGCGGCGCGGACGACATCACCCGCATGGTGGACGCGGTCAGCCGCTTCGATATTCCGGTGGTGCTCTACGTTCATGATCTGGAGTCCACCCTTCCCCTCTTTGAAAACGTCAAGAACCAGCTCGCGGCGGTGATCACCAACAGCCGCTTCATGGTGAAGCGCATCGAGGAGCTCTGGGCCGTGCCGTGCGATCTGGTCTATCCCGTTCCGGACGCCAGGCCCTTCTATCAGGACAACCCCGGCGGGCCGTTCATCACCTTCTTCACGCCGCTTCCTCACAAGGGGCTCGGCCTCGCCCACACCCTGGTCACCCGCCGCTTTCCGGACCGGCCGTTCCTGTTCGTCGAGGGGTTCATCGATCCGGCGGACCACGGCATCTCCCTCACCCGTTCGGGGAACCTAGTGCACGCCCGCCGCTCGCCGGACATCCCCACCATCTACTCGATGAGCCGCATGGTCATCATCCCGTCCCAATGGGAGGAGCCCTTCGGGCGGATCGCCCTCGAGGCCATGCTCAGCCGGGTGCCGGTCATCGCCTCCCGAACCGGTGGCCTCCCGGAGTCGGTGGGGGACGGAGGGATCCTCATCGATGACTTCAGCAACGTGGATCACTGGGTCGATGCGATAGAGTCCGTCTCGGATACGAAGGAGCGCCGGCGAGTCATCACCGCGGGGAAACGACACGTCAAGAAGTTCTCTTTGGATGAGCAGGTGGAGAAACTTATCTCCGTATTACAACGGGTTGCGTAAAAAACTGCCGAGGAAAATCAGGAGACGTCCCGCCTTTCCGAGAGAATCAGTTCGTCTCTAATACCGAGCAATCCACCACTGGTCTACGGAATCAGCAATCCCATTAAAATAATACATATTTGATGGCCATGACGAATGCACGCCAAGTGGGATAATTTGGAGAAAATACTGGACCTCCAATACAACTCTTGTATAACATGTCTCCTCGACGACGGACTCGTTCCAGATGCCCCCCTCATCTACCGGGTTCGTCGTTTTTTTTTTGCACAGCGATCGCCCTTCCGTGCTTCCTCCCTGTGAGCCCCCCAAAAAAAAAATCAAAAAAGTGAAACGCAATGGAAACTTTTCGGGGCGAGTGTCCGAAAAGGAAGGCCGAGGAGAAAAGGCATGTTGCCTGAAGAATGCAAATGACTACAATGGTGCGGTCCTCACACCCTGAGTTAGGAAGGAGACTCTCATGACGCGTTTCATGATTATTCAAACATCACTATTTGTAACCATTCTATGGGCCCTCTCGGGGTGTTTGGTGTCCAACGAGACGGCGGATGCAGGCGCCGCGGAGGGCGACGGCGATATCGATGGTGATACGGACATGGATTCCGACGCGGACGGCGACGGCGATACAGATGCGGACACGGATGCGGATACGGATGCGGACACGGATGCGGACACGGATGCGGACACGGATGCGGATACTGACGCGGATGCGGATACGGATGCCGATGCGGATAGCGACTCCGATACGGACGGTGACACCGATGGGGATACCGACAGCGACACCGATGGGGACGGCGACAGCGATGAGACAGGAGATTCTGAGAACGAAGATGACACGGACGCGGATAGCGGCGCGGACGAGGATACCGAATCGGATGGGGATAGCGGCGCGGACGGAGACACCGACGTCGATACGGACGCGGACACCGACGCGGACACCGACGTCGATACGGACGCGGACACAGACGCGGACACCGATACGGAAAGCGACACGGGATCAGGCGCCCCGCTACCGGTCTGCGGCAACAACATCCTCGAGCCCGAGGAGGAGTGTGACGACGGAAACGACGACACCACAGACGGCTGCATAAACTGCCGACAGGCCGCCTGCGGTGACGGCTTCGTCCGCAGCGCCGAAGAAGAGTGCGATGACGGCGGTCTGGAAAACGGAGACGGGTGCAGCGAGACCTGTACGTCGGAGTTTGTGGAGCTTGCACTCGGGAGAGATCATTCTTGCGGAATAAAAGGCGACGGAACCCTCTGGTGCTGGGGGAGCAATGGAGAAGAGAATCTACTGTTGGGGCAAGGGGATGACAGCGTATCCCAAAGCATTACGCCACTTCAGGTGGGAAATGAAAATGACTGGTCAACAGCCTCTGGCGGCTTCTATCATACATGTGCCTCGAAAACAGATAATACGCTCTGGTGCTGGGGAAAAAACGCCTATGGTCAGTTAGGGGCGAATACCTCCAGCCGTGCTACACCGGTTCAGGTCGTCAATAATTCTGAGTATCAGTGGGCTGACTTCTCATGTGGTTACTATCATACCTGTGGCATTAAAGAGGATAAAACCCTCTGGTGCTGGGGAAGGAATGATTATGGCCAATTGGGTTTGGGGTATGAAAGCGATGGGGAGCTGGTCCCCTTTCAGCTGAACAACGATGATGATTGGCTTCAGGTTTCTGCCGGTGAACGTTCGACGTGTGCAATTAAAGAAGATCAATCATTGTGGTGTTGGGGCGGGAATTCCTATGGTCAGATGGGGAATGGTGAAACGCAAACAGAGTACCACGGGCCGATACTCGTTGATGATAGTCTGTGGAAAACGATAGATGTCGGTGAACGCTCGGTGTGTGGGATGAAGACTGACAATACTTTGTGGTGCTGGGGGTATAATAATTCGAATCAGCTTGGAAACCCCGACTTTACTGAAGATATTAGTCGTTCTCCGATACAAGTCGGAAGCTCCACGTGGAATGACGTCTCCTTATATAACCGATTCACCTGTGCAACCACCGATGATGACACCCTCTGGTGTTGGGGACTCAACAACTACTACCAATTGGGTGCCGCGGTATCCGATGAGACCCGACCGGCACCCATTCGCGTTGCGGATACGACTTCCGGTTCAAGTTGGGACCGGGTCGTCCCCGGCTTCTGGCATACGTGTGGAATCAGAGATGACGGCACCCTTTGGTGTTGGGGAAATAACTGGCATGGGCGCGCGGGCCACGATCCAAACGTCTACAGCTTAATTAATTATCCCATGAACGTAGAGTACTGAATCAGGCAGAGTTTCAGAAGTGAATGGATCCGCTCAAAGGGGTGTGATACGTAGGTGGGGCATTTTCCAGTGGGTGCAGCTCGGAAGATTGGAACAACTTAGGAGCTCATGATATGCAACAGAAATGGGTCAAGTTTTACAAAAAGGCTTTCAGACTCTTGACGAGTAACCCCTCAGCTTTTGCGACCAGGGCCAAGGCCAGCCTATTGACACCGATCCTTCCGTCGCGACAGTGTGAAATTAAAGTCAATGGTGTGCGATTTCAGATCGATCCATCAGTCGATCCGGTAATGAAGCAGATGTGCTATGGCTTTTATGAAACCGAAGTGACGGCGTTGATAGAGAAGTACGTTCGTAAAGGGGATGTCTGCATCGATGTGGGAGCCAATATTGGCTATATCTCCGCATATATGCTGGGATTGGTGGGCACCGTCGGACAGGTCCATTCTTTCGAGCCGGTGCCCCAGTATTTCAATCGCCTCAAGCAGGTACAGACCGATAATCCGAACTATGGGCTGAACGCAAACGCGTGCGCTCTCGGAGACAAGAAGAGCACTGCGAAAATCTGCGTCACCAACCTCCAGAATATCGGGTGGAATACAATGGTTCCCGGTCTGATGAATAAGGACACCATCAAGGAGGAGATTGAGGTATCGGTCGAGCGCCTCGACGATTACCTGGCCGCCCAGAAAGTCGGCACGGTGCGCCTCATCAAAATCGATACGGAAGGATACGAGTTGCCGGTGCTCAGAGGGCTCGATGGTTTCTTGAGGGATACACTTCTGAAACCTATCCTCATCATTGAGATTGCGCCGGCGGCCTATCCCAGAATAGGTGCGACTCTGGATGAGCTGGCGGATTATCTCCATGGCCTCGGATATGTCGCTCGGGATATCGAAACGCAACGTGAGGTTGATGTTCGAGCGCTGACCTCGACGACCAATATCTTGTTCTTGCAGCCCGAATACCATTAGCCATTTGTCATCCGTGCGACCACTGCTGACGCACCTTGACGCGTTGTTCCTCGCCGACCTATTGGGATTTCAAGGTAAAACCAAAG
>JBNLED010000209.1:0-12552 GCA_050304755.1 Polyangia bacterium | reverse complement strand
GCGACAAGTCATCCGAAATCCGACCTGCGACAATCGGGAATAGGCTGATTGATAGCTCGCAAAAGAATCGGCTGGGACGCAGAATGGCGACCTCAACATTTTAACCCGGGTGGGGATTTTCATTACACATCGGACAGCAGGTGCCCCTTCTCCTTCTTGGATCGGAGGTAGCGGCGGTTGTGATCCGAGATCCCGACGGTGAAGGGGACCATCGCCTCCACGGGCTGCCCCCCCGCCACGAGCTGGTCGCGCTTCATGGTGTTATTGCTCAGCAGCCGGATGGCCCGCCCCTTGAGGAGGTACCGGAGCACCGCCGCCGCGTCCGTGAACTCCCTCGAATCCTCGGGCAGCCCCAGGGAGGTGTTGGCCTGGTAGGTGTCCTGCCCGGCGTCCTGAAGCAGGTAGGTGACCGCCTTGGCCCACAGGCCGATGCCCCGGCCCTCGTGGCTCGACATATAGACCACGGCGCCGCCCTGCTCGCCGACAATCCGTTCGAAGGCCTCGTCCAGCTGAGGCCCGCAGTCGCAGCGCTTGGAGCCGAACACCTCACCGGTCAGACAGCAGGAGTGGAGCCTGACGAGGGGGACCTCCCGTTCCAAGAACCCCGGGACCGCCAGGAGGGAGTTGACGGACATGTTGTTCTGCAGCAGCTCGCGAAAGGCCTCGGGGTCGCCCTCGGACACCTCCCTCGCCGAGGAGAGCACCCGGGTGAGCTCCAACCGCCGCACGAAGGGGTACCAGTCGAGGATCACCTCCTTGTCTCCGACATTTCGCGGCAGCGGGATGGGTCCCAGGATCGAAAAGTAGGGCCGCTCGCCGTTCTCTTCGTCGACGATCCGCCCCTCCCGGTTGATGGTGACCAACTGTTGGTGTTCTATGAGATTTCTTCTTATTTCTCGGTCTACGTAGCTGAACACTTCACACCTCTCGGCGGTTGCTTTACCACTATTTAATGGGGATGTCCTTGTAAAAGTGGTCTCAGGAAACCGCGTCTTGCCCCGCGACCGCGCTTCGTGGGCCGACCGTACAGGTTAAAAAATTGCAAAATATCAGAATCAGCGATTCCCCCCTCGGAATTCATCTCATCTGTGATATAAAATGGCCTTTACATCTTCTGCGGCTTGCCACACCCTCAAGCAGCGGAAACAGGGTTTTTATGACTGACAGACCACAGCAACGCCAGAAACAGGATTTGCCGGTTCGTTTCTCCTCCTTCTACCTCTATGACCTCATCGGTCTGGGGGGAATGGCGGAGATCTTCCTCGCGAAGGAGTTTACGGGGCTCGGTACGGAGCACCTGACCGTCATCAAACGCATCCTGCCCCACCTGACCGATCGGGAGGGATTCGGTGACATGCTGATCAATGAAGCGAAGATGTGCTCCCAGCTCTCCCACGCCAATGTGGTCCAGACCTACGATCTCGGGATCGCAGACAACCAGTACTACATCGGCATGGAGTATGTGGAGGGGTTCGACCTCAACCGGCTCCTCGGGCTGATGGCCCGCGCCAAGTTGGCCATGCCCCTCCAGTTCGCCATCTTCATTATCATCGAGACGCTGCGAGGGCTGGACTACGCCCATCGAGTCGCCACCGATGACGGAGAGCTCCTCGGCATCATCCACCGGGACGTCTCCCCCACCAACGTGCTCATCTCGGTGGACGGCAATGTGAAGCTCTGCGACTTCGGGATCGCCAAGGTCACTTTGGCGGATGACGCCGCAGAATACGTGGACGAATACCACCTCAAGGGCAAGGTGGCCTATATGTCCCCCGAGCACCTCAACGGGGAGACCGTTGATATCCGGTCCGACCTCTACGCCGCCGGTATCCTTTTATGGGAGCTGCTGTCGGGCCGGCGGCTGTTCAAGAGCAAGGACGAGGAGGTCACCCTCAAGCGGGCCAAGAACGCCATCCTCCAACCCCTCCGGGATCATGGGTTTCCCAACTTCAAGAAACTGAACGATATTGTCAAGAAGGCGCTCCAGAGGAACCCCGACGACCGGTACCAGACCGGCCGGGAGTTCATCGACGCCCTGGAGGAGTACATGCACGAGTCCGGCTTCATCGTCTCGTCCATCAAGTTCTCCGACTTCCTGATGGACCACTTCGGTGAGGATCTCCTGAAGCAGCGCTCGGAACGTGAGAAGAAGCTGACCCAGCTCCTCGAGAGCCAAAAGGACGCCGGACCCGGGGACGCTGAAGCCGCCCCCCCGACGCCGGCGTTCGAAGCGCCCGCAGACTCCGCGATTGAAACCGCGCCGGCACCGCAAACGAAGAAGAAGAGACGCTCCCTCATCGCGGCGGCCGCGGTCATCGTCATCGCGCTGGCCGGCGCGGCGGCCTACTTCGTGTTCGGCCCGAACGGCCTCTGAAAAATCGCTCGACTTGTACGGTCGGCCTCGAGGGGCGCTGTATTGTAATGGACCGGCAAAAGACTCAATGGACGCAAAAGACTCAATGGACGCGCTCTTATGATGCCTTTTTAGTCAGGCATTGAAAGAGCGTCCATTTCGTCCTTTCAGTGCCCCCAACCGTGGGGTGTGAAATATTTCTCTTCGTTGTTCGTCGCTTCCTTGAATGATGTGAAAAGCGCATCATTCGCTGGTCAAAGGGGCGAAGATGCCGCAAAACCTAGGAATAGAAAGGAGCCCGATGATGAAGGACAGACGGCAATTTTTCAAGACGCTCTTGGGGGGGCTGGGGGTCGGGATCGCGATGCTGGGGGGGAGGAGCGCGCACGCCAAGAAACTGGCAATTCCCATGGAGAAAGTACCCGGTCTCTCGAAGGTGGGAGGCGCCGTCAAGGTGAAGCTCGCCGGCAAGGAGATCCTCCTCATCCGGAGCGCCGCCTCGGAGGTCCGGGGGATCAGCCCCAAGTGCACCCACCAGAACTGCCCGCTGAAATACAACGCCAAGACCGGCAAGGTGGACTGCTCCTGTCACGGCTCCGCCTTCGACCTGTCCGGCAAGGTGCTGAAGGGGCCGGCCACGACCTCCCTGAAGACCTATGCGGCCGCCATGAAAGATGGCCGCATCATCGTCTCGGTGGACTGAGATGCGTCGTCCCGCGCTCGCTGTCGGAGTCGCCTGGCTCATCGGATCGACCGCCGCGGCCCAACCGGAGGACAACGCTGAGGAGGTTTACGGAGAGCAGTTTCTCCCCTACTGAAAAAGAGTCAACGAGCCATGCAGAAGATCCATGATATCACCTTTACCCTGAGCGGCGATCTCACCGTCTGGCCGGACGACACCCCGATCTCCCTCGAGCCGATCAAAGAGGCGGGGAGCGACTCCCGCTCCACCGTCTCCCGGCTCACCCTGAGCTCCCACGCGGGGACCCACGTGGACGCGCCGGCCCATTTCATCCCGCGGGGTCGCACGGTGGAGGCCCTCGACCTCGAGGTCCTCATCGGCGAGGCGCTCGTCGTCGCGGTCGACGCCGCCGAGATCTCCGCCGCCGTCCTCGAGACGCTCCCTATCCCCGCCGGGTCGAAACGGGTCATCTTCAAGACCGACAACACAAGGCGTTTCTCCGGAACCGAGCCCTTCTTCGAGGACTATATCGGCGTCACCGCGAGCGGCGCCGGGTGGCTCCTCGAGCACGGGATCGAGCTCGTCGGGCTGGACTACCTCTCCGTCGCCGCCCACCCGGACATCCTCGAGGTCCACCTCGCGCTCCTCGGCGCCGGTATCGTGCTCCTCGAGACGCTGGATTTGCGCGCCGTCTCTCCGGGGCGCTACCGGCTCGTCTGCCTTCCCCTCAAGCTCCTGGGCATCGACGGCTCACCGGCCCGCGCGATCCTGATCGAAGAATAACCGCCGCCCCCACGATTTGACTGGAACCATCCACGAGAAGTGTTGTTATATGGGTGACGCGACCCGACGAAGGAGGTGTCTTGTGAAACCAGCGAGTGTGTTCGTCCTGATGTGCCTTCTGGCATCCTGCAACAAGCCCAAGCTCATGGAGGAGACCACCCGGCTGGATATCCCCCACCTCGACAAGGTGCTCGTGACCTTTGTCCGACCCTCCGTCATGGCCCCCACCACCAAATTCGGTCTCTGGGATCGGGAGAATTTCATCGGCGAGCTGAAGGTCCGATCCTACATTCAGTACGAGACCACGCCGGGGGAACACCTTTTCCTGGCTCAGGGCGAGGTCTGGAGCTATCTTAGAGCAAACCTCCAAGGGGGTCGCCATTATGTCGTCAAGGCCGAGGTGATCCCCGGGGGCCACACGCCCCGGGTCCACCTGGCGCCGGTCATCAAGGGCGGGAGGACCTCCCAGGAGGACCTCGACAAGTGGTTCGACGATCTCGACGGCTTCAAACCCTCGGAGGCGATGGCCGGGGAGTATATCGGCCTGAACCTCGCCGCCTTGAAAAAAGCGGTCAAGCGCTACGACGACGATAGGATCGTGTGTGAAACGTTGTCCCCGGGAGACGCCTGGTAGAGCGGATCACTCCTCCAGCAGCTTGCTGACGACATAGGGGCCGTGGCCTTGGAGGTAGTCGGTGAAGGGGCCGTCCACCGGGGCGCCGGCCCGGAAGAGGCAGCTCGCTTCGTTGCACGCATCCAGCTTCCAGGCGATGAAGCTCGCCCCCATCTCCTCCAGCTGATCGAACCAACGGTCCGCCTCGTCCTCGCAGATCCTGCCGGGATTCACCCTGCCGCCGTCCAACTCCGTGGCGCCCCACTCGGTCACGAAGACCGCGAGCCCCTTGGCGTACCCCCGCCACGCGCGGCCGAGGAGATCCGTGGTCGTGTGATCGCAGCTGTAGAAATGAACCGTATACATCAGGTTGGTCCCGTCCACCGGATCCTGGGCCGCCTCGTCCACGTTCTGGGACCAGTAGGGGGTGCCCATGATGATGATATTATCCGGATCCACGGCGCGGATGGCCGCCACCACCCGCTCGTGGTAGGGCTTGATGTCGGCCCACGTGACGGCCTCGGGCTCGTTGTAGATCTCGTAGAATACGTTGGGGTACTCGCCGTAGTCCTCCGCCATCCTGGTAAAGAACGCGACCGCCTCGTCCGGCTGGCTGCCGAGGTGGGCGTTGTGGCTGTGCCAGTCGATGAGCACGTAGATGCCCAGCTCGATGGCGTTCTCCACGATGGTGCGCACCTGCTCCTCCGAGCCGTCGGGATTGGAGAGGTAGGCGCCGTTCGCGTCGACCCCCATCGCGGCGCGGTATACCGTGATGCCCCAGTTATCGACCATCCACTTCATGGCGCCCCGGCTCTCGCCGTAGTTGTGCTCCCAGTTGAGCCACTGGGTGCTGACCCCCTTCAGCCGGACGGCGTCACCGCAGGCGTTGACCATCTGGTACTGATCCACCTGGAGTTGTCCGTGGGTCTCCACCGCCGTGGCGGCCGGGGTGCACTCGGGGTTCTCCCCGGGGGTGGGATCGCTGTCATCGCCGGCATTCCGGACGGCATCATCATCACACGCGACGGTGAAGCCCGCGAAAAGAGAAGCTAAGATAACAATTCTCATTGAACCAATTCCTTTCTCCACTAATATCATCATCTATCGGCCCTCGCCCCATGGGAGATGCGCCGGGGACCCACTAGAAAGAGTATCACACATATCATTCGGACGGGACCTGCCCGCGTTAACCGTGAAGCGTTTGAATGGGGATGCGACGTGAAACCGACCGTCTCAGGGGATTACCACCAGATATTGACCGAGAGGTGGAGCGCGTTGTGGTCCGCGCGCATTTTGACGTAGGGGTCCTCGGCACGGACCGCCGGCGTCTCGTCATAGGCCCGCCCCTCGTCATCCCAGAAGTACCGGGCGTACATGATGTTGACCTCCTCGTGGGTCACGAAGGCGGTCTTGATCCGGAGCTTGGGGGTGAGGACCGAGAAGGGCGCATAGGACATCACCCGGGAGGCGTTGATCTCCTCGTCTTCGGGATCGTAGTCGAGATCGGGGATCACCCGATCGAACCGGATCCCCACGCCCACGTACTTGTGGGGGGTGTACATGGCCTCGGTGCCGAATTTCAGCTTCTTCCGGGCGAAGCGGAAGAGATAGGGCTCCAGCTTGTTGTCGGGGTCGACGAAGTTCATCATGCCCCAGAAGGAGACCTGCAGGTCCGGCCCCTGGCCCCAGAAGTCCTTGTCCTGGAGGCCCCAGAGCAACCGGGCCACGGAGAGCTGGTACTGCCACTCCAGTGTATTGATGACACCGGTGCCCGGGTTGGGTTCACCGTGCCGCGAGTCGTCGCCGTTCGGGGCGTTGGTCAGGGATCCGTCGCCGTAGTAGTTCTTGAGGAAGTTCCACCCGCCCTGGGAGTGGAGGAGCTCGATGGCGTCGGGCATCCGGCCCAGGCCGTCGGTCTTGACATTGGAGTAACCGAGAAAGAAGTCGCCGAACAGGGCGCCGTTGAACTTCACCTCGGCGCCGAGCACCAGGTACTTGCCGTCCCGCTCGCGGGCGACGTCGAGGGTCCGGTTGTCGGAGGTGTTCGCGCTGTTGCTGAAGACGTGCATGATGTGCAGGTTGAACCAGAGCTCCCTCCAGTACCGGTGGGTGTGGAGGATGCCGATGTGACCGTGGTTCACCATCGCCGGCATGGTGCCGAACTCCCCCTGGTAGGGGACCCACGCGTAGGAGTTGTCACCCGCCTCGGGGCTGGCCCCCTCCAGCTGGCCCTTGGCGTTGCCGCGGAGCACGTCGGTCTTGGCGCCGAAGCCGTGCTCCAGGTAGAGGGTCAGCTTGTCGGTGAGGTCGATGTTCGCGGTGAGGGTCTCGCCGCCGATGTGGGTCCGGCCCACAATGTATGTGTCGTAACGACCGGCGTCCCACCGGCCGGCGTTGCCGTACCGGTTGTCGAAGATACCCACGTTCCACTTGAGACCACCGAGGGCGCCGAAGGCCCGCGGCCAGCTCAAGGTGACCCACGCCTGGTTGATGCCGAGCTGGGCCATCATCTTCCGCCAGCTGCTGTCGGTGATGTTCCAGCTGGCCACCGAGACGTGCCCCACGGCCACGGAGTTGCCGTAGGAGAAGATCATCTCCGCCCAGGGACCGTTGATGTTGTTCGTGTATTTCCAGTCAATATACTGGGAATCCGGGACGGCGTGGGGCATGTTGAAGCGCCAGTCGTTGCCGGCGGACTCCTGGATGAACTCACCGTTATCGCCCCGCTGGGGCTCGCCGTTGTTGTCGAGCACGTTCCGCATGACGGGGTGCTTGTCGAAGCTGATGTTCAGGGGCGCGCGGAAGTACCCGTGGTAGCCGAACTCCCAGGCCTGGGTGGAGGTCCTGATGGTGAGCGGCGGCGAGCCGTCGGTGGCGTCCGATCCGGAGTGGGTGGGGAGGTCGGGATCGGAGTTGAAGGCCTTTTGAATCTTACGGGCCTGCTCCTCCGCATCGACCTCCTCCGCAAAAGAAGCAACCGGCGCGATCAGCATCGCTATCAGCAGCAGGAGCCCGGTCGCACCGTGTCTTCGGTGATGGCGTGTCGTCAATGGTCGTCTCCTTTTCTCAAAAGGCCTGGCTGGTTGAACGCCCGCCAGCCTGCCGTATTAACTGCGGTCGTCTCGTCAAACGACATATCTATCTAATCAAGCGAATGTCATCGAGATAGAAATCGAAACTCTCAGGTCCGGCCGCGTTTCCGAACTGGAACTTGATGCCGATGCTCTGGGTCGGCGGGAACGACGTCCCCTCGTCGAACTGGAAGCCCCAGTGGGGGTTCTGGGCCAAGTTCTTGAACAGTATCTCTTTGTAGACCCACTTGTTGACCTCGTCCGGGGCCAGGTTCACGTTGGCGGCGAAGTCGTTGTAACAATCATTCGAGTCGGTGGCGTCTTCGTTGTCGCACTCGTCCCCGTCCGCGCCGGCGCTCTCCCAGCGGGTGGTGGCCGGAATCGGGAAGTGGACGTCGATCACGGAAATCGCGTTGTCCGGCGTGGTGAGGATCCAGAATCCGAGCCCCTTGTACGCGGACAGATCACGCACGTCCTTGTACCGCTTGCTCCGGGTGGCGCACTCGATCTTCCGCTCGGTGTCGCATTCGTCCAGCTTCTGAATATCGGCGAGCTTGATACGATCGTCCTCCAGGAATTTCTCCCAGCAGGCGATGGACTCGGCGTCCTCGGTGACGCCGTCTTCCTCGTAACAGGCCGGGTTGTTCTCACCGGACCAGTCGAGCGCGAGTCCGACGCCCCAGTCGGTCCACAGGTCGTTGCCCTTGGCGTGCAGCACCCAGTCGTCGTCGCCGGCGCAGCTCTTGAGCTTCTCAGCGGGCCCCGATTGGGTGTTGTTCTTGACGGGGATCATCTCGGCGTCGCTGGTCTGCCACGAGTAGTCGTTATAGGAATAGATACCGACGTACGGATAATCACTATCATAATATTGGGAATCCGGCGCGTAGAGGCCGTCGACACCCGTCCCGGCGATGCCGGGGTAACCGGCCTGGTTGGTGCCGTAGCTGAAGTCGGCCACGCAGTCTATGGGGTTGTCGAGGGCCGAGCAGAGCTTGTCCGTATCGCACTCCGTGGTGAGGACGATGACCTCGTCAGTACCGCCGTCTTCGGGGCCGTCGCCGCCCGCATCCTTAGGGCCGCTCGTCACCGGGTCGTCACATCCGAGCACGGCCGCGAACGAGGCCGCTATAAGAACCATTAAACAAAGTTTGAACGCTTTCATATCTTCTCCTTTTTCATAATGTTCCGCCGCAGCGAACACCTATACCAAATAATCCCGGAGTTGGCTATCACAAAGCCTCCCGACCCGCAAGAACATCTGTATCCACAATTTCGCCATTCTTTTCAAGCTTTTTTAATGTTCTTGTCATGTGACATTCTGGGCGAATTCCCCCTCGTTTCCGCGGTGAACTCAAGGAGAGAAATGGACGCGATTCCAGGGGGACGTCGCGTCCCGAACCCTGAGTTCCACAACCTGGTACCGTATCACTGGGTGGTCCCGCGAGGGTTCCAAAAACTGGATCCTCTGTTTCGGACGCAGGTATCCCATCCTGCGTCGACATCGCCGCGGTCATCTCAAAAACATCCGGGAATAACTCAATAAAATCACTTCCTGCCGCAATCTGTATCTTAAAGGTCTCTATTTTTATCATATTGTTCATGGGTTCCATCGGCTCATTAGCGCCGTCTCAACCTCAATTATTGCAAGGGATATGCCAGCGCTTCACCCCATAATCGATGACAGGGAATCGAACTCGGTGCATTGTGAAGGGTGTCGACGCCCCGGAAAAATGAGTTTTTGACGGGCCGCTCGAAAAACTTTTAATATCGTGGATTGCCATCGCATACCGATACCGGACGAAATCATTGTCGCTATCACCAGCGCATACCATCTGTGAGCGAATCGCGTCTGACTGCTGTATAATGCAGTGTATGGAGATATCGCCAATGAAAAGTACGATTCTTTCTATCGCCACCATTTCACTGATGAGCGGGGCGTGGGGCTGCTCTGATGAATCCGGGAGTCCGGACCAGAATGAAGGAGCGGCCGATGGAGATACCGACGCGGACAGTGACGCCGACACCGACACTGACGGGGATAGTGACGCCGACACCGACACTGACGCCGACACGGACGCGGACGCGGACGCGGACAGTGACGCCGATGCCGACACTGATGCGGATAGTGACACCGATACCGATACCGATGGCGACGCGGACGCTGATACGGATGCGGATACGGATACGGATGGCGATTCGGACACGGACAGCGATTCCGATGGGGATTCAGACAGCGACAGCGATTCCGATGGGGATTGCAATTCTGAGCCCCCTGTTCTGGATAACCACCCGCCGCCCGCCGCGGACTACACGGAAGAGGTCGGCGGTGTCTCTATTGATATGGTCTACATAGCGGGCGGCACATTTACTTTAGGGTGCGAAAGCGAGCCCTGCCCAGCGAACACCGCCCCCGTGGAGGGCGTGGCGGTCAGCAGCTATCATATCGCGAAAAACGAGGTGACGGCGGCGATGTGGGAAGCCGTGATGGGCGAGACTCCGGACGGCTTCGGCCTCAGCATCAACTGGTATGACGCCATGGCGTTCGCCTGCGAGCTGAGCCGTCAAACCGGCAGGGCGTATCGCATGCAGACCGAGGCCGAGTTCGAGTACGCGGCAAAAAATCACTTGGCCAGCTTGGAAGACATCGGCAGCGGCGAAGAGTGGGCGTACAACTCCTGGAGCGGTTCGCTCATGGGCGGCACCGATCCCGTGGGGCCGGGGAGCGGCGTGCACACCCAGAAAACGCGGCGCGATGCGCAGGAGGACACCGGCGACAATATCACGGGTCGCCTCATCCGTTCAATCGACGGTATCGGCCCCGCGTTGCGCCTGGTCGTCTCGAATACGACGGAGTTCCCGCCGGACTATGTTCCGCCGTGCGAGCTCTGCCCGCCGGACGTGGTGGAACCGGAGAATTCCTACCGCGACCCCCGGTGGATCACCGGCAGCGATGCCAGCTGGGGGCCGGGGGAATCAGGGTTCGGCAATTTGAATCTCAGGGTCTGGGAGGACGGTACCGCAATCATGGGCGGCTTTATGGGGGACACCGAAGGTCAGTGGTTCACCTCGAACAACATCACCTTCGTGTTTGTCCCGAATTCAGGGGAGATCACAAAACTCGGGTATATCTTTCTCGATGCAAACCAGGGATCGTTCGTTTCCGATTCGATGTTCGTCGGCAGGATATACAAGGAGCCCGCGGAGAGCGTCGAGAAACCCGTTATCTCCGATCTACAGAGCGGCGCGGACTTGGCCGCAGCGGCGGGGCCTGAATTCAGGATGATTGACATGGAGAACATCCCGGAGTCGGCCAAAGCGCAGGATGAGCGGCTCATCGACGGGCCCGGCCAGGGATGGTCCCAGAGGAACGAGGGCTCTGAGCACCACTACAGGAAAGATGTAGACGAAGAGGAATTCCGGTTCACCGTCAATCAGGACGGACGGGTCATGCTCGCCAACGGCGCGTGGTTCACGGTCGGCAAAGCATTCCTGCGCGTCACGCACGAAAGCGGATATACATGCGATTATCTGTACGCCGTCACCGAGGACGGGATGTTCTTACACGATTCGTTCCAGGGGTATGAGCGCGGTGACTTCAGGGGCTTCAGTTTGGAGACCAATGGCCCGGATTTCAACGATCTGTGCGGTGACATCTGCAGCGACGAGATCCCGATGGGTGAGCCCGCTTCGTTTTATTCCACCCAGGACATCGGTCAGTCTACCTTTGTCCCGGCGCCGTGCCCGGCGGACGGTTGTTATTAGACCGCTCGGTACCCATCACCACCACAACACCAGACAAATCGAATGTAATTTGTGAACTTTTTATCTGTACGGTTGAAGTGTGGGGGCTGCTGATCTGATGGACTTGGTGGACGACATGGACAACATGGACAGCTCTCAACTGTGCTCGAGTATCCATAGGCAGCTTCGATCGCGGTGGGGAGGATGAACAAGCACCAACAGGAGCGTCAATGTTGTCAATATCGTCAATGTCGTCCCCCCCAATAGCGCCCCTCGATATAACCGTACAAGTTGAACTTTTTTCTGCTATCATCGAAACCTGTCCAGGAAAAAAGCAGGTATACCCGACCATGAATCTCAAAGAGGGACTCAAATGAAACCGGCCGACAAATTTCCCGTGATTGCCCTCTGGATGCTCTCCATGCTGTTTTCGGCTTGTACGAAGACATCCAGCAGCACGGTAGATTCGGGCAGCGCACCGGATTCCCTCGCGGATTCTGTCTCAAACGGCGATACGGGGGCGGCTGCCGGAACGGATAGCGACAGCATGTCTTTTTCGGATGCCGATGTAGATACGGACAGCGATACGGACGCGGACACGGATATGGATACGGATGTCGATTCCGATGCAGACGCCGATTCCGATACGAACGCCGATTCCGATACGGACGCCGATACAGATGCAGACGCCGATTCCGATACGAACGCCGACGCCGATATGGACGCCGACGCCGATACGGACGCCGATACAGATGCAGACACCAATACAGATACAGGAAACGACACAAACGCAGACACCGTTACAGATATTGATGCCAACACTGATGTCGATGGGGGCCGGGACACGGAGATGGACGCCGGTACCGACTCGGATACGCATACCGAAATCGAAAGGGACACCGACACGGATGGGTGCTCGGAACCGGAAAAGACCCTCTGCGGTTATCGGTCGGACACCCACTGCGGCTTCGATATTCTATTGGACACAAATGACACAACGGCGTGCATGACCAGCGAAGCAGCGGGCGGGTTCAGCGCGACGTGGACCGAGGTCTCCCAGACGATCGCCGCGAAGGGGCTTCGCCCCGGGTCACGGCATCAGATAGTGACCTACGAAGCCGACATCGAGTCCGAGGGCAATACGTTCATGGGCGTGCTTGGCTATGGTGAAAACCCGAACGAATTTGTAAAGTTCTACGTCATTGAAAACTGGGGAATCTGGCAGCCTCTCACCGGGCAGCTCGTGGGCACCCTCGTAAGCGACGGCGGAACCTATGAAATCTATTTCTCCGAGCGCCAACCGGTCGAC
>JBNLED010000208.1:0-29302 GCA_050304755.1 Polyangia bacterium | reverse complement strand
CGGGCTCTGGAGACCCTCCTCGAGCCCCTCGGCGGGATGCCGGCCTTCGTCGGGCCCGGGGCAGACGTGGTGCTCAAGCCGAATCTGCTGCGGCCCGCGAGACCGGAGCGGGCGGTCTCCACGCATCCGGAGATCATCCGTCAGGTGGGGCGGCTCGTCCGGGAGTGCGGCGTCCCGGACGCGGTGGTGAAGGACAGCTGCGGGATCGGGACCGCCAGGCGGTGCGCGCACCGCCTGGGCCTCACGCGGGAGGACGAGCCGTTCACCGTCATGGACGCGGATGAGGGATTCGACGCCTCCACCGACCGGTATCACCGGCTCCGGCTCTCGCGGCGGATGGTCGACGCCGACGTCTTAATCAACCTCCCGAAGGTCAAGACCCACGGTCAGATGGTCCTCACCGGCGCGGTCAAGAACACCTTCGGCGCGGTGGTCGGCCTGGAGAAGGTGCAGTGGCACCTGCGGGCGGGGCGCGATCCGATGGACTTCGCGGCGCTGCTGCTGCACATCCACTCCGCGGTCCGGCCGAAGCTCAGCATCGCGGACGGCGTCGTGGGCATGGAGGGGAACGGACCGGGGGCGGGGACACCGCGGGCCCTCGGCGTGATGCTGGCCTCCGCGGACGCCCACGCTTTGGACTTCATCCTCTGCCGGATTCTCGGGGTGGATCCCGATGGCGTCTACACCCTCCGCGCGGCCAGAAAGCTCGGGCTTCTGCCGCCGGAAGATCAAATCGAGGTCTTGGGGGAGCCGCTGTCGGCGGTGCGGCTCCGGGAGCGGTGGCGGCCGGCGAGGCCCATCGTCTCCAACGTGATGGGCGGCGCGCTGGCGCCGGTGGTGGAGCGGATGATATCGCTCGCCCCTCATATCAACCCCTCGGCCTGTACGACGTGCGGAGAGTGTATCGGCCTCTGCGCGCCGAAGGCCATGTCGATGTCGGCGGATCGGCGCGGCCGGGCGCGGGTGGTCATCGACCAGCACCGCTGCATCGCCTGCTTCTGCTGCCAGGAGATGTGTCCGTCCGGCGCCATCACGGTGAAGGCCGGGTGGCTGGCGCGCCTCCTGGGATTGGGGATCTGATCAGAGCCCGAGGACATCCTTCATGGTGTATCTGCCCGGCGGCTGCTTGGCGAGGAACAGCGCCCCTTTTACCGCCCCTTCCGCCAGGATGGTCCGCGAGGCCGCCCGATGGGTCAGCTCGATGCGCTCGTGCTGGCTCGCCAGGATCACCGTGTGATCGCCCGTGACCCCGCCGCCGCGTAGCGCGTGCAGCCCGATCTGATCTTTGGGGCGCTCACCGGTGTGACCTGAACGTCCGTTTACCAGCGCCTCGCTTGGGTCGAGCCCCCGGGCCTCGGCCGCGGCCTCCGCCAGGGTGAGCGCCGTTCCGGAGGGGGCGTCCACCTTGAGGCGGTGGTGCATCTCGACGATTTCGATGTCGTAGCCGTCGGACAACGCGGCGGCGGCCTGCCGCACCAGGGAGGTGAGCAGGGTGATGCCGGGGCTCAGGTTGGAGGCGTACAGCACCGGAATGGTCTCGGCGGCGAGATCGAATCGGGCGAGCACCGCACCGCTCACCCCTGTGGTGCCGCAGAGGAGCGGCGTCCGGGCGGCGATGCACGCGTCGATGATAGACTCGGTGGCGACGGGAAGGCTCAGGTCGATGACGACATCCGCGACTTCGATGATTTGAGGAAGATCCGCGCTGATGATGACATCCATCGGTTCCCGGTTTATCAGAATCCCGAGATCGGTTCCCACCGCCGCCGCGTCCGGTCGTTCGAGGGCGGAGACGACATGGGTGAGCGGGGTGTCGCAGGCGGCTTGGGCGATGGCCCGCCCCATTCTACCGGCCGCTCCGATGATTCCAATTCCAACGGTCATGAGGTTACCTCCAGTTTTGCTGATAATTAAATGTTTCGTTTTAGGATACAATTATTCCCCCGTTCTTCGACTCATTACAATGGCGAGGTCTGTTTGTTAAACAAGGATTTCCCCTTTTTAGGCGTTGTGTATTTTTTGTCATATGTGGCATGGGTTGCCAACGGTCCCTGTCTTGGCTCATGATTAACAAACCCTCTGACCCGAAACCAATCTTTTTTATTGAAAACCAATGATATACGATCAATTTTTAATAAAAGTTATACAATTAATTTCTTTTAGTACTATCCGTCTACCATTTACTTGTGTACGATTTTTCAGCACATTTCTGTTTTTTATATTATAACCCGAACTAAATAGAGAGTATCCAAACGAAAATCCATACGGCCCCGATACAGGGCATTTTTTTTTCTGGACAGCCCCACCTTTTCATGCATTATTATGACTGTTTTAAATTTTAGAGAAGTGTAGGTTTGCGCGGCAGTGTTTGGTGAGTATGATTTTTTTTGTTGTTATCAATAAAAAATTAGTCTAGGTATAAAACTGTTTCGAGAAAACAAGAGGTAACGTTCACTGGTCTGGCAAAATTAGTTGTGAGGTTTACTCACGGGAAACAATGTTTCACTCCTTGTCACAAGGTGTGAAGCGCAAAGGAGGCAAAAGGATGTTGAAGATGATTAAAAGTAGTGGCTTCACTTGGCTAGTGCTGTCCATCCTGGCACTGTCACTAGCTGCTTGTGACAAGAACAAAAAGAAGTCGGATGGGGGTGACCAGGAGTGTGGTAACGAGATTGTCGAGGGCACTGAAGAGTGTGACGACGGCAACACCGACAACTCCGACTCGTGTACCAACGAGTGCATGAACGCAGTATGCGGCGACGGCATCGTGGGCCCGGGTGAGGCGTGCGACGATAACTCTGACGAGTGCGTCGACTGTCAGCTGGCCAGCTGCGGTGACGGCGAGGTTCAGGGCGACGAGGAGTGCGACGACGGCAACACCGACAACAACGATGCCTGCGTCAACTGCATGGACGCGGAATGCGGTGACAGCTTTGTCGGACCGGGCGAGGACTGCGACGATGCCAACAGCAGCAACACCGACGCCTGCGTCGATTGCAAGAACGCGACCTGCGGCGACGGCTTTGTCCAGGCGGGGGTCGAGGACTGCGACGACGGCAACGACAATGACAACGATGCCTGCGTCAACTGCGCGGAAGCGGAGTGCGGCGACGGCTTTGTCCAGGCCGGCGTCGAGGAGTGCGACGACGGCAACAGCAGAAACACCGACTCCTGTGTCGAGGGCTGTGTTGCCGCGACCTGCGGCGACGGCTTTGTCGGCCCGGGTGAGGGCTGCGACGACAACACCGATGAGTGCTCTGCTGATTGCCAGTTGGTCAACTGCGGTAACGGCATAGTCGAAGGCAGCGAGGAGTGCGACGACGGCAACAACAACGACTCCGACGCATGCCTCAGCACCTGCATGAACGCGGAGTGCGGCGACGGCGAGACCCAGGCCGGCGTCGAGGAGTGCGACGACGGCAACTCCGTGAACGGCGACGAGTGCACCAACAACTGCACCTCCGCGGTTTGCGGCGACGGCATCCTCGGACCGGGCGAGGGCTGTGACGACGGCAACGATGTCAACGACGATGGTTGCACCAACGACTGTGAATCCGAGGGCTGCGGCAATGGCGTGGTCGAAGGGGCCGAAGAGTGCGACGATGGCAACAACAATAACACTGACGCCTGCCTCAATACCTGCCTCAACGCCCGTTGCGGTGACGGTCAGGTTTGGGCTGACAATGAAGAGTGCGACGACGGCAATCAGGACAACCTGGACGCCTGCCTCAACAACTGTGATATCGCGAGCTGCGGTGACGGCGTTGTGCGGGCCGGTGTCGAGGGGTGTGACGACGGCAACAATGTCGACGACGACGAGTGCACCAACGCCTGTGCCCCGGCGACCTGCGGTGACGGCGTTATCCAGAACGATGAGGAGTGCGACGACGGCAACGGCAGCAACACCGACGCCTGTCTCAACACCTGCGTCAACGCGACCTGCGGCGACGGCGAGACCCGGACCGACGTCGAGGAGTGCGACGACGGCAACAACGATAACACCGACGCCTGCCTCAACACCTGCATCGGCGCGACGTGCGGCGACGGCTTCGTCGGCCCGGGGGAGGTCTGTGACGACGGCAATGATGTCGACAATGACGGCTGCAACAATGACTGCGAATTGCCCGAGTGCGGTGACGGCGTGGTTCAGAGCACCGAGGATTGCGAAGACGGCAACGATGATCCCACAGACGCCTGCAACCAGTGCCAAGACGCAATCTGTGGTGACGGCGTGGTCCGTGTTGACATTACCGATCCCGCGGCCGAGGGCTACGAAGCCTGCGACGACGGCAACGACGACAACACCGACGCCTGCCTGACCACCTGCGTGCTCAACGTCTGCGGCGACGGCTTTGTCGGCCCGGACGAGCTTTGCGATGATGGTAACGATGTCAATGATGACGAATGCACCAATGACTGCACCCTGCCCACCTGCGGTGACGGGGTTGTTCAGTCGCCCGAAGAGTGCGACGACGAAAACGAAGTCAACAATGACGCCTGCCTCAACACCTGCGTGGCGGCGAGCTGCGGTGACAACATCCGACGGATGGACATCACCGATCCCGCGGCCGAGGGCTACGAGGGCTGCGACGACGGCCAAGACGGCGACCAGTACGACGAGTGTCTCGATAATTGTCAACCGGCGAGCTGCGGTGACGGCTACACTCAGCCAAGCGCGGGTGAAGAGTGTGACGACGGGAACACCATCAATGGCGACGGCTGCTCTTCCACCTGTCGTGAAACCCAGTGCGGCGACGGCATCATCCAGGCGGGTGAGGAGTGCGACGATGGAAACGAGTGTGAGCTCTTCATTATTGGTATCCCGACCGGAATACCGCAGAACTGCAACGGTTCCCACAACCGTTGTACCGGCGCTTGCGAATGGAATGTGTGCGGCGACGGGATGATCTGCGACCACGAGCAGTGCGGCGAGGGGGGCAGCGACGCCGAGCAGTGCGACGATGGTGACACCAACGCCGATACGGCCCGCTGCAAGTCGGACTGCCGCTTGAACCGCTGCGGTGACGGTAACCACTGCACCGACGACAACTGCGATGAGCCCTTTACGACTACAGAAACACTTTGTACCAATACATGTACAGACGTTAACGACGAGCTGCCCGGGGGTGGAGCTGCTAGCAACGACATCTGCGAGGACGGCGGTCCCAATTCGGTTGGCGAGCAGCGGTGCGACCTCGGTACGGACTGCGCGGACTGCCAGCCCACTCCGGAAGGTACCCCCATTACGAGGCTCCTTCCTACCGGCAACGAGGAGTGCGACGACGGCAATAACACCCAGTCAGATAACTGCATTATCGAGGATTACACCTCCACGGCGCTCAATATGCCTCGCTATAGCGCCAGACTCATGAACTGCGTCGTGGCGACCTGCGGTGACAACTATCTCCATGCCGGCGTGGAAGAGTGCGACGACGGCGAGAACGGCGACAACTCCGACGCATGCGTTGAGGGTTGCCACACCGCGACCTGCGGTGATGGTTTCGTCCGTGACGGCGTGGAAGAGTGCGACGACGGCAACGATGACAACACCGACTCCTGCGTCGTGGACTGCCAGGATGCGGAATGCGGCGACGGTTACACATGGGCTGCTCGCGAGGCTTGCGACGACGGCAACGCCGTCAACACCGACGCCTGTAGAAACGACTGCGCGCTGCCCGACTGCGGCGACGGCATCCTGGATGATGGCGAGGGTTGCGACGACAACAATAGTAGCAACAACGACGAGTGTCTCAACACCTGTGTCGTCGCGAGCTGCGGCGATGCCTACGTGCGTACGCAGTATGTCGATGCGGACGGGGTTCTCCTGTCTCTGGATCCCGACAGTCCGCTCCGCGAGGAGTGCGATGACGGCGACCTGAGCAACAACGACGGGTGCCTTAACACCTGTAAAGATGCGGTCTGCGGGGACGGTTTTGTTCGGAATCAGGATGTCTCCTCTGATGAAGATGGGTACGAGGAGTGCGACGACGCGAACACCAACAACAACGACCTGTGCGTAATCACCAACTATGGCGAGGAATCCGACGCAGATGCCGCGGACTGCGACGTTGCCCGTTGCGGTGACGGCTTCCGTCTGGATGTAGGTGAGGGCGCCGAGGAGTGCGACGACAACAATGGCAACTGGCGTGACGACTGTATCACTTACATTGATTACGTCACCGGAACGGAAGGTGATTGGATGCCGAACCGTCCCATTGATTGCGCTGACCCGCCCGAGGGCGTGACCCAGGACGAGATTGATGCCCTCTGCCATGTCGAGCTCTGTGAGTTGGCCGAGTGCGGCGACGGATTCGTACACCTCGAGATGAATCTCCTCCCCGGCGCGGGACCCCTCGAGGGCTGCGACGACGGTGACGAGGACGACGGAGACGCCTGCGACAACGATTGCGTGATGGCGAGCTGCGGTAACGCCGCGGTCAACGTGGACCTCGACGGTGAAGGAACCATCTTCGACAGGGATCAGGATGGCTACATCGATGATGATTCTGGCGATGAAGAGGAGTGCGACGACCAGAACAACTCCGAGTCCGACAGCTGCCTCAACAATTGTGTCGAGGCTCGGTGCGGTGACGATCATGTCTGCACCGATGATTCCTGTGAAGATGCAATCACCGGCGGCATTGAGGCCTGTGACGACGGCGACAACGACAATACCGACGACTGCATCATCCAAATCTCCGACGGGGAGACCCACACGGCTGACTGGGCTGATGGCTTCCACGGTCCCGTCCCTTCGTGCTACTATTCGGAAATGAAGAACTGTCAGGTAGCGACCTGCGGTGACGGATTCGTCCGCACCAATCCAGCGAACGCCGCGAACGCCGAGGAGTGCGACGAGCCGGGGTCCCGATTCTGCGGACAGGCCTCGACAGCGGCTGCTTGTGAAAGGCGCTGCCCCGATTATACCGAGATCAACGAAGAGGTTGATGAGTTCAGCACGACACGCGCCTATCCCACCGGTGCGATGATGGAGCGGTGCTACATGGTCACAGAGGACGATTACTGGTACGCGGATGACTGGTATGATGATTTCGCGCCGGGGCTGTCCGCTGCCGGTAACTTCTGGGGCTCCATCGTGGATGGATGGGGCTACGCCGGGAACGATCCAGAGGCCAACATCCGTATGGCCAGGCCGCTCTCCGATACGCAGAACGATTGGGTGTACGAGATCGTCAGCGTTATCCTCGGCGAGCACTCCTGGATCGGTTTCCCGTCCCCGACGCAGACGTACACGAACTGGTTCGAGGATCCAGACGCGCGGGACGATACAGTTTTCATGCTGTCGACCAACGGAGAGTGGATGCCTTCGGACAACCCAGACGAGCAGAATCCGATGGTCATCGAGTACCGGTGGCCCTCCACGGAGCGTCCCACGGACTACATGTTCGAGCCGACGAGCCGCTACTACGAGTTCTGCGATGGCGCGATGCTAAGCGATTTCTGAAATTCACACACTTGTCACTCCCTAGACCCCTCTGATTCCAGAGGGGTCACCCCCCTACACTAAATTTTAAAAGCACGCTTTACTGGTAAAAATCCGTCTACAATCTCCAGGGAGTCCCCATAAAAGGTCATCCTTCCACCGGGTGGAATTCCGTTTCCAATAGAAGAACGCCGCCCTCGTCTGCGGAGGCGCGCAGCCGTCTACGGGATGGTCTGTCCGCCGCCGGGACTAGGACGGGAGGCTACGAGGGGGGTTCCATGGCTCGAAATTGTTGCGGTTGGAGTCTCCGATTTGCCGGTTTTAACAACTTTGGAATTGAAAAATATTCTTGACGGAAGGACGCGATAAAAATGACTTTGACATTAGGGAAAAGTCCCGATTCGAAAAACCCTCCCTTCGGTCTTTGACAACCCCGAAAGTAGGGTCATTATTTTATTCTGTATTTGCAAATCGGACAGATTGTGACGGGCATTTTGGGAAGTAGAAAGAAACAAATGAACCCTGCTCTGGTCCGCGGTTGACGACGGCGGCCAAGGGGCATGGCGAAAAACTTTCGGGGAAGTGACCTTCTAACAAGGTGAGCAAAGGAGAGAAAGATGTTGAGTGTAAGACACATGGGTATGTCCTTGTTTTACTCGTTGCTGATGATAGGGCTATTGGTCGGCGCGGGTTGCGACAAGAAGAAGAAGAGCGGGGATGCCGGGTTGGACGCGAGCGACACCGGCACTATCGACGGTGACGTGGACGGCGACGGGGATACCGATGTGGACACGGACGCGGACACGGACGTGGACACGGACGCGGACACGGACGTGGACACGGATGTGGACACGGACGCGGACACGGACGCGGACACGGACGACGCGGGGCCGTTGTGCACCTCGCTGATTATCTCTCCTTCGGCCGATCAGCAGATCAATATCGGCGATACGGTTCCCATCAGCATCCAGTGCGTGACGAATGACGGGCTGGAGGATGTTCCCGGGGAGCTCGTGGACTGGTCTAGCGACAACACCGCGGCGGTAACGGTGGACGACGGCCTGGCGGAGGGCATCGCGGCAGGAGCCGCGACCATCACCGCCGTCTACGCCGGGCTCTCCGAATCCGTCAACATCGAGGTGATGGACGTGATCCTGGAGGGCATCTCCATCGAGCCGACGACCGTGGTGGAGCTCAATACATTGGATGACTCCCAGCAGTACACCGCGACCTGCGCGTACTCCGACAACACGGAGGACGACTGCACCGACATGGTGACCTGGAACGCGGACTCCGCCGAGGGCGCTGTGGATATCGACGGGGGGCTGGTGACGCCGGTCACCAACGGCACGGCCACCATCACCGCCAGCATGGGCCAGGAGACCTCCAACGCGGCGACGGTCATCGTGGATCTCGGCACCCTCTGCGAGACCCTCATCGTCGGCGCGGTGGGCGGCGATTACGCCCTCGAGGTCGGCGATACTCTGAACCTCCAGGTCATCTGCGAGGACGCGGACGGCAATCAGACGAACCTCGACGTGACGGCTGTCGACTGGAGCTCCTCCGACGCTGCCACCGCCGACGTTACGGATGGTGTGGTATCGGCGGTGGCCGAGAGCGCGGATCCGGTGACGATCACCGCTACCATAACCAACCCCGACCTCTCCACCGCCTCGGGCGGCGTGGAGGTCACTGTGGGTGCCGTGACGGTGACCCTGGACTCGGTGGAGATCATCCCCACCTCTCAACAGGTGCCCATCGGGGCCCTGGGCTTCAGCTTCGAGGCCGTGGCCAACTACAGCGACGGCAGCTCCGAGAGCACCGCGGACGGACTCGTGGTGACATGGACCGTGGAGGACGAGACGGTCGGAACGGTTGCCGCGGACGGAACGATTGACGCGCTGGCCATCGGCTCCACGAACCTGACGGCCACTTACGACGGCGTAACGTCTGAACCCGCTACGCTCTATGTCATCGACGCTTCGCTGAGCAGCGTCAGCATCGCCCCTGTCTCGACCACCGTGGCCGTGGGGCAGACGGTGGACTATGTCCTCACCGCGAACTGGAGCGATGGCAGCACCTCCGTCGTCACGGACAACGCGACCACCGTGTTCACCGTTACAGACGACGGAACTCTGGCCGAGCTCACGGGGGTCCCCGGTGAGGTCATGGCCCTCGCGCAGACCGGCGCTACCCCAGTCACCGTCACGGGTACCTACGGCGGAATGAGCGCAGAGGCGACACTCACCGTCAGTGACGCCGTCCCGGTGGAGATCATTCTCGACACCGTGCCGGCGGGTGAGAGCACCGTTGCGCTGGGGCTCGATCTGACCATCACGGCGACGGTCGTGTACTCTGACGACACCACCGATGATACGATGATCAATGATCTCACCTTTACCATCGAGAGCACCGAAACCGTAGACCCGCTGGGCGCCCACCAGGGCGACGGCGTGTTCCCGGCGGCGGCGCTCGGCGACGCCACGATCGTGGCCGCGCTGGGAGCAGTGGAGGGGACCCTCGATATTACCGTGACGGACGCGATTCCCGCGGGCATCCGCATCGAGCCTGCCACCGTGGATCCCCTGACGGTCCTCGACACCGCGACCACTGACAACACGGTCGATCTGACCGCCATCATCATCGACTCGAACGGTGGCGAGAGCGACGGAACGGACCTGGTAGACTGGCACTCCAGCACGGATCGGGTGAGGATGTCCACGGTCGTTCCGGGGCGGGCCAGCGCCTGGGCGCCGGGCAGCTCGATCATCACCGCCTCCCTGCCGGGGACCACTATCGTTTCCGAGAACGAGGTGCTCATCGAGGTGCTGCTGGCGGGGGTGACCGAAAACATTACCTCCATCTACATCCTCCCCGATGACGGGTGGGGCTTCCCGGTGGGGAGCACCCTCGGCGGCATCGTGGTCATGGGCTGCAGCGTGAACAGCCCCTGTACAGAAGTGGCCGCGACGAACGTGCTGTGGACCGTCAGAGACACGGACGGCAACACGGTGACCAATGTCAGCATCGGCCCCGATACCGCCACCGGGGACATCTATGACCACCTGGCGTCGGCCGTCTCCTCCACCTCCTCGCTGCCGAACGGCATCGTCATCGTCAGCGCCAGAGTGGGGGCGGCGGTGGACTCCGCCGAGGTCACGGTGTGGGACAATAGCGTGCAGTCCGTGAACGTCACCTGCGAGGTGAGCGACTGCATCCCCGCCGGGGTCGGTTATCCCTTGTCTTGTACGGCCCAGGTCACCACCGAGGACGGCAACTCCTTCGTGGGCGATGGGGACGCCTATCTCACCGATCCCGGCCCCGGTGTCATTCAATGGATTGCCACCAACCCGGCCGCCAACGTCATCAATAGCGTGGACGCCTTTGGCGAGGGAACCCTGGACGAGGCGGGCACGGCCCAGCTGGTGGCCTGCTACTGGATTCCCGAGGACGACGATGATGACACACCGCCGTCCGGCAGCGAGTGGGACGCCGAGGTCTGTTCGGCCCCGGTTGACCTGACCGTCGCCGCGATGAGCCTCACCGGCATCACCGTGGCCACGAGCACCCCGACCATCAACGCCGGCGAGACCGCCCAGTTTACGGCCACGGGCAACTACACCTCGACAGTCACGGCCTGCAACGCCATCACCCGCGACGTGACGGGCATCGCCGATTGGACCGTGGAGCTGGGCGGCCAGTTTGCCTCTGAGGTCGACGAGACGCTCTCCCCCGGGCTCTTCCTCGGCAGCAACAGCGGCACCATCAACGGCACCGCCACGATCCAGGCCGCCATCGGTGCGCTGGAGGTCCCCTCGCTGCTCACGGTGCGCCCCAAGTGTATCGAGAGCGTAGAGGTCTTTGTAAAGAACAGCCTCACCGGGGCGCCCACCGCGCTCACCGAGCTGCCCACCAATGTCAACGCGGAGCTCATGGTGGAGGCGACGTACGGTGACCACACCAGCGCCTTCGTTCCCGTCGGCACCGGCAGCTTCGACAGCGCGGCCGTTAGTGCCGCCTGGTTCCTCAGTGTCGGGACCCTGGATCCGGGCACCATCACTTACAGCGTGGCGGGATGCGACGGCACCGTAACCGGCGCCATCGACCTGACCGTGGATGCGGATCTGACGCCCCTGTCAGTTGAGATCGACGACGCGTCGGGCTTTGAGCTGGAGAACGGGGGCGATCTCGACCTCGTGGCATGGGCCACGTATGGGATCGGCACCTTCAACGTCAGCGACTTCGCGACCTGGATCGAGGATCCCGAGTTCGCGCCCTACTTCAGCCACGCGCCGGGGGTCAATGACGACGGTGCCCCGGTGGAGAACCTCATGCTGAATGTACCGAGCGGTGTCGAGAGCATCGACGGTACCTACATGATAGCGGTCTACAAGAACCAGACCTCCGATGAGGAGGAGATCGAATTCTTGGGCGCGGAGCTGGCGAGCGTACGCATCGTGGGGGTGGGCCCCCTGACGACACTCGGCACCGCCACCTATCCGGACGATGGCATCAATCTCACCTTCGAGGTCGAGGCGACGATGGCCAACGCCAGTGTCGTCGATTCATATGTCGGCGATTGCGAGGTGGCCCTCCGGAACCCGAGCACGGCCCTCACGGGGCTCTCCGGCCTTTCCGCCTCCACGAACGCCGCGGGGACCGCGAGCGTTTACGTCTCCTGTAACGGCGGCGACGTGGAGTCCGCTGCGGTCAACGACATCACCGTCACCGTCACGGACGATGAGTTGACGTCCCTCAGGTTCGATCCGGCCACCAATCCGGCCTCGCTGTTGCCGGGTGCCCAGTTCTACATGGATGTCTATGGGGTGTACGGCACCGCCGGTGAGGTGCTCCTCGATGAGGACAGCGGCCTTGACTTCTCGCACGCCGGTGATACGGCAGTAACCCTCGCCCTCCTCGACTTCGTCAATAACCCCAACGATCCGGAGGATCCCGACGACGACGAGATGCAGGTGCTGATGCGTGCGCCGACCGACGATACAGGCATCGCGAGCCTCCTCTTCAACAAGTCGGGCGAGATCACCGATGTCCCGTTCAGCATCAATATCTCCGGAGCAATCTGTGTCCAGGAGATCGCCTTTGATACGCCGGATCCCCTGCCGACAGAGCTGGTCGTCGGGGAGGAAGTCCTGCTCACGGTCGAGGCCACCTACGCCGATGACAGCACGGACGACATCACGACCCTGGCGGCCCTGACCTGGACCCTGAACGACACCTACTGGATCGACAACGGCGCCACGCTGGCCGACGAGCGCTCCCTCACGGCGGAGGCGCCGGCGAGCATCGCGAACGCGACGGTAACGGTCACGCTGGTGGACAACCCCGCCGGTATCCGCGTCTGCGGTGACGGCAACCGGGACAACACGACGATCACCGGTACCTTCGCCCCGTCCCTCCTCGCCAACCCGATGGAGGACATCATCATCTATCCGAGACCGGTGTCGCCGGCCACGAGCGTGAGGGTGCCCGAGGGGCAGGCCCAATACTACACGGTACATGCCGTGGACTGGGAGGGGAATCCCGAGCTGACCTCCACGATCGACGCGACGCTGGAGGTGTTGACGGATGATTGTGAAGATCCCTTTATCATCAGCACGCCCGATGCAAACCACGGGGTCTGGATCACGGCGGTAGACGATTCCGGCAATAATGCCTGCACTTTCACGTTGCGGGCGACCGCGGAAAGCGATGAGCTCGGCACCCTGACCAACGATTTGATCGTCGCCGCTCAGAACTGCGGCGCGCCGACCCTGACGGTGACCCCTGCCGCCGGTTCCGGGGCTC
Organism: Polyangia bacterium; assembly: GCA_050304755.1. Lineage (GTDB taxonomy): Bacteria > Myxococcota_A > Polyangia > JAAYKL01 > JAAYKL01 > CAYWLQ01. The sequence goes on along the minus strand of JBNLED010000208.1, from coordinate 16,053 downwards.
CGCTCATCGTCCCCAACGGGTGGGATCAAGCCTTCTCCGTGTCTGCTCAGTACGCCGCGCCGGCGGGCTGTACCGCCACGGCGGAGGAGCGGCAGTTCGGGGATGTCACCGATTTCCTCGACGACTGGGACATCACCAACTCGATCGGAACTTTTGATGAAGAGGGGGTCTTCACCGCGGATACCACCGCCTCCGGGACCGTTACGGCGAACTACAACGACGGCGCGGCGGATCCCGTCTACATTGATGTGATCGACGCGGAGGTCTCCGACATGACCATCGGACTGGAGACGCCGCTCCTCAAGGGCTCCAGCACGAATCTAACCTTCGATGTCACCTGGGTCAACACCGACACCACGCCGGGCGCGCCGCAGCCGCCCAGCCACACCTTCACGGCGCCGCCGGATACGGAATGTACCTCCAGCCTGCCCGCCGTGGTCGCCACCGGGTTTGTGCTCACCGCGCCCATCAGCGAGGCGGGCAACTCGTCTACCATCACCTGTACCCATGACGGCACAACCCCGAATGTCACCGATGAGCTGTTGGTCAACATCGGTGCGCCCTGTATCAACGATTTCGACATTGATCTCGATATCTCGGCCGACGATGACGTCGTGTCCAGCGGGTATGAGGGGGACCTCTTCCCCGCCGCGCCGTTTGCCGTCATTCCCATCGATTGTGTCGACGCGGACGGTTATGCCGTTGACGATTGCGCCATCGATACGCTGACAGCAGACGATCCGGACAGCGTCCTGGATCTCTCCCTGGTCAGTTTCGCCACCGAGCACTTCGCACGGGTGAGCCCGACCGCGGGAGACGGCACCGTGACCATCACGGCCACGATTGAGAACCTCTGCCCGGGCGTGGATCCCCCGGAGCGGACCTTCACCTTCGACGTGGATTCCGAGGTGACCCTCGACAACCTGCGCGTGATGACCTCGGATCTGAACTACGGTGACGTGGACTTCATGTACGGAGAGATCGACGATCTGCGGGTCGTGGGGGATTGGGAAGGCACGTTCATCGACCTGACCCCGCTGGCGACGGGATCCCTGGATCTCCTCACCCTCTGGTCCTCTAATGAATACGTGGGCGACTTCGCCGCCGCCGACAATGTGTTCCAGGCCCTGGAGTTCGGCACGACCACGGTCCGCGCGGCCTATGACGGGGTGCACTCCCTCGGATACGAATACGAGCTGGACGTGGATGTGAACGGTGCCTACACCCTCCAGACCCGAATCATCGAGGGGCGGGAGACGGATATCAACAGCACCGACACCGTGGTTCCCGTGAACGGCGGGGAGGTCGGCCTGATTCTGCAGGCCCAGTACTCGAACGCCCCAGGTGTCTGGGAGGATGTGGATTCCGATGATGTGGATTGGGACCTCTCCGCGCCGGTTCTTACGGGCGCCGATATCGATGCGTACGGGGTGTTCACCTCCGGTTCGGCCTCGGGCTCTCAGGTGGTGTCCGGTCAGTTCGGCACCGACGCCAATGACGAACCGCTGGATCCCGCCACCCTCACCGTCACCGTGGGCGGCGCGGTGAACTCCGCGGGGGCCGTGCTGAGCGCCCTGGACGGTTCCGCGGCGCCGACGTCAGTGGTGCTCGGCCGCGAGGAGGAGTTCGGAGTGCTCGTCCAGCTGGCCACCGGGCAGTCGGTCCTGGTGGAGCCCGTGGCCTTCACCAGCAACCAGCCGACCATCGCGTCGTTTAACGGCAACCAGAACCCCCTCTCCGGCGATCTCGAGGGAACCGCCACGATCTGGGCGCTGGCCCACGGCGCTCAGACCGCTACGCTGGACGTCACGGTGCTCCCGCCGGAGCCCGTCTCGGCGGTCTGTGTCCCCACGGTCCAGTGCATGGAGCCCACGGATGTCCAGGGCTTCCGGATGATGGTGACCTTCACCGACGATGAGGACTATGACGTGACTTCGGAGCTCGACAGCTTTGTCTCTGATAATACAGTCGTGGCGGATTTCATGCCCGTGGATCCCTTGGGATACCTGACGGCCTTCGAGGGGGGGACGACCACCCTCCTGGCGACCTGGTCCGACACGATAAACGGTACTTCCTTCGAGTTCCAGGCCGAGTGCGAGGTCGTCGTGCAGGATGAATGTCCACTTCCTCCTCCCCCTGATGCGTGATGGATAGGCCTTAGGCCTTTGCCCGCGCCTTTCTGACACCCTCCTCACAACACAACAACACATGCCCTAGAATGATATACCGAGGGCTCCCGTGCGATTCTCAGGAATCATCTTGAGACGGCGTCTGACGGTGTCGCCGCAGTTGTGACCATGAGCCCGGGTTCGGAGGACGTCGGGACAATCGTCACCCCCTCCTGACGCCGGTTCCCGTAACACTATTTTCGACAAGGTTTTATTGAGCTTGAAAAATCGTTTAAGTTGACGATTTTCCGGGAGTTTGGTAACTACGTTTAGTTAACGTTTCATTGATTTTGGGTACGACAGAAAAGGTGAAATGTGAAAGGTTGGATGTTACTTCATACCGTTTGTCTTTTGTCTACCGCGGCTCTGTCATGTACCTCAATTGAGTACACCATCGCCAGTGTTCGGGCATCGAAGGCCATCGCAGGAGCGGAGGCCGCCGGCGCGAATTGCACCGAGGAGCAGCTCGACAAGCTCTCACCGGTGAGGAAGAATCAGGCCCCCGATCCGGGGACGGAGATCATCTCTTCGGAGGATGAGGCGCCGCCCGATCTCGGGGCGCCGAAATGCAGTGCACCTTTTGAGTATTATTCAGCCGTTGAATACCAGAAAAAGGCCCGGGAGGAGGTCTCCTATTCGGAATACGGACCGGCCGTGGAGTACTCCCGGAAAGCCCAGGCGATGGCGAAGGATGCCCGCGATATCGCGCTCAAACGAGATGCTGAGAGGGGGCGGTAGATGCCGAGGCTCGCGGGGGGAATGGCGGGGAGCGCTCTGTTGATGCTGACCGTGTTCGGTTGCGCCGAGACCGCGAAGCTCAGAGGAGGCGTTGAGACGATGCCAGCGCGAATCGAGCAACTTGAGCACAACGGGGCCTACGTGTGCGCCCCGCGTGAGCTCGCCATGGCCAAGGCCCATTTGGAATTTGCCAAGCTCGAGATCGCGCAGGGGAAGAGCATCCGCGCGAGGTATCACTTCGAGATTGCGACTCACAACGCCGATTTGGCCTACGAGAAGTCGCCTCCGGACCAGTGCGCGGGGCCCGCGGTGGTGGTGGAATGCCTCGATGGTGATCAGGACGGGGTCTGCGATGACATGGATCGGTGTCCCGATGCGCCCGAGGATGTGGACGGTTTCGAGGATGCTGACGGGTGCCCGGATGACCAGGACAAGGATGGGGTCATCGATCCCGAGGATCAGTGTCCCCTGGATCCGGAGGACAAAGACAATTACCTCGATCACGACGGGTGTCCTGAAAATGACAATGATTTAGACGGGATACTCGATGAGTCGGATGGCTGTATCGGCGAGCCGGAGGATCCGGACGGTTTCGAGGATGATGACGGGTGTCCTGATACGGATAACGACAGTGATACGGTTTTGGATGTGTCGGACGAGTGTCCGAATCTTGCCGGAGAACCGGCGAACAACGGGTGTCCGAAGAAGTACGAAGGGGTGGAGATTACCGCGACCCATATTCGAATAAAACAGAAAATTCACTTCGCCTACAACAAGGCGAAGATAAAAAGTACCTCCTATTGGATTCTCAATCAGGTCGTCACTGTGTTAAAGGATTATCCGGAGATTACCTTGAGTATCGAAGGGCACACAGACAGTAGGGGGAGTGATGGGTATAACAAGAAGCTCAGTACAAAAAGAGCGAAGGCAGTGATGGACTATCTGGTAAAGACGGGGGATATCAGCTCAACGCGGCTCGTTTCCAAAGGGTTCGGAGAGGAACGTCCCATCGATTCCAACCGCACCTCCGAAGGGCGGGCGGCCAATCGACGGGTTGAATTTGTGCGTACGGATGTCCAACAGAGTAGAAACGGTTTGTAAAATGAGAGAGTTCAGATTTTGCGTTAGAGTGCTTGTTATCGTTGTCGGTGTCCTCGCTCCCAACCTGGTATTGGGGCAGGATTCCGAGGTGATGCGGCTGAACGAGAAGGCGATGAGCGCCTATCAGAACATGAAGATAGACGCAGCGATGGAGAGCCTTCAAAAGGCCGAGGCCGTTTGTCTCCAGAACGGGCTTCAAGGGCATGAGACGGCGCTCACGTATTTGAATATGGGGGTGATCGAGGCCGCCGGACGGCAGAATAACGCCGCGGCCATGGATTTCTTTACCAAGGCCCTGTGCCTGGAGCCCTCCATCGCCATGGATCCGCTGGTCTCCACTCCGGAGGTGGAGACGGTGTTCAATATGTCCAAGAATCAGGCGCAATCCCCTGATATTTGTGCAGAGCTCGCGACGGGAGTGATACCGCCGCCGCCGCCGGGGGACTTCCCACCGCCGCCGGGGGACGATTTCCCGCCGCCGCCGGGGGATGACTTCCCTCCGCCGCCGGGGGATGACTTCCCTCCGCCGCCGATGATGCCGCCGGGCCCCTCGGGACCAGTTCCCCAATCGGAGAACGTCCGACACACCGCCGTGACGCAGCAGGCCAAGCTGACCCCGGTTCCCCTCTTCGTGCTCGTCAAACCGGGGACACCGGTGGACAAAGTGGTTCTCAACTACAGGACCTTCGGCGAGCGGATGTTCCAGCAACTGGCGATGCACAGTCACGGCGAAGGCTACGCCACGACCATCGGCTGTGACGTGATGCAGAACTTCAACCCCACCGCCATCGAATACTACATTTCCGTTATTGGACCGGACGGGATGCCCGTCGGGAACTCCGGAACCGAGATGCAGCCCCATCAGGTCACCATGGTGGACACCCTGGTCGGGCCGCCGCCCTCCCTGCCGAACGGGGTCCCTCCGGATAAATGCGCCGAGGAGTGCCCGCCGTGGAATCCGGACTGCAACTCCGGTCCCTGTAAGCAGATGGGGGACCTCTGCGACAGCTCGAGTGATTGTTGTGAAGGGATGATCTGTCAAGAAGAGAGCTGCGTCCCGGGCGAAGGCGGGGGCCCCTTCAATCCGTTCTTCAGGATGTCAATCAGCGTTGGAACCGGCGGGGGCGTAGTCTTTGCGGATTCGGTCACCCCCTACAATCAGTACGCCAACACCCCTGAAGCGGTGTGGAAGAACGACCCTGACAACCAGAATTATTGCAACTTTGAAGGGATGGACATCAACACCTGCTATGACGAGTTTTACAGCCGGGAGGTCAGCATCGGCACCGGGGTGTCCTGGTCGAAGCTCCACTTCCGCATCAATCCCATGTTTTACCTTACGGATAAGATACTGCTGGGCGCCACCTTCCGCGGCGGGATTCCCCTGACCAATGATGAAGGGGTGATGAAGATCGCGCCTGTCGGCATGGTGAACTTCGCCTATCGGATGGTCGGCGAGGGCAAGGACAAGTTCGAGCTCGATCTCATGGCGGGATTCGGTGGCGGAATCATCTACCACAGAATCAAATATCCGGACTGTTTCCCGACCTTCATCGAGGAGGGGCACCCGTGGAACGGGACCGATCCCGAAACCAATAAGCCCTACGACAAGGATGGTCTGGGGTGTTATTTCGTCCCGGACCCGAATAACCGCGACAATCCGGATGTCTCTCATCCGAACAATCGAATGGACCGCTTCTCCCAATGGATTGCCATGACTGATACGGATCCGGACAACTGGAAACATGCGTATTTCAAGCGATCCGGGTTCCTGGTAGCCGAGCTGGGGCTGGATTTGAATTTCTGGCTGAGGAATAAAATCGGATTGAATTTCGGCGTCATGTTCGATTTGTACTTCCCTGATCTCGCGTTGAACGCCGATGTCCAGTTCGGTCCGGTGATGAGGTTCTAGCGTGATAGGAGGGCGCGGGTCTTCAATTCTGGCGCCGTTTGTTCAGCCCTCGCAATGTTGAAAAAGCGCGTTGTTCGGAAAACATTCTTAGAGTATTGAAATAGTTAGAGTATACTTTAACAACATTGTGTCGAAGGAGATGAATACAAGAATGATCTTCTGTTCAAAACAATCGGTTGCGTTGATGGTCGCGTTGAGCATCGCCTGCATGACCGGTAGGAGCTGGGCTCAGGATGACAATGAGGCCATGGGGCTCGTCGCGAAGGCCATGGACGCCTATTCGAATCTCCAGATGGATGAGGCCAAGAGCCAATTGGAGAAGGCCTTGGCGATGGAGGACACGCTCAATGACTGGACGATGGCGAAGATTTACGTCAGCTTCGGGGTGCTGTGGGTCGGGGGCTACCAGGACACCATGCAGGCGGAGGACAGCTTCGTCGCCGCGCTCTGCTACGATTCGACGATACGGGTCGATCCGCTTTTTTCGACACCGGATATAGATATGATGTACACCCGAGCGAAGTCGACCGCCACTCCGGCCCTCTGCGCGGAGAAGGGGTGGGGATCCGTCTCGCTGCCGCCCTGTGGCGAGCACGCCCCCATAAGAGAGCAGAAGCGCCGTTATGAGTTTCCATTCTTCCTCACGCTCTCCCCTGATATCCGGTACAAGGTGAGCAGCATCGTGGTGCACTATGCTTTCGATTCCGGTGACGATTTCAATTTGATCGAGTTGAACCCCGTCGGCGGCGGGTTCGGCGCCGTGCTGGACTGCGAGACGGGGGATATTCTGCTCCGGGACCCGTCAACGGTTTCATATTACATCGAAGGGGTGGACACCAGCGGGACGCCCGTGTGTAGCAACGGCAGCGAAAAGGATCCCCTCGGGATCGTCGTCGGAGACGAGGCCTCTCCTTATCCTCCGGTTTCCGGTTTGATCGCCAAGGAGTGCCGCGACTGCGGACCGCTGAACCCCTGCCGGGGGGATACGCCGGAGGGGGAGGTGTGTACGGTGACCAAGGAGTGTCAGGTGGGGTTGGTGTGCGGGGATGACTTCAAGTGTCGCGCTGACGAGAAGACCGACGATGACGACGATGACGATGAGCCGCCCGTGAAGGGAAAGGGCCCCTCCAAGTTCTACGTCAATCTGATGGGGGGCTCGGGTTTCGGCATCATGTCCAAGGATATGAAGATTCGTCGCGCGGATTTGGGGGAGGATGCCGATCCGAGGGACTATCTGAGCATTCAGGGGGGGTACACCCTCCCGGGTGAGGGAGCGATTGAGACCATCGATGCGGACGCCAAGGGGGCGGGCTGGAACGGCATTCCGATTCGTTTGGCCGTCGGCCTGTTCGTCACCCCCAAGCTCTCCATCGAGCTCTCCGGTCGCGTCGACGCATTCGTGATCACCAACATCGAGCCCGTCAGCTGTTGGGAGGACTCCGGCGGCAACCTGGACCAGATGATCGATATTACTCCGACAGGTGAGGTCGACGAATTGGGGCGGACGATTTACAACAGGGATACCCGCGGCATCTGCCGCTTCCCCTGGCACGACCCCGATCCGGTTCATTTCGATGCGTTGACCAACGATCAGAAAGAGACCCTCGGGAGGCACGCCGTGGCCCTGGATGCAAACGGCAATTCGAAGACGAAGCACAAGAACCAGGTCGCGTGGCTCGTCAACGCCCGAGTCCGGTATCAGCTGCTGACGAAGAACGCGCTGAGGGCCTCTGTTTTCGGCGGCGTCGGCTATGGGTATGTCCACTATAAGGTGAACAGCACGAGCGGAACCGATGAATACTTCCCCCTCATCGGAATGGTCAATATTGAGTTTGGGCCGGGGCTTGCGTACTACTTCACTAAAAATCTGGGCTTGGTATTCGACCTCCCCATCACGTTTCTGGTGGGTGACGGCTTCGCCGTCAACTTCGACTTCAACCTGGGGCTGGGGGTCGGTTTTTAATCAACGCTCATGAAAAAACGAAGTTAGTAAAAACGATATGAGAAGTTGTTGACTCGAGTGCCGTCAGCTGCTAAACGAACCGAGTTTAGGCGTTTCAGAAATGTGATACGCGCGGAATTGACAATAGAGGCACGTAGCTCAGTGGGAGAGCACTACCTTGACGCGGTAGGGGTCAGCGGTTCAATCCCGCTCGTGCCTACAAAAGCGTTACCACTTGGTTCATCAGCTGTAACTCACAATTGGTTTAGGTGTTATTTGCAAAGCATTTCAGGCAAACTCAGGCAAGCCGGGCAGCCTGATATTTCAACACGGGACTCATGAACTCAAACGCTCGAGGTTTCAGGTATGCTCCTGGAACGGCGGGGGAGGCCCTCGCTGAGCGGAATGATCTACAGAACGACACCATCGGCGCTATCGCGGGGGATCGCCTGATGGACCTCCAGGACTCGGTGGCGGCGGATTCCGAGGTCAAGCCGGTCCGTCTGGGGGATGAGGCCGCGCTGCATTTCATCCGGCACTCCACCGCTCACGTCATGGCGGATGCCGTTCAGCGTTTGTTTCCGGGGACCATGGTGACGATCGGTCCCGCGATCGAAAACGGTTTCTACTATGACTTCGACCGGCCGGACGGCGCCTTCAATGAAGAGGACCTCGAGGCCATCGAAGCGGAGATGGCGCGGATCATCGACGGCGGGCTGGCGTTCAATCGGGTGGTCGTCTCCCGGGAGGAGGCCAGGGCGGTTTTCGAGAAGCTCGAGGAGCGCTACAAGCTCGAGATCCTGGAGGGGATCTCCGACGACGAGCCCATCACCCTCTACCAGCACGGCGAGTGGACGGATCTCTGCGCCGGCCCGCACGTGCCGAACACCCGGTTCCTCAAGGCGTTCAAGCTGCTCTCCACCGCGGGGGCCTACTGGCGGGGGGACGAGAACAACAAGATGCTGTCCCGGATCTACGGCACGGCGTTCGCGGACAGGAAGGCGCTCAAGAAACACCTCGCCGCCCTGGAGGAGGCCAAGAAACGGGATCACCGCAGGCTGGGCAAGGAGCTCGAGCTCTTCAGCATCGACGAGAAGATAGGCGGCGGCCTCGTGCTCTGGCATCCCAAGGGGGCGCTGATCCGCACCCTGATCGAGAACCACTGGCGGAAGATCCATTACAGGAACGGCTATGATCTCGTGATCACTCCGCACATCGGGCGGGCCCATCTCTGGGAGACCTCCGGACACCTGGAGAACTACGGGGAGAACATGTACGCCCCCATGGAGATCGAGGGGAACCCCTACTACATCAAGCCGATGAACTGCCCGTTCCATATCGGCATCTTCCAGAGTCGCCGCTGGTCCTACCGCGACCTCCCCCTCCGGTGGGGGGAGCTGGGCACGGTGTATCGCTACGAGCGCTCCGGACAGCTCCACGGCCTGCTCCGGGTGCGCTGCTTTACACAGGATGACGCTCATATCTTCATGCGGCCGGACCAGCTCGCGGACGAGATCCAGGCGCTCATCCGGTTTACGCACAAGCTCCTCGGCAATTTCGGATTCTCGGATCTGAAAATCATGATCTCCACCCGCCCCGAGAAATACATCGGATCGCTGGAGAACTGGGACCATGCGGAGTCCGCGCTCCGGCAGGGGCTCGAGCGGGAGGGCGTCCGGTACAGCATCGACGAAGGGGAGGGCACCTTCTACGGGCCCAAGATCGATATCAAAATAAAGGACGCCATCGGTCGCCTGTGGCAGTGCAGCACCCTCCAGGTGGATTTCAACCTGCCGGAGCGCTTCGATTTGAGCTACATCGGCGAGGACTCCGCGAAGCATCGTCCGGTGATGCTCCATCGGGCGATCCTGGGATCCATCGAGCGGTTCTTCGGAATCCTGACCGAGCACTACGCCGGCGCCTTCCCGATGTGGCTCGCACCCACCCAGATCGCCGTTCTCACCATCGCGGATCGGCACCTGTCGTTCGCGAAGGAGCTGGGGGCTACCCTCGCCGCGCAGGATATAAGGGTCGCGGTGGATGACGACAACGAGAAGCTCGGCGCGAAGATCCGGCGGGCCAGGAACCTCCGCATCCCGGCGATGGCCGTCATCGGCGATCGGGAGATCGAGGAGCGGGGGGTCTCTCTCAGGACGCGGGCGAGCGGAGATATGGGGTTCAAGTCCGTCGATGATCTGATAAGTTGGCTGAAAGAGGAGGCCAAGGAGCCTTCCTTATAGTCTTGAAACCAAGGGTTTTCGAGATGGAAAACCCGATGACCAAGGAGGTGGAGTATTAGAGGCCAATTCAGGGGAAAAGACACCAGGGGTCCCCAGATCCGGATTAATAACATGATTCATCGCCCGGAGGTGCGGGTTATCAATCCGGAGGGAAAGCAGCTCGGTATCTATCCGATCCAGCAGGCCCTCACGATTGCCCAGGACCTCGGGCTCGATTTGGTGGAGATCAATCCCAAGGCAAATCCGCCTGTTTGCCGAATCATGGATTTCGGGAAGTTCAAGTATGAACAGAAGAAACAAGCCAATCTCGCCAAGAAGAAGCAGAAGATAATTGAGGTTAAAGAGGTGAAGATGCGTCCGAAGACGGACGATCATGACTTCAATTTCAAGCTGAAGCACATCATCCGGTTTCTGTCCGAGGGGAACAAGGCCAAGGTCACCATCCGTTTCCGGGGGCGGGAGATCGCCCATCCCGAGACCGCGGCCGCGGTGCTGGACAGGGTGATCCATGAGTTGGGTGAGATGGCGATTATAGAGCAGCCGTATCGTATGGAGGGGAGGACCATGACGATGATTCTGGGGCCCGGGAAAATCCCCGCGCCCGCTGCGGCCGATGACAAATCGTGATCGTCGATAAAGAAGTCTAGGAATTTATATTTTTGCTTGCATGAGAAGTAACCTGGGGGTAAATAGGGTGGCCTCCTCTTTGGGGAGGTAGGAAGCTCGCCGATTAGGCGACGAGGAAAAGGTAGAACGCGATGCCCAAGATGAAGAGCAACAGAGGTGCGGCAAAGCGGTTTAGGAAGACAGCCAAGGGTAAGATTCGCTGTGACAAACCGTTCCACAGTCATATTTTGACCAAGAAATCTCCTAAGAGAAAACGGAGACTCCGAAAGAACGATATCGTTAACCCAAGCTTGAAACGGCAAGTGCGTAAGCTCTTGCCCTATCTGTAGGGAGTAGGAAGATGGCTCGCGTAAAGAGAGGATTCAAGGCCAGGAGACGTCGCAACCGCATTTTGAAGCGAGCGAAGGGATTTTTCGGCTCTCGGAGCAGGTTGTACAAGGTCGCCTGCGTGGCGGTGATGCACGCGTTGTCCGACGCGTATGTCGGACGGAAGCTGAAGAAACGCTCGATGCGTCGCCTCTGGATTACCCGAATCGGCGCGGCAGCGCGGGAGCGCGGCGTCAGCTATTCGAAGTTGCTGGGCGGCCTCAAGAAGGCCAACGTCGAGCTCGATCGCAAGATTCTGGCGGACCTGGCGATCTTCGATCCGGATGGCTTTTCCGCAGTCCTGAAAGTCGCCAAGCAGAACTAACAATACCGTCATTTTTGCTGTTTTCCACTCTTCAACATCGCGCTTTGTAGGAGCGAAACCCGATGGACCCCAAACAGATCATAGGTGATTTGGACGCCTTGGGGCGGCGGTTCGAAACCGAGCTGGGGGCTCTGGGGGACGAGCCGGCCATCCGCGCGCTGCAGGCCTCCTTCCTCGGCAACAAGGGGAAGGTCACCGCCCTCAGGAAACTGCTTCGGGAGGTGCCGAACGAGAACAAGCGGGAGGTCGGGCAGGCCTTCAACGCGGTCAAGAACCGCATCGAGTCCGCGGTTACCGCCGCCCTCGATGCGTTGAAGGCCAAGGAGGCGAGCGCCTACCTGACCCGGTATGTCGACCTCTCCCTGCCCGGCCGGCCGCCGAGGGGCGGCGGCGGGCTGCACCCATTGAGCATCGTCCTGTACGACCTCGTCGATATCTTCACCTCCCTCGGGTTCGACGTGGCGACGGCACCGGAGATCGAGACGGACGCCAACAACTTCGGCGCCCTCAACTTTCCGGACGACCACCCGGCGCGGGACATGCAGGATACCCTTTTTATCGAAGAAGGGAAAACGCTGCTGAGGACCCACACCTCCCCGGTACAGATTCGGGTGATGCGGGAACGTCCCCTTCCCCTCGCGATCATCGCGCCGGGGGTGGTGTACCGGCGGGACGACGATCCCACCCACAGCCCCATGTTTCTGCAGCTCGAGGCGTTCCTCGTGGACGAGGGGGTGAGCTTCGCCCACCTCAAGGGGGTGCTGACCCACTTCATCCACGCGATCTTCGGCGAGGACGTGAAGCTCCGGTTCAGGCCGAGCTTCTTCCCCTTTACGGAGCCGTCGGCGGAGGTGGACATCTGCTGCATCTCCTGTAAGGGCGCGGGGTGTCGCCTCTGTTCCCATACCGGATGGATCGAGGTGCTCGGCTCGGGGATGATCGACCCGAACGTCCTGGACGGGGTGGGAATCGATTCGGAGCGGTATACCGGATTCGCGTTCGGGGTGGGGGTGGATCGGATCGCCATGCTCCGGTACGAGGGGATCTCCAGCATCAAGCTCTTCTACGAAAACGACCCCCGATTCCTCGAGAGCTTCAGGAGGTAACAGATGCTCGTCAGCTACCGATGGGTCACCGAGTTTGCGGATATCAACGCCCCGGCCGAGGAGCTTGCTCGACGCCTCACGTTTTCCGGGCTCGAGGTGGAGGGCATCGAGCACGTGGGCGCGCTCTCGGAGCGGATCATCGTCGCGGAGGTCGTCTCCAAAGAGCCGCACCCGTCGAGGGACAAGCTCTCCGTCGTCGAGGTGAGCACCGGCGCGGGAACAACGCAGGTCGTCTGCGGTGCCCCGAACTGTCCGGGGCCCGGCGGCCGGGTGGTCCTGGCCCAGGTCGGTGCCGCCCTCAGGGATATCACCCTGACGCCGAGGGAGCTCGGGGGGGTGATGTCCGAGGGGATGCTGGTGTCGGAAGACGAGCTTGGCATCGGCCCCGACAAAGAGGGGATACTGATTCTCAATGACGTGACGGACGCCCCCCTGGGAACGCCGGTGAGCCGGGCGCTCCATCTGGAGGACTGGATCATCGATATCAGCGTCACGCCGAACCGACCGGACGCCCTCGGCCATCGGGGGATCGCCCGGGAGGCGGCGATGCTTTTCGATGTCCCCTTCTCGCCGCCGGCACTACCGCCTACGCTGGAGTCCGGACCGTCGGTCCGGGAGCTGGTGACGGTGGAGATCCTCAACGGCGATGCGTGTCCCAGATACGGCGCCGCGGTGGTCAGCGATGTCTCCATCGGACCCTCGCCGTTTTCCCTGCGCTATCGCCTCCATACCCTGGGGATTCGACCCATCTCCAACCTGGTGGACGTGACCAACCTCATCCTCCTCGAATACGGCCAGCCCATCCACGCCTTCGACCTGGACAGGCTCCGGGGTTCCGGCATCGTGGTTCGCCGGGCAGAGGCCGGGGAGCGGATGAAGACCCTCGACGAGGTGGAGCGCGTGTTCGAGCCGGAGGACCTGCTGATCTGCGATCGGGAGGGACCGGTCGCCGTCGCCGGGGTAATGGGCGGGCTCGATACCGGCGTGACCGAGAGCACCCGGCGGGTGTTGATCGAGTGTGCGTACTTCAACCCGAGCGGCATTCGGCGGACCTCGAAGCACCTCAAGCTCTCGAGCGATTCATCCTACAGGTTCGAGCGCGGCGCGGATCCCAATATCGGTCCGGAGGTGGTGGCGGCGACCGCCGCGATGATGGTGGGGCTCGCCGGGGGGCACAAGGCGCCCGCTCAGATCGACTGCTATCCGAACCCCATCGAACCGAAAATCGTGTCATTTAGACCGAGCCGATGCAACGCGCTGATCGGCGTGACGGTGCCGACGAGTGAGATTCGTCGGCTCCTCACGGGCCTCGGGGCGGCGGTCACCGGGACCGACGAGCTGTTGCAGGTGACAGTCCCCACCTTCAGACCGGATATCGAAAGAGAGGTCGACCTCATCGAAGAGGTGGTGCGCCTCCGCGGTTTCGAAGATGTTCCCGCAAAGTTGCCCCGGATTAAGTGTCAGAAGCCCGAACGACGGGAGTTCGAGTCGGTCCGGCGCGCCAAGGAGATCCTCGCCTCCCTCGGCCTGCGCGAGTCCGTTTCCTATTCATTCGTTTCGAAGTCCCAGCTCGAGCTCTTTCACAATGCCGATGCGACGGTGAGCATCGCCAACCCCCTCAGCAGTGAGCGGGCGACCATGCGAACCACCCTTGTTCCGGGGCTCGTGGAGAACCTGAAGCGCGCCCAGTCCCGTTTTCTTGCGGGCATCGGTCAGTTCGAGGTGGCTCGGACTTTTCACGACAGCGGGGCGGAGTTGCCGCGAGAGGTGACCCGCGCCGCCGCGGTGATGGCGGGGCCGGTGCCGGCCTGGGTGGGAGAGGTGGAACGCCACTACGATTTTTATGATATCAAGGGCGTCCTCGAGGGATTCCTTTTCGAGTACAGCGGGTGCCGCCCCCTCCTCGAACCCTCCAAGGCGATCGCCTACCTGCATCCAGCAAAGGCCTGCGAGGTTCTGATCGACGGGGCCCCCGTGGGGGTTATGGGGGAGATCCATCCGGAAATTTTGTCGAGTCTGAAGCTCCCCATGGGCGCGCTTGTTTTTGAGGTCGAGATAGAGCACCTCTCGAGGCGAGTGCCGCCCCACGCGACAGCGCTCCCCGAGTTTCCCTTCATGACGCGCGATGTGGCCCTGTTGGTGGACGAGACACTGGACGCGGGACCGATCCGAAACGCCCTCGAATCAGCGGGGGGCGAGCTGGTGGAGCAGGTCCGGATTTTTGACATCTACTCCGGGAAGGGGATCCCGGAAGGTAAAAAATCTCTAGCATTTTCTATTGTTTACCGTGCGTCGGATCGCACCCTCGTGGACGATGAGGTCGACGCCGTCTTCAATAAGGCGGTTTTAGAAGTCTCTACGCAGTTCGGTGCGGTTCGAAGATAACACCTGAATCCACTGCGGGGGCGCATTGCGACGGCCGGCGGTAACACACTATCGAAACACTTGGAGAGACCCCATCAGCGAAGGGACGAAGTCGTTCATTTTAAATGGGGCTTGAACCACACGAAATCATATGCTTTAATCTCCATCTGGTTATTGTTATTCAAAGGAGAACCTGTCTTTCGAAGGAGTCAGTCGCATGACCAAAGCGGACATTATCGAGCGTATATATGAGAAGGTGGGTGGTTTCTCCAAGAAGGAAGCGGCGGAAATTGTGGAGACCGTTTTCAACGTCATGAAGCAGACGCTGGCGACAAGTGAGAAAATCAAGATTTCCGGGTTCGGCAATTTTGTCGTAAAGTCCAAAAAGGAGCGCATCGGAAGAAACCCCCAAACCGGTCAACCCATCGTGATAGATGAGAGACACGTCCTTAACTTCAAACCGAGCCAAGTCCTGAAGGGGATCCTCAACCAGAAGAGGGATTAGGCTCCTTTCGCGAGATTCGATTTTCGGTATGTATTGTGAACTCTGTGGAACTCCCCGATAAGCTCTATTTCAAAATTGGTGAAGTGGCCAGAATTGTCGGCGTCAAGCAACACGTGCTCCGTTATTGGGAGTCTGAGTTTTCCACCATAAGACCACAGAAATCAAAGAGTAATCAGCGTCTCTACCGTCGCCGCGATGTGGAAGCGGTGCTGGCCATCAAGCACCTGCTCTACGATCGCAAGTTTACTATTGAAGGTGCCAAACGGCATCTGAAGTCCGAGGGGGTGGACGCGGCGTTGCCGAAGCCGGAGCCGGAGGCGGTGGCGGCCCGGGTCCGGCAGGAAGTCCTGAAGGAGGTCGAAGAGCGGGAGCAGCGGTTACAGACCCGGTTGGTTCAGCGTTCCCAGAAGAACCTGCTCGCCCTCCGGCAGCTCACGACCAATTTTATAAAGGATCTGGAACGCATTGATTCGGAGCCGCTAAACAAGTAGCGTTGCTCGCGCTGTCAAGCGTACAGAGACCTTAGGCCTCTGATCAAAATTAACTTGCCATCTGACAACCGCTGCATCCCGCCCGTCGGCGTTGCTCGTCGGTCAAATACCCCCAGTATTCTCCACTCCTCGCGCCTTGCCGGACGGGCGCAGCGATTGCCAGCTTGG
>JBNLED010000207.1:0-63194 GCA_050304755.1 Polyangia bacterium | reverse complement strand
CTGCGCCAGGGAGACCAGCTCCTCGGCGTTGCGGAGGCGGCGCTGGGCCGCGAGGACCTCCAGGAACGCGGTCGAGACATCGGCGATCAGCAGCCGCTCCGTCACCTGCCGCTCGAGGGAGGAGACCGTCTGCTGGGCCTCGTTGACCCGGCGCCGCTTGCCCGGCACCCCCCCGAGGGGAAGGTCCTGGGAGACGGCGGTGGTCACCTGGAGCGAATCGGCCCCGCGGGCCACCCCGGAGCCGAGGAAATCCTCGACCTCCACGGAGAGCTCGGGATTGGGGAAGCCCTCATGGCCCTCGAGCCGCGCCGCGTCCGCGTCGGCACGATGTCCCGCCGCTGCGAGCCCGGGGCTGCGCGCCAGGGCGTGATCGATCGCCTGCCGCAGGGTGATCTCCCGCGCTTCGGGGCCCCCGTCGGCGCCGACGCGCGGGGACGCCATGGTCAAAGCGGCTGCTGCTATATACACCAGATATTTCATAGACTTTACCACCCTTCATTAACCACGAATCATGTCCATATGTAATAGATACATAACACGAAGCCATCAAGGGGATTGTGTGTGGCGTCCCTCCGGCGCCAGGGGCGCTATCGGAGCAACAGGGCGCCGAAGGAATCGCGATCCTGCGCCAGGAGGGGCTGCCAGTAGATCCGGGAGAGCTCCCCCCGCCACCTTCCCCGGGCCACATTGAAACCGAGGCGATCTCCCCCCGTCGTCCCGAGGGCTCGAAGGGGGATGGCCATCTCCAGCGTCCACCCCTCCGGGGTCTGCGCCGTCTTCACGGAGCGGACCCCATTCCAGGCCGCGGCCTCCCGGTCGGTCTCGGTCCCCCCCATGCGCCGGTCGGCGACGGCCCCCGAGGCGCTCGCGGTGATGCGGAAGTAGTCGCGGGTCGACGGGTCCGGATTCAGCCAAACCCGGAGGTGATCCCCCTCCTCGAGGAACCGGTCCCTTTCCCGCGGCGTTTCGGGCTGCCCCGCCATGTCCGCCTCCCCCATCCTCGCCGCGAGGAAGAGGGTATCATCCGCCACGAGCGCTCGAATCTCCGTGCGCCCTTCGATGGGGGGCCCCTCACGGTCGAAGAACCGGCGGATCGGCGGAGATCGCTGCCACTGGAGGTCGTCCGGAAGGCCATCCACCACCGGGGCCGCGGCCACCCGGGGGATCCGATGGGTCAGCGTGGGGGCGATCGTCTTGTCCACCACGTACCGGCCGCCCTCCGGCCACGGCACCGGCATCTCGAGCCGGGGTCCCGGAAACGGATCCCCCGGGGCGCGCCGGAAACCGAACCGGAGCACCCGGTGCTCGTTCGGCGCGAGGGAGATCGTTTGACGGGACGGCGTCACCCGCCATCGGGTCTCCTTGAACGACAGGGTGGTCTCGAGGGGGGCCCCGGTGACATTGGTCACCGCCAGCACCAGCCGCCCCGTATCGGCGGGGGCCCTCGCGCTGATATCGAACCCGACGGGGGTCACCGATGTGTGCTCGATCTTGTACTCGATCTGGTTGAGCCGATACGGGAAGCGGTCCCCGGGAGTGACGGCGCCGGCCGCCACCACGGAGAGCTCGACGCCGTCCGCGTCTGCTGTCAGCAGACCGAACTGCTGGAGATTGCCGCTCTCGGGATGGGAGGGCCGATTCAGGGATGCGCCCGAGGGGCCGAGCATCCGATATCGAACGCCGTTCCTCTCGTCCGACATGGCGTGGTGCCAGTGGCCGGTGATCACCAGATCGGCCCGGCCGGCGATGAGCACGTCGTGGAGAGGAGCGCCGTACCTCCCGCCGTCGCCGATGGCCCACAAGGGGCGGTGGGTGATGACCACCCGCGCCGCCGCGTGCCGCGCCGTATAGAGGGCCCGCCACAGCCACTCGAGGTCCTCCTCCGGAACCGCCGACTCCGAGGCGACCCGGCTGGTGTCGAAAAGGATGATCCGCGCCGCCCCCACCGCGAAGGAGTGGTTCACGGGGTGGCCCAGCCGCTCGGTGAACAGGGCCTCGCTCCGGTCGCTCCACACGTCGTGATTTCCCGGGGAGGCGAAGAACGGGGTGTCTCCCGTCACCTTCCGGAGTCGCGGGAGCAGCGCGTCCCACTCCGCCCGCGCGTCAAGGAGACGCGCGTCCGGCTGATACCCCTCGATCAGATCCCCCAGGCTGACGATGACGTCGGGCCGCAGGCGACGGATCTCCCCCAACACGCCGAAGAAGATGTCATCATCGGGATGCCCGGTGCGATCCCCGAGGAGGGCGATCCGAACGGGTTTCGGCGCCGGGCCGGGGGGACAGGGCGCGCAGACGGTCTCCCCCTCGTCCTTCGGGGCGCACGCCGCGATCCCGAGGGCCAGGAGCATCGTCGGTATGGGGATACCCTTCGGGAGCATCACAGGAGATCTTTGCGGTTCTTCTCCTTGAGGGCGGCCACGATCTTCTTGACGTTCTGGGTCTTCTTGCGGTTGCAGATGAGCAGGGCGTCCTCGGTGTCGACGATCACCAGGTTCTTCACGTTGACGAGGGCCACCACCTTCTTGCTGTTGTCGGACTGGATCAGGCACCCCTTCGATTTTTGGACGATCGTATCGGCCCGGCAGGCGTTCCCGTTGTCGTCCTTCACCGCCAGATCGTACGCCGCGTCCCACGAGCCCATGTCGAACCAGCCGAACTGGACCGGCACGCAGAGCATCTTCTCCGCGTGCTCCATGATACCGTAGTCGATGGACTGGGACGGGAGGGTCGGATAGACCCGCTTCACCGTCTCCGGCTCGTTCCCGCCGATGCTGGCGGCGATCTCCGCCAGCCCCCGGTTCAGGTCGGGCATCTGCCGCTCGATCTCGTCGAGGATCTTGTCGGAGCGGAAGAAGAACATTCCCGAGTTCCAGGTGAAGTTCCAGGAGGCCACGTAGCTCTGGGCCGTGCGAAGATCCGGCTTCTCCACGAACCGCACCACCCTCCGAACCCCCGGGGAGACCTCGTCGGACATCTCCACGTAGCCGAAGCCGGTCTCCGGTCCCCGAGGCCTGACCCCGAACATGACGAGGGAGCCGTCCCGCGCGGCGTCGATCGCGAGCTTGAGCTTCCGCTTGAACCCCGCGGTGTTCTGCACCAGGTGATCCGACGGCATCACCGCCATCACGGCCCCGGGATCCCGATGTTGGATGTGCACCGCGGCCCACCCCACACAGGGGGCGGTGTTGTGTCCCTCCGGCTCCGAGAGGATGTTCTCGGGGGGCAGCTCGGGCAGGGCCTCGGCGATGGCGTCCGCGGTGATCTCGCCGGTGATGATGAGGATCCGCTCATAGGGGATCTCCGGCAGCACCCGGCGGACCGTCCCCACCACCATCGGCACCCCCGACCCCGTCAGATCCAGCAGTTGCTTGGGTCGCTTGGCGCGGCTCGCGGGCCAGAACCGGGAGCCCACTCCCCCCGCCATGATCACTGCATAGGCTTTTTCCATCGTTTCGATCCTCCTCAATCCCTTGTTCCTGTCGCGCTCGAAAAATGTTGCGCAGCCATCGTACCTCTTTTGACGACCCGATCCAGCTTTTTTAGGTCCGCCGTCTCGGCTTGAATCGGGGGTCCCCCCACCCCGAACCCGGGGTCCCCCCACCCCGAACCCAGGGTCCCCCCACCCCGAACCCGGGGTCCCCCCACCCCGAACCCGGTGTCCCCCCACCCCGAACCCGGTGTCCCCCCACCCCGAACCCGGTGTCCCCTCACCCCGAACCCGGTGTCCCCCCCGGAAAAACAGCGTCAAGAGCAGGGGACACCTCGTAAAAGGCAGGGGGACACCTCGTGAAAAGCAAGGGGACACCTCATAAAAGCAGGGGGACACCTCGTAAAAAGCAGGGGGACACCTCGTGAAAAGCAGGGGGACACCTCGTGAAAAGCGGGGGAACACCTTCTTATTCCCCTCTCCGCTTGCCGGAGGGGCCGGGGGTGAGACAATTTTTGTCCGAAGCGGTCAGGGATTGATGGTGGTCTGGTCCGAGAGGAGGAGGTTGCCCGCGTTGGGCCCCACGCTGATCTCCAGGAGGCCGGGCTCGATGACCCACTTCTTGGCCTGCATGTCGTAGAACCGGAGGTCGTTGACGCGGAGGGGCAGCAGGACCTGCTTGGTCTGATCCGGCTCCAGGTGCACCCGGTAGAAGCTCTTGAGCTGCTTGATCCGCTTCCGATCAGTGGCGCCGGGATAGGAGACGAACAGGAACACCACCTCGTCGCCGGCCACCGCCCCCCTGTTGCTCACGTCCACCTTCACTTTCACCACGCCGTCGCTGCCGACGGTGCTGCAGGGGACCTCCAGGTTGAGGTACTCGAATTCCGTGTAGCTGAGGCCGTGCCCGAAGGGGTAGAGGGGCGCGATGCCCTTCTGATCGAAGTATCGATACCCGGCGAAGTAGTCCATGGGAACCGAGGGGTTGCCGGTGAACTGGGGCTCGTCGTCCCACGACACGGGCCAGGTGAAGGGGAGCTTGCCCCCGGGGCTCACCTCGCCGAAGAGGAGCTTTCCGATGGCGCGCCCCCCGTGCATGCCGGGATACCAGGCCATGAGCACCGCATCAACCTCGTTGAGCCACGGCATGTCGATGACGCTCCCCCCGATGAGCACCACCACCGTGGGCTTGGAGCCGGCCGTTGCACTGATGAGATCGTTCTGGGGCGTGCTCTCGAGCTTGACGTCCAGGGCGAAGGAGGACCGATCCCCCGCGCCGGTGTACTCCTCCCCCTCGTCGCCGGGGTTCAGGCCGGCCACCACAATGACGAGGTCCGCGGCCTGGACATCTTCGACGACGGTGATCCCCTGCTTCTCGGCGGCCTCCTTAATCCCCTCCAGGGGGCTCACCTCCTTGTCGGGATCGTGGCGGACCCGGCTGCTCCCCAGGTCCCCGGTAATGACGTCCCCGGCGTAGTTCACCTCACCGCTCGTCCGGATGTCCTCCAGGTCGTACTGGGAGGTGGTGCTCACCACCGCCACGGTCATGGGGGTGTTGAGGGGCAGGGTCTGGTCAGCGTTCTTCAGCAGCACGGCCCCCTTGAGGGCCGCCTCCTCGGCGAGCTGGATATGGGTGTCGTTGTTGGTGATCGACGTGGTGTTGCGATCGAAGCCCACCGTCGGCTGTACGAGCCCCATCTCGGCGGAGTTGCGATCCCCCACCTTGAACCGGTACTTCTGCTGCAGGATGCGGGCCACCGAGGTATCGATGACCTTCTGGGAGACCTGGTCCGGCACCAGCGCCTCGATGTAGTCGTAGTTGAGGGCCCACGGGAGCTCCATGTCCATCCCCGCCAGTATCCCCGCCACGGCGATGGATTGGTAGGCCGCCGGCTGCAGCCCGGGGTTTTTGCCGTTGGTCATGGCCCACCAGTCGCTGAGCACGAACCCTTCAAACTCGAAATCAGTGCGGAGCACGTCGGTGAGGATGTGCTCGTTCTCGGTGGACTTGACCCCGTTGACCGGGTTGTACGCCGCCATGACGCAGGCCACCCCGGCGTCCCGGATGATCATCTCGTAGGCGCGGCCGTAGATCTCCCGCAAGGTCTGCTCGTCCATTTCGGAGTTGATGCTGGCGCGGCCGTTCTCGATATTGTTGGCGATGTAGTGCTTGACACAGGCCGGGATGTAGGTCTGGACGCCGAGGGTATAGGCGGAGCCCATCCGCCCGAGCAGGAAGGGATCCTCCCCGTAGGTCTCCTGGGCGCGGCCCCAGGCCGGGTGGCGCAGCAGGTTGACGGTGGGGGCGAGCATCAGGGTGTTCCGGGAGGCGAGGGTCTCCTCCCCCTGGGCCTGACCGATCTTGTACTCAAGGTCCAAGTCGAAGGAGGCCCCCCGGGACATGGAGACCGGGAACGAGGTGGCGTAGCCATCGTGCCCGTTCATCAGCTCCGCCGCGAGGTTCAGCCCCCGGGGGCCGTCCCGGAACTGGAAGCCGCGGATGTTCCCGTTGTCCGGCTGGCGGAAGATGTCGATCTCGTTGGCGCCGCCGCCGTTGGGGGTCCCCCGCATCTCGGTGGCCTTCTCCGTCAGACTCATGCTCTTCATGGTGGTCTGGGCCCGCTCGACGAGCTCGTCGCTCGGGGTGTACCCGGGGGCGTAGGGAGCGTAGTGGAGGCGGAAGTCCGAGGTCGTGCAGGCCGCCTTGGGCGGGGCCTGCCGGCCCGGTTCATAGGCTACGACGGTCTCCAGGGGCTCACTGGCGGTCACGTCCAGGGTCTCGTTGTACTGGATCTCGCTGCTCGCGTTGTTGCTCCAGTCGTAGTGGGTACATGAGGGTCCTGTTGCGAACAGGCCCCCCATGACAATGATTCTGAAGAGAAAATATGCGTTCCGACTTTTCATCAAATGATCCCTTCCAGCTATAACTGGTTAATTTAAGTAACGTTTCTAAAACCGAACGATTACTTGTGCAATCTTTACTTAGCGAAGGGGCGCCCCCCGTGTCAATCAAACAAATACATTATATGGAAAGCTCAGGCGAAAGGATCGGGAAAGAGCTGGCCGAGGGTGGCCTGGGCCTCGACCTGATCGCATATCATAACAACGGGAACCTCCGGGTTGAACTCCGCGAGGGCCTGCCGGCACATGCCGCAGGGGGTGATGGGCCTGTCGGCGACGATGACCACGGCCTGGATCTCGGTGGCGCCGGCGGAGACAGCCGCGGCCAGGGCGGAGCGCTCGGCGCAGATCCCCACCGGGAAGGAGGCGTTCTCCACGTTGCACCCCTGGAAGATCCGCCCCCCCGCGAGGATGGCGGCGCCCACCTTGAACCGGGAGTAGGGGGCGTAGGCGTTCTCCTGAACGGCGCGGGCGGCGGCCTTGAGGGCGTCCCAATCGATCATGACAGCGCCCCCGTGAGTGAGACGATGAGCTCCGCCAGGTCGGCGGAGGCCTTGGCGCCGGCCCGCTCCACCTCCACGTGGTTGAGGGGGGCCTCGGAGATCCCGGCGGCGGGGTTGGTGATGCACGAGATGCCCGCGATCCGGGCGCCCAGGTGACGGCAGGCGATGGCCTCCTGCACCGTGGACATGCCCACCGCGTCCACCCCCAGGGTGGCCAGCATCCGCACCTCCGCGGGGGTCTCGTAGGTGGGCCCCACCAGCCCGGCGTAGACCCCCTCCGCGAGGGCGACGCCGAGGGCCTCGGCCCGCCGGGAGACCTGTCGGCGGAGCGCCGGATCCCAGACCTCGGTGAGGTCCGGGAACCGGGGCCCCCGGGTGTCGTCGTTCGGCCCCCGGAGGGGGCTGGTGCCGGTGAGGTTGAGGTGATCCGAGATCAGCATGAGCTGCCCGGGGGCGAAGCCAGGATTGACCCCGCCGGCGGCGTTGGTGATGACGGCGGTCTTGGCCCCGAAGGTGATGGCGGCCCGGAGGGGGCGGACCACCTCCTCCGGCGTGTACCCCTCGTACAGATGCACCCGCCCCTGCAGGATCATCACCGGAACGCCGTTCATGCGGCCCGAGTGGACCACCCCCTGGTGCCCCGAGACGGTGGACTCGGGGTAGCTCTCGAGGGCCTCCGCCGGGCAGCTCGCGCCGTCCTCGAGGCGATCCGCCACCCGCCCCAGCCCTGATCCGAGCACGATCACCGCCTCCGGCGGATCCCCGAAGCGATCTCTGAAGGCCTGCGCCAGCGCGTCCACCCGCTGCCATTCGTTCATATCGTCTCTTCTTTCTGGCGCTCTCGTCGCAAGCGCCGTTCGTTCTCGATGATCACCGACTCCCGCATCTTCTTCCGGACCCCCTCCTCGTACCGCATGTACACGTAGGTGTACGGCAAAAGCAGGATCAGCAGCAGCCCGAAGGCGGCGACCAGGGGGATGAAATGCTCCTCCGCCGCGAGCACCGCCGGGAGCAGCAGCACCATCGCGAGGCCCACCAGGGCGAAGGCGCCGAAGTGCATGCGCCGCTCCTCCTGGTAGAAGGCCAGGTGCTTGTCGTGGATCCGCTGGATCCAGTCCATCTCTTCGTCCGTGAGGCCGTCGAAGCCGGGAAACCCGTTGTCGGAGAGGGCGTGGTATCTCCCGAGGAGCGCGGACGCCTCGACCGGGAACCCCTTGGGAAACAGCTTGCCGTTACTCTCCATTGCCTCTACCGGCCTTCCAGCATCGACATCAGCGTCGCCTCGTCGATCACTTTGGTGCCCGCGGCCTCGGCCTTCTTGATCTTGGCCTGCCCCACCTTCTCCCCCGTCACCAGGTAGGCGGTCTTCTGGGTGACCGACTTGTGGATCTCCCCGCCGGCGGCCTTGATCAGCTCGTGGATCTCCGCCCGGGGCCTCGTGAGGGTGCCGGTGACACAGAACGAGAGGGTCTCCAGGCTGCCGCCGGTCCCGGCGCTCTCGGCCCGCTTCGGGTCGATGCCCTGGTCGAGGAGCTTCCTCACCACCCCCATGAACCGCTCGTCCTCGAGGGCGGAGGCCACCGCGTCCGCTATCTTGGGGCCGATGCCGTGGATCTTTGCGAGGGTCGTTCGCTCGGCCCCGGGCTCCCGGGCCGCGAGCCCGGACAGGCTGCCGTAGTGCTCGGCCAGCTGCCGCGCCGCCACCTCCCCGACGAAGGGGATACCGAGGCCGTTGATGAGGCGGTCCAGGGGACGATCCCGGCTGTCGGCGACGGCGTTCACCACGTTCTCGGCGCTCTTTCGCCCCATCCGCTCGAGCCCCTCGATCTGCGCCGCCGTGAGCCCGAAGAGATCCGCGGGATCCTTCACCAGCCCGTTTCCGATGAGCTGATCGATCAGGGAGGGCCCCAGGTGCTCCATGTCCATGGCCCCCCGGCTCGCGAAGTGGCGAAGCGCCGCCTTGAGCTGCCCCGGACAGGCGAGGGTGTTGGTACACCGCCACCGGGCCTCGCCGGCCTCCCGCTCGGTGGGGGCGCCGCACACCGGACAGGCGGCGGGCATCTCGAAGACCGGCCCCCGGGATCCGGCCTCCGCCGGGATCACCGCCACCACCTGGGGGATGATCTCCCCGGCCTTCTCGATGACCACCTGGTCCCCCACGCGGACGTCCTTCTCGCGGATCTCGTCCTCGTTGTGGAGGGAGGCCCGGGAGACGGTGGTGCCGGCGAGCTGGACCGGCTCCAGCTCCGCCACCGGGGTGAGCGCGCCGGTGCGCCCCACCTGGCAGGTGATGCCGAGGAGCCGGGTGGTCGCCTTCTCCGTCTCGAACTTGAAGGCCACGGCGAACCTCGGGAACCGCGCGGTGTGGCCCAGCTTCCTGCGGCTCTCCAGATCATCCACCTTGATGACCGCGCCGTCGATGTCGTAGGGCAGCTCCCGTCGCATGGCGTCGAACCGCTCGATGGCCGCCATCACCCCCGCCTCGGAGTCGCAGACCCGCTCGAGGCCGTGGGTGGGGAGCCCCTGACCGGCCATCCACGCCTGGCCCGCCGAGTGGGTCTTCGGCATGGGGGGGGTGGTGACCAGCTCCCACAGGAAGACCTTCAGCGGGCGTGTGGCCGTGATGGTCGGATCGAGCAGCCGGAGGGAGCCCGCGGCCGCGTTCCGGGGGTTGGCGAAGGCCGCCTCTCCCCGGGCGAGGCGCTCCCGGTTCACTGTTTCCAGGGCGGCCCGCTCGATGCACACCTCCCCGCGCACCACCACCTCCCCGGGCTCGGCGATGCGCAGCGGTACGGTCCGTACGGTGCGGATGTTCTCGGTCACGTCCTCCCCCACCTGGCCGTCCCCCCGGGTGGACGCCAGCGCCAGCACCCCCTCCCGGTAGGTCATCTCGATGGAGGCGCCGTCGAGCTTGGGCTCCACCACATAGGTCGGTGTGGTCCCGAGGGCGGTCCGGACCCGCTCGAAGAACTCGTCCAGGTCCTCAGCGTTGTAGGTGTTGTCCAGGCTGTACATCCGCACCGGCCGGCGCACCTGGCGGAACCCCTCCTTCGGGGTCCCCCCCACCCGCTGGGTCGGGGAGTCCGGACGCTTGAGGTCCGGATGATCCCGCTCGATTTGTTTCAGCTCGCCGAACAGCCGATCGTACTCCCGATCGCTGATGACGGGCGCGTCCTCCATGTAGTAGCGTCGATCGTGCTCGAGGATTTCGGTGACCAGCTCATCGTACCGCTCTTTGATGTCTTGAGACATTGGGGCCCCTTTGCTACCGTTCGTGAAATAGTTTGATTTTTATTTTTTAAAATAAACGATAAAATAAATTTGAACAAATAGCATTTTGTTTATCTGTTGCGAAAGAAGACCGAACCATGCTGAAACTTGCCAAGAAAACCATCCGGGAATCATGGTCTCTCCCGCCGCCACCGGAGTTGGTTGTCGAGCTTTCCGCCATCATGAGGAGTGACGCGGCCACAGCGGCGGACTTCGAGGCGCTGCTCTCGCGGGACGCTTCCATCACCGAGGCCCTGCTCAGACTCGCGAACACTTACTATTTCCAGACCCGCCGGGAGATCCGCTCGGTCCGGCAGGCCATCGCCTTCCTCGGGACCGATCGGGTCTTCGAGCTGGCCCTCGGCGCCTGGCTGATCGTCACGCTCCCCTACCGGGTCTCCGGATACGATATCAGCGCCAAGTCCCTCTGGCTCCACGGCGTGGCCACCGGCATCCTCGCCGAGCGGCTCGCCCGGGTGCTGAATCTCGAGGTGCCCGATGTCACCTTCGCCGCCGGGCTGATGCACGATATCGGTAAGCTGGCGGTGGGGGATCTGATCGCCAGCCTCTCCGACACCCTGAGGCGGGAGGTCTATTCCGGCGGAACCTCCTTCTTCGCCGCGGAGAAGCGCCGCCTCGGGACGGATCACGCCGAGGTGGGAGGACTTCTCTGTGACGAGTGGCGGCTCCCGAACCTTCTCTCCTGGGTGGTGAGATGGCACCACACGCCGAACGAGGCCCTGAACGAATCGAAGCGGGACGCCGACATCACCCTGCTGGACCTGATCCACCTCGCCAACGGCCTCGCCCACAGCCTGGGATTCGGCGCGGACATGGGGGATCTCTCCCGGACCGTGCAGAACGAGAGCATGGAGCGGCTCCTCCTGGACAAGGGCACCATCGACCGGGTGGTGGGGGAGACGCTCATCAACGCCATCTGGGAGATCGGCGACCTGGTCGGCGGCGGCATCAGCTGTTGAGGTTCTCGAAGGGCTTGATCCCGATCGCCCCGCGTTGGCTCCCTGCTCCGGTCACCGCTCGATGGTCTCGATATTCTCGAAGGCCTCTTCCACC
Source organism: Polyangia bacterium (assembly GCA_050304755.1). GTDB lineage: Bacteria > Myxococcota_A > Polyangia > JAAYKL01 > JAAYKL01 > CAYWLQ01. Next base: position 52,019 of record JBNLED010000207.1, on the reverse strand, counting down.
ACGGACTGCCAGTCGATTCTCGCCTCGGTCTTCCATACGTATTTGAGGCTCGCTTGGGTCTCCGGGTGCTTGGGGACGAAGAGGGAGCAGCAGTCCTCGTGGGGCAGCGTGGAGATGTCGAAGGCGCCGATCTTCTTCGAGAGCTCGATGATCTCCGACTTGTCCGATCCGATCAGGGGTCTCAGGACGGGCAGGGGGGCGGCGTCCTCGATGGCGGTCAGGTTGCGGAGGGTCTGGCTGGCCACCTGACCGAGGCTCTCGCCGGTGACGAGGGCCCGGAGCTGACGGGCTTCGGCGATCATCCCGGCGATGCGGAGCATGGCCCGCCGGTAGAGGATCACCAGGAGCTTGGCCTCGGCGGTGTCGCGGAACCGCTCCTGCACCCGGGTGAAGGGCACCACGTGGAGGGTCAGCCGGTGCTGCCGCTCCGCCAGCACCTCGGCCAGGCGGATCACCTTGTCCTTGGCGCCGTCGCCGGTGTAGGGGAACGCGTGGTAGTAGACCGCCTCGACGTCGAGCCCCCGCTTCTGCATCAGGTGTCCCGCCACCGGCGAGTCGATACCGCCGGACAAAAGGAGCAGGGCCTTCCCGGAGGTCCCCACGGGGAGGCCTCCGGCGCCGGGAATCTTCTCGCTCCACAGGAAGGTCCACTCGGTGCCCACCTCCACCCCGATGGCGGCGTCGTACTCGGTGAGATCCACGCCGAGCCCGGTGGCGGCCACCACCTCAGCGCCCACGAGGCGGCCGATCTCCGCCGAGGTGTGGGGGAAGCTCTTGTCCGACCGGCGGGCGGTGATGCGGAACGTATCGGTGTGGGGCGGGAAGGCCTCGGCCATGGTCCGGGCATGGGCAAAGATGGCCTCCAGCCGCTTCTCAGAGAAGACTATCGGCGAGAGGGAGGAGACGCCGAACACCATCGCCAGCTTCGCTATCACGTCCCGATCGCAGTCGCCGATGACGAAGAACCGGCCGTGCCGGCGGACCAGCTCGAGACCGGTCCCTCGGATGACCCGGCGGACGTTCCGTTCGAGGGCCTGCTCGAAGACATATCGGTTCCTCCCCTTGAGGAACAGCTCCCCGGGGCGCAACACCACCCCGTTGCCTGTGAACCGCTCGGTCATGGCGCCCCCGCGGTTCCGCTCCTCACGGCGTCCACCGCCGATCGTACAATCCCAATCGCATCCTTCATATCCGTATCCTTACTGTCGAGGGAGAGGCTGAACCGCACCGCCCCCTCATCGTGCTCGAGACCCGCGTCCACCATGCTCCGCGGCGGGCGGGTCCGGGTTGCGTGACACGCGGCGCCCGAGGCCGCCAGCAGCCCCCGCGCCTCCAGGGCGTGGAGCAGCACCTCGCTGCGCCCCCCGCCGAAGGCGATCACCGCCATCCCCGGAGCCCGGGCGGCCGGGTCTCCCAGGAGACGTGCTCGGGGCACCTCGTCGATGATGCCCCGGACGAGCTCGTCACATCGCGCGCGCATCCTCGGTATCCCCTCGTCCCGCCGCGTCACCATGAGATCGGCGGCCACCCCGAAACCCACGATCCCCGGCAGGTTGAGGGTCCCCGGTCGAACCCCCCCCTGCTGATCGCCGCCGAAGAGGAGCGGCCGCGGCCGGACCTCCGGCCGGACCAGGAGCGCCCCCACCCCCTGGGGGCCGTGGATCTTGTGGGACGAGAGGGAGACCATGTCCACCTCCGGCGGTAGATCGAGCCGCGCGAGTTGGGGCGCGGCCTGGACCGCGTCCACGTGCACCCGGCAGCGGGCCGACCGGTGCTTGACTTGCGCCGCCACCGCCCCCGCCGGTTGCACGGTGCCCAGCTCTCCGGCGACCTGGGTGCAGGAGACGAGGGCGGTGCGCTCGTCGACCGCCGCCGCCATCTCCTCCGGTGAGACGACCCCGCTCACCCCGGCGGAGACGCTGCGATATCGCCCCCCCCGACGCTCGACCTCCCGGCACGCCGCCGCCACCGCCGCGTGCTCCAGGGCGCTCGCGACCACCGCGTCCCGCTTGCCGCGGGGAACGGTCCCCAGGATCGCCAAGGTGTCGGCCTCGGTCCCCCCCGAGGTGAACAGCACCCGCCACGGACCGCCCCCGACGAGACGGCTGATCGCCTCCTCGGCGCGGCGCACCTCCCGGGACGCGGCGAGTCCCCGCCGGTGCAGGGACGACGCGTTGCCGAACCCCTCGGTCATGACCCGGCCCATCGCCGCCACCACTTCGGGCCACGGTCGCGTGGTCGCCGCGTTGTCCAGGTAGATTTCCTTCGTCGTCATCCCGATGGCTTATACGGCAGGAGAGGGCGGAGTGTAAATGACGGGAGCGGCCAAAAATCCCTAAAAATCCCTGATGGGTTCTGGTCGGTTTGGTGTTCGGGGTGAAGTCGTCTACATTTGCACGGTGCAGTCGTCCGTTACGTGTAACTCTAAATCGCATTCTGATAAGGACCAGTCGTCCGTAAAATAGGGCGAGCACCCGGCGCAGGGACCACCGCTAGCGTCATCATCGACGTCATTCCACAACGGCTCTGCCCCTGGAGCCCCGGGGAGTATACAAATCACGGTCGAAAATCCGGATGCTTGGGAGGTTGGGGTCGCATAGGTGAACTCTTTCGTCATCATACATCCGGCCTTCACCAATACTTCGGGGCCATAACTACACAGTCCTTCATGCGTGCTTGCGTCCGCTGTGTTGCAACAATCCGGATCATCCCTGATGCACTGGCCATCATCGTCGCACGCTTGGCAGTAGCCACAGGATTTCCAACCCGGCTCGGGCGTCCAGTCGAGGGGGTTTACGACTGCGTTACATATTTGACAGGCATTGTCCTGATTGAGATCGCCGTCATCGTAGCAAACATCGTCGATTAGACAAGCGTTCTCAGCGACTCCACAAACCGTGCCGCTGCACACCTCACACTCACCACACGGGTGACCGTCAGACAGACTGGTCCAATCGGTGTCGCTTTGGGTGGCATCACAGATCTCGCAGGAGTTCAATGAATTGAGAGCGCCGTCTGGATGACAAGTTCCATCGATGAGGCAATAGTCCTGATCAACAACGCAGCTGCCGTTGCTATTGCACACTTCGCACTCGCCGCAGCTCGTGCCATTCGTCGCCAGGGACCAGTTTTGGTTGTCTGCGATGACATTGCAGACTCGACAGTCAGCCATATCATTTGGCTCGCCATCTTCATAGCACAAGTCATTGATAAAACATCCAGAACACGAGTCCACTGTTTCCGTATCGGTGTCCGTATTTGTATCTGAGTCTGAATCTGTATCCGTGTCCATATCCGTATTTGTGTCTGAGTCTGTATCCGTATCCCCATCCGTGTCGGTATCAGTATCGGTATCTCCGTCTGCCCCCGTATCAATGATACCGCCATCGGTCAGGGATGAATCCGTATCCGAATCCGTGTCCCTAACCGTGTCTGTTTCGGTGTCCGTATCGCCGTCCGTGTCGCTGTCCGTGTCGCCGTCCGTGTCACCGTCCGTATCTCCGTCCGTATCTCCGTCCGTGTCGCCGTCCGTATCCCCATCCGTGTCCCCGTCCGTGTCTCCGTCCGTATCCCCGTCCGTGTCGGTGTCCGTATCTCCGTCCGTGTCCCCATCCGTGTCGGTGTCCGTATCTCCGTCCGTGTCCCCATCCGTGTCGGTGTCCGTATCTCCGTCCGAGTCGCCGTCCGTGTCACCATCCGTGTCGCCGTCCGTGTCGCCGTCCGTGTCACCGTCACTTGATTCAGAGTCCGTATTTGAGGCACCGGCATCGTCCACGATGCGATAGTCTTCTATGGCGCCATAGCAACCCACCAGAATAATGCCGAAAAGAAGTACTTTCCACGATTTCATTAGAACCTCCCAGATATTAACAGGCCGCCGACGGTTGGAACGAAAGCAACCGTCTGTTTCTCTCGTTTCAACTTGGACACCAGGATCAACGTGATCCCACTGGCAGCTACGACGCCTCCGGTAACCCAGAGAACGGTGCTGGACGTTACCAATCGATCTCGACTATCCAGAAGGTCCCGCTGTGCAGAGCTGCAGATCCCATCCGGGCATTGCGTCGACAGCTGATCCTCTTTGCCAAGCACAAGACCTCCGCAAATCGAGCCGGCCACCAACGCGGCCCCGCCGGTCCCAGCTAACGCAATTCCGGCAATAAAGAGCCGTTTCTTTTTCACCGTATCGTCGGAGGAGGCTTTTTCGGAAAGCGGGGTGGGCTCAACCGCCGGTGCGTCATCATCATCTTCGGTCGGCGTCTCTTCCACAGAAGCGTCTGCTGGCGAATCGGTTTTCATAACGACCGTTATCGTATCCCCTCCGGATACCCGAATATCCTTTCGGATTTCCTGTTCATTGACTGTCGCCCTGATTTCATGGACGACAGAGCCCGCTACCGGAATGCGCCGGGTAGTGGGAAAGGCTCCCCTCTTGATGCCGTCGACATAGATAATCGCGCCTTCCTCCGCATCTATCTCCACGATGCCGATCATCTCTCTCAGTCGTTTGATTTCCTCACGAACACTGTCCCGACGTTCTAACTCGATATCATCGCCACCGTCTGCAAGGTATTTCTCAAATGCTTCGAGAGCCACCCCGTACCGTTTTGCCGCTGTTTCCGATTGTGCGAGGTTGTAGAGAATTTTGTATGATGGTTTGAGCTCGTACGCGCCTCTGAACTGATCGGCGGCTTCGACATAGCTGCCGGCGTTGAACAGCTTCGTTCCGGATTTGAACTTCTCCAGTGCTTGGTCTGCCGGGCTCTCGCCGGCAAGCGCCGCCAAGGGAAAGAACATCAGCATTGCTATTGTGGTTTCTATCCGTTTCATTGATTCTTCCTTTTGTGAAAATATATGCAAATACTACCACTATACATTAACAAGACAAGTCTTGTCGTAATCGCACGATTGGGACAGTTCCCTATGCCGCTGGCGATGGTCACGCTCGTGTGGTCCACCATGCACCGCCCGGCCGCGCCTCGAAAAACGGTCTTGATGGCCTCGGCCTGCAAAAAGCGATTGAAGGTCGGATACGCGTTAGATCAAGACAAGCGCTGTCCGACCGCCGCGCGACTCGTGCCGTTCAGAACCCGCGCGAGTAGCTCAGGATCATCCCGGAACCCTCTACGGGGCCCACCCCGGCAACGCCGTACTTCCTGTCGAAGTAGGCCTTGTCTCCCGGGGAGAGTATCCACAGGACCACCCCGGTGGTCATCAGCAGGGCGCCGGAGGCCGTCCCCGCGCACATCATCCCCGTCCAGAGCCGCTGTCGCCGCCGGTCTTCGGGCAGCCCGTCCTCATCGAAGCGGTTCGCCGCCCGCGCCATGGGGAGCGCGGCGCCGACCCCGAAGAGGGCGGCCGCAACCCCGGGCCAGAAGGCGATGTGGCCGAAGCGCTTGTACGGATTCATTTGATAGTCGAGCCGGACGACCAGGCAGTTGATGTCCCGCGCCCGGATGATCATCCGCTGCTTCACGGGCACGCGGCCCGGATACTCCACGGTGACCCAGAAGGTGAACGGCGACAACCGCCGCTCCACCGGGCTCTTCCCCACGTACTCCCCCTTCTCTCTCCGCTGGTTCGAGATATACACATCCGCGCGGGAGGGGACGGACTCGACGTGGAGCACCCCGGAAAACGACAGCGCCTCGTTGCCCTTCGCAATGGCCGCCCCCCGGGCCGGAATCGACGAGCCGAGCACGCAGAACGATGCGAGCCCGGCGACCCAGAAGGTTCCTCGCCTCGAGCCGCTCATTTCTCTTCGGTAGGGCGGCCGATGCCGAGGACATCGAAAGCGCGGGTGAGGCAGCCCTCCGGGACACCGCGCTCCCGCTTGAGCTCGATATCGAGTTGCAGGGCGTTTCGCCGGTCCGGCAGCCGCGAGAGCACCCGGCAGGAGATCCGGCGCCCGAAGGCCCGGGGGATGATGGGCACGGGGAAGTCCGATCCGTGGACGAGCCGCGCGAACGGGTCTTCCAACGCGACATTGTATCGCCGCTCCAACACCTCGCTGTCGAGGAGCTGCGACAGATACTGAATCCGCCAGAGGTTGGTGAGGGCGGAGGTGTCGCCGAAGCAGTTGGGGAACTCGACGAGCAGCCTCAGGAAGGCCCCCATGGTCTCCTTCCGATGAAAGCGGCCGGCGGTGCCCGCGTGGGCGACGATCACCCGGCACCCCTCCTCGAGCGCGGGCCGCAGCCGATCGGGGTGGCCGAAAGACTGATCCAGGGGCCGGATCGTGTGCTCGTATCCGCTGTGGACGAGGAGGGGCAGGTCGAGGTCCCTCAGCTTCCGGTAGTAGGGGGAGAGGGACGGGTCCGCCGGATCGAACCCCTGCGAATTCGGGAGGAGCTTGACCAACACGGCCCCCATCTCCCGGACCCGCTCGAGCTCCGCCAGGGCGTCCCGCCTGAAGGGATGCACGGAGGCGCCGAAGAGGAAGACATCCGGACGATCCCGGCAGACCGCCGCCGCGTAGTCGTTCGACACGTAGTACCGCGATCGCTCCGAGTTCAGCCGGCCGTCCCGATGGTAGATCTCGTCGTAGGCCAGGAGCACGGCCCGGTCGAGCTCCGAGGTCGCCACGTGGCGGGCGAGCACCTCCGCGTAGCGGCGCTCCTGCGCCACCGGATCCGCGACCATGGGGATGCCCACCCGGCGGGATTGTATCCGTCCCCCGAGGTCCCTCAGGAAATCGGGTCGGTAGTAACCCTTACTCTCCTCAGAGGTGCAATAGAGGTGCACATGGCAGTCGATCTTCATTCTGCCGATGCTAGTTCGTACAGACATTTTTGGCTAGATAGATAATTCCCGGCGGTACTGAAAACGCCAACTCACATAGGGGTCTCTGTCATCGGCCGGTTGTCCGTCCGGGTCTTCGAGAGGTCGGAGAGGACGTCGGACATCACGGCCGACAGCGCCTCCGCGGAGCAGGGCTTCTTCAGGAAGGCCGACGCGCCCTCATTCATGATGGTGCGGATCTGGGAATCCTCGGAGTACCCCGAGATCACCACCACCTTCACGTCGGGAGTGATCGACCGGATCATCCGGAAGGTCTCCAACCCGCCCTGCTTGGGCAGCACCAGGTCGAGCAGCACCAGTCGTATCTTTTCCGCGTGGCGCTTGAACAGCTCCACCGCCTGCACCCCATCGGTGCACGAAATCACGTCGAACCCCATCTTCTCCAGGGTCTTTCGGGTGATCACCGAGAGCTTCAAATCGTCCTCGACGAGGAGGATCGACCCGGTAGAATCGACGTCCTTCGACTGCGGCGGAGCCTGCGGGAGACGGCTCGTCCGCTCCGTCGTCGGCGGCTCGGTCGCCGGCAGGTAGACCACGAACTTGGTGCCCTCCCCCGGTGTGCTCTCGACGCGGATCTCCCCGCCGTGGTTCTTGATGATGCCGTAGACCGTGGCGAGCCCGAGGCCGTTGCCCTTGCCGAGCCCCTTGGTGGAGAAGAAGGGCTCGAAGATGTGCCCGCGGGTCTTCTCGTCCATCCCCACGCCGGTGTCCTTCACGGAGATAACGACGTGGGGGCCCGACGCCATAAAGGAGAGCGCGCCGACGCCCACGGTGTCGAGATCCTGGGAGCGGGCCTCGATGGTGAGGCGCCCACCGCTGGTCATGGCGTCCCGGGCGTTGATGCAGAGGTTCATGAACACCTGGAGCAGCTGACTGTGATCGCCGACCACCGCCAGGCCCGGCTGGATATCGGTGTCGATTTGAATGGCCTTGTCGAAGGTCCGCTGGATGAGCCCCACCACCTCGCCGAGGATGGCCGACACATCCCGCGGCCGTTCCTCGTAGCGACCCTTGCGGGCGAACCCGAGGAGCTGCTCGGTCATATTGGCCGCCTGCTTGAGGGCGACCTTGGTCTGCTCGAGGCTGGTCTGGAGCTCCTCGGGGTCGATATCGTCCTCGTCGCTCATCACCTCGATGTAGTTGACGTTGAGCATGATGGTGGCGAGCAGGTTGTTGAAGTCGTGGGCGATCCCCCGCGCCAGCCGCCCCAGGGACTCCATCTTCCGGAGCTCCAGGAGCTGCAGCTCGACGTCGTCCTGTTGGGTGAACAGGAACACCGTCTTCACCCCCACCCGGATCTTGTCCCCCACCCGGAGCTCTACGTTTTTAATCACCGGGACCCCGTTGACCCAGGTACCGTTCTGGCTGCCGAGGTCGGTGAGGTAGTATCTCCCGTTGGCGGACCGCCGGATGATGATGTGCTTCCGGGATACCGTTGTATCGGAGACCCTCAGGCTGGCCTTGATATCCCGCCCGACGAGGTCTTCGGTCCCCAGGAGATGTATCTTGCCCGCTTCGGCGCCGGTGAGAACGATGAGCTGGGTCTTGATCCCCTGCTCCTCCTGGACCATCCTGGACGGCAGGATGCTGTCCAGCTCCTTCATCGTCATCTTGGTGGTGACCTGGGTGTCCTCATCCAGGAGATCGTAGATGTGTTTCCTTTTGAGATCGCGCTCGTTCATGTTTGTCCCAACTGAATTCTAACCACCCGCTCCGTGTTCATCCATGTGTAAGTGTAAATACTTTCTTCAAATCATACAGACCATTTACAAAAAAAACACCCTCCCTCTACACAAGACGGGACAATAAATCCACTTCAAAAATGTAACCACATTGATTCACAATTACTCCACTTTTGGAGCCCCTGACGTGAGATTGGGTCACGCAGGTTCCAAGGGATCGAGCCAGACCGGCGAGGACCAGGCGACCTCTTCGTCCTCCTGCACCGCCCTTACATAGTAGTAGGAAAACCCCCCGTCCGGCGGCGGCGGCAGGGTGCCGAAGATATTCGCCCGACGACCCGAGGCGTCGAGGGCGATCTCCTGTCCGCCGTTCGACACCAGCATGACGGATCGGAGGGGCGCTGTCGCGGAGACAATGACCCGGAACGGCACCGCGACTCCCGCGAAGATCTCCTCCCCCATGGGCCGCCCGTCGACTTCGAACCAGAGGCCGATCTTAGCTCCCGAGGTGGCAAAGCAGCGGCGCCGCTTCAGCGCCTGCCAGACCGCGGCGCGGGTCCTCTCCGTCGCGAGAAACCCCGTGAGACCGGTGCGGTGTGAATCCTGCTTGCGGGACACGCCGTGATGCCAGCTGAGCCCGTGCCCGTCGGAGCCCCCCACGAACCCGAACCGGAGGTTGCGGTCGAGGGCGTCGCCGATGAACTGCCCCTCCTTGTCATCGCCGCGGGTGCCGATGGGGCCCATCCCCGGACGCTCGTAGGCGCCGTGACAGGAGACGATTTCAAAGCAGGTCTGCACCTTCGGGAGGTGATTCTCCATATCCGCCCCGGTCCACCCCACGTGGTGCGGGATCGCGAGGGCGCCGAGCTGGCGGCAGGCGAGCAGCAGGCCTTTGGCGGTGCGGGTCCGCTCGTGATCCCGGGAGAGCATCGGGCCGTCCCCCGACGGCAGGTAGACCACCTTGTGACCGGGCCCGGGGTACATCTTCCCGGTCCATTCGAACGCGTGGAGGGTAACGAACGCGCCGGGCTCGTAGAACTCGTCCGCGATGCGGCAGGTCTCCCGCCACTCCCCCGCCTCGGTCCGCTTGCCCAGAAAGCTCTCGTGATCGGAAACGGCCACCACCACGTCACCGTAGCGGGATCGGGCCCGCTGGTAGACCTCTTCGGCGGTCCCGGTGCCGTCCGAAGCGATGGTGTGCTGGTGGATGTCCCCGAACAGCACCCGATAGCCGTGGAAGACCTGCTGCTCGGTCTGATCCCGCACGGGCGCCATCCCCGACGAAGGGTGCGCCGGCATCCGGACCGGCGTCAGGGGAGGGAAGCCGGTGTGCTCCGGGGCCAGCTCGAGCCGCCGCACCGCGAGACCTTCCCGCTCTCGTCCGACGATGAAGAGCCCCTCGGGCGAGGCGCACACGGGAAACCGGCGGCCGCGGCAGGACCAGCCGGGCGCATCAATCTGGCGTGAGCCGGACCACCCCGCCTCCCCCAGATCCTGCCTCCGAACGCTCTGCGACCCGCGACCGATGATCACCAGGCGTCCGTCGCGCGGCGAGGCGATCGTCGGGGATTCGAAGCCCTGGTCCTGCGCCTTTCCCTGACGGGGGACGGGCGGGGGCGGCGCGACGGGCCGATGGAGCCCGTTGTTCCGATCCAGATAGGCGACATCGATGCCCCGGACGAGCCCCGGACCGTGGTCGGCGTCCACGTCGGACTGCCAGCAAATCCAGAACCCGTCCTTCCCGGCGCAGATCGCGGGGAGGGCCAGGATGCCCGCCTCGGACCGATCGATGCACATCATCTCGGACAGGTGCGCGACGTCGTCGAAGGCGCGGGCGACGATAGCGGACGCGGCCGGAACGATCTCCTGCCAGACCACGAGGGTCCTTCCGCCGCTGCAGGAGAGGGACGGATGGGTCGCCATGCGGTTTCCGTCCGAGAGGGATATCGCCGGGGAGTCGTCTGTCGGATGCGCTCCCGTGATCACCCTCACTTTCCGGAACCCCTCCGTCTTCTCGGTCCATACGAGAACGATTCGCCCCGCGTCGGTGGAGAGGTCGGGGTGCGCGGGGCGGGACTCCTCACCGGCCACGAGACGGGGCTCTTTGAAGCGCCCCGGCCCGACGGCCTTGAGTTTCAGCCCCGCGCCGTTGTCCCCGCCGTCTATCCAGGCCAGCAGAACCCCCTCGCCCCAGGGGGCGACGGCCACTCCCGTGATGAAGGGCTTGGGGGAGACCACCCGCTGTGGCGGCGACCACTCCCCGTGAGGCTCACGAGTGGATATCCGAATGCACTCCCCGTCCCCGCCGCAGGATATCCACGCCGCGTGGCATCGTCCCCTGCTATCGACGCAGATATCCGGGGCGCGGCCGTAAACCGGCTCGTCGAAGAAGAGAGGGAGGTGGGGTTGAGGCATCATCAACGTCCTTCAATTTTCAGAAATTCACGGGTATCGTTGGAATCGGCCCGGGGGGCGGATTAGCCGATCCCAAGGCGCAACCCCTGACCACTAGTGAATACTAGCCCAGAAGCTCAGGCGTTTGCAGCTTTTTTTGAGGGTGAGTCTTTCGAATCGGAATCTTTCGACTTTTTGTCGCCGGACGCCGCTTCGCCGTCAGCCGGTTTCAGTGCCTCGCTCTTGCGGTTCGAGGCGTTCGCGCCGCCGTAGTCGGTCACATACCAGCCGGATCCCTTCAGGACAAAAGAGGTCTTGGATATAGCGCGCTTCGCCTTCAGCTTGCCACAGGCCTCGCACTTCTTGATCGGATTGTCGGTGATCTTCTGCATCACCTCGAACTCGTGACCGCATGCATCGCAATAGTACTCATAGATCGGCATTTCAAGCACCTCCGCGGGGTATCGCTACCCTTCAAACTGTCGAAGAACCTAATCTCTCCGGCTCAAAAGTCAAGTAACTCATCTATTTCAGAAGTCAGGACCTCGGCCCCCACAACCCCTGTCGCGGTGTAGACGATGTGACCCTCCCGATCGAGGAGGTAGGTGACCGGAACTGCCGGAATCGTTCCCAGCGGAGAGGCGCCGAGCGCGACGCCGGGGTCGGCGACCCCGATGGGGAAGGAGAGCTCCTCGGATTGGGCGTACATCTCGACGAACGGTCTCTCACCGGGCTCGACGGTGAGTACCACCATCCGCAGATCCCCCGCCCGGGTTCGGTAGACCCGCTCCACCTCCTTCATGAAGATTTGGCTGACGATCTCCGAGGTCCTCATGAGCACGAGCATCACCGGCCGGCGGCGGTGCTCGGCCAATTGGTGGGCCTCCCCGCCGAGCTCGTAGGCGAAGTTCACGGGATGAGGAGATGAGGAGCGGGCGCCGCCGCACCCGCCCGACGCAATCAACACGAGAAGCAATAAGGCTCGTATTCGATCCCGCATCATTGGACCAGCGTCTCGTAGTACTTCTTGATCGCGTCCTTGTACGGCTTCGGAAGATCTCCCCGCATGGCCTTGAGGATATCATCCCGAAACTCCGGCGGCACCTCGAACTCCTCCGGCGACGGGAGCTCGACCCGCGCGTTGACCACGATTGGCCGGCTCTCCACCGGCGCCACCTCGTCCCCCCGCTTGAGGTCCTCCCTCAGGCTCGCCAGCTCGTCCAGCGCCGCGGACTGATCGTCCATCGCCCGACTCACCTGCTTCGTCTCCAGGCCCTTCGCCGCGCGGGTCATCCGCTTCACAACCTTGGACAGGGTGCCCTGAGCCCGACGGGAGAGGAAGCGGGTCTCCTCCCCCTGCTTCTTGATCCATCCCCCGAGCTTGCGCGCCTTGGCCGTGAGCAGCCGCTGGGTCGTGGCCTTGTGCCGCGCCTGCCGGACATCCCGATCGGTCAGGAGTTGCTGGGGGCTGGGGTAGGCGGCCGCCACCTCGTTGTGGATCTGCTTCGCCTGTTGCTCGACGGTGATCAGCGCCTCCGGGGCCTTCTCGCCCTCGATGGTCAGCCAATCCGCCGCGATGTCGGTGAGCTCCTTGGCGACCTGGCGGGCCTCTTCGAGATCCCCCTGGCCGAGGGAGAGGTCGAGCTCACGGGTGGCGTTCCGGAGGCGTTTCAAGTACGCCCCGTTCCGGGCATTCTTGGCGTCGAGCTTCGAGGTGATGCGCTGGATGGTGTCGAGCCGCTTGAGCTGCCGCTTCACCAGCGGGTTGATCTTGCCCTTCATCACCGCGGTCAGCCGCTCCTGATAGCGCCGCTTGAGGGCGAGGGTCTCCCGTCGCAGCTGGAGCTGCTCGGACTCGAGGGCGATGACCCGCTCCAGCAGATCCTCGATGAACCGCTCCCCTTCACCGAACCGCTCGGTCCTGAACGAGAGCAGCCCCCCCTCCAGTCCCGCCATGAGCTTCCCGAGATCCCCCTCCAGGCGCTTGACGAGGGCGAGCGCTTTGCTGATATCGTCGTCGGCGATCAGCGAGCGGAGGGAGGCGAGGCTGCCGAGCAGGTCCATATGGATGAGGGAGGTCGGGTTCAGGTAGGTGTCCCCCACCTTTCCGCGGATTCGCTCCATGCTCTTCTGAAGCCGCTGCACGTTGGCCTCGAGTTGCTCGATGGCGTCGAGCACCGCCCGCCGAACGGGCTCGGAACGCGTGTTCTGGTATCTGAGCAGGAGGTTGGTGAGGGCCTCCCGCTCCGCCTCCAGATCCCCCCCGGTGCGGACCACCCGGGAGAGCTGCTGATCAATCACGAGATCATCCAGCCGGATGAGGGCGCTCTCCAACAGGCGCACGGTGACCCGGTCCACGCCGATTCGGCTGCGGTAGTCCCCGGGGGTCTCCGACTGGTAGAGGCGGGATTCGTAGAGCAGCTGATTCGAGAGGTTCTGCCGGATCTCCGAAAACGTGTCGAGCACCTTCTTCGGACAGAGGGTGTCCCGATTCAGTGTCCCGATGATCTTCGCGGTCTTGGCGAGGAAGTCCTCGGTCTCCGCCTGCATCACGAAGAACCGCTCCGCCGCCTCTGTCTTGTCCTTGCCGGTCGGGACGGGGCTCTCCAAGCGATGGGCGAGGAGATCGATGAGCGCGTCCAGGGCCTGGTTCTGCTCCTCCATCGCGTTCCTGTGGCGGCTTTGGGGGGTCAGGAATCGCACATGGAGGGGCTCGGTCCGCCCCGGCTTCGGGCCGCGAATCGTGTCATTGTCGTAGGCCTCGAGCTCCAACTGGAGCTCTGTTTCGTCGCCGATCCGGACGCTCTCGGGGGTCCACCGGTACTCGGTCTTGAACCGCTTGACCTGGTCGCTGAGGCGGACGATGGTCTTTCGGAGCTCGAGCTGCTGGCCGGCCCTTAGGACCAGATCCACATACTGCACGCCGTGGTCGTCCTCCGACTCGAACTCCAAAACCAGCGTGCCGTCCAGGGCCAGCTCGACGCGGCCGGAGGGCCTGAGGAGGCGGATGGCCGGGGGCGCGTCGGGTTCGATTTCGATGGATCGCTCGGGCCCCTCCACCATCACCTCCCGATCCCCCAGGGCAATGAAAAAGGCGCCCTCACCCCCCACCACGAAGCTCCCCCTAACATCGTTGGTTTCGGTGATGGAGAGGGTGGTTCGCCCCCCGTCCGGAAGGTGAATCTCCCCCTTTTCGGCGTCCTTGACGAGGGATTTCCCCTCGACCAGCACTGTCGTGCCGAGGGGCGCGACCAGTCCGCCGGAGATGCTGTCCAGGCGGCGTTCCGGTCGGGTCAGGTACTCCGGGTACTTGAGGACCACCGCGAGGTCTCCCACCACCGGCGCCTTGGCCAGGATACGCCGATTCCCCTGCTCCGGCAGCATCTGCTCCCGGAAGAGCGCGTCGAGACCGGTCGCCGTCACCTGCGGAAACGAGCGGGTCACCGCCAGGGCCGCCCCGATGACCAGCGTCAGCACCATCGCCGGAAACAGGAGCTGCCGCCTGGGAAAGACGTCGCCCTTCGGCAGCAACCGCGTCAGCGACTCGCGGACCATTCTGAAATGGGCGGCGACGAGATAGGTGGCGAAGCCGTCGACCTCCGGTTTCCTGGAGAGCTGGCTGGCGGAGAGCACATCCGAGGCGATCCAGGGGTAGACCGCCCCGATATGTCTGGCGATGGCATCGGGGTGCCGAAGCCTGCCAATGGGGATCACCAGCTTCCAGATAACCACCGAGACGATGCTGAGGGCGAGGAGGGACCAGCCGATGAGCTTCAGAGACGGGTTGCCGAACCAGCCGAGCGCCGACACGAACCCGAGGAGCAACAGGAGCACAACCGACAGCGTCCAGGCAAATCCGGCGAGCAGCGTGATCATCAGCCCCCGGCTTCCGAAGGCGTGAAACAGCTCCTGCAGCATGGGGATCTCCCCGGCGATGGTGGGTCTATCTTCCAGAGGTGTCATCTCGATTCGCACTCATCATCCGTAACGGCTCAGGCAGGTTACCTCTTTGATTGGAGGTTTGGGTACCAAATTGTTCTCTTTTGAACTATGAGTATATGTTTAATGATCGAGTTTGACGTAATGGTTACACTTTTACTGTATGATTATTTATATAATGGTTTTTGAACCTACAAAAGGATCCGTTTCGGAGGAATGAAGGATGTCGCTGCCACGCTCTTTTTCCGCCGCGGAGCTCAAGGCATTGTGCTCCGCGAAGCAGCTTGTATTTTTCATTCCGTGGGTCTTCACCGGGATGGGGTGTGTTACCGTGAATGACACCCCGAAACCCGGAGACACAACCACCGCATTTTCGGGTACGGACACCGACGCGGATACAAACACCGACGCGGATACCGATGTCGACACTGACACGGACACCGATGCCGATACTGATGCGGACACCGATGCCGATACTGATGCGGACACCGATGCTGATACTGATGCGGACACCGATGCTGATACTGACGCGGACGCCGACGCGGAAACCGATGCCGACACCGACACCGACGAGGACACCGATATTGATTCTTCGACGGAGAGCCAGACAGTGGATACCGAAGGCGCCACGGGCGGGGATACGGATACAGCGACGGGGACCGCGCAAGGCGGTTTGCGGGTCTTTTTCAAGCACGATCTCCCAGAAGACCCGGTCTTCTACCATATGTCACTGCGGATCGTGAACGACGGCGGTGAAGATGTTCTGGTGGATGACCTGTCGGTGAGGTACTATTACACATGGGATGAGGCCCCTGGCGACACTGATACACAGGAGCCTATTCAGTTGATGAACTGCTGGGAGTGGGTATTGGGGTGCAGTAATGTGAGCCATCAATTTGTTGTAACAGAGGGGACGGACGCTGATTATTTTGTCGAGCTCAGCTTCGAAACGGGGGCGACCCTGGGGCCGGGAGAGACGACCGGGGACGTCGGAGACGATCTCTATATTGCGCTTCAAAAAGTCCCCTCGACGGCATATGATTACGGCAATGATTGGTCCTACATGGATGTTACAGAATTGACAGTGAACCGGAAGATTGTCCTATACCGCGATAGTGTCCGCGTCTGGGGTCAGGAGCCTGAAAGTGCAGACCATGGAAAGTAGCGAGCGCCTCACCATCGGGATTCTGGTCGACCTTCTGGAGGATCGATATCAGAACACCGTCCTGCGGGGCATCGCGGACGCCGCGGCCGAGCAGGACGTCAACCTGATCTGCTTCGCCGGAGGCGGGCTGAACTCTCCGGAGCGGTTCGGCAGGCAGCGCAACAAGATCTTCGATCTGGTCAGCGCCGAGAGCGTGGATGCCCTGCTGCTCATGTCCGGGACCCTCGGAAACTACATCGGTCCGGCCGAGATGACCCGGTTCTGCGAGCGCTTCGACGCCGTTCCCATCTGCAGCATCGCGGTGGCGCTGGAGGGGATCCCGAGCATCCTGGTGGACAACGCCACGGGGATGCGCCAGGCGGTGGTCCACCTCATCCATACCCACAACTGCAAACGCATCGCGTTCATCCGGGGCCCCGAGGAGAACGAGGAGGCGGAGCACCGATACCGGGTCTACCGCGACGTGCTCGAGGAGCACGGGCTCCCCCTCCTGGAGGAGCTCGTGGTCTCCGGCGATTTTCAGAAGACCGCCGGTGTCGAGGCCGTCAATGTGTTCTTCGACGACCGGCGGGATCCCCCGGATGCCATCGTGGCCGCGGACGACTACATGGCCCTCGGCGTCATCGAGGCGCTCCAGGCCCGGGGCCTCGACGTTCCCCGGGACGTGGCCGTGGTGGGCTTCGACGACGTGGAGGAGGCGCGCTTCACGGAACCGCCGCTGACGACGGTGCATCAACCCCTCTACGAAAAGGGCCGGTTCGCCACCGAGACCATCCTCGCCATGCTGCGGGGAGAGGCGGTGGCGGATCGCCTGGTCATGCATACGGATCTCGTCACCCGAACCTCCTGCGGCTGTGAGAAGCCCATCTCCGTCGTGCCGGGCTCCGGGGGCGAGCGGGAGGTCCGGGAGCAGGCCAAGCAGCGCCTCCACGTGGAGCGCTGGGCCAGGATCCTGAGCCACACGGAGCAGAAGCTCATCACGAACTTCGACATCGTGTCCATGGTCAACGCCGTGGCTGAACAGTTCCCCCAGCTGGGCATCGCGAGCTGCTACCTCTCCTTGTACAAGGACGCCGAGCTCTCGGAGCTGATCCTCGCCTACGACGCGGTCCGGGACTCGACCCCGCAGACCAGCGGTGAGATCTTCCCCTCTCGGGAGGTCGTCCCCAAACGGTGGCTCCCCACCCAGCGCCGATATGCCTTCGTCGTGGAGCCCCTGTTCTTCGAGGATCAGCCGTTCGGATACGCGGTGTTCGAGCTGGGCCCCTCTCAGGGCATCATGTACGAGATGCTCCGGGACCAGATCAGCGCGGCCATCAAGGGGGCCTCGCTGGTCCGGGAGGTCTTTGACAAGGACGCCGAGCGGAAGGAGCTGCTCAGCTACATCATCGACGTGACCCCGGATATGCACCGCATCCAGCCCCTCGACGATCTGCTGCAGGACGTCCTCCGGCACGCCATGGGGCTCGCGAACTCCGAGGACGCGTTCCTCGCCACCCCGCCGGAAGGGGAGGAGCACCAGAACCTGGTCATCCGCGCCACCACGGGGAGCTTCAACGACAGCGGCCGCCGGCTCGAAGAGTGCGCCACGGAGGAGGAGGTGCGGCTCATCACCGACGCCCTTCAACAGGGAAAGATCCAGGTGGACGACGACGCCATGATCATCCCGCTGCGAATCCGGGAGCTCTCCGTCGGCGTGGTCTACCTGCGCCACCCGATGGTCTCCCTCGAGGAGACCGAGCTGCTGCGGATCTTCTCCAACCAGGTCACGGTGGCGATCCAGAACACCAAGCTCTACGAGATGGCGGCCCTCGATCCCCTCACCGGTGTCCACACCCGCCGGTTCTTCGAGCAGTGGATGCAGCGACAGTTCCGCGCGGTGTTCCGCTCCCGTCAGCCCGTCTCGATGCTGATGATCGACGTCGACGGCCTGAAGACCATCAACGACACCTCCGGACACCTGGCCGGCGATCAGGCGCTCACCACCCTCGGCAAGGTGGTCCGTCGGGTCATCCGGGACACCGACGTCGTCGGGCGTTACGGCGGCGATGAGTTCGTCGTCCTCCTGCCCCACACCACCACCGAGGGCGCGGCGCTGGTGGGCACGCGAATCGTGGAGCTCCTGGATCACCAGAGCATTCGCGTCAAGGACGGCGCCATCCCCATCCGGAGCAGCGTCGGCGTCAGCATGCTGAACCCCCACACCTTCTCGATGGGCGATCTCCCGAGCGCGATCCCCACCGCCTACTTCCTCAAGATGGCGGAGGCCCTGATAAGACGCGCGGACAGAGCGCTCTACCAAGCCAAGCGGGAGGGCGGCCAGCGGGTCTGTCAGGGGGAGACCACCGAGTGGTTGAGCTTCGAGGAGTTCGCGGCCAAGGAGTAGGCCGTCCGCGTTGATCGGTATCCCATTGCACGCCCGACAGGATTCGAACCTGTGACCCTCGGCTTAGAAGGCCGATGCTCTATCCAGCTGAGCTACGGGCGCTCGAACGCTGGCCGACATCGGTATGCCATGACATATCTGGTTTGTCACGACCCTTTTCTGCGCAATTCGCTCTCATTGTAAGAGAATGGCTCCCGGGTTCGGGGACCGATTCTGCCCAAAGGACCCCTCCATTTTTTTGATTACAAAAGGGCGCTTTTGGCGCAAAGTGCCTGGGAGTCGTTTGTCCATTATTATGAAGGAGATCCAATGTACAGAAAGACAATAGTCGTACTCATCACATTCATCCTCGCGGGGTGCCTCTTCGGCTGCAAGAAGACCGAAGTCGAGAAGCCCCAGAAGACCGAGGCGCCGAAGGCGTCTTCCGACAAAGCGAAGGTGGAGCTCTATATCATGTCCCAGTGTCCCTACGGGGTGCTCGCCATGGAGGCCATGCTGCCCGCGATCGAGAAGCTCGGGAGCGCCGTGGAGTTGGACCTGGGCTATATCGGGCGGGTCAAGCCCGACGGCTCCCTGGACAGCATGCACGGCGAGTCGGAGGTCGAGGGGGATATCCTGCAGCTCTGCGCGGGCAAGGCGGGGATGCCCCAGCAGTTCAAGTTCATCGCCTGCCAGAACGAGAACTGGCGGTCGATCCCCAAGGACTGGGAGAAGTGCGCGGGCGAGGCGGGCATCGAAGTTGAGATGATGAAGAAGTGCAAGGACGGGGAGGGGAAGAAGCTCCTCTCCGAGAGCTTCGAGCGGGCGAACAAGGCCGGGGCCATGGGCAGCCCCACCATCAAGCTGAACGGGGAGCCCTACAAAGGGGGCAGGAAGACCCAGGACTTCATGCGGGAGATCTGCAAGGTCATGGGCGACGCGCCCAAGGCCTGTAAGGATATCCCGAAGCCCGCCGTCGTGAACGTCGTTGCCATCTCGGACAAGCGCTGTAAGGAGTGCGAGCCCAAGAAGATCGTGGAGAGCCTGAAGGAGGTCTTCCCGGGGCTCGAGCCCCAGTACCTGGACTGGTCCGAGGCGAAGGCCCAGGCCATCGCCAAGGAGGCGGAGGTCAAGCTCCTGCCGGTGGTGCTCTTCGACGAGAGCCTCGACAAGGACAAAGACGGCGCCAGCCGGCTGGCCCAGTATCTGGACCCCGCCGGGAAGTACAAGTCACTCCGGGTGGGCGCCACGTTCGATCCCGCTGCGGAGATCTGCGATAACGGCAAGGACGACACCGGAGACGGCAAGGCGGACTGCGACGACAGCGCGTGCAAGGATCAGCTGGTGTGCCGGGAGGAGAAGAAGGGGCAGCTCGATGTGTTCGTGATGAGCCAGTGCCCCTACGGCGTGCTCGGCCTGGACGCCATGAAGGCGGTGCTGGATGCCTTCAAGGACGAGATCACCTTTAACGTCAACTACATCGCCGAGGAGAAGGAGGATGGGACCTTCGACGCTCTCCACGGCCAGCCGGAGGTGGACGAGAACATCCGCGAGCTCTGCGCCATCGAGCACTACCCCGACAAGAACAAGTACATGGAGTACATCTGGTGCCGGAACAAGAGCATCCGGAGCCCCGACTGGCAATCGTGCACGGGCAAGAACGGCATCGACACGAAGGTCATCGAGAAGTGCTTCAACCAGGAGGGCAAGAAGCTCCTAAGTAAGAACATCAAGCTCGGACAGGTGCTGAAGGTCCACGGCAGCCCCACCTGGCTCATCAACAACCGGGAGACGTTCAACGCCATCGACGCTGCGGAGATTCAAAAGAAGATCTGCGAGAAGAACCCCGATCTCAAGGGGTGCAAGGCCTCGATCGCGCCGAACGCCCAGGCCGCCCCGCAGGGATCCTGCGGCTGAGATCGTCGCCCTTCGTTCCAAAACCTCCCCTCCGCATCAACTTTTACATCGACAAGCCGTTCCGAAGGGAGTATGAAGCACGCCTTTTTGAGCGACGGCTCTTTTTGAAAGTGATGAAAAAAATGGGCATTATCAAATCCAGGAACATCGGCATCGCGGCGCACATCGACGCCGGCAAAACCACGGTTACCGAACGGATTCTCTTCTACACCGGGATGACCCGGAAGATCGGGGAGGTGCACAACGGCCAGGCCACCATGGACTTCATGAAGCAGGAGCAGGAGCGGGGTATCACCATCGCCTCCGCCGCCATCTCCTGCCAGTGGAACGACCACACCATCAACATCATCGACACCCCCGGACACGTGGACTTCACCATCGAGGTGGAGCGCTCCATGCGGGTCCTGGACGGCATCGTGGCGGTGTTCTGCGCGGTGGGCGGTGTGGAGGCCCAGAGCGAGACCGTGTGGGGCCAGGCCGATCGTTACCGGGTGCCCCGGTTCGCCTTCGTCAACAAGATGGACCGCTCCGGCGCGGACTTCCTGGACGTGGTGAAGCAGCTCGACGAGATGCTGGAGGCCCACCCGGTGGTGTACCAGCTGCCCATCGGCGCCGAGGACGAGTTCAAGGGGGTGATCGATCTCCTTCGAATGAAGGCCCTCTTCTTCCCCAAGGGGATCGTGGAGGAGGCGGAGATTCCCGAGGCGCTCGTGCCCCAGGCCCTCGAGTGGCGGGAGAAGCTGCTGGAGAAGCTCTCCGAGTTCAACGACGATCTGGCGGAGCTCTACCTGGACGAGCAGGAGATCCCGGAGCAGCTCCTCACTGACGTGACCCGGGATTGCGTGATTCGGTCCCTCTTCACCCCGGTGTTCTGCGGCTCCGCGTACAAGAACGTGGGCGTGCAGCCCCTCCTCGATGCGGTGGCCGCCTACATGCCGAGCCCCCTCAACAAGGGGGCCGCGGTGGGCCACGATCTGGACGATCCGGAGAAGCAGCACCGCCGTCACCCCACGACACAGGATCCGTTCTCGGGGCTGGCGTTCAAGGTCATCCACGACCCCTATGTGGGCCAGCAGACCTTTGTCCGCACCTACTCCGGGCTGCTCCGGGCCGGGGACACCGTCCTCAACGCCACCACCGGTAAGAAGGAGCGGGTGAGCCGCATCCTGCGCATCAAGGCCAAGGATCGCATCGAGATGGAGGAGGTGGGCCCCGGCGACATCGTGGCCCTCATCGGGCTCAAGGGCACCTTCACCGGGCACACCCTGTGCGACAAGGACTCGCCGATCCTCCTGGAGTCGGTCAAGGTCCCCGAGCCGGTGATCAGTGTGAAGGTCATGACCGACAGCCGCAAGGAGCTGGAGAAGCTCCACGCCGCCCTTAGGAAGATGTCCTTCGAGGATCCCTCCTTCACTGTGCGGCAGGTGGAGCGGACCGCCGAGACCATCATCGCTGGAATGGGGGAGCTCCACCTGGAGATCATCGCCGACCGGCTCAAGACCGACTTCGGCGTGGGGGCGACCCTGGGGAAGCCCTCCGTGGAGTATAAGGAGACCATCACCCACGAGTGCCGCCACGAGTTCAAGCACGTCAAGCAGACCGGCGGCAAGGGCCAATACGCCCACGTCATCATGCGCGTCGAGCCCAACCCGGGCGGGGGCTTCGAGTTCGTGAGCAAGATCGTGGGCGGCGCCATCCCCCAGGAGTACATCCCGTCGGTGCGCCGCGGCGTGGAGGACGTGATGGATAGCGGCGTCCTGGCGGACTTCAACGTGGTGGACATCCGGGTGGTGCTGCTGGACGGCACCTTCCACTCGGTGGACAGCTCGGAGATGGCGTTCCGCGTCTGCGCCCGCACCTGCTTCAAAGAGGCGTTCAAGAAGGCGGGGCCCCAGCTCCTCGAGCCCGTCATGAAGCTCGACATCGCCACGCCGGACGACTTCATCGGCGACCTGGTGGGGGACCTGAGCCGGCGCCGGGGCAAGGTGCACAACATGCGCCGGTTCCGCAAGGGCTCCCAGAAGATCGAGGCCGAGGCGCCGCTGATGGAGCTCTTCGGCTACGCCACCGCCGTTCGCTCCCTCTCCTCCGGACGGGCCAACTACGCCATGGAGATGAAGCACTTCTCGCCGCTGCCGGAGGGCCTCATGGAGGACGTCCTCAAAGAGGCGCGGGCGAGGATGGAAGGGAAGTAACCCCCCCTAAGAGAAGCTCTTGCCCCGGATGACGCTGATGAGCAGGATCAGGATGGCCGCCGGGGCTACGACGCGAACGAGCCAGATCCAGATGACGAAGGGGACGGAGCGGCCCTTGACGCCGAGCTCCTCCCGGCAG
The DNA here is from genome assembly GCA_050304755.1 of Polyangia bacterium. Taxonomy (GTDB): domain Bacteria; phylum Myxococcota_A; class Polyangia; order JAAYKL01; family JAAYKL01; genus CAYWLQ01. The sequence goes on along the minus strand of JBNLED010000207.1, from coordinate 29,422 downwards.
GCTTTCTCGCCCAGCCGCCACCCGACGAAGAGGGTGGTGAGCAGCCCGCCGATGGGGAGCATCCAGTTGGGGGCCAGGTAGTCCAGCGTGTTGAGCACCCCCTTCTTGTCCGCGAAGATCACGAAAGTGGAGAGGGGCTCGTTCGCGCCGAGGGAGAGGGCCGCCAGGATCGAGCCGATGAACACCGTGCCGGCGGTGGTAATGGTCGCCCGGGGCCTCGACCACTTGAGCAGATCGATGAGGAGGGAGGTGGTGACCTCGCCGAGGGAGATAGTGGAGGAGAGGGCCGCGAACCCCACCAGCACGAAGAAGAGGGGGGCGAGGAGCCTCCCGCCGGGCATCTCCGTGTAGAAGAGCTCCGGGAGGGTGTTGAAGAGCATGCCCACGGTGTCGCCCGAGACCTGATCCTTCATCCCGGGGATGGAGAAGATGATGGTGAACATGGCGATGCAGCTGAGCAGGGCCACCATCGTGTCCAGCAGGACCACGAAGAGGGAGGCCTTGAAGATGGACTCCTTTTTACTGAGGTAGGATCCGTAGGCGACCATGGCCCCGAGGCCGAGGGAGAGGGAGAAGAAGGCCTGGCCCATCGCCTCCAGGAATCCCATGGCCTTGAAGGTGGAGAAGTCCGGTACGAAGATCATCCGCAGCGCGGCGTCCCGTCCGTCTAGGGTGAGGGTGGTGATGACGAGGTAGAGCAGGATAACGAAGAGCACGGGCATGAGCACCTTCGAAGCCTTCTCGATGCCCCTGCCGATACCCCGGTAGACGACGAACGCCGTGACCAGCGTGAAGAGGAAGGCCAGCCCCACCTGGACGCTCCCGTCCTTGACGAACCTCTCGAAATCGTCGGGCTTGGGCTTGACCCATCCCTTCATCGACCAGTTGAGGCATAGAAAGAAAGAGCGGATGGTCCACCCGGCGATGACGATGTAATAGGACTGGATCACCGCGCCGGAGGCCACGCCGAGCCAGCCGAGCCCGGACCACCGCTTCCCGCCCAGCTTGATGAACGCCGGCACCGGGCTGAGCTGGGTCCGCCGCCCGACGAGGATCTCGCTCATCATGAGGGGCATGCCGATGAGGATCACCGCCCCGAGGTAGACCAGCACGAAGGCGCCGCCGTTGTTCTCCCATGTGACATAGGGAAACTTCCACAGGTTGCCGAGCCCCACCGCGGATCCCGCCGCGGCGAGCACGAAGCCGAACCTGGAGCCCCAGCTATCTCTTCCAGAAGTCATCTCGAACCTCCTCGAACCGCTGCCACCCTACCACGAGTCGCGCGGGAGATGGAGCCCCCAGTTCAACTTATAAATCATCGATTCGGATCGAATCGCCAGCGCCGTGTCGGATTTTTTCTTGACACCCCGGAGAATGACCTAACACTTTATTTACATTGTTTGACACACACGTCTAGAGCACGAGGCAGGTGAGAAGGTTCCGATTTGCGACGAAACGGTCTGCTTGGAAGCCGAACCCGGGACTGAATGAGAACACATCGCGTCATGGAAGAAGATACCAGTAAACGGAAGGTGCAGATCTCGACTCCGGATCAGATCCTGGAGGTGGAGAACAAGATCCTCCAGGAGATACTCGCCGTCGAGACACAAGAGGCGGTGGAAGCGGCGCTCTGTTTCGCCGGATACCTCGGCAATTTCGGGCTCGACGCCGACAACTACCCCCTCTTCCTCAGGCTGCTGGACATCGACAACCACTGGGTCACGGATGCGCTCTTGGGCACAATGGATCCGGTGACGTTCTTCGACCCCATCCCCTCCAACCGGTATCTCCTGGAGCGGGCGCTCTGGATTCTCGCCAAGCGGCCCCCCGGCGGCGTCTATGAAAAGACCCTCGCCGTCCTGCTCGGGGTGCTCAAGAAGGCCTACTCGGATCCGAGGGACGGGTACACGATACATCCCATGGGTCTCAAGGATGTCGACAACCTGGGCAAACACCTGGACAAGAGCGGCGGGCAGGACGATCCGACCAACCGCCTGATATTGGAAATACTCGAAAACTTGAGCGAGCTCGAAGGGGTACGTCAGGACCACCTGATGGAGGGCGTCGCCAGGCAGGCCGGGAAGATCCGGATGACGTTTTTCGACAACCGGAAGGCGCTCGATTCGGCGATTCCAGAAAGCCTGATGATCCGTGGGAATTATCGTGCGACCGAGGTGCACCCACGAAAACTCTATGTAAACTAATAGGGTTGTAGCGAAGAAGACAGCGGCCCCGTATCACGAAGGAGGATGAAATGGCCATCATCGACTATGAAGAAAATTGGGATGACTCCCGAATCTTCGAAATAGAAACCCGGCTTCTGCAGGGGGTTTTTTCCAGCCGGACGACTGAGGCGGTGGAGGCGGCGATCACCTACGCCAAGTACCTGAACACCGTCGGGATCACCCCCGAGAACTACCCCGTGTTTCTCAAGATGCTCGAGATCGAGAACCACTGGGTGGTGGACGCCCTCATCGGCAATCGGGATCCCTTTCTCCTCCTCTCGGCGGTGCAGCCCAACGAGTTCATCGTCAGCCGCATCTTCGCGATGATGACCCGCTGGCACAAGGGCGGCATCTATCACAAGAACCTGTCGGTGATCCTGGGGGTGCTGCAGTCCGTCTACAGCTCACCGCGGGACGGCTACCGCATCTACAGCCTCCGCATCGCCGATGTGAACGCCCTCGGGAAGCACCTCGACAAGGAGACGGGCCAGGACGATCCCCTCAACCGGGCCATCCTGGAGATCCTCGACAAGATCTCCCAGCTCGAGGACTCCGGGGACAGTGAAATCGAGGAGATCGCCATCCACGCGGCGTCGGTGCGCAACGCGTTCTTCGACAACCGGAAGCGGATGGAGGATGTCATCCCGCCGGTGCTGCTCGTCACCATCGACGATCGCAAGGAGGTGCCGCCGAGACGCCAGGTCATCATCTCCTCGCCCGCCAAGGTATCGTCTCATAAGCACGAGGAGAAGAAGGAGAAGGCGACCAAGGCCTCGAAGGCGCCCGCGGTGAAGAAGGCGGCCGCCAAGAAGAAGGTGGCCGCCAAGAAGAAGGCGGCTACCAAGAAGAAGACGGCGAAAAAAGGGGCGAGGGCTAGGAAATAGATAAGGTAATGGCAAGGTCGACGCCCAAGGGAAAAAAAAAACAACGCGAGAACGGGTCGACCGCCATCCAGCTGGAGCTGACCCCGGAGGAGTTGGAGGTCGTGCTGAAGGCATGTCGCAAATACCGCCAGACCATCCCGATATACCTGGAATCCCGTAAGGGTGAGGTCCGGGACATCGACTCCGTGCTGAGGCAATTGGTCAAGAAAAGGAAGAAACCCGAATAAGAGGTGAGGATATGGAAAAACAGGTCGTAAAAAACTGGTCACGAGAGTCAATTCTGCAGTCCGAGAACGTGATTCTCCAGCGGTTGCTCGCCGCCAGAACCGTCGAAGCCGTGGAGGGCGCGGTCAGCTATGCCCGCTTCCTCCGGATGTCCGGCCTCGACACGGAGAACTACCCGCTGTTTCTCAAGATGCTTGAAATCGAGAACCATTGGGTTCTCGACGAGCTCGTGGCCGATCAGGATCCGTTTCTGCTGCTGTCGACGATTCCGCCAAACCAGTATGTCGTGTCGAAGGCCTTCAAGCTGCTCACCCGATGGCGTCCGGGGGGGATCTATCCCAAGACCCTCTCCGTGGTGATTGGCGTGCTGCAGAACGCCTACAGCTCCCCCAAGGATGGGTACAAGATCTACGAGCTGAACATCGCGGACGTCGACAACCTCGGGAAGCACCTGGAGCAGGACAAGGGGCCGGGCAATCCCCAGAACCGCTGCATCCTCGATATCCTCGAGAAGATCAGCATGCTGATGGGGCTCCAGTGGAACGAGTCGATGGAGACGGTGGCCCGGCAGGCCATGAGAATCCGGAACTGCTTCTTCGACAACACGAAGATGCTGGAGGACTGCATCCCCCAGGTGCTCATCGTCCGCGGAGACTATCGCGAAGACGAGATCGCCCCCGGAATGCTCTTTTCGGACTGACCCTCACAGCTTCAAGCCGTCGTCCTCTGCCGGGCGTGGTCCTTGTCACCTTGCAGGCCATCGAGTAGAAACGGGACATGGCTGCGGACGTTCTTCCCATTCACGCCGTGTTGGAGGAGCTCATCGACGCGCTCCGCGCTCGTCGCGCCGCGGTGCTGGTCGCTCCCCCGGGGACGGGGAAGACCACTGGGGTTCCGCCGGCCCTGTTGGCGGCGGGGATCGCCGGGGACGGACAGCTGCTTCTGCTGGAACCGCGGCGGGTGGCCGCGCGGGCTTCGGCGGCGCGGATGGCGGCCGCGCTCGGGGAGTCCGTCGGTGACCGCGTGGGATATCAGGTGCGGTTCGATCGGCGGGCCTCCGACAGAACGCGAATCCTGGTGATCACGGAGGGGATCCTGACCCGCCGGTTCGTATCAGATCCCTTTCTCGACGGAGTCTCGGTGGTGGTGCTCGACGAGTTCCACGAGCGATCCGTGCACTCGGATTTGGCCCTCGCCTTCTGCCGGGAGCTGATCCAGGTGCGGGAGGATCTCAGCGTGCTCGTCATGTCCGCCACCCTGGACGCCTCGGCGGTGAGCCGCTACCTGGACGGGTGCCCGGTGGTGCGGGGTGAGGGTCGCTGCTTCCCCGTTACGATCGAACATGTTCCTGCGGCTGATCCGAGATCCCTGCCGATCCGGGCGGCCGCCGGGGTGAGGACCGCTCTGGCGCGGGACCCCGAGAAGGGTGACTTGCTGGTGTTCCTCCCCGGGGCCGGAGATATCCGTCGGACCGCGGCAATCCTAGAGGAAGCCCCGCCCGTCGGACGCCCGGCGGTGGTTCTTCTATACGGTGCGCTGCCCCCCGATCAGCAGGACCGCGCCCTTTGGCCGGGCAAAGGGCGGCGGGTGGTCCTGGCCACCAACATCGCCGAGACCTCCCTCACCATCCCCGGGGTCACCGCGGTGGTGGACTCCGGCCTCGCCAAGGTGAACCGGTACGATCCCCGGGTGGGGCTCGACCGCCTAGAGACCATCGCCATCAGCGCCCAGTCGGCGACCCAGAGGGCTGGAAGGGCCGGACGGCTCGCCCCGGGCACGGTGCTCAGGCTCTGGACCGCGTACGAGAATCGGGGGCGCCCCACCGCCGATGTGCCGGAGATACAGCGGGTAGACCCCGCCGCGTGGCTCCTCCACGTCCTCGCCTTTCACCCCGGCGATCCCCGCCGGTTCGATCTCCTGGACGCTCCGGCCGAGGCGCTCCTCGCAGAGGGGATCGGGCTGCTTCGTCACCTGGGAGCGCTCGAGACCGACGGGTTCGGCGTGACCCCCCTCGGACACCGGCTGGCCGCGCTTCCGGTGCATCCACGGCTGGGCTCAATCCTGCTCGAGGCCGCTTCCCGAAACCAGCCCGCCCTCGGCGCCGCGGTGGTGGCGTTGGCGTCGGAACGGGACATCCGCCGTTCGGATTCGGGCGGTCGCGAGGCCCCCTCCCTGACCGTGGATTTCGAGCACCGGCTGGAGATGCTCCAGGAGCTGGAGCGGCGGGGAAGCTCGTGGGAAGCCGCCGCCGAGCTCGGGGTCTCCAGAAACCGGGCCAGGGTCGTCCGACAGGCTCAGAAGGCGCTCATGAGGATGGTGCCCTCACCCGCGGATCGCCTCACCGAGGACGTCTCGCCGGGGCAGCTGTTGCTCGCCGGTTTTCCCGATCGGGTCTGCCGCCTCCGCCCCGACGGGCGGTCGGCGGTGATGGTGGGGGGCCGGGGGGTTAGGCTCCGGGCGCCGCTGGAGGGGGGCGACCTCTTCATCGCCCTCGAAGCGGACGCGGGCCGGAGGGGGCAGGCCGAGAGCGTGGTCTTCCTGGCGGCGCCCCTCAACCGTGAAATGTTGAGCGAGACGCGCCCCGATTTGATGACCCGGGAGTCTCACATCACCTTCGATGAAGACGGCGGGCGAGTGACGGCCAAAGAGCGGGTGTGCTTTTCGGATCTCGTCATCGATGAGCGCCCTGCAGCCGAGATCGCTCCGGAGGTCGGCGGCGCGGTGCTCGCCCGGGAGGCCTCCGGGCGGTGGCCCCGAGCCTTTTCGCTGGATAAACAGACCCTGTCGCTCCTCGATCGAATGGCGTTCGCGAGACAGTCAGCCCCTGAGATTCCCCTCCCGGATCTTATGGGGGAGGGGCTTCGGTCTTTCCTCGAGCCGCTCTGCTATGGACTTCGATCCCTCTCAGAGCTCGTGAAGCTCGACTGGTTTCACGTCATCGGCGACCACCTCTCTTATGACGTGAGGCAGCAGCTCAGTCGCCGCTTCCCCGAGCGACTGGTGATCCCCACCGGCCGTGAGGCGCCCCTCGATTATGCCCCGGCGGTCCGGGGAGAGACCCCGGGACCGGTGCTCGCCTGTCGAATCCAGGAGCTGTTCGGCCTCTTCGCAACCCCTTCCGTCGATGGGGGCCGGTTCCCGGTGACCCTCCACCTGCTGGCCCCGAACGGCCGGCCCTGCCAAATCACCCGGGACCTCTCCGGCTTCTGGAAGCGCACCTACGCCGAGGTGAGGAAGGAGCTGAAGGGGCGCTATCCGAAACACTACTGGCCGGAGGATCCGTACACGGCGACGCCCACGTCACGGGTGCGACCGGGACGAGCCCCGAGGTGATCGCAAAGTGTCGTCGAGTGGCACAAAACCTCCTGAAACGGCACAGATGCATTTTGTTGAGATCGACAAATATTAGTGAGAAGGCATCGAAATGTGTTTAAAATAGAGCGATGGAGACATGGCGGGATGATGGCATGGCGTTTGCTTTGTTAATGATTGCATTTTTGGGTGAGAAGAAACGGAAGGGTCAATGATGTCTAAAATAGTCAGCTTGATGAAAACGGTGGTGGTGGTGCTTATCGTGATCAGCTGTCGTGAGGTCGGCTACATGGGCTTCAAGGATGCCTCCGTCGATGAGAAAGAGAAGCCCAAGGGCGGCCTCGATGCCGATGGCGATGCCGACACCGATGCGGACACCGATGCCGACTCGGACGGGGACTCGGACGGGGACTCGGACTCGGATTCGGATACCGACACTGATGTAGACGCGGATAGTGACAGTGACGCGGATAGTGACAGTGACGCGGATACCGATAGTGATTCGGATACCGACGCCGATTCGGATACCGACGCCGATTCGGATACCGACGCCGATTCGGATACCGACGCCGATTCGGATACCGACGCCGATTCAGATACCGACGCCGATTCGGATACCGACGCCGATTCGGATACCGACACCGACACTGACAGCGACAGTGATACCGACACGGACGCCGACACCGACGCGGACGCTGACACCGACGCGGACGCTGACAGCGACGCGGACGCCGACAGCGACGCGGACGCCGACATGGACGCGGATACTGATACGGATACCGACGCCGACACTGACGCGGATACGGATTCGGACGCGGATGGAGACGCGGACTGTTCCGTCGACTATCGATACCAGGGATCGCGGGAGTGCAGCCTCGGGATGGAGTGTGACGGCTACTACTACCGCTCCTTCTGTGAGCTGAGCCAGGGCGTTGCCGAGTGGTGCAGCTGCAACAATCAAGAGGGCAACTACGACTTCGAAATCGAGGAGATGCCTGACGGCGATCCCTGCCAGAACATCATGGACCTCTGCCAATCGGGGATCGATGTCGAGTACAATGAGGAATCGTGTCAACCCTCCTGGGAATATACATGGGATGACTCCTGCGACATCGAATATCAGTGCACCCAGGAGGCGGAGCTCAGCCCGGGCATCACCGCGGTCCTCCGGGACTGGGGGTACATCTGGTGCAGGGATGCGGGGGACGTGTGGAGCTGCTCGTGTGAAGGCAACAACTACATGACCTTCGATCTCATCGATGGCGACGAGACCTCGTGTTACACCGGCATGGAGATCTGCAAGACCGCCAGAACCCTCGAGCCCGAAGGGGAGATCAACTGCACCCAGAGGCGACAGGGGGCCTATAACGACACCTGTGACGCCAGCCTCGATTGTACCCAGACCGCCGACGCGAACGGAACCCCCGTCCAGCTTCACGGGTCCATCAACACCTACTGCTTCGAAGAGGAAGAAGGTATCTGGTCGTGTGAATGCCAGACCGGCAGTGTATCCGAGAGCTTCGAGATCAGCGGTGAGGTCGCCTGGGATGTGTGCACGGATGCCTCTCCGATGTGCAAGGATATTCTGGGGGACGATGTCGTTATCGGCGGGGGCGGGTACTGGTGGTACTACTAGCCCGAATAATTTTGATCCGAAGCGGTCCAGTGAGTTAGTTAATTAATATTAATCATCTATCGGGTACACGGCTTCCGGAACCCCCAGAGCGCTGCCGGGGAGGGTCACGGTCCCGGTTCGTCCGAAGTCGTACTCGAAGGTCAGCGTGACGCGGTCGTCGCGCGACAGAATCGCTGTCGGAACGAAGAAGAAGTTCTCGGCCTCGGTCGCCCACTCGAAGGTCCCCGAGCCCGCGTCGGCGGACCACCGGGCGGAGCGCACCGCCGCTGGGGGATTGCGCACCTGGAAGATAGCCCAGTATGCGCTGCTCCCCTCCTTGATGAATACGGCGGGGGGACCGTCGGAGACCTCGGCGTGTCCCTCGCAGGGGACGAACTCCCAGGTACCGTCATAGCGTCCGGGCTGGGAGCCCATAAGCTGCCGGGCGGGCAGGCCGCCGAGATCGATGCCGCAGTATTCATCGGGGCATTTGTCCACGATGCGGACCACCGTCGAGCGGATCCCCGCGGCGGTCTCCGCCCGGACTTCCGCGCACTGCCCGCAGATCCGGCCCCCGTTCCAATGGCCCGCCCCGTCCAGGGGGGCGACATTCACATTGATCGCCGCGAAGCTCAGGATGCCGGTGGCGCCGTAGTTGCAGGCCCCGCCGGTGCTCGGTGCCGGGGTCGTCACATCGCCATAGGTCGTGATGTTCCCGCTGCCGCCGTCCTCGGTCACCTCGGGATAGACGGGCTCCCGATAGTCGTATCCGCCATCCCCGGTGTCCCCATCGGAATCGGTGGGGGCGGTATCCGGGATCGGTTCCGTAGCCCGATCGGTGCTCGTGTCCGGGGAGGTCTCCCCCCCCGTGCTGGTGTCGCTTCCGGCGGTTCCCCGCTCCGCTTCCGCGTTCGGGTCACCGTGGGGCCCGGTCCTCTCCGCGCATCCGAGCGCTCCCTGGCACGCCCCCCAGCATATCAACACAAGACATTCCAATCCTCTCGATGAACACCACATCCCCCCATGGTACACACTGGAAGGCTCTGATGACAGACCCCGTGTCGCGATTTTCCCTCTTTTGGTATAGAGTGGGGGCTGATTGAAAAGGAAAGTCTATGATGAAAACATCCATTCTGGTCGTCGATGACGAAACTGCATTTCTGGACAGCGTGCAGCGGATGCTGCGCATCGAGGGATACGAGGATATCACCACCCGGTCCGACCCCACAGAGGTAGCGGCGCTGCTCGGGGACCGCACCTTCGACGTGGCGTTCCTCGATATCACCATGCCGGAGATGAACGGTCTTGATTTGTTGAAGGTGATCAAGGAGCACTCCCCGGAGACGGAGTGTGTGATGATTACCGCCAACGAGTCGATCCCGATGGTCATCGAGGCGGTCAAACGGGGCGCCTATGATTATCTGATCAAGCCCATCATGCCGGAGCAGCTGGCCCACGCGCTGAACCGCGCCCTGGAGCGGCGGCGGATGATCGAGGCGCTCCTGCTCAAGTCGAAGCGCGGGGTCGAGAAGGCCCTCGACAACCCGGACGCCTTTCGGGAGATCCACACGGCGGACAAGGCCATGCTGCGCCTGCTGCACGAGGCCGAGCTGCATGCGGGTTCTGATATCCCGATCCTGATCACCGGGGAGACGGGCGTGGGAAAGGAACTGATGGCGCGGGCCATCCACCTGGCCAGCCGGCGGGTCAAGGGACCGTTCGTTCCCGTCAATATGCTCGCCCTCTCCCCGACGCTGTTCGAGTCGGAGTTTTTCGGCCATATCAAGGGGGCCTTCACCGGCGCCGATCGGGACAAGCTGGGGTACCTCGGAAAGGCCGAGGGGGGCACCCTGTTCCTGGACGAAATCGGGGATCTCTCCTTGGAGATTCAGGGGAAGCTGCTCCGCATCCTCCAGGAGGGGGAGTACACCCCCGTGGGGGACACCCGCTCGAGGGTCTCCAACGTCCGGTTCGTCGCGGCCACCAACCAGGACCTCGAAAAGCTGGTGCAGCAGCACAAGTTTCGCAAGGACCTCTTCTTCAGGCTGCAGTTCGCGCACCTCCAGATTCCGAGGCTCGCGGAGCGGCCGGATGACATCCCCCTGCTCGCGGAGCACTTCATCGGCGACTCCGGAACCCTCGCCGATGATGCCTACGGCGCACTTTACGCGCACCAATGGCCCGGCAACGTACGGGAGCTGAAGGGTGTGCTCCAGGCCGCGTCCAACCTGGCCGGCGACGGGCCGGTCGCCGCCGCCCACCTCAGGCTCCCCAAGCCGAAGGGGCGGGGGGAGGCCGTCCAGGGGAAGGGGGCGTCCACCGGCGCCCTCGAGCCTCTGGCGGAGGTGGAGCGCCGCCATATCATCGCGGTGTACGAGGCCACGGACAACAACAAGAGCCAGACGGCCCGCGTCCTGGAGATCGGGCTCCAGACCCTGCACAGGAAGCTCAAGGCCTACAATGTGAAGTGAGGTCGTGATGGAGAACAAATCCGAGCTGACCGAGCTCCGGGCCCGGGTCGCGGCCCTGGAGCGCCAGACGCAAACCCAACAGGACACCATCCGGCGGCTCGGGAAGAGCGAGCGGATGTTTCGCGCACTCGCGGAGTCGATGCACGCCAACGTCCTCATCGCGAACATCGAGGAGGAGCGGTGCATCTACGCCAACCCCGCGGCGATAGAGTGCACGGGGTACACCTTCGAGGAGCTGACCGGCTATCCCCCGATTGAGCTGCTGACCCCGGAGAGCCTCCGGCAGAGGGACGCCGCCGCGGCGGCCTACATCAGCGGTCATCCGGTGCCGCGGCTCATGGAGATGGAGCTCGTGACCAAGAGCGGCGATATCCGCACCGTGGAGACCTCCTGGGAGGTCATCGACCTCGGCGAGGACGGGCTCTTCAAGGTGATCACCAGCTTCGACATCACCGATCGCAAACGCGCGGAGGAGGCCCTCCTCGAGAGCGAGCGGAGGTTCCGGGCGCTGGCGGATGTCACCCCCGCGATGATCAGCATCACCGTGGGGGACGGGGACCGGTTCGCCTACGCCAACAAGGCGCTCCTGGACAGCGTCGGCCTGAGCTGGGAGGCGTTCTCCAAAATCAACCCGCGGGAGTCCCTCAGCCAGGCGGCGCTCGAGGCCGGGAATCGCGCCGCCAAGGACGCGTTCGAGAAAAACGAGGGCGACCTCCGCTTCGAATACCAGACCGAGGAGGGCTCCTGGATGGAGGTCAGCGCCATCAAGACGATCATTGATGGTGAGGAGGCGGTCATCTGGACCGCCTTCGACATCACCGAGCACAAACAGGCCCAGGAGGCGCTGGCGAAGAGCGAGGAGCGGTACCGCGCCATCTTCAACACCGCGGGGACGGCCATGGTGATCTTCGGGGACGACAAGGTGATCACCCTAGCGAACGACGAGTGGGTGAAGCTCTCCGGTTACAGCAAGGAGGAGACCGAAGGCAAGCTCACCTGGGCCCCCTTCTTCACCGAGGCCTCCCTCGTGAGGATGCTCGAGTATCACGAGAAGCGGTCCGCGGACCCCGCCGCCGTTCCCCGGGCCTATGAGGCCGAGTTCATCAGCCGCGGCGGGGAGGTCCACCAGGGGGTCCTGATCATCGAGATGATCCCCGGCACCTCCCAGCGGGTGGCCTCCTTCCAGGACATGACGGAGCTCAAGCGGGCGGAGCAGCAGATGTACCAGGCGGACAAGATGGCCGCCCTCGGACAGATCATCGCGGGGGTGGCCCACGAGATCAACAACCCGAACAACTTCATCTACTTCAACCTGCCCATCCTCAAACGGTACATCGAGGCCATGCGTCCCATGCTCGAGCACCACCTCGAGGACGAGCCGGATCTCAAGATCCTCAACATGCCCTACACCGTGTTCCTGGAGGACGTGTTCAAGCTGCTGGAGAATATGGAGCACGGCTCGAAGCGCATTACCGGCATCGTGTCCGAGCTGAAGAACTACATCCGGAGCGACGACGCCAAGCAGTTCAAGGAGGCGTCGATAGAGAGCGTGATCGATCGCCTCATGGCCCTCATCGGGAAGCAGGTCCGGAAGATGGTGCAGCGGTTCGACGTCACCGTGGCGCCGAATCTGCCGCGGCTTCGGATGAACCCGGGCAAGATCGAGCAGGTGCTCATCAACCTGGTGATCAACGCGGGGCAGGCGTCCGACAAGGCGGACGCCTTCGTGGCACTGGAGTGCCTCGAGTCGACCACCCAGGAGGGATATCTGGAGATTCGGATCAGCGACAACGGCTGCGGTATTCCTCGGGATATCCGGGATCAGATCTTCGAGCCTTTCTTCACCACCAAGTCACGGGAGGCGGGCACCGGCCTCGGGCTCTCCATCTCCCACCGGATCATCGAGGAGCACGGCGGCATCCTCGGGGTCGAGAGCGAAGAGGGGCGGGGCACCTGCTTTACGATTCACCTCCCCACCGTTCGAAATCGATAGTTCTACGGCACGGATCAGCCGCGCCAAGCGCGATTGATGTCCCTCCCCTGGTTTGATAGTTGTTCAATCTCCCGTTATGCCCTAAAACCCGGGGTAACAGCATTGCTTGTCTGAAAAACTGAATCGACAGCTGAATCGCGACCGGAGAATGAGAAGATGAATGCCCCTGCTACAGCGCTGATGTCGGGCAACGAAGCCATCGCGCGGGGCGCGTACGAGGCGGGGGTGACCTTCTGCGCGGGCTATCCCGGAACCCCCGCTACTGAAATCGTCGAGTATATGTCCACATACGAATCAGCGGTCTGTGAGTGGTCGGTGAACGAGAAGGTGGCGGTGGAGGTGGGTCTCGGGGTCGCCCTGGCTGGCGGTCGGGCCCTCGTCGCCATGAAGCACGTAGGGGTCAACGTGGCCTCGGACCCCCTGTTCACCGCGGCCTACACCGGCGTGAAGGGGGGGCTCGTAATCGTCACGGCGGACGATCCCGCCATGCACTCGTCCCAGAACGAACAGGACAACCGCCACTTCGCCCGGGCCATGCACCTCCCCATGCTGGAGCCGTCGGACTCCGAGGAGGCGCGGCGCTTCACCCGGATTGCGTTCGCGATATCCGAGGCCCACGACACCCCGGTCTTCATCCGCTCCACCACCCGGCTCTCCCACTCGAAGAGCGTCGTCTTCCCGGCGGCTCCCGCGGTCCATGTTCCTTCGGGATTCGAGCGGTGTCCGGAGAAGTACGTGATGATCCCGTCCCACGCCAGGCGGCGCCGGGAGGTTCTGGCAGATCGGATGGGACGGCTTTCGGAGGCCGCCGATGTCTCGGAGCTGAACCGAGTAGAGGCGGGCGGCGGCGGTATCGGCGTCATCACCACCGGGGTGAGCTACACCTATGTGAAGGAGGCCGCTCCCGACGTTGCCGTGCTCAAGCTCGCCTGGGTCCATCCCCTCCCGACGGCGCTCATCCGGCGGTTCGCCCGCTCGGTCGAAACGCTCTATGTCGTCGAGGAGCTCGATCCGTTCGTCGAGCTGCAGGTCAAGGCCATGGGGATCGACTGTATCGGAAAAGCGGTCTTCCCCGGTCTGGGAGAGCTCTCCCCACAGCTCGTCCGGCAGGGGCTTCGCGGCGGGCTCCCGTCCGCAGGGACCGCAGCGCCCGATCTGCCCCCGCGGCTCCCCCGGCTCTGCCCCGGGTGTCCCCATGGCAATGTGTTCAGCGCGCTCCGGGAGATGGGCCTCGTCGTCACCGGCGACATCGGCTGCTACACCCTCGGCACCCTCCCCCCCTACGAGGCCATCGACACCTGCGTCGATATGGGCGGGAGTCTCACCATGGCCCAGGGGATCGGGGTGGTGGAGGGCCCCCGGTCCGGACGAAAGGTGGCGGCGGTCATCGGCGACTCCACCTTCGCCCACGCGGGAATCCCCGGGCTCCTCAACGCCTGCTGGAACCGGCGGGACGGCCTGTTCGTGGTGCTCGACAACGGCACCACAGCGATGACCGGAATGCAGCCGAACCCGCTGAGCGGTGAGACCCTCGATCGAAAGGAGGCCCCGGCGCTGGACTATGCCCACCTCGCCCGGGCCGTGGGCATCCCGGGGGAGAATTTCGGCGTCGTGGACGCCTACGACAAAACGGCGGTGAGAGAGGCGCTCGCGGCGCTCGCTCTCAAGAGCGGGGTGCGCCTCCTGGTGGTCCAGGGGCTCTGTGTCATCGAGACACGGCGCCTCAAGAAGCGGGGAAAACTGGAGTCCCGGCTGGAGTCTCGTTGCCGGCGCATGGATCGGAAGGCGTAGACGATGACGGTACACAGCATTCTGATGGTGGGAGTGGGCGGTCAGGGGATCGTGCTCGCCAGCGATGTTCTGGCCGCGGCGGCGCTCACCGCCGGCTTCGATGTCAAGAAGAGCGAGGTCCACGGCATGAGCCAGCGGGGGGGCGTCGTCTCCAGCCACGTCCGCTTCGGTGAGAAGGTCTACTCCCCCATCATTCCGCGAGGGGAGGCGGAGATTGTCTACTCCCTCGAGACCATGGAGGTGCTCCGGTGGGCCGACCACGCCGCGGAAGCCGCCGCGGCCGTCTACCTCGATGAGCGCATCCGCCCCGCCGCAGTCGAGACCTACCCCGGAAACCTGGGGGAAGCCATCCGGCGCCGCTTCGGTCGGGTGATCCGCCTGGATCGCGCCGATCTGAAGCACCGCCTCGGCTCCCTGAGGACCGCCAACATCGCCGCCGTCGGTGCCCTCTCCACACTGCTCCCCCTCCCGGAGGATGCCTTCACCACTGCGATCCGTGGGCTGGTGCCGGAAGGAACAGAGGAGAAGAACCTCGCGGCCTTCGCGGTCGGGAGACATCAGGGTCTGTAATCATTTTTTGTTATAACTTAATCTTATGTGACAGGTATTGCGCCCTGGGCTGAAACGCCATTTTTTTGGGGCGCAGCTCATTTTGTCCTATCATTTCTTGTCTGGAGCGTCTGACGTATCTCCAGTTGGAAAAAGGAAACTCATTTGGATAACTTTATCGCCAGGCAACCGATTGTAAGCGAAACCGGAGACATCGTGGCCTTCGAGCTCCTCTTCAGGAACGGCATCGTCAATGTCTTCAATTTCGACGATCGGGACACCGCCACCCGCCGGGTCATGGTCAACGGTCTCAAGCTCTTCGGCCTCAGGGTACTCACCGGAAACCGGGTCGCGTTCATCAACGTCACCCGCGAGGTCCTGGTCAAGGAGATCGTCCACCGGTTCCCCCGACACCTGGTCATCCCCGAGATCCTCGAGGACGTTGCCGAGGACGAGGAGACCATCGCCGCCTGTATCCGCCTCAAGACCGCGGGGTACCGCATCGCCCTCGACGACATCGTCTCCCTCGATGAGCGGAACGTCATCTTTCAGCTGGCGGATATCGTGAAGGTGGACTTCGCCGACACGGACCAGGAGATGCAGCGGGCCATCGCCGAGCGGTTTCAGGGAACGTCCACCACCCTGCTCGCGGAGAAAATCGAGACCCGGGAGGCGTTCGAGCGCGCCAAGGCCCTGGGGTACACGCGGTTCCAGGGGTACCTCTTCGGCAAGCCGGAGATCTGGTTCAAACGCTCTCTCCCCGGGGAGTACACCCGCCACGCCGAGGCCCTGGCCCTCGCGTAATCGCTGCTCTGAAGACCGGCGCCGGCCTGGGGCGGGGGATCCCTCTATACGACGATGACGAGGATGGGCTGGCAGCCGAACGAGGCCGAGACCCCCTCCCACTCCTTGACGCCCTGGATGGTCTTCAGCTTGTCGCAAGCGTTGTCGCAGAGCCGCACGCGGGTGCATTCGGAGACGTCGTCGCCGAGGGCCTCGATGTTCTCCCAGGAGGTCCCCTCCAGCTCGTCCCAGGTCCACCCCAGCCGGAGCCGCTCGTCGGGGGAGTCCGGGTCCTCGTCCCGGCAGTGCTCCATGTAGGTGATCTCGGTCTTCTCGCCCCCCTCGGGGACCCCGAAGACTCGGGTCTGGGCGCAGGACTTGGCCACGATGCGGCCGGTCTCCTCGTCCGTCTCCGGGATGGACTCCCAGTCGACCTGGAAGACGCAGCTGATCGCCTCGTTGGTCACGTCCTCCAGGGCCGCGGACAATGACTCGGCGTCTGCGGCGGGGTAGTACCAGTGATCCCGGCCCTCGGGGGGAGCATCGATTTCGTAGAGGTCGGGCTGGTCCTCCTTGAGGTTGCCGCCCCCGGTGTAGGCGATGATGTCCATCACGTCCGAGAACGCGGCCACGTCGGCGCCGACCCCCACCACGAAGGTCTTGTAGCCGTCCGCGGCGAGATCGAACGCGGCGTGGGTCGAATCCATGTCGTCCAGACACTGGGCGGGATCGACAGCCACATCGCCCGGCGTAGCCGAATCGCAGGGGAGGGAGGCGCCCAGGTTGCACCCCGGCGCCCCGTCCGTGGCCAGGAGCACGTAGGTGTCGTCGATCAGATCGAGGGAGTTCAGGTAGTCCTGTGCCCAGAGCAGGGACTTGGTGATGGGCGTTCCGCCGCAGTTCCCCACCTCGTTCAGCACGTCGTGGATGGCGTCATAGGTGTCGCTGGAGATCACCTCCGAGAAGGGCACCATGGGGGGCCGGTAGGGGTTGTCCGCTTCCGTGAACTGGCTGGCCGCCTGGCAGAGGATCTCGGGTCTCTGGTCCTCGGCCGGAGACTCCGCGTACTCGGAGGTGCACATCTCCGGTGCCGGGAAGACATTCAGGGCGAAGTTGATGATCTCGGAGTTGGTGTGCCGCTGCACGATGGCGTCGAGGGATTCCCTGACCACTTCCGCGTAGGTCTCCTCCGTTCCCTCGACGGTGTATCGAATCATTGAAGTGGAGCGGTCCAGGAGGACCAGCATGTTGATGGGCCTCGTCTCCACGGTCCATGGGAAGTCCGCGCACTCCGGATCCGCGTCGGTGTCCGAGTCGGCGTCGGTATCGGAGTCCGTGTCCGTATCGGTGTCGGTATCGGTGTCCGTGTCCGTGTCGGTATCGGTATCTCCGTCAACATCACTATCGGTATCGGTATCGGTGTCTGAATCGGAGTCCGAGTCGGAATCGGAATCGGTGTCGGTGTCGGTATCGGTGTCCGTATCCGTGTCGGTGTCCCCGTCCGTGTCCCCGTCCGTGTCGGCATCGGTGTCAGTGTCCGTGTCCCCGTCGGTATCAGCGTCGGTGTCCGCATCTGAGCCGATATGCCCCTCTTTCGCGGTCGGCCCGCCCCCCTCGCAACCGCCGAAGGACGCAATAAGTAATAATATCAATAAAATACTCTTGAACATAACCTTTCTCCTTACGTGATCCTATGATTCGAAAGCCTCAACAGCAACCCTCTCCCCCCACCTATCATGTCTCTAGAACGGCATTGCCTCCCCCTCTATTTGGGACTCGAGTGATAACGATCATGGATTAAATATTCCATCTCCGGTGATATTCTATAACGATTTCAGATCAAAATCCCGCCTAAAATCCGTATATCTTGTCAGAGCACGACGTAGGAGATGAAACGGACACTCTTTTGATGCCTGGCGAAAAAGGCATTACACAGCGCCCTCGAGGCGATACGGGGTCGAGCTGTCGCGAGGATCACTCCTCGCCTAGGAAGGGGTATCGATAATCCTTGGGCGGCAGCAAATTCTCCTTGATGGCCCGGGGGGAGAGCCAGCGGATGAGGTTCAGGGAGCTCCCGGCCTTGTCATTTGTGCCGGAGGCCCGGCTGCCGCCGAAGGGCTGCTGTCCCACCACCGCGCCGGTAGGCTTGTCGTTGATATAGAAGTTGCCGGCGGTGAACCGGAGCGCCGCCATGATCTTCTGGATCGCGGCCCGGTCCGTCGCGAACACCGCGCCGGTGAGGCCGTAGGCCGAGCTCGTGTCGCAGATCTCCAGCGTCTCGTCGAGCTTGCTGTCCTCATATACAAAGATAGTGAGGACGGGTCCGAAGATCTCCTCCACCATGCTGCGGTACTTGGGATTCTTGGCCTCGATGACCGTGGGCTCGATAAAGTACCCCTTAGAGTCGTCGCAGCTGCCGCCCGCGATGATCTCGGCGTCCGACGCGGCCTTGGCGTGGTCGATGTACCCCTTGATGCTGTCGAAGGCGCTCTTGTCGATGACCGCGTTCATGAAGTTGGTGAAGTCCGTGGGCGCGCCCATCTTGATGGTCTTGATCTCGGCGAGCAGCCCCTCCTTGAACCGGCCCCAGAGACTCTTGGGCACGTACATGCGGGACGCGGCGGAGCACTTCTGCCCATGGTATTCGAAGGCCCCCCGCACCGCGGCAGCCACCAGCGCCTCCACGTCCGCCGAGGGGTGCGCGAAGATGAAGTCCTTGCCGCCGGTCTCGCCGACGATCCGCGGGTAGTTCTTGTACCCTTTGATGTTGGCGCCGGTCACCTGGTAGATGTTCTGGAACACCGCGGTGGAGCCGGTGAAGTGCACGCCGGCGAGATCCGGGTGGGAGAGCAGCACCTCGCCGGTGATGGGCCCGGGGGCGCCGATGAAGTTGATGACCCCCGGCGGGAAGCCCGCCTCCTCGAACAGCTTCATGAGGTAGTAGGAGGAGAGGGCCGAGGTGCGGGAGGGCTTCCAGATGACCGCGTTCCCGCACAGCGCCGGCGACGTGGGCAGGTTCCCCGCGATGGAGGTGAAGTTGAACGGCGTGATGGCCAGCACGAACCCCTCGAGGGGCCGAAACTCCAGCCGGTTCCACATCTGCGGCCCGTTCATGGGCTGGTTCGTGAGGATCTCCCGGTAGAAGTGGGCGTTGAACCGGAAGAAGTCGATGAGCTCGCAGGCCGAGTCGATCTCCGCCTGGAAGGCGTTCTTGGATTGGCCGAGCATGGTGGCCGCGTTCAGCGTGTCCCGGTGGGGCCCCGCCAGGAGCTCCGCCGCTCGGAGCATCACCGCGGCCCGCTCCTCCCACGGCAGGGCCATCCACCCCTTCTGGGCCTCCACGGCCACCTTGGCGGCCTGCGCCAGCTCCGCCTTGCCGGCCAGGTGCATCTTACCGAGCACGTGCCCGTGGTCGTGGGGCATCACCACGTCCTGGGTTCTGCCGGTGCGGACCTCCTCGCCGCCAATGATGCAGGGGATGTCCACGACCTCCTTTGCCATGGCCGCGAGCCGGGCCTTCAGGGACCGCTTCTCGGGGGCCCCGGGGCCGTAGCCCTTGATGGGCTCGTTGGCGGGCTTCTCGACGGTGAAAATACCTTCTGTCGGGTGGGTATTGAGCGTAACTGTCATGATGTTCTGTTCTCCTCTCCGTGCTGATTTGGCGCAGAATATCGCACAGCCCGGCCCCCCAGGCAAGGGGCGTCAGCCTCGGGGCGTCAGCCTCAGGGCGTCAATTGCTCCAGCGCCCGGCGCTGCGCCTCCAGGCGGGCCTCATAGGTGTTCCGGTAGGCCAGGGCCACCCGCTGTTTCGCCGCCGCCGCGTCGCCGCCGAGGCAGGTATCGAGTACGCCGCACCACCCGTCGACCCCTTTGGCGATGTGTACGAGGCCCTCGGCGGAGATGTCCAGGGCGGTGAACGGCGTCATGACCACCGGCTTTCCGCTGATGAGGTACTCGTAGAACTTGAGGGCCAGCCCGGCCTCCCGGGTGTTCTCGTTGGCCGTGTAGGGGAGCATCAGGAGGTCGGCGCCGGCCAGGAAGCCGGGGATGTCGTCCACGTCCCGCTCCCCCAGGAGGTGCGCGTTGGGCAGCCCCCGCAGGCGGGCGATGAGGGACCCGTCCAGGTAGCTCGGCTGGACCGGGCCCACAAACACGAAGTGCCAGTCGGGCCGCTGCTCGGCCGCGCCGACAAGGAGTGGGAGGTCCATCTTCTCCTGGAACACGCCGGTGTAGACCACGCGGGGGGACGGGATGTCGCGATATTCCGAAGGCACCCGATCGCTGTGCCGCTCCCACCATTCCGCGTCCACCGCGTGGGGGATGTGAAAAGTACTCTCGTTGAACGCGGCGAGCGTCTGACGGTGCGCCTTGGAGACGCACCAGACCTGATCCGCCTTCTCGCAGCAGACCCGGAGGTTGTGCGCCTGTCCCGGGGTGGCGTGACCGTACCCGTAGACATCGTGGTGGTAGTAGATTCGCCCGGCGCGGGGAAAGGCGTCGAAGATATCCCAGCGGGCGGCCTGCTGGAACAGCACCACGAGCCGGGGACGGAGCTCGAGGGTCCGCAGTCGGCGGAAGAGCCGCCCGAGGAGGAGGGGCCGGTGGAGGGCGAGGAGCCGGTCGCCCGCGGCGCCCCCCTTGTACATGTGGGGCAGCGCCGGGGGCATCGAGGCGACCCAGAGCCGCTCCGCCACCTGTCGCACCTTCCCGGTGACCCCGTTCGCGAGCCGCCCGGGCATCCGCCAGTCCGAGAACGGGAACGGGGGCTGCTCCACCCAGAGCACCCGGCACCCGGCCGCCGCCCACTTGAGGGGCATCTTGTGCCGGAGCCGCTTGGGGGCGTCCCAGAACCCGTCGGTGACCACCAGGATGTCTTCGCCGGAGAGCATCGAGGGAATTCTATGGTGGAGTGGGGCGGGGAAGTCAAGGCGGGGGGCCGAGGACCGTCCCAAACTGTGCTATAGTGATCGGGTCAATCCAAAGAGGAGGTGGAGATGCCCTGTCTGTCCCGATGGTTGAAACACATGAGCGGTCACCCCCTGCCCCTTCGTCTCGGGGTGCTCGCGATGGCCTCGGCGGTGCTGGGGGTTGGCCTCGATGCGCTGGCCCGGGCCGGCGGCGGACAAAACTACGTGGGCGGCGGCGGTGGATTCGGTGGGGGGGGCGGCGACGGGGATGGCATCGGCGCGCTCATCTACCTGGCCATCGCCTACCCGGAGGTCGGCGTTCCCCTGCTCATCGTGGTGGCCGTGGTGTACGTCGTCAAGCGGCGGATGAACCCGGACAACACCACGAATCGGGCGGTGAAGCGGCTGGAGCAGGTGCCCATGGCGATGGCGGACCTCACCCCCCTCCGAGGGCGGGATCCGGGGTTCGACGAGGCCCGGTTCCTCGAGCGGGCGAAGACCGTGGAGCTCAGAGTCCAGGCGGCGTGGTCCGACCGGGACATGGGCCCGGTGCGGCCGTTCCTCAGCGACGGACTGTTCCGCCGGTTCGCCACCCAGCTCAAGCTGCTCGAGCAGCAGAAGATTCGGAACGTCACCGCGGGCCACCGGATCATTGACATCAGGATTCACGGGGTGGAGACGGACGAACACTTCGATACGCTCCACGTGCTGGTCCAGGCCGCGATACGCGACGTCGAGCTGGACGCCGCCCTGCCCGAGGAGAAGGCCCGCGCCAAGGCCGAGAAGGCCCAGGAGGAGATCTTCTCCGAGGTGTGGTCCTTCCTCCGGAAGCCCGGCGCCAAGACCCTGGAGGGGGGCGGGATGCTGGAGGGGCAATGCCCCAACTGCGGCGCCGAGGTGCCGGCCGGGGAGTCCAACCGCTGCGAGCACTGCGAGGCGCTGGTCAACTCCGGAGAGTACGACTGGGTGCTCGCGGAGATCACCCAGATCGAGGAGTGGCGCCCTGGCTCCACCGGGACCGTCCGGGGGCTCGCGCAAATGACCGAGCGGAACCCCGGGTTCAACCGGCAGGCCGCCGAGGATCGGGCCAGCTACCTGTTCTGGCGCTGGATCGAGGCCTACGCCATCGGGGATCCCAAGCCTTTGGCCAAGGTGGCCGCCGGCGGGTTCAAGGAGCGGGTGGCCCGGATGGTGCAGAGCGGGCCCGCCAACCTCTATAAGGTGGCCGTGGGGGCCGCGGATCTCGTGGCCTGCGAGGTCGACGTGAACGGCCGGGACCGCTTCCACGTCCGGGTGCTCTGGAGCAGCGCCCGCTCCCAGAAGGACGCCCCCGCCCACCAGTCCAACATCCTCTCCATGGGCCGGAAGAGCGGCGCGGTGCTCGACTCGGACGAGGGGGTCTCCTACGCCCGCTGCCCCGCCTGCCACGGTCCCCTCGGCGAGAACGACACCCCGGTGTGCGATTACTGCGGCGAGGCCCTGGACGCGGGGGAGAAGGACTGGGTGCTGGAGGCGGTGATCCAGCCCGAGGAGCTGAAGGTCCAAGAGCCGGCCGCCGGCGCGGATCCGGCGCCCGTCTTCCTCCCCGACATGGGCAACCTCCGGGAGCGCACCATCCTGCTGATGCGCATGGCCGCCGTGGTCATGGCGGACGGTGTGGTCACCCCCGCGGAGATGAAGCTGCTCAAGCGGGCGGCCAGGCGGTGGGAGGTCTCCTTCGAGGCGGTGGAGCCCATCCTCGCCGGCCAGGGGGGGAACGATATCGCCATGACCCAGACCCCCGCCAACCCCGAGGCCTTCTTCTCCGGCCTCGTCTCCGCCGCCCTCGTGGACGGCCGCATCGACAAGAAGGAGGAGCGCCTCCTCCTCGACATCAGCCGGAACCTCCAGATGGAGGAGCCCCGCGCGCGGCAGATGATGCAGAAGATGGCCGCGGAGGTGCGGGCGTAGCGCCGCTTGTGCGTCCCCCCGTCCGCTGCCCCGACAGCATCACCGCTCCCGGAGCACCCACACCTTGGAGTGGTGACGGGCTCGGACGCGGAAGCCGCGGAGCGCGGGGAGGGTGGTGAGGGGCGGCGGGGTCTTGCGCCTGCCGGCCACCATCACCAGGGTGGCCTCCCGCTTTTTGAAATCGTACTCGATGTCATAAGTAACATCCCCGAGGCTCAAGGTGCGGGGGAGCTCCCGGTCCAGGCGGGCCCGGGTCTCCTCCGGGAGGTCCGGGGCCTCGAAGTCGGCGGCGGAGAGGAGGGCCAGGTCCTCGCCGCTCTCCACCCCGAGTGTCCGGATGCGGCCCTCGACCCAGTCGTCCAGGGTGGGCATGGGGGTCACCGCCCCCCACTCCCCGAGGTCGAGCTCGACGCCCATGGACCTGGCGGCACTAAGCCGTTTGGCCAGGGTCACCGCTTCCAGGGTCTCCCGGGTCTTCTCCAGGGTTTGCCGGAACAGCCGCCCCTCCAGAAACAGCGCCTTCACCGCCTCCCGGGCCAGGGCGCCTTTCGGCACCGCCTCCCTCTCCTCGAGGACCTTTCCGGCGAGCCTCCGGGTGATGCGGGCGACGACCACCCCCCCCTCCACGCCGGAGTGGGCCACGGTCTCCTCCCCGAGCCCCGCCTCGGCCAGGCGCCGGAGGGGGACCGGGAGGGCGCAGGTGGCATAGATGCGGGAGTCCATCAGGCTCCGGCCCACGGCCATGCTCGCCACCACCGCCACCGCGTCCACCTTGGCCTCGTCCACTGCGCTCTCCCGGGCGAGCCCGATCTCCGTGCCCCCGTTGGCGAAGAACAGCTTGCCCCGCCGCCGCCGGGCCACATAGGCGGACCGGGTGTTGGCCCGGATCGCCGCGCGGGTCAGGGCCTTGCGATCCACCGGATGGGGCCCTTCCGGAGCCGGGGGCAGGGACCACGCCTTGCGGAGCCGCCGCTGAATCCGCCGCGCCTCCCCCAGGACGAACGGGCTCACGCCGTGGCGCTTCGGCACCCCCTCCCGGAGGGCGCGGATATGGGAGACGCCGTCGCACCCGTCGATTCGGAGATCGTCCTCCGGATCCTGGGGCCGACGATCGCTCGCGAAGAGGGGTCGCCCCACCGAGAGCACCGACACCAGGTCGATGGCGTCCTCGATGCAACCCGCCTTCTCCGCCTCGATGAGCAGGCTCCCCAGGTGGGCGTCCAGGGGAAACCCGAAGAGCCGCCGCCCCCTCGGGGTAATACGATGCTCGTCGTCCACCGCCCCGAGGGCCGCGAGGCTCGCCTTGGCCGCGTCCAAGGCGTGGGGCTTCGGGGGATCCAGCAGGGGGAGGGACTCGAGATCCTCGCCGCAGGCCAGCGCGGCCAGGAGCATCTGCGCCAGATCCTCGCGGAAGATCTCCGGCGGCGTCACCGGCTCCAGCACCGCCTCCTCGCTCCAGAGCCGCACGCACCGCCCAGGGGAGAGGCGGCCGGCCCGGCCCGCCCGCTGGGCCGCGCTGTCCCGGGCGATGGGCACCAGGGTCAGGTGGCCCCGGCCGTCCACATACCGGGTTCGGCGCACCAACCCCGTGTCGATGACCGCCGTGACCCCGGGGAGGGTGACGGAGGTCTCCGCCACGTTGGTGGCGAGGATGACCCGGCGTCTGCTGTGACTGTCGAACACCCGGCTCTGTTCCTTGAGGGTGAGCCCCCCGTGGATCTGGAGCACCTCGAACTCTCGCTCGCCGGCGAGCCGCGCCGCGGTCCGCGCGATCTCCCCCTTGCCCGGCAGGAACACCAGCACGTTCCCGTCGGTGTCCCGGACCCGCTCCAGGGCCTTGGCCACCCGGTCCTCGAGGCTCCGGCCGTCGGGCAGCAGGGCGCCGAGGGGCAGGTACTCCTCCGTCACCGGAAACTGCCGCCCCTCGGCCGCGACCACGGCGCCGCGGAGGTGGTCGGCGATCCGCTCCGCGGCCATGGTGGCGGACATCACCACCAGCCGTTCCCCGAGCCGGCCGACGAGGAGGCCGAGCAGCAGATCCACGTCGAGGCTCCGCTCGTGGAACTCGTCAATAATGGCAATATCGAAGGGCAGCGCCTGCCCGTCCGCGAGCCACCGCAGCACCACACCGGGGGTGGCGAAGACGATCCGGGTGTCCGCCTTGTGGCACCGATCGTCTCGCACCGCGTACCCCACTGCTCCGCCGAGGGCCGTCCCCTCGAGCTGCGCCACCCACTGGGCCAGCCCCCGGCAGGCCACCCGGCGGGGCTCTATCACCAGCACCCGCCCGAGCCCGGCGCACCACCGAGGCACCTGGGTGGATTTCCCGGAACCGGTGGGGGACGTGACCACCACCGGCCCCTCTTTCAAAGCGCGGAGGAAGTCCCCCTCTATCCCGTGGATGGGCAGTCTGTTCTCAACGATCATCCCTAGGCCTTTACACCACGTCGGTGCCCCCCATCAACCGTCCGACTCCCCGTGACAGGCATTGCCCGGGGGCTCTGTCAAACGACAAACGACTGTCTGTTACGGAAGCGGCAATTCAAGATGGGGTCTGTTGATCGGGACCACTTCTTCGGGACGTCATTTTTTTGGCAACTTTTTCCGCGTTTGGTCCGAGAGGGATGGGTGAACATCGTGCGCGTGAGCGCCCCAACGAAAGGAAACCCCATGTCCCTGAGCTGTAGACAAGAAATAACCGAGCCCTGCCTCCCTGTGTTGGAAACCTTTTATCCCATGTACGGCATTGTCCCGTTGCGTGAGCTCGAGGCCTGCCATCGAGCGGTCCGTGAGGGCGCCGATCTCTCTCGCGTCATCAAGGGAAAGGACGAGCGGTGGGTTCAGATGGTGTACGAAGCCTCGGCGGAGGCCGAGCGGGTGGTGGATCGATTCCTGTGCCTCTCGGCCCGGGAGATGGTGGCGTACCCCCTCGAGGGACTTTCGGACTTCACCCTCGCGGCCTTGCACGATGTCATCATGGAGAGTGATATCGAGGGGGAGACGGACCCCCTCACCAGACGCCAGAATGAGATGCTCGTCGCCATCCTGCACTCCCCCACAGCCTCCCCCATGGTGGACTACGGTTGGATCTTCATGGATGCGGTGCAGTACCATGTCCCCGACAACCTGGGGCTGGATCCGGTGGAGATGCTGAAGCGCTCCCTGGCGCACGACCTTCGCCACAACCAGGGAGACCAGTCCGTCAGCATTCTGCAGCACATGGCGTCAGTCCTCATTGAAAGCGACGAGCCCGTGAGAGCCATCGACATCCATACGGCCATTCTGAGGCGATATCCCGGACGATTCGATTCCTACTGCGATTTTGCCCTCGATCTGGCCAAGGCCGGATATCGCGACGCCGCGGTGACGGTGGCGAGTCGAGGGCTCAGTGTGAGCCGCCACCAGCCCGCCGGCCATGATGCCGCGTCGGATCTGGAGTTTCACATGGGCCTGTGGCGGAGCGCGGCCGATGCCCGGGAAAGCTTGCCCTGTCAGCTGCAAGAAAAGCTCGAGGTTGCCCTTTCCGGTAAATCTCCTTCGAGCCCCGACAACGAGCAACTCATCCGCGAGCTGGTCCCCGACCTGGACGAGTTGCCCGTCAAAGCGTCTTGGCGTTCACCGGAAAGTTCATTGGCGGAATCCCCCCAATCCCCTTTTTCAAAGGGGGAGTAAGATGGGCGGGCTCTACCTGAGCCTGAAGGCCCAACGCCAAACCTCCGGGTGACAGGCTTTCGAGCAATCAGAGCGTCTGCAGAATAGCTCTCCGTCCGGCCGTCATACCATTCTGGGTCTCCAATCCAGAGGCTTCTTCACAAGTAAAAAGTCAGCGAGTGTAGCTGTGGAGTATATCTACCTCAATTCCTCGAGCGCAATAAGCTGGGATCAGCCCGCAACTACATCATTCCCATCCCAGGTGTGAATGCACTCAACGGGCGAAACTCTGGCGAATCCAGGGCAATGAGAGATCTGGGTCTCTATACGACGACATGAGCGCGAACTCAGCAATGGATGACCCACCCCTGCGCCGCCGAGTTCAAGATACAAGCAGTTTGACGACTTTCGGAAATCCCGGTTGCCCTTGAGGAGCCGGGGCGCCAGCAGGCGCAGGCCTTGCTCCGTCCTCTCCGTGTCCCGATCAGCTGTACGTCCGTTATCAACAAAAAGTGGCCATTCCCCAAAGCGGTCTTACCCGATGTCCGCCACGGCTTCGGAGAGGATATCAATGCTGTTTCGGGCGAGGCAGAGCCCCCGCTCGGCGGAGACCGCGGGGGAAGCGTAGGAGAAGTTCCAGTAGAGCCGTCCATCGAACGTGTTTATCGCCGAACCGAACAGACCGGAGGCCGAGAGCGGCAAAACGAACGAGAGGTCATCGATACGGAGCCGCCCGAACCGGGCCATCGCCAGGTTCCCCAGGTTGCTCACCGGCCAGACCGGGGGGCGGGCGAGCTGTCCCTGGCGGAGCATCCGGCGGGAGCCGTTTTCATCGCCGCGCCGCAGGCGATGGGACCGGCGCAGTGTTCGGGTAAGCCAGGGGAAGTAGTAGAAGTGGAACCCCCCATCGAGACGCCGATGGAGTAAGGTCTGAGTCTCCTGCGCCAGGGACCAGAGGTCGGCGTCCCGGGAGAAGCGGCAGCAGATCTCGGCCATGGAGATCATAGTGTTGAGGCTCTCCTGGTCCGCGACCTCCGGCAGGCGCCGCCGCAAATCCACAAGGGAGAGCAGGAAGACGCGAAGGACCTTTTTCAATGGATACTCTTTGGCGAGGGCCAGGAGCTGGGCCGCGGTGAGAGCGGCGTGCACCGAGCAGCCGTGCCGACGACTCCCCTGCACAATCAATCGGGTTCGAGCACGGTCCATGGTGGACATGACAAAACGTTCCCGCCGCTGATCCGGCCACGCCCGTTGGTCCACCGGTACGTGCACCGGCCGGAGGAACCAGCGGGCGAGGTTGAGCTTCAGCCCGTGCCACCAGAATCGGCCGGCCGCCCGGGTCCCGCAAAAATGCGGGGGAATGTGTCCCTCGAGGGGACCGAGGTCCGGACACGGCGACGGCCGGGGGTGCTCCCCTTGGAGAAGACAGTCGGCGGTGTCGACGATGCGGTGGATGAGGGCCATCGCAGACGCGCCGTCGGCGACGGCGTGGTGAAAAGTGAGGAGCAGGGTCTGGTCGTCTCCTCCGTGCCGGAGCAGCTCGCAGCGGAGGAGCGGCAGAGGGTCCCGGCACATGTCCGTCCGCTGGGCCGCCTCGATACATTGGATGAGCGGTGTGTCGGAAGAGATCGACGCTGTTGACGGAGCGTCTAGATCACGCTCGATGAGCGGTAAGGTTGCCCCGCAAGAGACAAAGACAGCCCCCGCTGTTCTATCCGGTGCGATGGTCGCTCTGAGCAGGGGATGACACGCCTGGACGACGCGGAGCGCCTCGGAGATCACCCGGGTGGGGAGCTCGCCCCGGAGTCGGCACTGCACCACGAAGTTGGTGCAGGAGGCCAGCCCCATCATCCAGTAGGTGTATTCCGTGTCGCCGAGGGGACGGATGATCACTCTTGCTCCTGCTTCTCGAGACCTGTTTCTAGAAGTTGTCCTCCTGACGGTCCCGTCCCTGCAATACAATATACCTGAACCACGCGGAGGCCCCACATGTTGCAGAGTTGAGTTCTACTATTTTGTTGGCTGTCGCGGAAATTGCTGCAATTCTGAAAGCGGCAAACGCATCCGTTCCCGAACGGTCAGTTGTGATCAGTGGGGAGGGAATGCAGTAGATCTTGAACGGAGGACGCCATACCCCTACTATGCCTAAGGTGGGAGGACCGGTGACCCCAAATTTTGATGTTTTCAGTCATGATGTTCGAATCACCACCTGCAGAAACTGTGGTGCGCTGCTAAACAGCAGTCCTGCGGGCGGCAGCTGCACCTGCGAGTACTGCTCGGCCGAAAATCAGGTGGCGCCCCTCTGGGCCTCGGGGGGGATTTCTCGCTGGGCCGGCGCCGCCGCTGTCTCTGAATCGGAGCGCATCGCCCAGCTGCGCCTTCAGGCCGACAAAACCAACCCGGAACCGAAAATCGAATTTGTGGTGGACGGCATAGTGCCCGAATACTTCGTTCGTCAGGCCACGAAGAAGTGGAAGGAGATGCGCGTGCAGCTCGAAAGGAGCCACGCGTTCACGCTCAAAGAGCAGCTCTTCTTTTTGACGCTGCATCTCGCGCCGAGCCTCGACGATACCAGTCAGCGCGCCTTTTTGGAGACCGCAATTGAGATCCTCGATGACGAGCGGTATCGGCAGATCCTGCTCGGATTGCTGGTGCGTATTGCGGCGAGAAAAGGCAACGTGGACGCCGCGGCCGGCTGGCTCGCCTATTTGAATCCGTGTTCAATGGATTTGGAGATGGACACCGCCTATCGCTATGCCGCCGCAACCATCTGTGCCGCAACCTCGGACACGACAAAGATAGGGGAGCTCCTCGGATTCAAGGCCGGTGACATTCCGCTTTCTCATCGGGACAAAACGGCCTGCCGTCTGCTGCAGATTCACGCCGTCGAGCTGAACGGAGACATCGAAAAAGCGGGACGAGCACTCTGGAGCGAAATCAACGAACAGGGTGAAAAGACGATAAAGCAGCAACTGGCGCGCCACCTGCCGCTCGCGGTCTGCCCCCAAAGCATCGCATGGGTTGAAGCGCAGCAGAAACAGCAGGCCGCGGACAAAGCTGCAGATG
>JBNLED010000206.1:0-38096 GCA_050304755.1 Polyangia bacterium | reverse complement strand
GCAGTATCCGCGGATCCTGGAGGGATTCACGGACATGATGTCGGGGCTCCTCGAATACCAGCGGGACTCCGGGCTCTGGCAGCAGGTGATCGACGAGGAGACCGGTGACAACTGGGACGAGACCTCGGGCAGCTCCATGTTCACGTTCGCGTTCATTACTGGGGTGAAGCTCGGGCTGCTCGACCGGGCGACCTACGCCCCCCGCGCCCGGGAGGCCTGGATCGCCCTGGCGAACAAGGTCGACGGGAACGGCAATCTGCAGAGCGTCAGCCAGTGGTGTTACGCCCCCGGCGGCGATTCGGTCTCCTATTACCTCGGACGCGCCCAGGAAACGGGCAACGATCACGGCCAAGCCCCCCTGCTCTGGGCCGCTGCGGCGCTGCTCAAGTAACGAGCAGCTGAATTTTTTAAAATAACAAAATAGTCCGTCCCCCCGTGTCCGTATCGGCATGGGTGTCGGTGTCGGCATGGGTGTCGGTGTCCTACCGCCCATGGCCTACGGGATATTGGCCGAGTCGACCTCCCAGGCGGGATCGCTGCAGTAGGTGCACCCCGAGCCGATGAGCACCCCCTTCCCCGTATCCCCCTCGTCCCCTTTCAGCCACCAGTTCAGCCAGGCCAGATTGATCCGGGTGAAATCCCCACCGCGGGCTGACCACAGATCCCCGCCGTGGCCAATATCCTTGCTGAAGAACACAATGGGATGCCCCAGGGCGGCGATGCCCTCGTAGTCCCTCTTGCTGTTCTCGTAAGCCATGTCGCTGGGGCCGCCGGTCAGTACCTTCACCGGCGTATGGACAGAGTTCCAGAGGTTCTGGTTCGCGCTGAATCCTCCGCTGCTGGTGATCCCCCAGGTGGTGAGGCGCTCATCGGCGACGGTCTCCTCGGCCATCAGTCCGCCGCACGAGAACCCGTCGGTCGCGGTCTTCTTCGTATCGAGGGCGTGGTAGTACGCGCTGCAGGGCTTGTTGTTCTCCCTGATGGCCCAGGTGATGTACGCGAGCAGGACGGGCTCCCCCTCCAGCGTGGCCGAGCTGGAGCGGCTGTCTCCGCCGTTCGGTGGGCCGTCCGCGATGACGAAGTATCCGTGGGAGGCGATCTCCACATTGGCCGCCTGGTTCGACAGGCCGTCCATGGAGCAGGCCCCCTCGCCCCAAGAGAAGATCGGGAACTTCTCGTCGCCCCCCAGATCCGCGGGCCGGTAGATGGTGCCCTCGTTGATCCCGGGGTCGGAGTTCGTCTCGATGACCACCGCGTACGGCCCGGAGCCCGACGCGTTGGCGTTCACGGTCTCTGACGGGGTACAGGGGTCGTTGATGTCCGAATCGGTGTCCGCGTCTGTGTCCGCGTCCGTGTCGGCGTCGGTGTCCGCGTCGGTGTCCGCGTCCGTGTCCGCGTCGGTATCCGCGTCGGTATCCGCGTCAGTGTCCGCGTCGGTGTCCGCGTCCGTGTCGGTATCCGCGTCGGTGTCAGCGTCAGTATCCACGTCGGTGTCGGTATCCGTGTCGGCGTCGGTATCCGCGTCGGCATCGGTATCCGCGTCGGCGTCGGTATCCGCGTCGGCGTCGGTATCCGCGTCGGTGTCCGAATCGGTATCCGTGTCGGCATCGGTATCCGAATCGGTGTCAGTGTCAGAATCGGTATCGGTGTCCGTATCCCCGTCCGCGCTCCCCCCGGTCCCGGTATCATCGTCGTCCACAAACGGGACATTCTGGTCCGACGAGGTGCACATGGTCGACATCGCCGCCAGCCCCACGAAGACCCACAACCCAATTACATTTTTTATCGTGCGAATCATGTTATGACTCCTTTCATTCCCTTGAATCGAATTGTATAGATGCAAAAAATGTCCTCCGGATAAGAGCAATCTCATGGCTCGTCCTTGGTGAGCTATAGGATTTGGGGATTTTCTATATTTATATAGAGGGCGTGTTCGGAGAAAAGGGGTATAAAATAAATGTTCCTTTATCCTTGCTTATAAATACGTTACCATTTTCTTCTCTAGATGTAGAAACAACGACGATCCCGTTTGCTTTTTTCAAACGGCCGGTCTGTTCCCAACACGAACACACTGTTACTGTGGAAAATTGCGACCTGCTCGGATCAGCCGTTATCGGGGTCGTTCCCCCGCTTGACGGCGTGTTCACCGAACCGGTCGAGGACGGCATCGATGGCCCGATCGAGCTTCTGGTTGCGGACGTGGGTCGGGTCCGCGAAGAGCTCCCCCTGGACTGGGCCTCCCTCCCCGAGGTTGAACGCGGCGAGCCCCACGAGGCGGATGGGGCGATCCAGATCGAGGGGGTCGAGGAGCCGCCCGGCGGCATCGAGGATCTCTTTTGCGTTGGCGGTCGGGCGGATGGCCGTCTGACGGGTCCAGAGTCTGAAGTCCGCGGTCTTGATCTTGACCCTGACCCCCGCCGCGGTCACCCCTTCTTGTCTGAGCCGCCGGGCGATCCGGTCGGCGCACCAGACGAAGTGGGGCATGAGGACGCGTCTGCCCCGCAGATCCTCTGCCAGGGTCACCTCCTTGCCGATGCTTTTGGGATCCCGCTCCGGGATGACCTCCCTCGGATCGTCCCCGTGAGCGAGCCGGTGGATGTGCTCGCCGCGGGAGCCCAGCGACCGGACGAGGGCGGCCCGGTCCGCGGCGGCCACCTCGCCGATGGTCCCGAGCCCCATCGCCTCGATCCGCTTCCGGCTCTTCTGTCCGACCCCCCACAACCGGCTGACCGGCAGGGGCCAGAGAAACGCCTTCACCTCCCCCGGGGGGACCACGGTGAGCCCGTCCGGCTTTTGGTAGTCGCTCGCCACCTTGGCCACATACTTCGTAGCGGACGCGCCCACGGAGATGGTGAGCCCCCCGGTCGCGTCGCGGACATCCCGCTTGATGCCCCGGGCCATCTCCTCCGGGGGGCCGAAGAGCCCCTCGGCGCCGGTCATATCGATGAAGGCCTCGTCCAGGCTCAGGGGCTCCACCAACGGCGAGTAGCCGTGGAACACCTCGTTGATCCGCCTGGAGACCGCCTTGTACCGTTCGAAATCCGGCGGCACCACGATCACCTCGGGACACCTGCGGACCGCCTCCGCCATGGGCATGGCGCTGTGCAACCCGAACCGTCGGGCCTCGTAGCTCGCGGTGGAGACCACCCCCCGTTTGAGGTCCCCGCCCACCACGAGGGGCCTTCCCCGGAGGCGCGGATCGTCCCGCTGTTCCACTGCCGCGAAGAACGCATCCATATCCGCGTGGAGGATAATCCGCGGCCATCCCGTTCCCCTCGTATCGCGCGTCGTGATCCCCATGCCTCGATGATACCACGGGATGCCCCGATGTTGCGCCCGTTCGGCGTAATGGCGTGAGGGGGGGGCGACTTGCGGCCGGGACCGCAGCTGATAGACTAACCGAAGCCCGAAACGAAAGGAGTCCCATGGGACGTTGTCTGAAATGCCTCGCAATGCTTCTGCTCGTCACCCACGGGTGCCGGTCCGACGATCCCCCGGCGACCGACGCGGATCGGGTGGGCGTGGGCGCCGAGTGTCGCGCCGACGACGACTGCCCGCAGCCCGAGCCGGACGCCGGGCCGGCCCTGGTCTGTCTCACCCAGTTCAAGGGGGGCTACTGCGGCCTCGAGGACTGCGCCGACGACGAGGACTGCCCGGAGGGGGCCGCCTGCGTGGCGCATACGGACGGGACGAACTACTGTTTCAGGCTCTGCGTCGACAAGCCCGAATGCAACCGCAACCGGAGCCCGGACCAGGAGTCCAACTGCTCCTCCAACATCGAGTACGTCGATGAGGACCGGGGCAAGGCCTGCGTGCCCCCGTCGGGATAGGCCGGGGGGGCGAATTGCAAAGCGCGCCGAACATGGTTCGAACATGCCGATCTCGCGGGCGTCGTTTTCGGTGCAGCGATCATTGTCGTACCAGGCCGACACACGGAAGCCGGCACACCGTCCCTACCCGTCCAATTCGATGCTCATAACGAGATCATCTATTATAGATCATTGTGTTCAAAGAGCCCGCGGCGTCCACGTCCAACAGAAACTGGGCACGGGGGTGGGATTTCAGGAATGACGCGGGAACTCCCGGGCTCAACGCCCCCTCGACGGCGCGTCCCACGATCGCCGCTTTTTGCTTCCCTTGGGCGACCAACACGATCTCCCTCGCTTCCAGGATCGTGCCGATTCCCATGGTCAACGCCTGTGTCGGCACCGCCTGGAGGTCACCGAAAGCGTTGGCCGCGTCTCGGCGGGTTTGATCGTGAAGCTGAACGAGTCGCGTCCGGCTCTCCTTGGCGGCGCCGGGTTCGTTGAATCCGATGTGACCGTTTCTGCCGATCCCAAGAATCTGGAAGTCGATGCCGCCCCGATTCCGTATCTGTGCGTCATATTCCGAGCAATGATCCGGAACATCGCATGACGGCGTATCTCCGAGCAGCCGATGCCGGTTCTCGTCAGGGACATCCCAGCTGTTCAACACCACTTCCATCTCTTGGTAGAAGCTTCGGTTGGAAGTGGGGCGCATGGGGTAGAACTCGTCCAGGCAGAAGACCACGCAGTTGGCGTAGGAAACCCCCTCGTCCAGACGGCGTTCCGCGAGCGCTCCATAGATGCCCTTGGGGGACGACCCTGCCGCCAGCCCTAGAACGAACGGTCGCCCTTCTTTCTCGGCGGTCGTCATCAGGCCGACGATACGGTCGGCGACGTAGCTCGCGAGCGCTTGACCGTCTTCGAATACCCGGACCGCGGGGGAGGCGGTGGTCGTGTCGCAGGCAGTCATTTCCATCACCAGGCGGCGCCGCGGATCTCATCGAAGAGCCGGGTCTCCCCTTTCTCGACGCAGTCCGCGGCATACAGATACATGGCCGCGGACCAGGTCTGCCAGTCCACGCCGTGAGGTATGCCGTCCTGCGCCTTGATCCATTCGTTGAAGCCGACCTCGAGATCCTCGTCCGCGGACAATCGAATCGCGTCGGTCAACGCGTCCAGGTGCGTCTCCGCGAGCTCGCGCTGTCCCGCAGCCACGAGAGCGGCGACGTAGAATCCGCACACGAACGGCCAGATACCGCCGTTGTGATATTCTCCCGGGGGATTGTACTGCTCGTAGCGCTTTCGCCAATCCGGATCATTTTCCTCGATGAAGGGGAACAGGTTCGGCGGGAGAGCCATGGCGAGCGTCCCCTCCGCGCGCATCAGGGCGCATTGCGCCTCGACCCAGTCGATGATGGCCGTCGCTTTCGTACGGGGGGCTATGCCGGTGAGAATCGCCAGGCTGTTTCCGAGCAGATCGAATCGACTGTTGGCGTGAATCTTGTAGGACCAGAGCGCATAGTATGGCGCATCGGGAAATGCGAGCCCCTCGTGCTCACGGGGGTTCATCCATCCTCGAGATATCACGGGGCGATTGATCTCTGATCGAAGCCGATCGGCCTCGTCGTGCGCTTCGAAAAGGCGCAGGGCCGCGTAAACCAGGCAGTTGACGTAGAGACCGTAGCCTTGTACCCACTGCTCGTCCCGCCAGTCGCTGGTGGGTTCCTGTGCCACGATTACCCGATCACCGGGGCTTTGGTAGGAGAGCCAGGTGAGCGCCTTTTCCGCCGCGTGCTCGAGAAATCCAATCTGCCCCGTGGCCCTTCGATAGGCGGCGAGACCGATGAGGAACAGCGGCGTGGTGTCGCTCTCTCCCCGGTCATCCGGCTCGTCGGCCAGCGCCGGGACGTGCCCTCTTCGGGACTGGTTTTTCGCCAACGCCTCGAGGACTCGTCCCGTTGACCCGATGAGGGTCTGGTTTCCGCTCCACAAAATACCGAGTGAGGCGATCATCAAATCCCGGGTGTAGGGCTCGGGGTATCCGAATCCGGCGGTTTTCGGCAGATGCCGCGTGCCGGTTTCGGCGTTGTTCTCCAGCACCGCGAGAGCCGCCCTCCTCGCATCGGTAATCCGGTCAACGGAAGGCTTGTTGTTGACATCCCCACTCATTACGACACATCCAGATGCTTGCTCACGTAGTCGACGAACTGCTTCGCCACCACGCGATAGTCGTACTTCTCCCGGACTCGGGCGCGACCTGCTTTTCCCAGCCTCTCCCTGAGCGCCCGGTCTTTCATGAGCGCCAACAGGTGCTCCGCGATATCATACACGCTGGCGCGATAGTCCGCAGCCCTTGGATTTTCGAAGACGATCCGTCGAGAAGAATCAAATCCCTGGTCTTCCCCCACGATGGCCTCCTTGACCCACACCTCGGTGGACACATTGGCGAGGAGCGCGGTCTCGCCGTGCACCAGTGTATCCTTCATGGCCATGGCGTTGATGCTCAGCACCGGACGCTCACACGCACCCGCCTCCACTTGGGGCATGCCGAACCCCTCGAGGCGGGATGGCGCCGCGTAGATGTCGCAGGCCGAGATGAGGTACGGCATGAAGTTCCTCGACACCACGTTGGTCGCGAATACGACGTTTTTCTCGATGCCGAGGTTGGAGGCGAGCTGCATGTCCTCCATGTTCTGTCGGGTCGTCCGGGGCTGAGGCCACACCTTGCAGACGTACTTCCAGTCCGGAGCGTCCTTGTCGATGAGGGCCAACGCCTGCATCACTTCCTGGGCACCCTTTGACGTGGCGTCCCCCCCCACGGTGAGGATCATGATCTGATCCGGCGCCACGCCGAGGGCCTCCCGTACCGCGGCCACCTTGGGTTCGTTCCGGTCCCGCGGCGCGAAAGCATCGGTGTCACACCCCACGGGCAACACGTGGATATGGTCCCCCTTGATGCCGTCTCGC
The DNA here is from genome assembly GCA_050304755.1 of Polyangia bacterium. Taxonomy (GTDB): domain Bacteria; phylum Myxococcota_A; class Polyangia; order JAAYKL01; family JAAYKL01; genus CAYWLQ01. Next base: position 31,323 of record JBNLED010000206.1, on the reverse strand, counting down.
ATGTACACCTCCTTGACCCAGTTGGAGGTGACGAGGATGAGGGGGAGGGACTCCAACACCTCTTGAAAGTTGGCGATATAGCCGTCCGCCACGAGCCAGGGGACGGGTTGTACGCCGTAGCGCTGAGGGTGCAGGATGAGATGGGGCGAGTGCCCCCAGTACCCGATCCCCACCACGACGTCCGGCTCGAACCAGCGATAGTACCACTCTTTTTCCTGCGCGGACTCGAAGTGGACGGCGTGGGCGTCCACCCCCGTCTCCTTGAGGCCTCTGAAGAGGAGGTCTCCCTGGGTGGCCAGCCCGCCGGGGGACGGGGGATAATCATAGAGGACCAGGACCTTCATATTTTCCTCCTGTTTGTGGAGTTAAAGACCAAAAACCGTTATCCATCCGCGTGCGGCGCATCGGATGATGGCCGAGGGTGATGGGATCCGCGATTCTTCGGTGGCGCAAGAGCGATATGATTCTGCACGCTGTCATGAGGTTCATCATCGCCGCCTCTTGGGTTGCACTCCTCCCGGATGCATGGGTCATGCCAACCTGGAAGTCGCACCCAGGTTGCAGGAACGGGTGTTGAGCTTCCCGTATCTCACGTAATGAAAGGGAACCATCTCGTCAAATTCTGACACTCCTGTCTTCTCCTTGATGACCGTCGCAGGAAAACAAAGACTCTTCGAGCTATCACTAATTCAGAAAAGGTGTGTCAGTCTGCCCCACCGTGTCTTAGGGACACAGTAGCATTCGCGCGATCTGCCCTTCAGCTTCATCTTCCTCTGATTTGTGGCCTCTGATCACGATCCAACCGGCAATGACGACATGGGCGTCGGATGTCTCGGCGTTCCGGGCGACTTCCGCGGTAGTGAGGATGCCCGTGCCGCGTCGGAGGACACTGCGCGATGCCTATTGCTTGAAGAGGACGGCGTTTTCATCACTTTCTGTGTCCTTCCCGGAACGGTCCTTGTCCATAAAGGAAAATCGCCGTCGTTCCCGCCACAGGTGCTCTTCCTCAGGGGTTCGGAAGCGCCAGAACGCTTCCACCCTTGGGGTTGTTCGGTATTCCCAAGAGTCTGGTGAAAAGCCGTAAACGTCGCCGACGATCCCTTGTTTTCTCCGCCAAACGGTGTCGGGCAGCGAAACCCTGAGATGGGCCTCGTCGATGGCGCGCGGGAGATGGGTCCTCGCTTCATCCGAGTACGCGAAGAACCATAGCTCCTTGGCGCGTATAGTGCGCGCCTCCCAAAGTGACGCCACTCCTCGAGAGACCTCCTCGTGGCGGAGATGCCGCGTATACTCCCCGAAGGGACTATGCGTGATGACGAGGTCGAATCCGTTATCCGGAAGCTCGAGCGTTATCGCGGACTCCACCATCGCGTCGCTCAGCGGTCTCTGCGAGGGGCCGTCGTCTAAAACCCCGATGCTCCCCGTGGCGTCGAAGTGCTTCAGCGCGCGGAAGAACCTCGGACGCCGATCCCGATCCGCCCCCCTACAGAGGGAGACGACCCGCCACCGCCAGTTGGGGACCATGAGCATCAGCCCACCGGTCCATAGGGTTTCATCATCTGGATGGGCGACGATGACCAACGTGTTGAGGTCCGATCCAAAGGCGATGGCGGGCTGGTCATCCCGTCGCTCCAAGTTGTTCAATATCGTTTCTCGGTTGGTCATGGGCTACCTCCGTGGTGGCTCGACTGTCATTGTTCGGATGCAGCAAATGTGCCAATGAGTACTCATTTACAACGCCTGAATCACCGTCCCCTGGCGCAATGAAAGGCTGCTTCAGGGCGATGGACGTAGCCGCCGCCGAAGCCGCGAGAAGACCGAACATCTCCCCTGTTAAGAGACGTTGATGCTGCGGATCCCACCGGCTTCGCGCGCTTTCCTATTGGGGCTCGGTCTCCAGCGGGGTGAGGGCCGGGGCCTCGACCCTTTCTCGCTGTCCGAAGGTCGATATGCCCTTTCGTCCTCGAAGCCGACCTGAGAGGGATGGGCCTCCCTAAATTTGCCAGCGAGCCGGTTGGCGAATTGAGCGCAAGCATTGTACCAAAAATCGGAACCGAACAAATTCAATGTCTAAAATAACATAAAATGTAGACCGGCCTGACCCGTCACGAAAACCGGAAAGGCCTTCCTTCACGGCGTGTCATTTTACCTCGGTGTGGCGAATTGACACGGTTGCATCTGCACGGTGAATGCCGTGTGAATGATGAACTGTAGAACGATCAGCCGAAACGTACAGATGATGCGACTATGCATCCGGAAATGACCTCCTTGGCGCTGACACTTATCAGAGGTTATCGCGGGTGAATAGGTGTATTGAAAACCGACAGATGTCAGACAAACCGTTCAACCTGATTGTCCATCTCTGCGTGCAGGAAGAGGCGGTGGCGGTATGTCTCAGATGGGGTCCAACGCCTAATTGCATGGCATGTGAATCTTTTTAGATATTCTGAAGACAGGCCGGGAAAAACAGGCATTGGGGCCCAATCCGGCCTGTTCAAGACGAGACATGGATTATATACCCTGAAATCGACAGGTTGCGGATAGAAGCAGTGCTGTTTCTTTGATGAAGGAATGGTTGATATGGGAAAGCACTCAGCGACAAATAGAAAATATCCAAGAGAAAGCACACCGCCTTCGAGGAGAACGAGGGAGCGCAAGGCGGAGATAAAGGCTGGATTCGACAAGCTCATGGCCGAGGTCCAGTCCAGCCGTGTTCATTTCCGAAACGTGGTGGAGCGAAACGCGGACGGCGTCATCGTCGTCGCTCATGACGGAGCGGTTCAGTATGTCAACCCGGCGGCCGAGCTCCTCTTCGGCGCGAACCGGGAGGAGATCGTCGGGCGGAGCTTTGGCTTGCCGGTGGATTCGGATGCGCCCGTCGAGGTGGATTTTGTCACCTCGGAGGGCACCCCGGGAACCGGCGAGATGCGGGTCGTCGCCACCGAGTGGGAGGGGCAGCCGGCCACGCTCATTTCGTTTCGGGATATCACAGATCGGAAGCGAGCGGAGCGGGAGATTCAAGATCTCAACGAGCAGCTCGAAGCCCGGGTTCAAAGACGCACCGAGCAGCTCGAGTCATATTCGCCGTGAGAGACAAGCCTCTGCTCCCGTTCAATGTCGACCGTATCTGCCGCGCTGATTGGACGATAATCTGCGCTGCGTATTGGGTGGAGTATCCGGCTCATCAACGCCCGACTGAGACGGCATATCCTCTTCAGTCTCCTGGGATTCCGGCGCAGTGGAAGGCTGCATGCCGGAGAGTATCCTCAGAGCGTCGCGTAGCTTCCGCGTCATTCGCTCTCCCAGCTCTTGCATAGCGTACACTGATATCATTTCAGACTCCTTTGCGCTGCGCGCGTTGGGTCGACTTCAGGGTAAACAATACAATTCTTATGCCAATCCGATCATCTGAGAGCGCGCCTGTATGTGGCACATGCCTTGCGAAACACACAAACAATGATTTCTCAAATAGAGCATCCCTGATATGGACAATCACCTCTACGTGGTGCTCTTGAGCCTCGGTCTTCTACTGGGGATGGCGAGGCTGCTCTGAGAAGTCAGCAGGCAACTCGGTCTCACCGTGATTCTCGGCGAGGGCGGATCGGCACACCTTGAAGAGGCCTGTATGCTAAGGCGCGCCCCGGTTCCGGCTCTCGAGCTGCACATCCGATCCAGGCACGGAACCTGCATCAGGTAACCTCGGTATTAACCCTCCGGCGGTCTTCTGCCAGCTCATCAGTGCTGGTTTGCAGCGAGCCCGTTTGGGATTTCAATCCCCTTTCGGTGTTACTATGCGCCGATTGGACAATTGAGGAGAATGATGGACGGCAAAATTCTATTGGTCGATGACGATCGCGAGCTGTGTGTCCTGACGGGTAAACGACTCCAGAAGCTCGGCTACCAAGTGACTACCGTTTTCAGCGGCGCCGACGCTATCGAAGCCATGTCCGAGACCCCCGCCGAGGTGATTCTCTCTGACGTCGACATGCCCGGCATGGACGGCATCGCGCTGACCAGACGCGTTATCGAGACGCACCCCAATATACCGGTAATCATCATTACATCCCACGGCAATCTGGAGACCGCGGTGTCGGCGATCCGCGCCGGGGCCTTTGACTTTATCGCCAAACCGCTCGAGCCGGAGACCCTGGAGATAGCGTTGAATCGCGCCATCGAGCACGGTCGCTTGCGGGAGGAGGTGAAGGCCCTCAGGAGCGCGGTAACGATCGGCGACCGGTTCGAGGAGATCATCGGCGAGAGCCGTCCGATCCAAAAGGTGTACAATTTGGTGAGCCGCGCGGCAAAAACCGACGTGACCGCGCTCATCACCGGCGAGAGCGGGACCGGCAAGGAGCTGATCGCCCGGGCCCTGCACAAGCGAAGCAAGCGCAAGGACGAACCGTTCGTGGCGATCAACTGCTCTGCCCTTCCCGAGACCTTGCTGGAGAGCGAGCTGTTCGGCCACGCCAAGGGGGCCTTCACCGACGCCAAGTCCGCGCGGGACGGCATGTTCCTCCAGGCGAACGGCGGCACCCTATTCCTCGACGAGATCGGAGAGATGCCCATCGGCCTTCAATCCAAGATCCTCCGCGCGCTGGAGGAACGAACGGTGCGGCCGGTAGGAGGGAACCGGGAAGTTCGGTTCGACGTCCGAATCGTCTCGGCCACCAACCGGGACCTGCCCATGGCGGTGGAGAAGAAGGCGTTTCGAGAGGACCTCTACTACCGGCTCAACGTCATCCAAATCGACCTGCCCGCCCTCAGGGATCGCGGGAGAGACGTGCTGCTCCTGGCCCAGGCCTTCACGAAGAGCTTCGCCGAGGAGATGTCCAGTGAGGTGCTCGGCATCACCCCGGGCGCGGCGGGCAAGCTGCTCTCCTACAGCTGGCCGGGGAATGTTCGGGAGCTCAAGAACTGCATCGAGCGGGCAGTGGCGTTGACCGCGACGGATCAGCTCACCGTCGAGGATCTTCCGGAGCACATCCAGGCCTACAAGGCCTCCTACGTGCTGGTGACTGGCGCCCACGAAGCCGATATCGTGAGTCTGGAAGTGATAGAGAAGCGGTATGTCGAAAGCGTCTTGGCCCATGTGGACGGCAACAAGGCAAGGGCCGCCCGTATCCTGGGAATCGATAGAAAGAGCCTGTATCGAAAGCTCGAGCGATTTTCAAGAGATTGACATGGCCGTTTCTGTCTGAGGCCGAATAATGTCGGACGATCTTCTCAGTCTCCTCGTTCCTTTTCACTTGGCATGTGTATTGCTGCGATTATGGCCGGAGAGGTGTCGCCTATCTTAGGAGCACAGGACGAATGACTGAACCATGAAATCGAGCGACGAGATCACTCCCCAGCTGATCGATGCGGTATGCGGTCGACTCGCGATGGACCGGCGTGTGCGTCGCACCTTGCCTTCGAAGGGACGATTGCACATCGATCGGCAGCTGCCGTTCCTCTCTCTTTACCGCCGCCCGCCGGATCGAGAGGATGCAGGGACCGAGCGAATGGTCATTGGCGAGGCGTCCTACCTGGTGGCTTCGGGCGAAGCCCGGCTCGCCCGGAGCCTCACGAGCCTGGTGCGCAACGTGGCCGGAACCCTCTCCGCGGCGTTCGGAGCGTTCCTCGTCGTCGAGATCTGGTCCGCTCCCGAGGGAGGCAGAGCGAACGACCCGGCCAATCCCGCCGTTTTGCCGAGGTTCACGATCCACGGTCCGACCGGCGTCGCGCTGACGAGCACGATCGAGGCGCTGGAGCGACAGCTGAGGCGGATCAAGATCCAGAAGCAGAGTATCGAGGTCGAGGTCCGACGCGGCGGGCCGACCCATCCGCCGTCCCTGCGGTCGCCCCTGTCGGATGCGGACGCGCGGGAGATAGACTGCTACATCATCGGCCTCTCAGTGCCGCCGGTCTTCCGGAAGCCGGGCTCGAGTGAGGCGTTCCCGATCCTGGTCCGCTCCTTGCGGCGTAGCCTCGGTCTCGCGTTGCGGCAGGCGTACTTCGAGTTCGCCCGCGCGCGGACAACACAGCAGCCGCCGCACTTCCACTCCCTCGGGCGCCGCGCCGTTGTCAAGGCCGTATGGGACGTCGATCGGAAGCTGGCCGAGGTGAGCAAGCAGTTCGACTACCTCCTTCAGCTGATGCCGGTCAACGCCGACGACGCCTGGAGGCTGTTCAAGCGCCGCCGCTTCGAGTGCGCTCCGGAGTTCCACTATCGGCCGCTGCCGGTGGATCCTGCCCTGCTCAAGCGCGCGCTGTTCCGGATCCCCATCGAACGCATCGAGGATCCCGCGCTCCAGCGGCTGTTCCAGGAGAAGGTGGAAGAGCTAGAGCTGAAGCTCACCATGCTTCGCGACCGCGACACGCCGCGTTTCCGGTACGAAAGCCTGCAGTTGTACGATACGGTCAACGACGAGCTTCTGCTTCTGGCAAAGGAGTTGCTGCGCGATCCCCCAATGAAGAGCCGTTCGGGAAAGGGCGAGCGTATTACCGCGAACGCCTTCGCGGAGCTCGCCGAGCGAGAGTTTACCCACTACCGGCGGTCGTGGCCGGAGTTCAGGGCCAAGGTGCGCGTGACCCGTAAGGTCAGCGGGCTGATGGTTTCTCGGGGTGTGTTGCTGATCAACCCCGACCTGCGGGTGCCGCCGGCGCGGGTGGAGGCCCTGCTGGCCCACGAGGTCGGGACTCATCTGTTTACGTACAACTGCGGCTTCCGTCAGCGGTTTCGGCTGCTTCGCTTCGGCCTGGTCGGCTGGGAGGAGTTGCAGGAGGGGCTTGCGGTCCTCGCCGAGTACCTCGTCGACGGGCTGGACCGCCGTCGTGTCCGGCAGCTGGCAGCGAGGGTCGTTGCCGTGCAGCACCTGATCGACGGCGCTTCCTTCATCGAGACCTTCCGCTCGCTCAACCGCACGTATGGGTTCAACCAGCGCTCTTCCTTCCGCATCGCCCTGCGCGTCCATCGCGGCGGCGGGCTGACCAAGGACGCGGTTTACCTCAGCGGGCTCGAGGCGATTCTCCGCCACCTGCAGACAGGCGGGGATCTGGAGTCGCTCCTGATCGGCAAGGTCGGCGTTCGGCAGGTTCCGATCATCCGGGAGCTGCAGCACCGAGACGTGCTCCGGCCGTTGCCTGAAGTGCCGCGTCACCTGCGGGATCCTCGAGCCCTCCGGCGTCTCGAACAGCTCCGGGGCGGTGGTGTATCGGATGGGATGTTGGTGGCAAACCTGTTCGCGCGAAAGGAGACCTAGAGATGAGGCTCGGGATTGTAGTCAACGTGATGAACAGCGACGAAGCAGGCGCGACCACCTACCGCCTGGCCGCCGAAGCGATATCCCGCGGCCACGAGGTGTGGATCATGAGCGCCGGCGGCCGCCTGCGTCCTGCGAAGCTGAACGACACGATGTTCGAGCTGGCCGAGACGGTACGGTCGCGATTGGCAGAAGACGGGATGTTCTTCGTCGGGCTCGACATCGTCGGCGACAAGCTGATGGAGATCAACGTCTTCAACCCGGGGGGCCTCGGCAGCGCTCAGATGTTCGAGAAGGTCAATTTCACGAAAGCGGTTCTGGAGTCGTTGCAGCGCAAGGTCGAGTCCAGAAAGGACGGTGGTCGCGGTCTCGGCAACGTCGATCTCGCGACACTCTGAAAGGAGTGAACCAATGGATATACTGACCATTCCGAAATTCAAGCTTCGAAAATACCGGCGGGCCGCCCCCGGGGCCGCGCCGGGGACACTCGTGACGCCCGTTGATTTACCGAAACCCAGGATAGAGAGGATTGTCTTTGACGAGCACACTTGCGATAGGCACCCGGCCAATGACCTCCCGGCGGCAGACCACGCCGGTCATCGCGGCCATGTCGAGAAGCGGAATCGGCACGAGCCCGGTGGCAAAGGCCGCGGCCATGTGACGCTTCACGATCCGATCCATTTCTTTGAAAGAGGGCCCGGCTGTTCGTTCGTTCGTTCCGCTTCCGCTTTCATCACTCACCCGATGCTTTCTTGGCTTCATTGATGGGAGCCATTTTAGGAATCTCGTTCGGGGTGGGCATCACGATGATTTCGGTACGTCGGTTCCGTGCACGCCCCTCCTCCGTTCCGTTGTCCGCGACGGGGTGGTGCTCGCCATATCCCGCGGCACCGAGCAGGGCAACTCTCCGAAGGAAGATAGACGTTGAAGGTCGCCCCTCGCCCTCGTTTGGAGTCGACGGTGACGTATCCCCCATGATCGGTCACCACCGTGTCTTTCGAAGCACCTCCTCCAAGGACTCCGAATAATCGCTATCCGGCTTGGCGCGGATACAGTCGACAGCCAAGGTATGAGGCTTCGCAACAGTGTCCGAGACGGTCAGGAGACCGACGTAATCATCACCATCCTTTACCACCAAGAACCTGTCCCGGAGGAGCCTGCCCTCCACTGACGCCACACTGTCATGGGGGCCGATAGTGGCGTAGTCGGTCCACGCCAATGCTTCCCTACACCATGGAGACGAGCCTGGTGGTCATCAGTGTGGTTTGGGTACTCAGACGCTCTGGATGAGAAGGGTCATGTAGCTGACAAAGCCGATTAGTAGGATTCCTCCTTCTATTCGATTAATACGCATCCCGGATTTCATCAACGGAAACAACAACAGCGAGGCGCCCAGCATCCACCAGTTGTCGCGCGCGGTAATTTCCGCCGGAACAGAAATCGGATGGATCAGCGATGTAATACCGGCGATGCCGAGCACGTTGAAGATGTTGGAGCCCACCACGTTGGCCACCGCGATATCATCTCGGCCTCGCCACGCAGCGACGAGCGAGGTCACCAGCTCCGGCGCGCTCGTTCCGGCGGCAACAATGGTGAGACCGATGATGGTATCGGACACGCCGAGGGTGGACGCTACTCCCACGGCGCCTCGAACCAGAGCGGTGGACCCTCCCGCGAGAAAACCGATACCAACAATCACGGCGCCTATGTTGAATGGGATGGCGGTTCTTCCGGTCCTTCCAAAGGACGCTGTCGCGATCTCCTCGAAGGACTCTGTTTCCATCGGGGTTGCGCTTCTGCGAGCGAGCGAGATTGCGTAGATGATAAAGACGATCATCGATACAAACAGGAAAGCCCCTTCCAGACGATCGAGGCGCGAATCCCGCGATAAAAGGTGGAATTGGAAGGCCGCCAACATCATCACCGGCCACTCGAGGCGCACCGTATTCCCCTGGATTCTGAGCGGCCGGATGAGCGCGGTGAGCCCAAGAATGGCGGCGATATTGAAGAGGTTGGAGCCGACGACGTTTCCCATGGCGATGCCGGGATTTCCTTTGATGGCGGACTGGGTGGAGACCACCATCTCCGGCATCGAGGTGCCGGCGGCTACGATGGTCAAGCCGACCACCGCTGGGGTGACCTTCGCCAGAAGCGCGATGCCGCTGGCGCCGCGCACCAAAGCCTCGCCGCCGCTGATGAGCAGCGCCAGACCCACCAAGATGAACAGCCAATCCACTAACATGTTTTGAACCTTTCGGGTGCTCTCGAGAGCAATGTCTGTTGTCTCGCCCCGGTGTCAAGACAAAAGCAGCGACTGGCAGGGCTTTTGCATCCTGATGACGACCTCGAGAAGAGACGGCGGTTGTTGATGTACCCCCAAGAATCTCGAGGAAAGGAGAGGGGATGATGGGCAGCGTCATTGCAATAAACTGTGGGCTCATCTTTTTCGCCCGTGTGGTAGACGTGTCCCTGGGGACCATTCGAACAATTGCGGTCATCCGAGGCAACCGGATGGCCGCCTGGTGGCTCGGCTTCTTCGAGATACTCATCTGGATCTGGATTGTATCGAAGGTGATCGGCAGTGTCGCCGAAACGCCGATCTACGCGATCTTCTACGCCCTCGGGTTTGCCACCGGCAACTTCGTGGGGATGACCATCGAGCGCTGGCTCGCCCTGGGAGATCGAGCGGTGCTCCTGTTTACCAGACGGGGGGCGCGCATCTTTCGAGAGTTTCAGGAGCTCCGATTTGCCGTGACCGAGTGGCAGGGGACCGGCCGTGACGGTCGAATTACGCTGCTCTTTTTGAAGGTCCCGAGGCGGAAGGTTCGCCAGGTGATATCCACCGCCAAGACAATCGACCCGGGGTGTTTCTTCGTGGTCGAGAACGTCGAGGTCTCGGACAGCTTCCAACCGATGTTGATGCCGAAGACAGGATGGCGCGCCCAGGCGCGGAAAGCCAAGTAATGTGCCAAAACGCTACGGTCGTCCATTGACTGTGGGCTGGTCGTTCCCGGATTGGAGCTCCAAGACCTGAACAACCGCCAAGAGCCACGCCAGCGTCGATTCGGCCCCCTGGTTCTCATTCAGGGACGTGACGCCCAGTCCGTCCCGGCAGCCGCCGGATTCGAGGTCCACGAGCGCCGCCGCGAGGTCGTTCGATCCGAGAAACCAGCGAAACGCGCGGCCGGCGGGAACGAGCCACCGACGGTCTCTGGTCGCCCGATACGCGGCGATACAAGCCGAGACAGTGGACTCCGCCTCAATGGGTTGTTGGTCGAAACGGGCCATTTCTTCATCTCTTGGAAACCATCCCTGATTCCCCACCGGCGAGAAGTGGTCTCCTGAGGTCTGGATTTCCGTCAACCAGGCGAGCGCGCCGATGCCGACCCGCCGCATCGCGTCGTTGTTGGTGTCGACCCCAACTTCGATGAGGGCTTGCGGCATGCGGGCGTTGGCGTAGGTCAGCTCGCCCTCGGGCCATGGCCATTCAGCGGCCTGCTCAACAGCGAAGAATGGCGCCGCCAGCCTTTCCGAGATTTCCCCTCTCGTCCTCGCCGCTGCGGAATCCTCGGGGAATCGCGACAGGTATGCCTTGAGTCCGAAGAGCGCCATCGCCATCGAGCGGAGGGAGGTAAGCGGCGCGATGGCTTCTAGGGAATCCCTGAACAGGCGGGGGGCCACGTCCCGCCTCGCTCCGTCTTCAACCTCGGCGGAGCAGACCCCGAGCGCCCAGAGGGCCCTCCCCTGGCAGTCGTCCGAGCCCTCTTCCACCCAGCGCCGGTCATAGCCGAGAAAGTTCCAGAATCGGTGGTGTTCTTTTTGATAGGCGTGGATCAAAAACGCCAGATAGCGATCGACCAGCGAGTCGATGAGCCTCTCGTTGTCCAGATGGGGCCGGGCCCGGACAGCGACGATTAGCGCGCGGGCGTTGTCGTCGGTGCAGTACCCATGGTTCCGGTCCGGAATGGGGCCTCTCGCGTGCTGAAGCATCCCTGTGTCATCTGACATTCTCACCATGTGTCCAAGGTCGACGGGGGGCAGCGCTACCTCTCTGATATCTCGAGACGCGGTAGACGTTGTAGGTCCTCGTGAGCGTTGGTTCATGTCTCACGCTCGGTGGGTGTGTCAATCCGCCCCAGAGGGGGCGGTTGAACACGTCACGCGACGTTTGATACGGGGGGAAGTTGCCCCCCGTTTTTGGGTTGTATCGACCGAATTGCCCCTCTGAGCGCATCCGCTCTGAAGGGTTTGCCCAGTATCAGATCCGGTGTTTCTTCTATCGAGAGCGTCATGTAAAGCGCCTCAGTGTCCTGACCGGTGATGATCATCGATCGGGCCTGGAGACCATTGACCTTCATCGCTTTAATCAGCTCGCTTCCGTTTCCTCCGGGCATATTGTAGTCCGTGATGACCAGATTGTAGGTCTTTTGTGCGAGTTGCGCCAATGCCTCCGGAACTGAACTGGCTATATCGACCTCTTGACCGAAGTGCCTCAGGGCCAAGTAAGTGACCTGACGTATCGAAGCATCATCGTCCACCAAGAGGATTTGCCAGGGCAGCAGAGCGCAAATATCTGCGGCGCACGACGCTGAAATCCCGCCGGGCCGGGCCGCCGCCGAGAGGATATCATGGGAGGTGACAGGGGCGCTTGGAGCCAATCCATTTGAGCACTGCATGACAATGGTCCTTTTCCAGACAGCGTCGAGCTGTGAATTGGACATAAGCAAAATCGGTACCAAAGACCATCGCACGCGAATGTTTGGTGGTTTGGATTGGAAATAGAGGGTTTTTTCAAAATCGAGGAGGCAAGGATGCTTCGTTGTGGCACAGGACACCGTGGAAAAACGCCAGACGGGGCGTATTGCCACAGTATCGCCTTCCTCCGAGTGTCGAGCCGAGTACCGGGAGGATCAACCGGGCCGATCGGTTCTATTGAAAGGAGTTGTTTTCGTCACTTTGCGCTCTAAAATATCAGTATGGTCTTCGTTCGTCGGTTAAAGTGTCAGGCTCGGGCCATCATAGTTCATGGGGGTTGGGTGGCGGGGGGGCCGGGAATTGACAACGACGGGCCCGGCTGGCAGTTAGACCCCCAAAGGAGCCGTTCATGGTCGAATCGAAACAGCAAGCCACCTGCCCTCAGTGTGACGCCCCCTTCGACGTTCCGGAGACCGGGCTGATGATGACCTGCGCGTTCTGCGGCCACCGGATGGCGGTCCCGGACGCGGACGAGCGGCGGGCGGCGCTGGAGACGGAGCGGGAGGAAGCGCGGGAGGAGGCGGAGGCGGAGCGGGAGCGGCAGGCGCGGGCCGATGAACGCGCCGCCGAGGAGCGACGACGGGCCGATCGGGAGCAGCTGAAGCACCGACGACAGCGGCGGGCGGCGCTGAGGAGAGGGCTCGTTCGCGCGGTGGTGCTCCTGATGATACTCGGGGGATTCGCCTATGGCGCCGAGAGGGCCGGCGGGTTGGACTACTGGCTCGGCGACGCCGGCGACGCCTACTACGGGAGCGCGGATTACCAGACGCGAAACGAAGGGTACACCCGGTTCGCCGGGCCGACCCGGCGGGGCATCACCCGCCTGCCGGTCACCCTCGGCGACGACAACCTCTACTCCCTCTCCGCCCAGTACTGCTACGCCCTGGTGGCCGTGTCGGGGGCGCCGATCCGCGCCGCGCGCCTGCTGGACCCGCAGGATCGTCCGGTCCAGGCGAGCGACCAAAGGGCGTATGTCCACACCCTCCGGTACTGCCCGGAGCACGACGGGCTGTACGCCCTCGCCCTCACCGCCGACGGGCTCACCGCCCGCGCCACCGTCGGCGCTTACTACCGTCCCAAGCCCGCCGGCGGGCAGAAGAAGCGGAAGGCGGGGAAACGGCGGTAGCCGCTATATCTTCAGAACGCGGTCTCCTTGGCGAACGAGCGGGTGAGCCCCCGGCACGCCTCGATGAAGGCATCGACGGGGAGGCTCTTCACCTTGCCCTCCAGGGTGCGGACCGAGACCTCCCCGTTCTCCCGCTCCCTCGCGCCGATGGTCACGATGGCGGGGACGTAGGCGATCTGGGCGTCGCGGACCTTCCGCTTGAGGGTCTCGTTCCGCTTGTCCACACGGGCGCGGAAGCCCTCCCGTTTGAGCCGCGTCACGAGCCCGTCGGCGAAGGCGTCGAAGGTCTCGTTGATGGTGAGCACCGCGATCTGATCCGGCGAGAGCCAGAAGGGGAACTTCCCGCCGAAGCGTTCGATGAGCAGGGCCAGGGTCCGCTCGTAGCAGCCGATGGAGGAGCGGTGGATGATCATGGGGGGCTTCTCCTCGCCGTTCGAGTCGATGTACGTCATGCCGAACCGGCCGGGCAGCGCGAAGTCGATCTGCACGGTGATGACCGTGTCCTCCTTGCCCCAGACGTTCTTCATCTGGATGTCGAGCTTGGGCCCGTAGAACGCGGCCTCGCCGTCCGCCTCGGTGTAGGTCAGGCCGTTCTCGTCGAGGATCTCCTTCAACACCTGCTGCGACGATTCCCACGCCTCGGGGTTGTCGATGTACTTCTCGGTCTTCTTCGGGTCCCACTTGGAGAAGCGGTAGTAGTAGTCCGTCAGATCGAGGGTCTCCATCACGTAGGCGATGAGCTTCAGCACGTCGTGGAATTCCGCCTTGAGCTGCTCCGGCGTACAGATGATGTGCCCCTCGGACAGGGTGAACTGGCGCACGCGGGTGAGGCCGTGCATCTCGCCGGACGCCTCGTTGCGGAACAGGGTCGAGGTCTCGGAGTAGCGGAGGGGCAGCTCCCGATAGCTGTGCTTGGTGCGCTTGTACAGCATGAACTGGAAGGGGCAGGTCATCGGCCGGAGGGCCAGGATCTCGTTCCCGTCCTCGGTCGGCGCGCCCGGGGGCGCCGCCGCGGCCTCCGGGGTTTCGTCGCCCATGACGAACATGCCGTCCTTGTAGTGCTGCCAGTGACCGGAGATCTTGAACAGATCGCTCTTGGCCATATAGGGCGTGAGGGTGGCGTCGTAGCCGCGGTTGAACTCCTCGGTCTCGATGAACCGCTGCAGGGTGCGCATCATGGTCGCGCCCCGCGGGGTGAACAGGGGGAGCCCCTGGCCGACGTATTTATTGGTGACGAACAGATCCAGCTCGCGGCCGAGCTTGACGTGATCGTTCTCCTCGGCCCGCCGCCGCGCCTCGAGATACGCCTTCAAGCTCTTCTTGTCCGGGAAGCTGGTGGCGTAGAGGCGGGTGAGCATCTTGTTCGCGGAGTCCCCCCGCCAGTAGGCCCCGGCCAGCTTCAGCAGCTTGTACGCCTTGAGCATGCGGGTGCTCGGCAGGTGCGGCCCGCGGCACAGATCGTCGAACTCGCCGATGCGGTAGCAGGTGATCGTCTCGCCCGCCGGCAGCTCGTTGATGAGCTCCACCTTGTACGGCTCGTCCGCGAACCGCTCGAGGGCCGCGGCCTTGGTGAGCACCGATCGCTCGAACTCGAGCCGCTCGGAGACGATCTTCTGCATCTCCTTTTCGATGGCCTTGAAGTCCTCCTGCTTGAGGGTCACCTCGTCGAAGTCGTAGTAGAATCCGTTCTCGATGACCGGTCCGATGGCCAGCTTCACCCCCGGGAAGAGGCGCTTCACCGCCAGCGCCATGATGTGGGCCGAGCTGTGGCGATAGATCTCCACCCCCTCCGCGTCCCGAAGGGTGAGGATTCTTAACGTCGCGTCCTCCTCGATGGGCCTCGAGAGATCCCGCATCGCGCCGTCCACCTCGACCGCCACCGCGGCCCGCGCCAACCCCTCCGAGATGGAGAGGGCCACCTGATGGCCGGTGACGCCGCCTTCGAATTCCTTGATACTGCCGTCCGGTAAGCTGATTTTCATATTCCTCTCCAAGCTGTTCCTCGGCGCGTTACCACCGCTTTCGGCGTGACTTTTAACACGAAAAACGCAAACGGGTAATGATTGTTGACGGTCAGAATCCCGAACCGCTTTTACGCGGTTCCCCGGAGAAATCGATTCACACATCGGCTCAAAAGCCTTATGACGTCTCCATGAGCGAGAAAACAGACCAGGCAAGGAAGATCTTCGACAGCGGCTTCAACTGAGCGCAGTCGGTGCTTCGCACCTTCGCCCCCGGGATGGGGCTACGGGAACGGGAGGCGCTCCGGGTCGCGGGGGCCTTCGGCGCCGGCATGGGATGCATGGGCAGGACCTGCGGCGCGGTCACCGGCGCGGTCATGGTCATCGGCCTCGCCGCTTCGAAGACGGCGCCGGGGGAAGACGACAGGAAGATGGTCGGCTACGGGCTCGTCCGGGAGTTCACGCGGCGGTTCGAGGCGCAGCATAAAACGGTGGAGTGCCGGGCGCTTCTGGGCGTGGACCTCGGCACCGAAGCGGGGATGGCGGCCGCGGTGGACGCGGGGCTGTTCACGACGAGGTGCGCCCGGTTCGTGGAGGAGGCGGTGGCGCTGCTCGAGGATATCCTCCCCTGACCTATGAAGCGGGCGCCAGCGGCAACTGGACGACAACGGCCAGTCCCCCCCCCGACCTCGACTCCGCGAAGATGCGCCCGCCGTGGGCCTCGACGATGCGCTTGGCGAGGGTCAGACCGAGCCCCATGCCCCCCGCGTTCCGGCTTCGGCTCTTCTCGGTTCGGAAGAACGGCTCGAAGAGGCGCTCCAGGCTCTCTTCCGGGACGCCCATCCCCCGGTCTCTGATCGACAGGGTCACCTTCCCGTCCACCTCGAGGGCGATCTCTATTGGCGTCTCTTCTCTGCTGTACTTTCTGCTGTTCCCGAGCAGGTTGTCGATGACGCGCCGGAAGAGGGCCGGGTCGATCCGGACGGCGGGGGATTGGGGCGGGAAGGCGCGCTCGACGGCGCGCCCGGTGGCGGCCTGGAACCGGGAGACCGTCTCCTCGAGAAACGGGACGAGGGGGGTCTCCTCGAGGGTCAACCCGAACGGCGCGCCGTCCCCGCTCGAGAAATCGAGCTTCGTCGAGAAGAGCACGTCGCCCACCAGCTGATCGAGCTCCCGGATGTCGGCGCCGATCTCGTCCAGCTGTCGCTCGACCTCCGGGGGGAGGCGCTCGGATTCAGCGGCGATCTCCAGCGCGACACGAATGCGGGCGAGGGGGGTGCGAAGCTCGTGGGAGACGTTGGCGAGGAGCTCCTTCTCCCGCCGGATGCGGGTATCGAGCCCCTCGGCCATTTCGTTCAGGGTGCGGGCGAGCAGCGCCAGCTCGTCACGGCTGTCCACCTCGGCACGGGCGTGGAGATCCCCGTCCCGCAGCCGCTCCGCGGTCTCGGTGATCGCCCGGACCGGCTTCGCGATGGAGCGGGCCACCGGGATGGACATGAGGGCGATGACCACCAGGGCGATGACGAGGATGAGGACGAACCGCCGGTGCATCTCCTCGCTGTGACGCCAGGTGACGACGAGGTAGCCGGGGCCCGAGGGGAGTGTCAGCGACACGGCGACCTCGGCGAATCGCAGGGGGTACGCCCCGCGCCCCGCGCTCACGCGACGATACTCGTCCCGGGTGAGGGGGGGGACGGCGACCTTGCCCAGCGACGCCGCCGCCTCGCCGTCCGCGGTGAACACCGCGACCGGCGAGTCCGAGATGTAGTGAAACGGCGCCAGCCTGGATTCCATCGCCTCGCGGGAGCCGTCCGTGGCTTCGATTTCCCTGGCGAGCATCACCGCGGCGCGGGAGAATGCGTCCTGGGGCTGGGATCGGCCCTCCACCAGGTGAAAGGCGGCGATGGCGGAGGCGGCGGTGGCGACGAGCAGGAGCACGCCGTGAACCGCGATACGGTGGAAGATCCGGAGCCTTCTGAACGGCATCAAGGCGCCTCCTGGTCGCTGAAGAGATACCCCACCCCCCGCACGGTCTTGATGCGGGTCGGCCGCCGTGAGTCGTCGCCGAGCTTCTGGCGGAGGTGGGAGATGTGCACGTCCACGGCGCGGTCGAACGCCTCCTCCGGGTTCTTCTCCGCGAGGGCCATGAGCTGCTCCCTCGACAGCACCCGTCCCCGGCGCTCGACGAGGGCGTAGAGGAGAGCGAACTCATAGGCGGTGAGGGGGAGGGGCCGCCCGTCCAGCTTCGCGATCCGGCCGCCGGGATCCAGAATGAGATTCCCCGCCGACAGGGGGCGGTTCTTCGGGCCGAGCAGCCCCCGCGCCCGGCGGACCGCGGCGCGGATTCGGGCGAGGAGCTCCCGGGGGGAGAACGGCTTGGGGATATAGTCGTCCGCGCCGAGCTCGAGCCCCATCACCCGGTCCGCCTCCTCCCCCCGGGCGGTGATCATGATGATGGGCACATCCGAGTGGTCTCGGATCCGTCCGCAGAGGGTCAGCCCGTCCATCTCGGGGAGCATGATGTCGAGGAGCAGCAGGTCGAACGCGCCCCCCTGCGCCAGCTCGAGGCCGCTTCGGCCGTCGTGGGCGAGGGTGACCGTGACCTGGTGGTTCTCGAGGTAGGTGCGGGTGAGCTCCGCGAGCCGGCGGTCATCCTCGACCAGGAGCACGTGAATGGAGAGTTCGGTCGTCATGGATAGAGATTAGTGGTTCTCCATGTGCTTGGCCAGTTTATCGAGGACGATCTGTTGCTGTTCCGGGTCGAGGGTCTCGTATGCATCGAGCACCTTGTCGACGCTCCGGAGGGCGAACGCCTCCATGCGATCGATCTTGTCCTGGAGGTGGGCCTTGATCGCCTCCCGGTCGGGGGAGGGGGAGCCCAGGAGCGCGAGCATCTCTTTCTTGTGCGCCTTGTGCTCCTGTTTCATCGCCAGCCCGTCGGCGAGGAGCTCCCCGGCCAGCTTCTCGAAGGTGGCGCGCTGGGCGTCGGTCGCGTCGATGTCATCCATCACATCGTCGACGTGCCCGAGGACCATCCGCTCCATCACCTTCGGGCTCATACGGTGGCCGTGTCCGCACGCCACGACGGTGAACGCTACCGACGCGGTGACGATGAGGGACGCCAGGAGGGGTCTTCGGGTCAGTTTCGAGGTCAGTTTCTTCATATCGTTCATCCTTTGCTGTGGGGCGATGGGGTTTCGCCCGGGGTTTCATGCCCCCAAAGATGAACGCCTTCTCTTAACCCCGTTTGTCGGGATTGTTAAGATTTGTGAAGCGGGAGGACGGTGCCGCCCGTAGGACGGGATTGGCCGCCCCGATGCGGGCCCGCCGGTCAGACCATCGGAATGGCGAAGCGGCCGACTACTGATTCAGTTCAATTAAGTCGATGTGGTTGATGGGATGCTCGAGATCCTCGATGTCGGAGATGTTGATGAGATCCAGGGCCACCGAATAGACGAACTCGTCCATGAAGATGCTGCGCTTGACCTTCGAGTTCGACTGGCTCCACCAGCTGTTGCACTGTCCGCTGTAAGTGTCCAGCGTCTCGGGCTCCTCGTGGGGGATCCGTCCGAGCTCGGTGAACCCGTTTTCGATGGTTACATCGTACACGAGCAGCCCGCTGAAGGTCATGAGGTCCCCGAAGTCCCCGCCGCCGCCGCTCTCCTCGCAGATGACCATCGGGATGGCCAGCCGGTCCAGGGTGCCGAAGTAATTGAAGGCCAGGTGATTGGTGGCGGCGTCCGAGGTGGAGCCCCGGGTGCCGATGACCTCCTTGAAGAGGAGCTGCGGGTTCGAGAGGTCGGTCACGTCGAGGATCTGGAGCTGGATCCCCTGGAAGTAGGCGAAGCTGTCGTGGTCCTCGGCGTCATACCCGATGGTGAGGATGTGGGTGTCGTCCATGATGTGCATGTAGGTGGAGTAGCCCGGGATCTTGAGCTCGCCCACGATGGTCGGGCTCTCCGGCGCCGACAGATCGACGACGAACAGAGGGTCTGTCTTCTTGAAGGTCACGATGTAGCCGGTGTCTCCGCTGAACCGCACCGAGCGGATATCCTCGGACGGCGCGATGTCGTCCAGCTGTCCCACCGGGACCAGCTCGCTGTCCACCTCGTCGAGCACCGAGAGGGTGCTGTGGACCGTCGGGCTCGGCAGCTGGCCGGTGGTGGTGGCGATGCGGAGATACCCCTCGTGATCGTCCATCGAGAACTGGTTCAGGATGCGGCCCTTCACCGCGCCGCTGCCGATGTAGTCCGCACCGTTCTCCTCCGGAACCAGCCGGAACTTGTGGACGGTCGTCGCCTCGGTGGCGACGTTGTCATCGAAGTACCACTGGCTCATGGTGTTCTGGTAGTGCCGGGCGGCCACGTAGAGCGTATCCGCGGTGGCGTACATCGCCCCCGGACGCCCCACGATGGTGGTGATGTCGAAGGGCTCCTGCTCGGTCAGGTTGAACCCGAGGAGCACCAGGAGGTTTTCCCCGTCGTTGGCCTTGGAGACATGGAACTCCTGGCACTGGTCGAGGAGGCCGTCATCCTCCACCGGCACTCCGTCCACGTACCGCGTGTCCGAGATTTGGGGGAGAAACTTGCTGAAGTCCATCCGATCGATGACGATCCGGTTCGCGGCCTTCAGCTCCTCGAACCAGGCCGTGATCTCCTCCCGGGTGTAGGGAATGTCCTCGCTGCAGCTGTTCGCGTAGGCCGCCAACGCCGGCGGCCAGTAGCCGAGCCCGGTGACATAGGTCTCGAGCTTCGGAAAGATAGCCATGGTGTAGATGGTATCCTCGATCCGCCGCGAGTTCAGATAGGACCCGGGCAACAGGGTCTCACGGAGGAGCAGCGGTTCGCTCTTGTCCGAGATGTCCCAGACCGTCATCTGAAGGGATCGCCCGTCCCCGGTGAAGTCGCAGTCGTAGCCGTAGGTGCACTCGCCGGTACCGTAGTACTGATAATTGAAGTTGTAATCCGAGGTCATGATGGGATCCAGCGAGGCGTAGATCACCGCCCGGTCCCCGCGCACGAAGAGCTTCTTCGGCTCCCCCGCGATCACGGTGGAGGAGAGCTTCACTGCGTCCGCCGCGGGCCAGGCGTCGATGATCTGGAACCGGTTGTCGGCCAGGATGTAAATATAGGAGCCGTCATTCTTGATGAAGTCCGCTTCGTCCACGCCCACCACCTGGACGTTGGTTCCCGAGAAATCGTCCGGACCGTCGTCCGCGTCCCCATCCGTGTCCGAGTCGGAGTCCGCGTCACTGTCCGCGTCGCTGTCGGTGTCCGTGTCGGTGTCCGCGTCGCTGTCGGTGTCCGCGTCGCTGTCGGTGTCCGCGTCGCTGTCGGTGTCCGCGTCGCTGTCGGTGTCCGTGTCCGTGTCCACGTCCGTGTCCGCGTCCGCGTCCGCGTCCGTGTCCGCGTCCGTGTCCACGTCCGAGTCCGTGTCCGCGTCACCGCCGGACCAGCAGCCGTTGTCCATCATGTCGAATATCCGCTCCATGTTGCGGTCGACCTCCGCCTCCATCTCAGCGACGGCATCTTTTTGCAGCTGTCCCCAGACGTCGTGACAGTCCTTGGCGACCACGAGCCGGGCGAGGGGCTCGGGGACCGCTTCGGTATCCGTATCCGTCCCCGTGTCGGTGTCCGCGTCGGTGTCGCCGTCCGCGTCCGTGTCGCCGTCCGCGTCCGTGTCGCCGTCCGCATCGGTATCGCCGTCCGCGTCTGAATCCGCATCGGAATCGGTGTCCGTATCCATATCGGAATCGCCATCCAAGTCCGCCCCGCCCCAGGTGTCTCCGGCATCGTTCGCGCCGGTCGATTCATTCGGGTTGCAGGCCACGCCCCCGATTCCCATGAGCGTGACAGACATCAGTAACCGATAAAAAATGCGCATTTCATTCCTCCCTTCAAGAGTTTCCGCAATCTCTTTGCAGGAAATGCGCCAGTTTGTCTCTCTCGATAGATATTGTGTGTTTACTATCGGTTAGGCTGATATATGGCTGGTCTGGCAGGTCGGTTTGTGCCGGTTTATTGTGCCATTCACCTTCAATGCCGTTTTCGGCGACGATGATGGCGACACCGTCGCGCCCGACCGCGAGCGCCTCGTCGTAATCGGGGCGAGGTGGTGGACGTCTCGGGAGACTTCCTCGTTGAAGAGGGAGAGGACGGCTTCCGCGTGACGCGGGAGATCATTCACATCGCGTGATTATACCTTGAAATCCCAATAGGTCGGCGAGGAAAAACGCACCAAGGTGCGTCAGTTTCAAGGTTATACGAACAGGATGACCGTGAAGAGCCCATAGATCGCGAGGATGATGACGCCGTCGATGCGGCCGAAGCGCCTGCCGAGCAGGGCCATGGGGGCGAGCAGGACGGCGAAGAGTACGAAGAACAGGAAGTCGAAGGAGGCCCCGTTGACCTCGCTCGGGATGGGGGAAATCAGGGAGGCGGTCCCCAGGATGAGCAGGGTGTTGTAGAGGTTCGAGCCCACCACGTTGCCGAGCGCGAGATCGCTCTCTCCATGACGGGCGGCCACCACGGAAGCCGCGAGCTCCGGCACCGAGGTCCCGAAGGCGACGATGGTCATCCCGATGGTCCGCTGGTCGATCCCCACCTGCTCCGCAACCCCCACCGCCCCCCGGACCATCCCCTCTGCCCCGACGGCCAGCGTCACGGTGCCCCCGATGAGGAAGGCGATGTCCCGGGACTCGAGCTCCGGCCGAGACCACCCCGGTGACGTGGTCATGCGGACCTGCTCCCGAAGGGCGAGCTTGTAACTCAGTATCGAATAGACGACGAAGAAGATCAGTAGAATCGCGCCGTCGATCCGGCTCACCTGGTCCCCCCACCAGGCCATGAGCACCACGACGAAGGTCACGGCGATGACCACGGGGATATCCCGTTTGATGATCTGTGTAGTGACGACGATGGGCGAGATCACGGCGGACAGACCGAGCACCAGACCGATATTGATGATGTTGGAGCCGATGACGTTTCCGAGGGCGATCTGACTGGCGCCGCGGGCCGCGGCGAAGGAGCTCACCACCAGCTCCGGCGCGGAGGTCCCAAAGGCGATGATCGTGATTCCGATGATGAGCGACGGGATACCCCAGTGCTCGGCCAGCTTGACCGCCCCCCTGACCATCCCCTCGGCGCCGAGCCATACCGCGGTGCCCCCCACTGCGAACATAAGAATATCGAGTATCATTTAACGAGCACCACTCCACTTACCTCGCAGGGCGAAATGTACACCGAAAACAGTTTCAGGGCTCGTGAAAAAACGCCCGACAAAGGGTCGCGGGAATCCGGTCTGTTCCGGATAATACGGAATGATAAGGCGGTGGGGACTTTCGGGGATTCGAAGCGCTGTGATCAGTTGGACTTCTGTCGGGCCTGTTTGCGGCGGCGACGGGCGGCCTCACGGCTCTTGATACGCTTGAGCTCGCTGGGCTTGAAGTAGTGACGACGGTTCTTGAGCTCACGGAGAACCCCTTCTCTGGCCATGCGGTTCTTGAGCTGCCGGATAGCCTGCTCGACCCGATCGTCTCGAACCACAACCTCGAGGGGGCGGCAGACCACCGCTTCGCCCAGGCTGTGACGGCGCCGTCTCTTTCTCTCGAGATCCTGGTTCTCCTCCAGCGCTGTGCTGTTCATCTCTTCCATGTCCCCGTTCATCTCTCTTCCATTACCTTCGGCCAAAGACACGATTTTCGCTTCCTCTTCCTGAGCCCACAGGCTCTGCCCTTTGTTACTCCGGATGGGCGCACACCAATATGCACCCCAACTCGTCAAGGTAGTGCACCTTACTGCCACGGTAAGTGGTTGGCAAGAAAAATCGAGGTAAAAATCACATTCGGCCGGCGGCCTTCCGACAGGCATTGCGGCGCGGATTTTGCCCCGCCACCGCGGGGGGACAAAAGGTTGGCCGTCGATTGCAACCTGCGTTATGTACTGTTCGTAGACCTTTGAAGAACAACCGACGCTGCGATACAGGGTGCCCATGAAGAACGAACCGCCGACCTCGGCAAACTTGGAATACATCGAAAGGGTTTGGGAGAAGTATCGGCGGGACCCCGAGTCCGTCGGTCACGACTGGCGGATCTATTTCACCGCCCTGGAGTCCTCTGACGCCTTTATCGAGGGGACCCGTCCGTCCGTCGCCATCGGGCGGGAGCAGCTGCTCCAGGGGCACGGCCCCGGCGGGAAGGTGTGCGCCGGATGCGGTCGGGCCGCCGCCATGTCCCTCCTCCAGTACAACGTCAGCCAGCTGATCCGGAACTACCGCGTCCGGGGACACCTCATGGCGAAGATCAACCCCCTCGGCGACGACGGGCGGACGCTGCCGGAGCTGGAGCCCGAGTACTACGGCATGTCACCGGAGGACCTGGATCTGCTCTTCACGGTGGGGCACATGTCGCCGAACCGTCCGCTGAGGCTCCGGGAGGTCCTCTCGAACCTGAAGGATACCTACTGCGGCGCCATCGGTGCCCAGTTCATGCACATCGACTCGCTCAGGGCCCGGGAGTGGCTCCAAGATCGGATGGAGGGGACCCGGAACCGGATATCCCTCACCAAGGCGCAGCAGGTGCGGACCCTCGAGCGGCTCACGGACGCGGTGGTCTTCGAGCGGTTCATCCAGCGCAAGTTCGTGGGGGCCAAGTCCTTCTCCCTGGAGGGGGCAGAGACCCTCATCCCGCTCCTGGATCAGGCCATCGAGAAGGCCGGGGAGCAGGGCATCGACAATATCGTCATCGGCATGCCCCACCGCGGAAGGCTAAACGTCCTCGCCAACATCATGGGCAAGCACCCGAGCGCCATCTTCGGGGAGTTCCGGGATCAGGACGCGGAGAAGTTCATCGGCCGGGGCGACGTGAAGTACCACCTGGGGTATCAGCGCACCTGGACGACGGACACCGAAAAGCGGATCCACGTGGATCTGGCGTTCAACCCGAGCCACCTCGAGTTCGTGGGGCCGGTGGCCCAGGGGGCCCTGAAGGCGCGACAGATCCGGCACAACGACTTTCATGGCGAGAACGGCCTCCTCATCCTGATCCACGGGGACGCGTCCATCGCCGGGGAGGGCATCGTCCAGGAGACCCTCAACCTGAGCGAGCTCGACGGGTTCTCGGTGGGGGGGACGCTCCACATCGTCGTGAACAACCAGATCGGCTTCACCACACTGGCCGCCGAGGCGCGGTCCACCACCTACGCGAGCGACGTGGCCAAGATGCTCCAGGGGCCCATCTTCCACGTCAACGGCGAGAAGCCCGATGCGGTGGCCCAGTGCCTGGACGTCTGCCTTGACTTCCGCCACCGGTTCAAGCGGGACACGGTGATCGACCTGTACTGCTACCGGCGCCGGGGCCACAACGAGGGGGACGAGCCGACCTTCACCCAGCCCCTCATGTACCAACAGATCCGGAAGCGCCCCGACGTGATGACCAGCTACACGGAGCACCTCCTGGCCCTCGGCGGGCTCACCCGGGAGGAGGCGCGGGAGATCAACGACTCCCGGGTGAAGTTCCTGGAGGAGGAGTACGCCAAGACCACCGGCGCCCCGGCGACCACGGGGGATATCCGGAACATCTTCCTCTCGTCCGCTCAGCCCTTCCGGGGGGGGATGGATCGGGATATTCCGGAGGTGCCCACCGCGGTGGGGGCCGCCGAGCTCGGGGCCCTGATGGAGAAGCTCACCACATTGCCGGAAGCATTCAATGCCAATCCAAAGGTCGAGAAGATCCTCAAGGCGCGGCTCGACCAGGTGCAAGGAGCGCGGCCCATCGACTGGGGGTGCGCGGAGACCCTGGCCCTCGCCTCCCTCGCCGCCGAGGGGATCCCCATCCGGCTGACCGGCCAGGATTCCCAGCGGGGGACGTTCAGCCACCGGCACTCGGTGCTCCACGACGTGGAGAACGGCACGGTCCACATGCCCCTCGCCCACCTCTCGCCGGAGCAGGGGCGGGTGGACATCGTCAACAGCCCCCTCACCGAGGGGGCGGTGCTCGGCTTCGAGTACGGGTACAGCACGGCCCACCCCCGGACGCTGGTCATCTGGGAAGCCCAATTCGGGGACTTCGCCAACGTGGCCCAGGTCTACATCGATCAGTTCATCGCGTCCGGCGAGGCCAAGTGGGGGATCCTCTCCGGGGTCGTGCTGCTGCTGCCCCACGGCCTCGAGGGCACCGGTCCGGAGCACGCGAGCGCCCGGCTGGAGCGCTACCTCTCCCTCGCGGCTACGGACAACTACCTGGTGGTGTACCCCACCACCCCGGCCCAGATCTTCCATCTGCTCCGGCGGCAGGCCAAACGGACGATTCGAAAGCCCCTCGTCGTCATGTCCCCGAAGAGCATGCTGCGCCACCCGGCGGCGACCTCCGATATCAAAGCGCTCGCCGCGGGGGGGTTCCGGAAGATCATCCCGGACGAGAGCGCGGATCCCGAGAACGTCACCCACGTCATGCTCTGTACCGGTAAGATCTATTACGACCTTATCGCCGAGCGGGAGAAACGGGACGCCCGCGATGTCGCCGTGGTCCGCGTGGAGCAGCTCTACCCGCTGCTCCCCGAGGAGCTCACCGACGCCCTCGCCGTGTATCCGGACGGGATCCCCCTCACCTGGGTCCAGGAGGAGCCCCTCAACATGGGGGCGGGGCCGTTCGTCCGGCTGAAGTTCGAGTCGCACCTCCGGGCCCGTTGGGCCTTCGACGCCGTGGGGCGTCCCGAGGCGGCCACCCCGGCCACCGGCTCCGCCGCCAGCCACAAGCTGGAGCAGCAGATCATCATCGAGACCGCGTTCGGGAGGGGGGAGCAGCGCTAGAGAAACCCGGTTTTCTCCGCGCATAGGCGCGCCGTGTTGGGGTATACTCCAAAATATCAGAGAGGAGCGGTGATATGCAAAGGATCGGGGTCGTACTTTTTATCGCCAACCTGCTCTTCGTTACCGAGTGCCGACAAGAGACGTACATCGCCGATGAGCGCCGGGACACCCAGACCGGGGATACCTCATCCGAACCGGACGAGGTGCCCGGTTCCCAATCGGACATGGATACGCGTCCCGACACGACCCTCGACACGGATACCGGAGCCGCGGATACCGGAGACACGTCATCCGACTCGGAGCCCCAGCCGCTGCAGTGTACTGGGAAGACCGCGACTCCCGGGGATGTCGAGCGGACGGTCCTGGTGGGGGGCGTCTCCAGATCCTACCTCCTGCACATCCCCGACGCCTACAACGGGAGCGACCCCGTCTCCCTGATTGTCGATTACCACGCGATCGGCGGCACCGGCGCGACCGAACGGACGGCCTCGCCCTATCCTCCCGTTACGGACCCGGAGGGGGTGGTCATGGCGTTCCCCACCGGCCTCCCGGGGACGCCAGGAACGGCGTGGAACATCGGCCCCTGCTGCGTCGATAATGTCGACGACGTGACATTCACGTGGCGGATGATAGAAGACATCGAGGCGATCGCGTGTATCGATGCCTCCCGGATCTACGCGGTGGGCATCTCCATGGGCGGCGGCATGGCGTATCACCTGGCCTGCCAGCCGGACAGTGTCTTCGCGGCCATCGCCCCGTCCTCCTTCGATTTGATTCAGAGGGACGCGGAGAGCTGCGCCCCCCCCGGACCGGTTTCGGTGGTCTCCTTCCGGGCGACTGGGGATCCGCTCGTGCCTTACTCCGGCGGCTACTCGGCTGTGATTCCGGACCATCCGGTGACCTTCCTCGGCGCGGTGGAAACGTTCAATAAATGGGGCGAGATCAACGGCTGCGCCGGGAGCGTCCAGTATGACGGCAACGGATGTCAGTTCTATGGGGCCGCCCAGTGTCAGGGGGGCGCCGAGGTGATGCTCTGTACGGAGCAGGTTAACCAGGTCATTTACGGCAACGTCTCCATCGCCTGGCCGATTCTGAAGCGGCACTCCCTGCCATAATTTCTTTACGGCTCCCGACAGCCAATCCACACCGCCGCGGGGCTACGGCGCGACAAACGTCGGTGCGGGGACGATCGGCGCGATGGTCCCGTCCGGATTGAACGCCATCTCCTGGGTGCAGATCTCCCGATACTGACCGCCGCC
This sequence comes from Polyangia bacterium, assembly GCA_050304755.1. Classification (GTDB taxonomy): domain Bacteria; phylum Myxococcota_A; class Polyangia; order JAAYKL01; family JAAYKL01; genus CAYWLQ01. The sequence goes on along the minus strand of JBNLED010000206.1, from coordinate 4,175 downwards.
GTCCGGGAGGTAGTGCCGGTGATAGACGATATACCAGTCATCGGTCCCGGGGATCTGGAGGACCGAGTTGTGCCCGGTCCCCACCATATCTCCCGCCATCGAGAGGACCACCTCCTGCTTGACGAAGGGCCCGGTGGGGCTGTCGGACATGCCATAGGCGACCTGATAGGTGAGGTCCCGGGCGTCGTTCTCCGACCACATCATGTAGTAGATGCCGTCCCGCTTGAAGACGTAGACTCCCTCCCTGAAGTTGTCCACCGGCAGGGGGATCTCGTCTCCGTCAAAGGAGATCATGTCCGGCGCGAGCCGTCGCACCAGCGGGGTCATCTGCCCGTAGTACAGATAGGCGGCGCCGTCATCGTCGACGAACACGTCCGGATCGATATGCCCGGTGATGAGGGCGTGCCCCAGGGCGTCCGTGAAGGGGCCGATGGGGGACGCGGCGGTGGCCACCCCGATATTCCCGTCCATGCAGAAGTAGTAGTAGAAGGTGCCGTCCTTCTCCTGGATAGCGGGGGCCCAGCTCCGGCTGGTGGCCCAGGGGACATCGTCGGCCGTTAGGATGATCCCCCGGTCCTCCCAGTAAACCAGATCGGTCGAGGCGTATACCTTGAAGTAGGTGGACATCCAATCCCGCGTGGGACACGTAGTGGGATAGACGTAGTACGTGCCCTCATAATACAGGATCTCCGGATCCGCGTTGTCCTCGTTCAGAACCGAGATGATGGGGTTATCGCCGATCGTCGGTTCGGCTTCCGTCCCCGTCCCCGTATCCGGGTCCGTTTCAGCCGCCGTGCCGGTCCCGGTGTCCACATCGGTGTCCGCTTCCGTGTCCGCATCAGTGTCCACGTCGGTATCGGCGTCGGTGTCGACATCGGTATCGGCGTCGGTGTCCGTATCAGTGTCCGCGTCCGTGTCTGAATCCGTATCAGCGTCCGCATCGGTGTCCGTGTCGGCGTCGCTGTCCGTATCGGCGTCCGCGTCCGTATCGGCGTCCGCGTCTGTATCGGCGTCGGTGTCCGTATCCGTGTCCGCGTCCGTGTCTGAATCCGTATCGGCGTCCGCATCGGTGTCCGCGTCGGCGTCGCTGTCCGTATCGGTGTCGCTGTCTGAATCAGTGTCCGTATCAGGGCCGGCATTGTTCGCGTCAGGTTCCATATCCGTCGACGCAGAGCCGCCAGTGGGGGAGCAGGCCAATGCAACGGCCGCGAAAAACATCAATAACAAGTTTGTTTTCATTTGCGTTCCCGGAGTCGGCCGGGCGAAAATATCACCGCCCGTTTTGAAATCTGGCTAACACTCTACTCGTTGTAAGGAGGAAAAAAAAGCCCATGATATTTATGCAAACGCGAAATCTCCGTTACGGGATATGGGTCGCGCTGTGTCTATCCCTGTTCGCGGGATGCACGAACGATGATTCGAGCACCTCCGATGCCGGCAACGGAACCGATCCGGGCGGAGACGCGGACACTGACACCGATGCGGACACCGACACTGACGCCGATGCGGATACGGATGCAGACGCCGATACAGATGCAGACGCCGACACCGACGCGGATGCGGACACCGACACCGACGCGGATGCCGACACCGATGCGGACACCGACACGGATGCGGACACCGACACCGACGCGGATACGGACACCGATGCCGATACGGATGAGGACGCCGATACGGATGCGGACGCCGATACGGATGCGGACACCGATACCGATACCGATGCCGATACCGATGCCGACACTGATGTGGATACGGATGCGGATACCGATGCCGATACCGACGCGGACACGGATGCGGACACGGATGCGGACACCGATGCGGACACCGACGTCGATACCGACGCGGACACCGATGCCGATACGGACAGCGATGCGGATCCCCCGAGGGCCTGCATCCTGCCCATCGGCGACTCCATTACCCAGTCCAACAACGACCACCTGAGCTATCGGTACCCCCTCTGGGAGAGCCTCCTGGACGCGGGCTACTCTTTCGACTTCGTGGGCTCGACCAGTGAGAACTTCGGCGGTTCGCCGTCGTATCCGAACAACGAATTCGACCGCGACCACGAGGGGCACTGGGGCTGGCGGGTGGATCAGATCATCGGGGAGCTGCCGGGGTGGCTGTCGCGCTACACGCCGGATGTCGCCCTGGTCCACCTCGGGACCAACGACGCCTTCCAGTCCCAGCCCACGGACGGCACGATCGAGGAGCTGAGGCAGGTGGTCGGCCTCCTGCGGGGGGACAACGAGCGGGTGATCATCCTGCTGGCCAAGCTGATCCCCTCCACCCAGTCCCAATCGGCCCTCGACGATATCAACTCCCGCCTGGACGCGCTGGCGGGGGAGCTCACCACCGACACCTCCCCCGTCGTCATCGTCGACCAGGCCTCGGGCTTCAACGCCAACGGGGATACCTTCGACGGGATCCACCCCAATGAGGGGGGCGAACGGAAGATGGCCGACAAGTGGCTGCAGGCGCTGGAGGAGAACTGGCCCACCCAGGCCGGCGAGTGCGCGCTCGACTGATCCCTCGACGGTTCACCCCGGTGGTCCCGGATTCCCCCCTCCCGGGCGCCCGACCACTGCACGGCCCTACAGGCCATCATCCCCAGCGCCGGACCGAGCGGGAATGGCGCTTTGGGAGGCGGGGTGTTCCCAGCTTTCGGGCCGCCGCTACCGCACAAGGGATCCCATGAACTATGCCAATTTGAGACAGGTGTTTTGGGAGCTACTGCCCGGTCATGGCGTTCAGGACCTGGGTGTAGGTCGGCTTGGGCTGATTGTTGGAGAAGAGCAGGGATCTGGAATTGCTGCCGTTGCACATGGCCTCCCCGAAGCTGTTGAGCCATGAGTTCTCGTCATTCACCCCCCAGAACGTCAGGCCGGTACACTTCGATCGGACCACGCACGCGGCGGTGATGTCGTGATACAGCTGCGCCTGTTGCTCCTCGCTGACCAGCCCGCCGCACAGATTGATATCCATCTCGGAGATTAGGACCTCCAGCCCGAGACCGATGAAAAAGTCCATATTGTCTTCGACCTCCTGCGCGGTCGGGATGTTGTTGGGGGGCCCGATGTGCATCTGGAAGCCGACGCCGTCGATGGGGACGCCGCGCTCCACCAACCCCTGGATCATCTGGCGGGAGAAGCGGGACTTGTCGTTGTCGGCGTCGATGCTGTAGTCGTTGTAGTACAGCTTCATGTCGGTCCAACCGTTCCGGTCGGCGATGTCCCGGGCGATCTGGAAGGACTGGTCGAGGTAGTCGTCGCCGATCTCATTGTAGAACACCGACGGCCTCATCTGAGCGTTGCCCGCGCCGGTGCTGGAGTCGGTATATATCGCCTCGTTCACCACATCCCATGAATGGATCCGGTTCCCGAAGTGCTCCACAACGTTCTCGCTGTGGTTGTTGATGATGTCGAGGAGGCGGTCCCGCCCCCGGGACTGCTCCACCCACCCCGCCAGCTGACTGTGCCACACCAGACAGTGGCCCTTGACCTTGATCCCCTGGGAAGTCGCCGCGTTGACAATCGCGTCGGCGCCGCCGTACGAGAAGACCCCTTCAGTGCCCTCCAGGTACTGCCACTTCATCTCGTTCTCCGCCGTCCAGTAGTTGAAATGCTGCGCCGCGATTCCTCCGGTATTTCCGCTGGAAACGGCGGTGCCGACGAGCAGCGGGGGATCCAGGCACTCGCCCGCTTCCCTGATGGTGCTGACCGGCTGATCACAGGGAAGCCGATCCCTCGGATCCCCGTCGGCGTCCGTGTCCGCGTCCGTGTCCGCGTCGCTGTCCGCGTCCGTGTCCCCGTCCGTGTCCGCATCCGCATCCGCGTCCGTGTCCGCGTCGGTGTCCGCATCCGCATCCCCGTCGGTATCGGCGTCGGTGTCCGCGTCCGTGTCCCCGTCAGTATCCGTGTCGCTATCGGTATCGGCATCGGTATCGGCGTCCGTGTCCGTATCCGTATCGGCATCCGTGTCCGTATCGGCATCCGTGTCCGTATCGGCATCCGTGTCCGTATCGGCATCCGTGTCCGTATCGGCATCCGTGTCCGTGTCGGCATCCGTGTCCGTATCGGCATCCGTATCGGTATCGGCATCCGTATCGGTATCGGCATCCGTATCCGTGTCCGTGTCCGGCGTGCCAAAAGTCCCCGCATCCACCGCCGGTTCGGAAT